>NZ_CBVI010000146.1 GCF_000513195.1 Bacteroides timonensis | reverse complement strand
GATTTGTATTTCTTAGTTTATCAGCCAAATCCATCACTTGTATTTCCCAGCGTATTTTTTTTATCATTCGATATGCTGGTCTGTCTGTTAGCCAAAGAAGGATATTCATATTTTTATTAATAAGGTTTTTGTCCCTTTTTGTTATAATAATCATACCGTTCAGATAAACTTGCTTCATGACCTTTAATTATGTCATTAATAAAATTCCATGAGCGCATCACCTGCCTATCAAAGCATGTTTCTCTTTGCGTTGAATGATGTATATTAGCTGTCATTCTCAATGTATTCTCTATTTCTTTAAGCATCCATAGGGGAGCTGTTGTTACTTCTTGGCCCATTTTTTAATTTATTAGAACTACTACGTGTCACAAGGGCGCAGTCACGTTAACCAACTTACGCAGTATGTGACGCCGTAGTAGTATTTAGTTTATTACTTTATTACTTTATAATATAGTCTAAAACCCACATTGTCAAAGTCACTCTCTGTGGAGTGATGAAAAAGACTTCTTTCCGAAAAATGAATCGGCAAGTTGTATTAAGGCTATAAGCAATATATCTGTCAGTCTCGACTTTCGCTGGCGACGGTAGTCTTTTTACTACTTCATCTAAATCCTGTTGGGTCATATCTCTATTGAGTTTTAATGAGGAATTATATCTTCTTCAATAAAGGTATTGGTAGTATTTATCACATTGGCAGAATCTACAGTTTTTCCATCACGAATAAATATCTTATCACACATCAAGGCTTTATAATTAGATTCCGACATATAGAATACACATACACGCCCATCGGCATATAATTTACATTTCATGAATTCAGTTCCTTCTACTGGACCTATTACATCTATTTGCATTGTTCTTTTTCCCATTTTAATACTGTTTATTAAGTTAGTAAATCATCGTGCGGAGCCGGGAATCGAACCCGGATGACCTTGCACCGCTTTATTTAAGATGGTTAACATGCCAGTAAGTTATCATCTCTGGGACATCCCGAAGGCGAAGCCGGGCTTTAATGTTTTCTCGATGGCGATCAACTGTAAATTTTGAGAGGGACAGTTCTGCAGCAATTTCTCCGGAGCGCATATTTCGGGCGATTAATCTGAATACCTCTATTTCTCTATCAGAGAGCTGAGTGTCAAGCTCAGGTTTACATACTACTCCTTCTAATGGACATTCACCACGAAGAGGACATTTTACTTCTTCAAAAACAAAGTAACCGTTAGCGTCAATATCGTGGCTGAATTGGTCGTATTCACCAAAATTGCATCTTATGAATCGATGAACAACGCTATATTCAAAATATGTCTTATTCATAGTTCTTTTTGAATATAGTTCCATAAGAGCTGCATGAGCCTTGGGGTATCGATCACGAATGACTGTTAACATATAATCTATTATATCCCGGTCGTTTTCTTTTAGAGAGTGAGCAGCTTCGTTCACCCCTTTAACCATGACATCTCCTTCAGGAGTGTTGTAGAATTCAATATTCGTCAGCATAATACCTTTGGATTTACATCATTTATTATATTATCAATCAATTTTCTCTCCAATGGCTTGAAAGTGTTATTACGAAGCTTATAATAAAAGGTAGTATAAGACATCCCACTTTCCCCAAGGATACGGCTTCGAACTGCCTCTTTGGCATCATCTGACAAAGTATCATAGTAGTCTCTAAATGCCATTTTGTTTAAATTCTGTTCTTTTTCCATGCTTAGTACAATTTTTAGTGCTATAATTACACCGCAAACATAAGACTAATTTGAGAAAATCGCAAATTAAATTTGAGAAATAATCAAATATACTTGAATTTATCTCAAATAATATCTGAATTATTTGCGCTAACTTTATAAATATGAATGTAGTAGAGAATATAAAACGGTTACGTACAGAAAAAGGCGTTCCACAGAAAAAAATAGCGGATGCTTTGAATGTGGATATTGCGGTTATCAGTAATATCGAGAATGGTAAACGTGAACTTAAAGTCAGTGAACTTGAGATTATCTCAAACTGCCTTGAGGTAAGTGTTATTGATCTGTTTACATACCCTGAAAAGTATATACCTACCAATTGTTTAAATGATGATATTGTAGCATCATTGACTATTCAATTGAAAAAGGAAAAGAAAGATCAGGTATTAAAGCTTGTGTTTGGAGATAATAGTTTAGAGATATTAAATAAATAATAATGGCGTATTGTGGAAAGAAAAAGATTGTATACATTTTCCCACTAAAAGGTAATAGTTACCTTAAAACGAAGTGTAGGGTTTGGGAAAATAAATATGAATATTTAGATATTATTCCTACCAATCAGCTTTCTAACATTTATAAGGATAGTGAAATAATAATGTTATATAAGATATCAGATTATGACACTTTCTCATATAAAGAGCACGCTATAATAGAGGCCAATAAAGTATTTGCTATAACGGAAGCTAATATAAGTATAGAGAATGAATGTATCATTATAAGTGAGCGTTATGATGTTATAGAGAAAAAGTTATCTGAATTTAACAAGAAGTTTCAAGATGAAATAATAAGTAGACAATAATAGACAATAAAAGGCAGATATACATATATACAGATTAATAAAAAGCTGATATCCAACCTTCTTTTGTTTGAGTAGTGTTTCCCGCTACCCCGACTAAAAAGAATAAGTTACTGATTTTTCAGTAGCTTATTCTTTTTATATAGAAACCTCCAACCAAAAGCATGCTAGCATTTGCTATCAAACTACATTTTTAAATAAAAATCTTTTGTTAGTGCAATATATTCCGGTGTAAATTGATGGTGTTCCACTTCAATACATAAAGTCTCTTCTATACACTCTTGTTCTTCGTGGCTGAATGAAATAAGTATTCTTCGGCTTGGTTTACCCGGTTTTGTGAAGACATGAAGACGACGCGAAGGGTACAACATATATTTCCAGGCTGTGTCAATTACTAACTTTTCTGCTTCGGTAGGAATGATAATACATACCCTCCCCTGCTTTTCAAGGAGATGTGCCGAGCGTCGAAAAAGTAACTCATAATTTAGTTCACAGGTATGACGTGCCATATTGCGTTGCTTGTCAGGGCAGTTCAATGCATCAACAAAATATGGTGGATTAGAAACTATCAGATTATATTTACTTTCGGTCTGAAATAGACTGAAATCGTTACAGATAACTTGTATTCGTTTTATCCACGGAGAACGGGCTACATTCATCTTAGCTTGAGCTGCCGTAGCTTCATCTATTTCTATAGCCGTGATTTGCGACAATGGGTATCGCTGTGCTAACATTATCGCTATCAATCCAGTGCCAGTTCCTATATCGAGGATTTTTTGCGAGCTTTCTGCCTCTGCCCAGGCACCTAGCAGCACTCCATCTGTACCTACTTTCATGGCACATTTATCGTGCCATATAGTAAATTGTTTAAACTGAAAATAAGAATTTGACATAGGTTGTAGTTGTTAATAGAGAGCAAAAATAGATAAAGTCGGGAATATTACGACAAATTTGGCACCGTTTTTGTCTTTTTATAGAAAAGGTGCTTTATATTAATGAAGAATAGATTAACTTTGCAGGCGCTTTGTAAGCCCTGTCAGTATGACATAAACTTAAAAAGAACGAAATGAAGAAAAGACTTTACCTAAAAGATACGGAAGCGGGAGAAGAAGGAAATACTTTTTCAGTGATTGCTGATTTTGAGGGGAATGAAGAACAGTTGATGGATATTGAAGTGAATGAGATACTTCCGATATTACCTTTGCGGAATATGGTTTTATTTCCAGGTGTATTTATGCCGGTATCTGTCGGGAGAAAGACTTCCATGAAATTAGTGCGTGAAGCTGAAAAAAAAGGTGCATATATCGGAGTGGTTTGCCAGAAGGTAGCAGAAACGGAGGTGCCTTTGTTGGAAGATTTGCATACTATTGGTACGGTAGGTAAGATTATCCGTATCCTGGAAATGCCTGATCAGACTACCACTATTATTCTGCAAGGCGTCAAACGTATGGAATTGGAAGAAATTGTAGATACAACTCCTTATTTGAAAGGGCGCGTAAAAGCATTGGGAGAAGATATTCCTGATAAAAATGATAAGGAATTCCATGCATTGGTGGAAGCTTGCAAGGATCTGACTATAAGATATATCAAATCATCTGATATGTTTCCGCAGGATTCTGCATTTGCCATCAAGAATATTACGAATCCTATGTTCCTGGTGGATTTTATCTGCACGAACCTTCCGCTGAAAAAAGATGAGAAGATTGAGTTGTTGCGTATTGATGCATTGCGGGCACGTACTTATCGTTTGTTGGAGATACTGAATCGGGAAGTGCAACTTGCCGAAATCAAGGAGTCCATACAGATGCGTGCACGGGAAGATATTGACCAGCAACAACGTGAATACTTCCTGCAACAGCAGATTAAGACCATTCAAGATGAATTGGGTGGTGGTGGCCAGGAACAGGAGATAGAAGAGTTGCGTCGTAAAGCAATCACTACTAAGTGGAGTGCGGAAGTAAGAGACGCTTTCATGAAAGAGGTGGATAAACTGGAACGTACACATCCACAATCTCCTGATTATAGTGTGCAACTCAATTATCTGCAAACAATGCTAAGTTTGCCGTGGGGAATATACACTACAGATAATTTGAACTTAGTCAATGCTGAGAAGACTCTGAATAAAGATCATTATGGCTTGGAAAAGGTGAAAGAACGTATTCTGGAACACTTGGCTGTATTGAAATTGAAAGGTGATATGAAGTCGCCTATTATCTGTTTGTATGGCCCTCCGGGAGTAGGTAAAACCTCTTTGGGACGTTCTATCGCTGCTGCCCTCAAACGGAAATATATCCGTATGTCATTGGGTGGCGTGCATGATGAAGCAGAGATACGTGGACATCGTAAGACGTACATCGGTGCTATGCCGGGACGTGTTATCAAGAGTCTGATAAAGGCTGGTTCATCCAATCCGGTGTTTATTCTGGATGAAATAGATAAGGTGAGTTCAGATCGTCAGGGAGATCCTTCTTCTGCTTTGCTTGAGGTGCTCGATCCGGAACAGAATACAACATTCCATGATAATTTCCTGGATGTAGATTACGATTTATCTAAAGTAATGTTCATTGCTACTGCAAATAATCTGAATACTATCCCTGGGCCGTTGCTCGATCGTATGGAGTTGATTGAGGTAAGTGGTTATATCACTGAAGAGAAGATTGAAATAGCCCGTCGCCATCTGGTTCCGAAAGAACTGGAAGCCAACGGTATGAAGAAGAATGATATCAAAATACCAAAGAATACGCTGGAGGCTATTATCGAGTCGTATACCCGTGAAAGTGGTGTACGCGAATTAGAGAAGAAGATAGGTAAAATACTTCGTAAATCGGCACGCCAGTATGCTACGGATGGCTACTTTGCCAAACAGGAAATCAAACCGGGAGATTTGTATGAGTTTCTCGGAGCACCTGAGTATACCCGTGATAAATATCAGGGCAATGAATACGCTGGTGTAGTGACCGGGTTAGCATGGACCGCCGTGGGGGGAGAAATCCTGTTTGTAGAAACCAGTTTGAGCCGCGGAAAAGGTGGACGTCTGACGTTGACCGGAAATCTGGGTGATGTCATGAAAGAGTCTGCAATGCTGGCTTTGGAATATATCAAGGCACACGCTTCTTTGCTGAGTCTGGATGAAGATATTTTTGATAATTGGAATATCCACGTACATGTGCCGGAAGGTGCGATTCCTAAGGACGGCCCCTCGGCAGGTATCACCATGGCCACTTCTCTCGCCTCTGCCCTCACCCAGCGTAAAGTGAAGGCAAATCTTGCTATGACAGGAGAAATAACACTTCGTGGTAAGGTGCTCCCCGTGGGGGGGATTAAGGAGAAGATTCTGGCTGCGAAACGTGCCGGCATCAAGAATATTATTCTAAGTGAAGAGAACCGTAAGAATATTGACGAGATACAGGAAATATACCTCAAAGGGTTGACTTTCCATTACGTAAAAGATGTGAAAGAGGTGTTTGCCATTGCGCTGACCAATGAGAAGGTTGCCGATGCCATCGACTTGTCCGTAAAGAAAGAAAAGAAAGCAGAATGACATTCGACTTACAATATACAGACAGTAA
This sequence comes from Bacteroides timonensis, assembly GCF_000513195.1. GTDB lineage: Bacteria > Bacteroidota > Bacteroidia > Bacteroidales > Bacteroidaceae > Bacteroides > Bacteroides timonensis. Next base: position 29,513 of record NZ_CBVI010000146.1, on the reverse strand, counting down.
AAGTAATGCGCGTGCAGGATTGATAGCTACCGATCACGGGCAGATAGAAACTCCTATCTTTATGCCGGTAGGTACCGTAGGAACGGTGAAAGGTGTGCATGTAACCGAACTGAAAGAAGATATTAAGGCGCAAATCATATTAGGGAATACCTATCATCTATATCTGCGTCCGGGATTGGACGTATTGGAAAAAGCCGGAGGACTGCATAAGTTCAACGGCTTTGACCGTCCTATGCTGACAGATAGTGGCGGATTTCAGGTGTTCTCATTATCAGGTATCCGTAAACTACGTGAGGAGGGTGCAGAATTCCGTTCACATATCGACGGTAGTAAACATATCTTCACTCCAGAAAAGGTAATGGATATCGAACGTACGATTGGTGCAGATATCATGATGGCGTTTGACGAATGTCCTCCAGGAGATTCGGATTATGCGTATGCCAAAAAGTCATTAGGACTAACACATCGTTGGTTGGACCGTTGTATTCAGCGTTTCAATGAAACGGAACCGAAGTATGGATACCAGCAGTCTCTCTTTCCTATTGTTCAAGGATGTGTATATCCTGATCTTCGCAAGCAGTCGGCAGAATTCATAGCGTCAAAGGGCGCGGATGGCAATGCCATCGGTGGTCTGGCAGTAGGTGAACCTGTGGATAAAATGTATGAGATGATTGAGTTGGTGAATGAAATTTTACCGAAAGATAAGCCACGGTATCTGATGGGTGTAGGTACACCAGTCAATATTTTGGAAGGTATCGAGCGCGGTGTAGACATGTTCGATTGTGTAATGCCAACCCGAAACGGACGCAATGGCATGTTATTTACTAAATATGGTATCATCAATATGCGCAATAAGAAATGGGAAACAGACTTCTCACCTATTGAAGCAGATGGAGCTTCTGCGGTAGATACCTTATATAGTAAGGCGTATCTGCGTCATCTGTTCCATGCACAGGAGTTACTGGCTATGCAAATTGCATCTATTCATAATTTAGCATTTTATCTGTGGCTGGTGGGTGAAGCTCGCAAGCACATCATTGCCGGTGATTTCTCCACATGGAAACCGATGATGGTGAAACGCGTATCGACAAGGTTATGAAAAAACTGAACTGGAACATGAAAGGTATAAAGATGCCGGATAACTGGAAATGGTTGAAGCGGCTCGACTTCTACATTATTAAGAAGTTCCTTGGAACTTATGTGTTTGCCATTGCATTGATTATCTCCATTGCAGTGGTATTCGACTTTAATGAGAAGATGGACAGATTTATGTCACACGAAGCTCCTTGGAAAGCCATAATCTTCGATTATTATCTGAATTTCATTCCTTACTTTGCAAACCTGTTCAGTCCGTTGTTTGTGTTTATTGCGGTTATTTTCTTTACCTCAAAACTGGCTGAGAACTCCGAGATTATTGCGATGTTCTCTACCGGAATGAGTTTTAAGAGGATGCTTCGTCCCTACATGGTGTCAGCAGCTATAATTGCAATAGTAACATTCTTTTTGGGCTCTTATATCATACCCCAAGGTAGTGTGACGCGTATTAACTTTGAAGATAAATATTATAAGCAGCGCAAATCGAATACAGCTCGTAACATTCAGTTGGAAGTGGATTCGGGTGTCATTGCTTATATTGAACGCTTCGAAGATTATAGTAAGACGGGATATCGTTTTTCACTGGATAAATTTAAAGACAAGCAGTTGGTTTCTCATCTTACGGCACGATCTATCACTTATGATACAGCCTCCGTCCATAAATGGATTATAAAGGATTACATGATACGTGAAATGGATGGTATGAAAGAGAACATTGTTAAGGGAGACCGCATCGATAGTACTCTTTTTATGGAACCTGCCGATTTTCTTATTATGAAAAATCAACAGGAAATGATGACCAGTCCACAGTTAAGCGAATATATTAGTCGGCAGCGGCAGCGCGGCTTTGCCAATATCAAAGAGTTCGAAATTGAATATCACAAACGCATTGCCATGTCGTTTGCATCATTTATCCTCACATTGATAGGTGTTTCTCTTTCTTCGAAAAAGACTAAAGGGGGAATGGGATTACACTTGGGGATAGGTTTGGCATTGAGCTTTTCATATATTTTGTTCCAGACGATTGCTTCCACCTTTGCAGTGAATGGTAATGTACCTCCGGTAATTGCTGTATGGATACCGAATATACTCTATGCGTTCATTGCGTTTTATCTGTATCAGAGAGCACCGAAATAGAGTAACAGTTCAAATTAATAAAAATAAGAAGCCCCTCCCGCTCCTTGTGTTACCACAAGTGCAGGAGGGGCTTTTTTGTTGTATCCATTTCCTCTTTTGTCTTTGCTTCCTTTGACTTTAACGATGCTTTTTTCATCACATAAGTTTTAGAAGCAACCCCACTTTCGTCTTACAGGTTCTTTAAATCTTTCATGGCAATGTGCAGTGAAAGCTTAATTCAAGTAAGCTGAAAGTTCTGCAGCAGAGATGTTTTTGGCTATAATTACACCATTATCATCCAGTAAATAGTTAGTAAATCCCCGGCCTAAACGGTACTTTTTAAAGATGCCGGACGACTCGCCTTTAGTTTCCACGAAACAGGTGGGCGTAACTATTTGGTCCTTACGAATGGTTTCCTCGAAGATAGATTGATATTCATCGAATGATACGGAAACCATTTCCACATTATTGTTTGGAGAAGTTGAGTGAAGCGCATTGCTCAAACTTGCGTTTTGCATCCGGGATTGCGCATCATAACTTGCCCAGAAACTGAGTAACACATATTTTCCCTTCATCTTGGAGAAATTTTGAATAGGTTGCTGCTCAGTCGACATAGTTTTGATTTTAAAATCAGGGGCTATGTCACCCACATTTAAACCTCCGGTAGGTTTGTCTTTTTCTACGAAAGAAGTCAAGGAACTAATTAGTAATACAACAAAAATCCATTTTACATGCTTCATGTAAGGCGGTTTTGGTTAATACTGGTTGATTTATAGATGTTTGTCAGACGGTAAAAACAACGTCTTAGCTAACAAATATACAATCAACGTTTACTAAGATTATAGAACCACTCGTTCTAAATCGGCGACAAAGGTATAACTTTATTATTGAAAATCAAGTAAACGGTTGACTTTTTTATGTTATATAACATGTTTTACATTTCTGGATACCTCTCTGTACAGTATCGATCTGGTGATTTTCGAATATATATTATATATTTTTATCATTTGTATCAAGTCTCTCCTCAAGAGAAATAGGAAACATTTCATGAATATTACTGTTAAATACATATTTCTATGTTAATTGGTGTATATAGCAGGAATTTTATCTACTTTTGCACCGTGTTACTCATTAATTTAGATAAACAATTTTATATGCAATCGTTGAGCACAGAACTTATTCTTATCCGCGTTACGGGCGAAGATCGTCCGGGATTAACTGCATCCGTTACAGAAATTTTAGCTAAATACGACGCTACTATTCTTGACATTGGTCAGGCGGACATTCATAATACACTGTCATTGGGTATCTTATGCAAGACAGAGGAACAACATTCAGGATTCATCATGAAAGAGTTGCTTTTCAAGGCATCTTCCCTGGGAGTGACGATTCGCTTCTATCCTATTTCGGTGAAAGAATATGAAGACTGGGTCAACATGCAGGGAAAAAATCGCTATATCCTTACTTTACTGGGACGTAAGTTGTCTGCCCGCCAAATTTCCGCAGTCACCCGCATCCTTGCCGAACAGGGGATGAACATTGATGCTATCAAGCGTCTGACGGGACGTATTCCATTGGATGAATGTGATTTACGTACACGTGCGTGTATCGAATTCTCCGTCCGTGGAACTCCGAAGGATCGCATTGCCATGCAAGAGCATCTGATGAAGTTGGCGAGTGAACTTGAAATGGACTTCTCTTTTCAACTCGATAATATGTATCGTCGTATGCGCCGTCTGATATGTTTCGATATGGACTCCACACTGATTGAGACGGAAGTAATTGACGAATTGGCCATACGTGCCGGTGTAGGAGATGAAGTAAAAGCTATCACCGAACGGGCCATGCGTGGGGAAATAGATTTTACCGAAAGCTTCCGCGAACGCGTAGCTTTACTGAAAGGGCTGGATGAATCTGTAATGCAGGATATAGCAGAACACCTGCCTATAACAGAAGGGGTAGACCGGTTGATGTATGTGTTGAAAAAGTACGGCTATAAGATTGCCATTCTTTCCGGTGGTTTCACCTATTTCGGACAATACTTGCAACAAAAATATGGTATTGACTACGTATATGCCAATGAACTGGAAATTGTGGATGGAAAGTTGACTGGACGTTATTTGGGAGATGTTGTAGACGGTAAGCGGAAAGCTGAACTGTTGCGTCTGATTGCACAGGTGGAAAAAGTGGATATTGCTCAAACTATTGCCGTGGGTGATGGAGCCAATGATCTACCGATGCTGGGTGTTGCCGGTTTGGGTATCGCTTTCCATGCTAAACCAAAAGTGGTTGCTAATGCCAAACAGTCCATCAATACAATCGGGCTCGATGGAGTGCTCTATTTCTTAGGCTTCAAGGACTCATATATCGATTTGCCGAAATGAGCTGAACTATTCCGCAAATATATTTGTTTCATATAATGACATCTATATTTGCGGAACCTCTTAAATATTAATGCTATGAAGAGAATAAGGAACTTTTTCTATCTCTCTTTGCTTTTGACTGTCCCTGGCCTTCAAGCCGTTGCACAAGAAAAACTTCACGTTAGCCTCCCTGACTCTATAACGACTGTTGGATATGCCACAGGCCTTCGCAAGAACCTTTCAGGACTTGTAGAGAGAATTACCGAAAACCAAATGAATAAAGACCAGATAACCAATCCATTGGATGCTATCCGCGGACGGGTACCGGGTTTGACTATTCTGAAAGGTTCCAATGGACCTGCAGCATTGGATGCTGTCCGCTTGCGTGGTACCACTTCATTGACTACCGGGAATGATCCGTTGATTATTGTAGACGGTGTTTTTGGTGATTTGAGTATGCTTATGTCTATCTATCCGGCGGATATTGAAAGTTTTGTTATTTTGAAAGATGCTTCGGAAACAGCGCAATATGGTTCGCGCGGAGCATCGGGTGTTATTGAAATTACCACTAAAAAAGGTGTTAGTGGGCGTACAAGTGTGAACTATAATGGTAGTTTCGGTATTGCTTCAAGCTATAAAACGGTAAGAATGCTCAATGGAGATGAATTTCGGGCAGTAGCTAAAGAACGTGGCGTTTCTATTCTTGATTTGGGAAACAATACCGATTTCCAGAAGGAAATAGAACAAACAGGGCTGCAACATAATCATCACATTGCTTTCTCCGGTGGAACAAATACCTCCAACTATCGTGTTTCTCTTGCTTTGATGAATCGCGAAGGGGTGATTGTTAATGAAAAGTTGCGGAACTTCACATCGAATATGAATATGACGCAGTACGTATTCGATAATTTTCTGAAATGTGATCTCGGAATGTTTGGTTCCATACAGAAAGAGCGTAACCTGGTAAATTTACATAAAGTGTTTTATTCGGCTGCTGCATTTAATCCCACTTTCCCTAATCATAAAAATCCGGAAACCGGAAGTTGGGATGGAAGTGTTCTTGCCAGCCAGCTGTCTCATCCGCTGGCATGGATGGACGTGAATGATAAAGACGCTACTTCGCACATTAGTACGCATGCACGGTTGACATTTAATTTGTCTGAAGCATGGAAACTGGCACTGTTTGGTTCCTACACCTATAATGTGATTGAAAATTCACAGTATCTGCCGGTTGCGGTCTGGGCGCAAGGGCAGGCATACAAAGGAACTAAGAAAATGGAATCGTTACTAGGGAACCTGATGTTGTCTTATAAAAAAGAATGGCGGAAGCATTTCTTTGATGTTTTAGGTTTGGCGGAAGTGCAAAAAGACCAATATTCGGGATTCTATACCACAGTTACTAATTTCAGTATTGATGGTCTGGGCTATAACAATCTTCAGGGAGGCGCTCTCCGTTCGTGGGAAGGAACTAATTCTTATTATGAAGATCCTCGCCTGGCCTCCTTCATGGGACGTGTGAACTATACGTATGATGATCGTTATATACTGACAGTGAATGCCCGTGGAGATGCCTCTTCCAAGTTTGGCAGTAATCATAAATGGGGTTTCTTTCCGGCTGTATCTGTTGCATGGGTAGTCAGCAAGGAAAAGTTTATGGAGAAACTGCCTTTCATTGACAATCTGAAAGTCCGCGCAGGCTATGGTTTGGCAGGTAACCAAAATGGAATCGATTCGTACACTTCGCTGAATCTGATACGCCCGAACGGAGTTGCTCCGGTAGGTTCATCGCCTGTGGTCACAATGGACCAATTGAAGAATATGAATCCGGACTTAAAATGGGAAGTGAAACAGACCTTCAATGCCGGTATAGAAATGGCTTTACTGGGTAACCGGTTGTTACTGACTGCCAACTATTATAATTCCAAGACGAAAGATATGCTCTATCTCTATAATGTGAGTGTACCGCCTTTCACTTACAACACTTTGCTGGCAAACATTGGTTCCATGCGTAATTATGGAACAGAGCTATCTATTGGTATAACTCCATTGAAAACCAAAGATATGGAACTGAATATCAATGCTAACCTGACTTTTCAACAAAACAAATTGCTTTCCCTCGATGGCAACTATCAAGGTGAGCATATTTCAGCAACAGAATACAAGAGTCTTGCCGGATTGGATGGTGCCGGATTTCATGGCGGATATAATCATATCGTATACCAGATTGTAGGTCAGCCGTTGGGGGTATTTTACCTCCCTCATTGCACAGGATTAGTATCCGATGGTAACGGAGGCTATACTTATCAGATTGCTGATTTGAATGGTGGTGGTGTTAGTCTGGAAGATGGTGAAGACCGGTACATAGCAGGTCAGGCAGTTCCAAAGACAATTCTTGGCTCTAACATCAGTTTTCGTTATAAAGATTTCGATGTATCGTTACAGATAAACGGTGCATTCGGGCATAAGGTCTATAATGGTACTTCGCTTACTTATATGAATATGAATAGTTTCCCCGACTATAATGTCATGAAGAAAGCGCCTACACGGAATATAAAGGATCAGACAGCTACAGATTATTGGTTGGAAGATGGTGATTATGTGAACTTCGACTATATCACAGTGGGCTGGAATGTTCCATTGAAAAATACCCGTTACCTGCAATCGCTTCGCCTGTCACTGACGGTCAATAATCTGGCTACTATTTCCGGTTATTCCGGATTGACACCCATGATAAACAGTTCATCGGTGAATTCTACTTTAGGTATAGATGATAAACGCAATTATCCTTTATATCGTACATATACCATCGGACTAAGTGTAAACTTCTAAACCTTAAAGACATGAAAAGATATTCCATAATTCGTTCGTTTTGTATTTTGGTCACCCTCAGTTGGTGCATGATCTCATGTGATAGTTTTCTAAAAGAAAATCCCCGCGATGCATTACCCGAAGAAGAAGGCTATCGTAACATTACTGAACTTTATCTGAATGCAGTTGCCTCTCTCTATAACTACATCGGAGGAAATTCCGACAGTCAAGGATTGCAGGGAACAGGACGCGGCATATATGATCTGAATACTTTTACAACTGATGAAGCCATTATGCCTACTCGTGGTGGTGACTGGTACGATGGTGGTTTCTGGCAAGGACTGTTCTTGCACAAATGGGGAATAAATAATGATGCGATACAAGCCACCTGGGAATATCTCTACAAAGTAGTTATGCTCAGTAATAAGTCTTTGGAACAAATTGAAAGCTATGCACTTACACATGCAGATGCAGAACTTCCAGCCTATCGTGCCGAAGTGCGTGCTTTGCGTGCAATGTACTATTATTATCTGACGGACCTGTTCGGTAGTATTCCGCTGGTTCTATCTTCCAAGGTTGCCTCAAAAGATATTGTACTAAGTGAACGTGAGAATATCTTTAATTTCATATTCAAGGAACTACAAGAGGCAGCCCCACTCCTGCCCGCTCAGTTCAGTAACCGTTCTGGTAATTACTATGGCCGCTTGACACGTCCCGTAGCCTACTTCCTGCTTGCAAAACTGGCACTGAATGCAGAAATTTATATGGATAATAACTGGGTGGATGATATCCATCCGGATGGGAAAACAATCTTCTTTGATGTGGATGGCAATACATTCAATGCCTGGCAGACCGTAGAGTTCTATTGTGACCAAATTACAGCTTTAGGTTATCGTCTTGAATCAGATTATTCCGCCAATTTTGCCGTATATAATGAAGGCTCTGTTGAAAACATCTTCACTATTCCGATGAATAAGACGTTATATACCAATCAGATGCAATATCTTTTCCGTTCGCGCCATTATAATCATGCCAAAGCGTTAGGTTTGTCTGGCGAGAATGGATCAAGTGCCACTATCGAAGCCTTACAGACTTTTGGATACGAGACAAACGAACAGGACCCGCGTTTTGATTATTGCTATTATGCAGGTACTGTTTATGATTTGAAAGGTAATACCGTGAAATTGGATGATGGAACAGCTTTAGTTTACGAACCGTGGAAGGTTAAATTGGATCTGTCCGATGAACCTTATGAAAAGACTGCTGGTGCCCGTATGAAAAAATATGAGATAGATGACAAAGCCATGAAAGATGGAAAATTGATGGAGAATGATATTGTTCTGTTTCGTTACGCTGATGTATTGCTTATGAAGAGTGAAGCCAAAGTCCGTGACGGACGTAATGGAGATGAAGAACTGAATCAGGTGCGTACCCGTGTAGGAGCACCGGAACGTACTGCTACTTTGGACAATCTTCTGGCTGAGCGCCAATTAGAATTGGCCTGGGAAGGTTGGCGGCGTCAGGATTTAATTCGTTTTGGACAATTTACCCGTTCTTACAACAGTCGTCCGCAACTTCCCAACGAAGAAAGTGGGTATACTATTGTCTTCCCCATTCCCGAGAAAATCAGACAAATGAATCCGGAATGGGAACAGCATCCGGGGTATTAAAGGAATGGATTGCAAAGTAGCTTCATTCTTTTGTGGTAATCACTTTATTTCCTATCTTTGCGACTAAATAAAAAGAAACATGAAGTTTTCCGAACTACAACTGAATGATCAGGTGCTTGATGCACTGGAAGCCATGCGCTTCGATGAGTGCACACCTATACAAGAGAAATCCATTCCCGTTATACTTGAAGGCAGAGATTTAATAGCCGTGGCACAGACTGGAACCGGTAAGACGGCCGCCTATCTGTTGCCTGTACTGAATAAACTTTCCGAAGGTGGACATCCTGAAGATGCTATAAACTGTATTGTTATGTCTCCACACGAGAATTGGCGCAACAAATAGATCAGCAGATGGAAGGTTTTTCCTACTTCATGCCTGTCAGCAGTGTGGCAGTTTATGGTGGTAACGATGGGATACTCTTTGAACAACAAAAGAAGGGGCTAATGTTGGGAGCCGATGTTGTTATAGCTACTCCGGGACGTTTGTTAGCTCATCTGAGTTTGGGATATGTAGATCTCTCCCGTGTTTCCTATTTCATTCTTGACGAAGCCGACCGTATGCTCGATATGGGTTTCTTCGATGACATCATGCAGATTGTGAAGTATTTGCCTAAAGAACGCCAAACCATCATGTTCTCTGCTACCATGCCTGCAAAAATACAACAACTTGCCAACACCATTCTCAATAATCCCGCTGAAGTCAAACTTGCCGTTTCACGCCCTGCTGATAAAATTGTGCAAGCAGCCTATGTTTGCTATGAAAATCAGAAGTTGGGTATAATTCGCAGTCTCTTTGCTGAACAAACACCGGAACGTGTCATTATCTTCGCATCGTCCAAGTTGAAAGTAAAGGAAGTAACAAAGGCCTTGAAAATGATGAAGCTGAATGTAGGCGAAATGCATTCTGACCTGGAACAGGCACAGCGTGAAGAAGTAATGCATGAGTTTAAGGCAGGTCGTATAAACATTTTGGTTGCCACAGACATCGTGGCTCGTGGTATTGACATTGATGATATTCGTCTTGTGATTAACTATGATGTTCCGCATGACAGTGAAGACTATGTCCATCGTATTGGTCGTACGGCGCGTGCTAATAACGATGGTGTTGCTCTAACCTTTGTAAATGAAAAGGAACAAAGTAACTTCAAGCAAATTGAGAATTTCCTGGAAAGAGATATTTATAAAATACCTGTACCTGAAGAATTAGGCGAGTCACCCGAATACAAACCACGTAGTTATGACGGAAGGGGCAAACGTAACTTCCGTGCTAAAGGACGAAATACCAATAAAGGTAGTGGAAATGCTCCGAAGAAAGGAGATGCTTCAAAAGGAAGAGGTAATGCTCCGAGAAAAAGTGCTAATCCTTCAGGAAAAAGCAACAAATAAGAGAAGGATTTCTTTAATATATATTGTTTGATGGTGGAGTTTTACTCCACCATTTTTATATGTAATTGCTTATCAGGACCGATAGTCAGGCTTACGAGATGATAAACGGAACTTTCCGGAATACGGAGCATGGCTTCATAATGATAGCCTTTTCCATCCACACTTATAAAATTCATGTCGGAAAGAATGGTCTGATTTAATACTTCCTCCGGGAAAATAGTTGCGAAAACTTTTTTAGTAATATCCTTGCCATACAGTAAGTTCTTGCCTTCATATACACAGATATGTATCACGTTGTCATAGTATACATTGTCCACACCTATACCTTCATCAGAATATACTGTTTTTATTACTTTCATCTTAGAAGGATTGATATAGACATAGCCCCGATAACGCGTTCCTTTATACATAACCACACTATCTTTTTTGACTACTTCTGAAGTGCTGGGGATAACTTCCACTTCCTGAGTGGAGAATGCCAGCGTGTCTTCCGGATTATCGGACTTATATAGCTTTACGATATCATCAGATAGAGAATGAAACCAAAAACTATATTCCGTTTGACGGTCTATTTTATAAGCCGTAAGAGTATTTCCGCGTAAATAAATCGTATCACGAAGTACCTTGAAGTAAACAGGCGCATTTTGTGGGTCAGCATAATAGATCGTATCACCGCTAATACGCATTAACGGCATATCCGTCTCATTGTCCAGCCAGACACCTTGCAGCAATTCTTTAGCGGTTAAGTCTTCCCTGTCGGAATTTTCCCCATTTTTAGTACTGCTACAGGATGATACAAGTACAACAACGAGCACCATAGAAATAGTACCCCACTTTATCATAACTCTCTCTGTTTTATATTTTTAATGTCCGATGCAATGATAGGTAAATCCTTGCTCTTCCATCTCTTTCTTGTCATAGATATTACGCCCGTCCAACACCACAGGTTTCTCCATGGTTTTCTTGATAACTGCCCACGATGGTAAACGGAATTCTTTCCATTCGGTAACCAGCATCAAAGCATCAGCATCAAGTACAGCATCATACATATCTTTGGCATAATAAATGCTCTCACCTATCCGACGGCGACATTCGTCCATTGCAGCGGAGTCGTAAGCCCTCACTTTGCATCCGGCTTTCAGCAGTTTGTCTATTAACACCAATGAAGGGGCTTCGCGCATATCATCCGTCTCCGGTTTGAAAGCCAGTCCCCATAAGGCAATTGTCTTACCTTTCAGTTCGTTGTTGAAGTGCTTGCAAAGTTTGTCGAAAAGAATGCTTTTCTGTAGTTCATTGACTTCTTCTACGGCATGGAGCACACGCATCTGATAGCCATTTTGTTCAGCGGTTTTGATGAGTGCTTTTACATCTTTTGGAAAGCACGAACCACCATAACCAATACCCGGATAAAGGAACTTACGCCCGATTCGGGTATCCGAACCGATGCCACTGCGTACCATATTGACATCTGCCCCTACCAGTTCACAAAGATTAGCGATATCATTCATAAAACTAATACGGGTAGCCAGCATTGAGTTAGCTGCATACTTCGTCATTTCAGCAGACGGGATATCCATAAATATTACACGGAAATTGTTCAGCAAGAATGGTTTATAAAGCTTACTCATCAATTTCTTAGCACGTTCGGACTCCACTCCCACTACTACACGGTCCGGGCTCATAAAATCATTGATAGCATTTCCTTCTTTCAGGAATTCGGGATTAGAGGCTACATCAAATTGAATACTAACACCCCGTTTATCCAGTTCCTCCTGGATAGCGGCACGTACTTTCTTTGCAGTACCTACAGGAACCGTACTCTTTGTGACTACCAATATGTACTTCTGCATGTTTCTACCAATGGTACGGGCAACTTCAAGCACATAACTGAGGTCAGCACTTCCATCTTCGTCAGGAGGCGTACCAACGGCACTGAAAACAACGTCTACCTCATTCAGGCAGCTTTCCAATGAAGTAGTGAAATGTAGGCGACCGGCTTTTACATTTCGGTTCACCATTTCTTCCAGACCACTTTCATAGATAGGAATAACACCTTTTTTCAGTGCTTCAATTTTTTCACTGTTCGTGTCTACGCAAATAACGCTGACACCGATTTCTGCAAAACAGGTTCCGGTCACTAAACCGACATATCCTGTACCGACGATGGCTATCTTCATACTCTTTATTCAAAATATGTCGCATCCCGGAAGGATGGAGCTGTTTTATCTTTAGGAGATAATAAAAGTTGTTCTTCTGCTATAGGCCACTCAATTCCTATGGTTTCATCATTGAAACGAATGGATGCTTCTGCTTGTGGGGTATACGCATTGTCTACTTTATAAATAAAGATAGCTTCCTCACTCAGGACAAGGAAACCATGTGCGAATCCACGAGGAATGAAAAATTGCCGTTGATTTTCCTCACTCAGTTCTGCAGAGACATATTTACCGAAAGTTGGTGATGATTGGCGCAAATCCACTGCCACATCCAGTACTTTTCCTTTTATAACACGTACCAGTTTGGACTGACAATATTCTCCTTTCTGATAATGTAATCCACGTAATACACCGAAAGAAGACTTCGATTCATTGTCCTGAATAAAATGCACATCACCGATATGCATTTTGAATTCCTCTTCTTTAAAGGCTTCCATAAAATAGCCCCGTTCATCACGAATTACCTTCGGCTCAATCAGCCATACACCATCAATTTCCGTTTGTATATAATTCATCTTTTTAGAATTTCTTTCGTACTTTCAGTTGGCAACCCAGATTGTCGCCATATATCTCTCCTATGTCGAAAGCAACGGAAGCATTGAACTGCCATCCCTTCCATTTTCGGGGAGAATAGAAAACTGATGCAAAAGTAGAAAAATTTTCTAATATATTGGGTATAGGTTTGAAAGGAGTTCCCCAAGTTTTATTATATGATAGTTTTGCGAGGTATGTCCATTCGTTGCTGATGTCTCCGCTCCAACCTAAATGTAAGGCTCGGATGCGGTTGTATTTGAAACTCATGTCACCGTCTTTGTTATAAATGGGAGAAGCGATCAATGGGTTAGCCATAGTCATTCCCCAGTGTACCCAGCCGGGATACCACTCGTTGTTATAATAATCGTCGGCACCTCCCGTTTTCTCTACTACGGTGAAATCCACTCCATGCATTGGACCGCTCTGGTTAGTAGTCTGATAGTATTCCAGTACAAAACCGTTGATAGCCTGTTTATGGTTCGATTTGTATTCGATCCCCCATAACCCATCAAATCCGTTGAGTTTTCCCATTCCACTGAAATCATCGTAATAATTCTCCAGATAAGCGCTGATAGAAAAATCTTCATGACGATAAGTCATCCGGATATGTTCGCTACCCATAAAATTACCTTGATAGGCTATTTGTTCTCCTTCAGGACTACTGTCATCTCCACGACTGGGAATAAATACCTTGAAATAATCTTTCCAACTGTTTCCCAAATCTCCTGCATCCATTCCGGCACTTTTATAACCGCCAAACTGTACATCCAGACTCATACCCAGATCCAGTTGCCACTTACCCTGTGGAATTCCAATGCGTAGGAATCCGCTTTTATGGTGATATTTGATGCTTTTAGTATACCAATAATCCTCTCCTACCTGCTTTCTCTGATATTTATTATCAGTAAACCATCCGTACGACATTTCTGCTTTTAAAGCGAGGCGTGGTAATACTTGCACATATTCGGGGAGTCCTATCCATACTTGCGGAATGGGTCTTGCATTGCCCGACCAGGTTAATCCGCCACTACTCAATTGCTGATTTAATAAAGGTGAGTCAATCTCTTTACTACCAATGAATATCCCCAACCATTTATATCGTATGTCAGCATAAGCCTGTTGTAATATAAAAGTGGATGTAAAACCGGATGCAACCGCCATGTCCAGTCCTCCTTCCAACCTCCACTGGCGGATTGTATCTGTATAAAAAGCCCCACCTCTTAGATAAGTATTATTGTCAATAGAGGATAATCCATGTTGATTGCTGACCTGCCACAAAGGAGTGTTGTCACCGGTATGGACAGATGCTCCATATTCAACGAAAGATGAAATGTTTTGATGCTTCAGTCCGCTTTGCGCTATCATTACTGACGAAGCAGAAAAACAAAACAGGATTGTAAGTATGTGGCAGGTTATACGCATGATTTTATCGGAATATAATTTTCACTGTGTTGAACATGATTTTCAGGTCTAACGAGAACGACCAATGTTCGATATACCATATATCATATTCTACTCTTTTCTTCATTTTATCCAGCTTCTCCGTTTCACCGCGCAGGTTGTGTATCTGTGCCCATCCCGTGATACCCGGCTTCACTATAAGTCTTTTATTGTATTCAGGAATGATATCACAATATTGCTCGGTATGTATCAGCATATGAGGACGTGGACCAACTACGGACATGTCTCCTTTAAGCACATTCCAGAATTGTGGTAACTCATCAAGACTGGTGATACGCAGGAAATGTCCTAATGGAGTAATACGTGGATCTTCATTGTAGGCTTGTTGTGTATCGGCTTCACCATTGGGCAGCATGGAGCGAAACTTATAACATGTAAATACCTTCCCATATAAGCCGTTGCGCTTTTGAGTAAATATAATCTTACCCGGCATCTTTATTTTGATGCAACACCCGATGATGATATATGCCACTGGATATATCGTAGTCAAGACTATCAATGATAACACTATGTCAAGTGTTCGTTTGAGTATACGGTTACTTTTCCGTTTCAACGGAAAAGTATATATTGAAGATTGTATATTCATTCTTAAAATACAGAATTCTTAAAATATATAACGATCATCTATCAATTATATTGTTTTGCAAATAAGGATTTATATACTGCAACAGTAGCTTCTTGTATCTTATTCCAATTGTAACTCTCAATTGGATACGAATGTATATACTGTGGTTCACTTATCTTTCTTTTTATTTTTTCAGCTAATTCTGCTACATTTCCTTTCTCAAAGTAATAATTTTCATTTAATGGTATAATTAGAGTTGCAGAAATTCTACTCAGAAGAATATCGCATCCTGTTTGCATTGCTTCAAGCATGGCCAATGGAAAACCTTCATTATATGATGAAAGGATAAATAGTCTTGTGTGACTATATAGTTCTTGCAAGTACTTTTTGTTCAAACTCCCGGTAAATATTATTTCTTTATTTTTACTTTTAGTTTGTAACATATGAAAGTAGTTCGTTTCACTTTCTACTCCTCCTACTATCACTAATTGAAAGCCACTCTTTTCGATGCCTGATAATAAGAAAGCATCAATTAATGTTTCCAATCCTTTTTCTGGTGTAATTCGTCCTACATTAAGAATATATTTTTCAGGTTTTATGCCTAATTGAGTAAGACATTGTATGTTGTCTACTCGTGCAAAGCCAGATACACCATTTGGAATATAGATACATTTCGTTTGTCGTTTTTCCTTTTGTTTTTTCAGCTGGAAGTGATTAACGAAAATTATTTTGTTAGCAAAAGACAAAGCTGCTATTTCTGATAATTTTAAAAATTGTTTAGATAGCCATCCCCATTTCTTATGTTCATAGTTAGCGCTATGATAGGTTAAGATAACTTTTAAACCAAATAACCGAAGTAACGGAATGAAACATCCCGGACCTATATTGTGGATATGTACTATGTCTGGACGTCTTATTAGACATATTATACTACATAAAAAGGAATGTACTAATGCTTCCACACCTTTTATCTTTGTAGAGGGTAAGTCTATAAAAGTAACGTGAGAGTATGTTGAATTTTGAGTTACATAGGGTTTTCTTCTAAATATAGTTACTTGAATGTCTTTAGGAAGATTAGTGTACAATTGTTCACAATGTTTTTCTACTCCTCCTTGTATTCCTGGAAAACCGCGTGTACCAAAAACATATATTTTCATTTGAAATTATTGCTTTTAATAAATTATTAAAGATCTAGTAGTCACAATTAAATAACTTTCTTAAGAAGAAATTTTTTGGACTATTTCTAACCATTTTTGATAATATTGTTCAGCAGAGAAATAGTTATATGCAACTGTAGATAACTCTTTTCTTTCTATTTCTGAATGCAATGTGAACATTTTTACTATGGAAGATTCTAAATCATTGCTATCATTAAATAGGCTATTACAAATATTTGTTTTTAATAATTCAGGAATTCCTCCGATGTTTCTACCAAGAACAGGGGTTCCACAGCATAATGATTCAATAACTCCAAGAGGGTTATTTTCATAACAAATGGAAGGGATGATAGAAAACTGAACCTTTTTTAATAAGATAACTATCTCTTTTGCATTTACATGTCCTAGGAATATGATGTTAGCAGAAGTATACCTTTTTTTGAAAACTCTCTCTAATGGTCCCCTTCCTGCAATATATAGTTTGTAAGGTAATCGAACAGCAGCTTTCAATAAATCCTCTATGCCTTTTTCAATCGAAAGGCGGCCTATATATGCATAAGCCATTTCTTTCTCCATCACAGGTATTTTTGATATAAACTCTGACTTCTCGTCACTAATAAAGTTGCTAATTGTGTGAAGTTTATTTTCCGGATACCCTCCTTGTATCATCTTTTGCATCATAAAATTACTGGGACAAATAAAAGCATCTGTCCATCGCGATAATTTTTTTTTATTCCAATATACGGCTTCCCCCCATGCAAGGGTGCTGGCAGTAAAACTATCTTTCATACATTTACGAAGCATAACTTTAGATTTATTTACGAAGCATACTTCGCATGGCCTTCCTTTATACAAACAAGCATATGAGGGGCATACCAATTTGTAGTCATGTACAGTCCAAATAACTTTTATTCCTCTTGCGTGTGCAAGTTTAGCAACTATAGGTGAAAGATAAGAATGTATGTTATTTAGGTGAACAATGTCTGGCTGGAAAGTATCTAACAGTTTCTCGTAATTTCGTCTTATGCCAGTTCCGAAGATACGTAAAGCTGCATTGATTTTTCCACTAATTGATGGTTGAAAGAAAGATACCTCTTTTGCGAAATATTTATCCTCATTTACATGGATGTTCTGTGGATGATGCATTGAAAAGAAACACACTTCATGCCCTTGCTTTTGCAGCATTTCTCCCAAATTCATGGCATAAACTTCCGCTCCTCCACGTGCATATAAGAATTTACTGACTATAAGTATCTTTAATCTTTTCATTGTATAAATTGATATATTGTTGGGCTATCAGGTTGGAATCAAAATTGACTGTTACAAATGTCTGTGCCTTATCAGAAAGTTGCAGAGCTTCTTCATAATGCTTAATTATATAACGAAACATCCGACAGAGATCATCCACATCGTTATGCCTGAAATAATAACCTTGTTTACCTTTGTCTATTATTTCTAAAGGAGCGGGCAGATCAGATACGAGTACAGGGATTCCCGCAGCCATACCTTCAGCAATAGTAAGTCCAAACCCTTCACTTATTGATGGTTGAACTAATAAGTGATAATCACACAAATGATGATATATCCATTCTATATCACAATTACCTAGAAAGTTTACCTGTTTCTCCAGTTTGAGCTGCCGGGTTACTTCTTTCAGATAGTTGTAAGAACTGCCATCCCCAATAAAATCTATACTAATACGAGAAGAAGATAATCTATGTAAAGCTTTTAATATTAAATGTTGTCCTTTAATACCATGTTCCAATCTGCCTACTTGTACAATGCGAAAATTTTGTTCAGCATTGGGGATATTCTTCTTTGTTCGTCGGATTGCAGAAGTTAAAATTCCATTATATATTACTTCCGGCCTACAAAGTCCTCGATTTTCAGTATTATCGGCCACAGCTTTGGAAATTGCCACTGTCTGATTATAAAGCTTGTACCCTTTTAATGGCAAATCCATTGCATGAATAGTCAATATCGTATGGTAAAAAGAGCGAATGGGTATATAAAGAATAGCATCCGAATCATGGATATGAAGTATATCCGGATGGAACTTAAAGACATACCTGTTCAATTGAAATACATCCAGAATATTACGACTTGCTTTTTTGCGATTGATATGGAACACTTGTATTCTACTGTCTAATTCGTTCAATAACTTTTGAGCATATAGATTGTTAATAATGCATAGTCCTACCTGATTACTTTGCACTTGATAATTAGCGAGAGTAATCACCATGCGTTCAGCACCGCCTACATTTAATGAATATATCAGATGCAAGATTCTCATTTCTTAAGCATATATTTTATATGAGAATGAATAATAATAAACATACGCATCAAAGACCCCAGCTTTAGTGTTTTGAAAACTTGTAATAACTGATTCTTTGGCATCAATTCGTCATCTCTATAATCATTGACAGCTATTGCCAGAAAACGATATTTCCTGATGCGTTCATGGATTTGCGCTAATGCTCCGGCAGCTACATAATCATCATAAAAATCATATATAATGGTTTGCAATGCTATGTATTCCAAACGTATAGCGCGTGAATTGTTTAACCTATACTGTAAAGATACAGAATCTTGTCTGTTCAGTTCCGTATAGACTATAATTTGGTAAGTGAATAACTGCTCTTTTGAATAGCGGTGCAGTTTTAGAAAATTAGTTTCTTCATAAATTCGTAATTCTTCATTAAAAGGGAATTTTTGCAACATACCACGATTCATAACATGTACAAAATCACCACCAACCTTGCCTCTTAACCAGTCAAAATAGGTTAGTACAGTTTGTTTTTGCTCTAATAGGTGATAGGTTTCATAAAAAGGCATACGTCCATTTGTCGCAAACAAATAATGAAGATAAGAGGGAGATTCTTTTATAGTTGTTCGGATAAAAGCAATCGCATTTTCTGCAAGATAGTCATCGCTATCCAGAAAAAGGATGTAGTCTCCAGTGCATTTTTGTATGGCGGCATTTCGTGCTGCTCCTACTCCGGCATTGCATTCGTATGTTAATAAATGAATATGCGGATACTTATCGGCAAATTGCTGTACTATAGATAATGTAGCATCGGTGGAACCATCGTTTATAATCCAGTGTTCTACCCCTTCAGACTGAGCTGCTACACTCTCTATACATCTACTAATACAGTCTTCCCTGTTATATACCGGTGTAATAATACTAATTTTCATATTTGCATTTTATTTTTCTCAGTAGCAAAAGAGTACATCCCAATAGCACTACTGATTTAACCACTTCCATCGAAACATCTGCCACAGCATAACCGTTCACGCCTTTTTGTTCAATTAGCCAATAGTACAAAGCGCACGTAATAATATTGCAGGGGATCATCAAAACCGTATATGTTTTTATTTTACGCATGACGAATAACATGCGTGTTGATACGGCGGTGATAATAGAAAATGGAATACTGATAATAAGTATGCCCAATACTTCAATAAATACTTCAATATTTTCGGGTGTCATGGCTCCATTGCCAAAGCATATTTCTACAATAGGTCTGCGAAGAATAAAAAAGAAAATAGCACCAATCAAACTTAAAAGTATTGACTTCCCTCCGATTTCCATATAAGTACGCTTCATTTCCCGTCCGAGGTGTTTGGAATACAACTCACTCAGTTTTATTTGTAAAACGGCAAAAAGCTGAACCAACAAAATCATCGGTGCTTGTAATAGCTTGTTGGCATAAGTTATCACTGTAATAGTTCCCGGATAGAACATGGAAAGAAGGTACATCGGAAACATAGTTGTGAATGCCATTGTTGAATCATTTACAAGCTTGACACATATATCGCTGAAACTATCTTTCAGGTGTGTAAATGAAAAACTTGAATAACTCCATGAAAGATTACGTTTTATAAAAATGACCAACCATAAGAAATTTATTATAGTTGCAATACCAAATCCAACCGCCAATGAAAAAACGCCGAGTGAGGCATGAAATAAGACTATAAAAAGAATAATGAATATATTATTGATTACAGTGATGATTTGTGGAAAAACAAAATACTTATAAGATGCCAGTACTTCTACATATACAACATTGATAATATAAGGTATGGAGGCAGGCAGTAAAATATATAATAACGGCAAATGTATATCAATATCCTGTGCCGAAAAATTGGAGAGAAATAACAGGCATTCTTTTCCATTTATCAGTATAATGCCTATAATGATAGTTGCTATTGAGAGAATGGTATATAAAAAAGCATTCAAATATGCGTTCTCAGTATGAAATGAGTCTTGATTCCTTAATAACATGGAGCGGGGAATCAATATGGAAGAAGTGATGCTTTGAAGAATTTCACAAGCAGCTATCATGCCTCCAAACATATAAAAATAGATATCCGTCCCTGTCCCGGCTCCCAGATAATAAGCTATCAGGAAGTTCTGGAAAAAAGCGATGAATTTTACTACAACGCTTAATCCTGCGGAATATATAGCTCCACTTTTATATGATTCTATCTTGGCTTTCATGAACAGATGGCATAGGATTTAGCATATCTTTATTTGCCAGCAAAACACATCCCAGAGCCAATCCTAATAATAAGAGCCCATGAGGAAGGTTTAAACCGGCAAATCCTCCAATTCCGAAAATAGAGATACAAACGAGGGTTACAAGATACCAATTGCTATATTTATATTTCCTAATAAGAAAATAGATTGCAATATAGAATAAATGTTGTATTACGAAACCAACAAGTCCCGTGTCGAGTATAGTCTGAACCTGGGTAACTTCAACTAAGGCTGCAACTTCTTCGGCAGCTGACTGGTCAGAATAGAATTCATTATGGATAATATATTTATCATTGGTTGTCAAGTCATCATGAAGAAATCCGAACCCAAACATCAGTTTCTGTGTGGAAGTGAGTAATTCTATTTTAGGAATGATCTGTGCACCTCTGTCAGAACCGAATTCAGCCAGATTGTCCATGTCACTCATAGCGTCTTCTACAGAGCGATAAGATGCAAAGGAAGTAAACTGACCTACCAGATGTTGAACACGTAATGCTCCGTTCATTTGTCCATCTAATACATATCCGGCGGCCAGCATCACAAATCCGATTATCAAATATATGATTTTCTTCTTCCATGTACCATAAAAACAGAAGATGGTTATCAAGACTCCTCCTATGACACTGAATGTTTTTGTACAAACGAGTCCTAATGTCATTATTAGAATGTATTTTGCGGAAGTCCTAAAGAAGTAAAGCATTGGAAATAGCAAAAGTGCTATAAAATACATTCCCGGAGGATATTTCCTGAGAAAACCACCAAACAAATCAATGTCCAAAGTTGAATAAGTCAAATCGCCCCATGTTGTGCGTGGTACTAAGATATGATTGCTCACTACCAACGAATCTATAATATAGAAACAGCTGATAATCAATACGTAGATAAACAATTTGTTGAAAAATAACTTGATGTCAAAATCCTGCTTTCTGAACACCAGAAGCGGAAAAAGAAAATACAGGATGTGCATATACAATCTTAACCTTCTGGCCTGTATCATCAAAAATTCATCACTCAACATGGCCACAAAAAACAAGAATAGGATATAAATAGAAACCGGTATCAGCAATCTCCTGATATTTTTATCCTTCCAATAAATAAAGAAACCTGCAAAATAGACTATAAACAATAAATCATGTAGTTTAAAAGGGAAAGTCAGGTTCTCATCATAGAAGCCGTATACTCCAAATAGAAGAGTGCTCTGCAACAGGAAGTCGTATTTGTTGATAGTCCACGAAAAATATAAGATAATAAAGACCAATATATATGCAAAAGGAAATTCCAAACCCAAAAGAGACATGGACAATAAGAAAGAGACCGGAAGAACAAAGTCCCCCGGGCATAATTCTATCTGTTCTTTTTGCAATGCTTCCAATTTATCTTCAGTATTTCACTTTAACGTAGCAGCCGGCTCCCATAATAGCTATCCCCATGGCAAAAGCTAACAACTTTAACGGACGGGGACTGACAGGTTTACTCAGACTATAAGCTTTGTCTACAATTTCAGCTTTAGGTGTAGTAACAGCCATAGATAAAGCATTTTCTTCTTTCTTCTGTAACAAGAAGACAAATAGCTCTTGCTTAATCATTTGCTGGCGCTTGATATTGACAAATTCACGTTCTTGTGTAGGCATGCCCTTAATGCGTGCCATGAAATAATCGCCTTGCTCCTGTAGGTTTTCTTTGGCATGGCTAAACCCAGATTTCAAACTCCGGATAGTTGCCAGCATATTATCGTGCATGGCATCTATCTGTTCGTTCATAATATCGAGGGTTGGTGTATTTCCTTGAGTGGTTTTTAATAGTTTCAGACGTTCCAATAATGCTTCATTATATTTTTGGAGTCCTTCCAATACTGTACGGTCACTGAGACCTATATTTAACGGAACCAATGAGAAGCGATTTTCAGGTCTCAGTAAAAACTGCTCCACCAATTCTATGACGGTATATTGAGTTTCTGCTTCAATCAGCCTTTCTTTAAAGTCTGTACTTTTATCCAATATTATTTTAGCTTCCGCCTCAATATCAGTCAGTGAATTTTCTTTTTTGTATGCTTCCACTTCTTTTTCAATTTCTATCAGTTCTTTTGAAATAACATTAATCCGTTCATCCAGAAAAAGCTCCATACCGCCTGCCAGAACATTCCTGCGTTCTTTATCTGATGTATTGTATGAAGCTATCAATTTATTCAGAATATCTTTCCCCTTTTTGATATTCATTTCTTTCATCTGCATATTTATAATGTCTGCTTTTTTAGTAGCCATATCTACCTCTACCTTTTTTTGCAACATTTCAGCAGCATAGTCATAGCTAGTAATGGAAACCTTTACGCTGATTTCTTTTTGAGGATTATAATATCGGGTAGTATCTATCCTGAAATCTCCATATGACGTTTTCAAGATAAAAGGTAGTGATGAAGTCTGCTCATATAGTTTTTTAAGGCCTTTGGACATTTTTACTTTCATGCTTTTACAGGAACCTTGTATTTTGAATTTCAGAGTGGTAGTCAGGGTATCTGCAATATCATTTAGAGGCGTCACAATTACAGGACTGTTTGTATAATAAGGATTTGAGAACAACCATGAGGCGGTACTATACTCCTCATTGAGTTGTAAATCCTTTACCACTCGGCGAAACATAGAGAAAGAACGAATCAATTCCATCTCATTGTGAATGCTTGTGCCTCCGCCTACTACGTCACTTAAAGAAAAGCCCTTTACCATTGATTGCATCTGACTCATTGGGCTGGTCTCCTTTTCCGCTACCAGAATATTGGCTGTTATCTGATAAACAGGTTTAGTGATAAAAATATATAATATGGTGATACCCATGCATACTATAAGGCTGATTAAGAATATTTTCCATCTTTTCAGATAGAAATCAACAACTTCTTTCAGTTTCCGGATATCATTCGACTGAGTATTTTGTAGGGACATAATATCGTATTTTATTTTACTAATAATGCAATTGCCAATGATGCCAGAACTGAAATGGCACTGATAACCGTGGAAGCTAACGAGATGTTGAATTGCTGGCTTTGGCTATACTTGGCATTTCCTTTTCGGGCCTTGTTGGGTTCTACGTAAAGCACATCATTTTGCTGTAAATAGTAATAGGGTGAATTCAGAGATTCGATGGATGTAAGGTCAAAGCGGTGATATTCTTTTTTACCTCCATTATCACGTATTAACAAAACATTCTTTCGATTGCCGTAAATTGTCAGATCGCCTGCCATACCGATAGCATCCAGAACGGACAAACGTTCATTGGGGACGCTGACTGTTCCTGGCTTTGTTACTTCTCCTAATACTGAAACCTTAAAATTACGAATTTGGATAGTGACAATCGGGTCTTTCACATAGGTAGCCAGTTTTTTTGTTATCAGATCCGTTAACTCGCTTCGCGTCATTCCCCCTACAGATATTTTGCCAAGTACGGGAAAGTCTATATTTCCTTGAGAATCGACCAGGTAAGTATGTAGAGCCGGAGTAATATTAACGCTGGTTTCCCCGGGTGTCAGATAGCTGGATAACGGCATATTAAAAACAGCTACTGCATTAGGATCTACTCCCGAAACACTAATAGACAGTTCATCATCAGGTACAATTTTGGGAGCATAGTTAATACTATCGCCGGAATTTGCAGCCAGATTATCTAAATCCTGAAAATAAGTGATATTATTAGTCGTTGTTTTACACGACATCAGTAGTAATAGTGAGAAAACTGGTATCAGCGTTTTTATTTTCATCGTAGTATCTTATCTTTTATTAATTTGACTATCGCAAAAGTAATAGTTTTATAGTCAATAAACGTTGGTTAGGCGGGTTTATTGTTAGGTTGTCTATAATTTGTTCATTGTTTCTTGAGCGTTTTATCAAATATATGCACTTCGCAGGTTAGCTATGGCGGAAAGCCTAGATACACCAATGATTAAAAGATTATAATATAAAACAACCTAATATTGAAAGACTGTCAACCGGACTAATGAAGATTAAGACAGCTCTTGATATTAATAAAGTAGAAATCTTCAAAATAGAAGGAAGTTTGATTAAAGTTTGTAATGGAAAAAAATGAAATTGATATTTCAGATTTACCCTCAGGAGTTTATTTGATGGTTATTCATGCTAAAGAAGGAAATTTTACTCACAAGTTTATAAAAACGGAATAATATGAAATTTTCACCCAATATCACTGTATACTTTTATATAAATATGAAATGGGAAAAGTTATCAATACATGGAAGTAGCTGGCAAGAATAATTTTAGAATAAAAACGCATGGATAATAAAGTAAGCCAATTTAATTGCAAGAATTAAGTTGGCTTACTCATTCTCTTATGAATAAACGCTGTTTATAATTTGTTGAAAGAAAAATGCCCTGAAACTGGCTTATATCCGAGATTTGCGTTACTTTTGCAGCATGATTGAATTGGCACAACATATAGAAGCTTTGTTATTGGAAAATGACTGCGTCATTGTTCCGGGTTTGGGAGGATTTGTTGCTCATTACGCTTCGGCTACAAGAGTGAAAGAAGAAAATATATTCCTGCCCCCTACCCGTATTATCGGCTTTAATCCGCAATTGAAGATGAATGACGGTTTGCTGGTACAGTCTTATATGTCTGTGTATGGAACCAATTTCTCGGATGCTACCAAGATGGTAGAACGTAAAGTGGACGAATTAATAGCCACGTTGCACGAAGACGGTAAGGTTGATTTGCTGAATGTTGGCGAAGTACGTTACACTATTCATAACACCTTCGACTTCGCACCTTATGACAATAAGATCACAACTCCTTTTTTATATGGGCTGGATGCATTTGAGATGCAGGAATTGTCTGCTTTGGAAAAACCGTCGACCGAGAACGTTGCCGCTTATTCAGTGCCTACCGCTATCAAAAAGGAAAAACGTACTTTCTCCATCAAATTTAACCGTGCATATCTGACTAATGCTGCCGCAGTGGTAGCTGCAATTGTGCTTTCTTTCTTCTTTTCCACTCCGATAGAGAATACGGAAGTGGTGGAAGAAAATTATGCAAAGCTATTACCGGATGAGCTGTTTGAGAAAATAGAAAAGCAATCTTTGGCTATTACACCGATTGTTGTAAAGCAGAATACTCCCACCCGCAAATCAGCTAACAAGCAAAAAGGGACACAAAAGAAAGTGGTAGCCCCTGTCGCGGTTAGAGAAGTCAAAGTTGGTAAAACACCGGCTGTATCCACAGAAGCTCAAGCTAAGGCTGAAACTTCTAAAGCAGTTGTAACTTCTGAGGCTCCTAAACAAAATGCGCAACCTATTGCTGCTAAACAGTCCGTTGTCACTCCTAAAAGACCTTATCATATTATCATTGCTAGCGTGGGCACAGAACAAGATGCAGAAGCAATGGCAGCCCAGCTGGTTGCAAAAGGCTTCTCCACTGCAAAAGCGATTGTTGGAGACGGCAAAATGCGTGTCAGCATTGAATCTTGCGGAACAGAAGTGGAAGCTTATCAGGCTTTGGCAAGAATTCGCCAAAATGAGATGTACAAAAATGCTTGGGTGCTGAAGAAGTGATGGCATAAGTGGTAGGGTGATAAAGTTATAAGGTAATAATCCCGTCTTTTAATTCTTAATTTTTGAATCTTATGAAGCGTATCCGTTGTCCTAAATGTGAGAATTATCTTTTGTTCGATGAAACAAAATACAGCGAAGGTCAGTCATTGGTCTTCGTTTGTGAGCATTGTGGCAAGCAGTTTAGTATTCGCCTGGGAAAGACAAAGATGCGTGCTCCGCAAAAGGAAGAACGCCCTGATGAAGAAGAATTTAAAGATGCTTTTGGCAGTATTACGGTGATTGAGAATGTGTTTGGTTTCAAACAAGTGCTTCCTTTGCAGGAAGGTGACAATATAATTGGTCGTCGCTGTGTGGGAACCAATATCAATACTCCTATTGAAACGTCGGACATGAGTATGGATCGTCGTCACTGCATTATTAATGTGAAGCGAAATAAGCAAGGCAAACTTGTTTATACTCTGCAAGATGCCCCCAGTCTGACCGGAACTTTTCTGAATAATGAAATACTGGGAGATAAAGACCGTATCCGTATTGAAGACGGGGCCATCGTTACTATCGGAGCCACAACATTCATATTACGGGGAGCAGAATAAAGAGAAAATTCTCATAACACTATTTTCTAAAAGGAACCTACATCATACACCGAAACGATTAAGTCGTTAATTTACAGGTTGATATATGATGTAGGAAAGTATGTAGGAAGGTGTAGGAAACCCACCTCCCTACACCACAATTTTACTGAAATCACAACTTTATCACTTCGTATATCATCCCTTTCTTAGTTCGTTTGGACTGAATCTGGTTTCTTTTCAAAATACGTCCAAATGTAGTTATACTGCTTTGAGACAGATTAATAGCCTTATTCTTCTCTTGTAGATATTCAATAATCTGCATGGCGGACAATTGTTCTCCCGTCTCTCCTTCTTCCGGTGAACGAAAATGACAATGGAAAAGTTGCTCCAGCGGACTGATTTGTTCGAATTCCCGGTTAGATTCCTTCAGAATTGCTTCGTCTGTGTCATCAAACCAGTAACGTTCTCCTTTCGTGATAGCCTCCATTGCTTGTGCATACAGTTGACGGTAGTTGATGGTAACGTTTGTATTGATGGGTGCCGTTACCTCGATACAGATAAAACGGCGGCTACCACTCGGATCGGTCAGCAAATCTTTCTGGTTACTGGTACCTATGAATGAAGCATAACGCCGCATCTCCTGGATACTGCTGCCATAAGGTTTGCGCAGATTGGCTACAGGCTTCTGTAATAGATGTTTTAGAAAACCTTGCTGATTCATGCTGACCTGGTCAAACTCATCAATGTTGATCAGCATAAAACGCCCCAGATACATTTCGGCATCCCGCTTATTTCTGAAATCCAGGCTGTCCGTATAGCCGAAACGAAGTTCGGGCGGAAGAATGATCCGGCAGTAGGTTGATTTTCGAAAACCTTGAGCACCGACTAAAAGAGGCGATGTGCTGTTGGCATACTGCTTGTTGAGTCCCCGCCAGTGAGCCACCATGTTCAGAAACCAACGGTAGAAAAGTTGCCGCCAGTGTGGGTTATTGCAAGGTACGAAGTCGGCAAGCGCATGAATACGATCTTTACCGTCCCAACGCCCTACGCTGCACAGATAATCTTCTACCGGATTGTATAGTGGCACACGGTTGGACGCCAGATAGCGGTTTACATCCCGGTCCCACACTTTGATGCCTTCTTGCAGGGCATCCATTGATATGCTGTTCCGTGCCCGTTGGTCAACGGGTTGGAAGTAGAAGTGAATGGAATCCTTCTGGCGAAATTCCAGATCATTGCTGACGGTATTAAAACGGAATTCATATCTACGTCCCATGAATTCTTCCAATTGCAGTGAGATTTTTTGTTCCGGTGTCAGGGCTGATTTCTTGCCGAATCCCTTGCATTCACGATACAGATTGTGGATGGTTATCCTGACATCCTGTTCGTCTGCCTGTCTGTAATAGTGTATCATAACCTGACGTACGGTTTCTTCTTCCGGTATCCCTGCTTTGAAGCAATTTTCGGCCAGGCACACCAGCAGCGGATGCAAGGTATCTCCCCGCTTCCAGTTCTGCATTTCATCCAATGCCTTGCCGAGGGTTGTTTCAAACAATATGGTGAAGGTTTCTGATGTCTCAAATCCGGGTTTCAGTCTCAGCAACGGATTCTTTTCCGCCAATTTCCGTTGGTGGAAAGTCTGTTCACCGGGCATGCTGAACGGCTGCTCCTGGCAGAAAGCTATGGCGTCAGGATTGAAATAAGGGTCAGTGTCCAGCGTCATGCGGCAGCTTTGTGCGGGGTTAGGTTCTTTCAAGGTTATGGAAAACGGCAGTATGGGTTGATAGCACTGCACGGCCATGCGATAAGCGCAGGCATGAAAGAGAGTGATATTCTCCTCTTTTACAGGGAGGTTTCCGTCGGGAAGCACGAATTTCACCCATATCTTTACGCTCCGTCCGCTGCTTCCGGTAATAGCTGCCCAAGTTTGCGGTAATAATCTTGCCTGCTCTTTCACTAGTTCCACTTCTGACAATCCGGCCAGGCCATTTACTTCGAGCATTACTATGCCGTTGTAGCGCTTCAGCTTTCTGCCTCCATCGCGGCTTCTTCCATATTCTACAGCCGGATAAATGCGTGGCAACTTATCAATGTGCTCGTAGTGACCACGAGCATCAAGGGTGGTATATAGTAGCATGGTTCGTAGTGCAGTGACGTGTGCTGCTTTAGTTTCTGTCTTTATCCGTTCCAATAATACATCTGCCTCGCAGGTGCTGACGGCTTCTCTCCCACTCTCTTTTTCTTCTCTGACAAGGGTTATTTTCATCTGTGTGTTTATTTAAAAAATAATTTATTCTTAAGAACCTTTTCCTAAGAGACTGCAAGGTAGGCATAAAATGCATTTGAAACAAATAAATCAAGGCTTTTGTTAAGCATTAACACCCCTTTCTTGTTCATCATAAATCAATAATAAAAATTGAAACATAGTTGGTGGAAAACTTGGCTTTCCCTTATTGTTTTTGTATCTTTGTCAGTACA
>NZ_CBVI010000145.1 GCF_000513195.1 Bacteroides timonensis | reverse complement strand
ATCCAAACTTTTGGATAATTTAGCCGAAAATGATGATAGCTTTTTCATATTACTTCTTTATTAAATTAATATTTATGGGATTCTGCATTCGCTTCATTTACAATGCAAAATTACCGAAGATATTCCGTAAACGTCGTATACAGATTACAGATAAAAGTAACTAAATTACTGTTTTTACCGGTTGGCGGGATTAGTTTATAACCGTTCCGTTTTGAGGCAAAAGCCGCGTGTTCAATTTATTGAGCGAATATCCTGTGGCATCTTTTTCTGTTCAGTTCTCATAGGAGTTTTTTTATATATTTGTCAGCACTTCGTCACTCTTGAAGTAAGAGGCAGATATATAGCATGTTATCAGTGCTGATAACAGTGACGGTAAGTGCTGACAAGTGTTTTGTCGTCACTGTTTTTATTCAGTTTCTTTACAAAACAGTCGATTAATGTATTCATTATCAGACTGTAATATAACTTTTTACTTTTATGGCTGATATTGGTGCGAATACTCTGTTTTTGTCTGCATACTATGGGCTTTCATTGCTCTAGGACGAATACGCTGCTACCGGTTCTACAGATATGAAGTTTGTTCCCTATGATGGTACGTCAGTTTCCTTTCGTGGGAACGGCCGTTTCTCTTAATGGGAACGATCGTTTCCCTTAATGGGAACGGAAATCCCTGTCAGTTTAGCATTAAACTCATATATGCTCGTTCCGAAGCAAATACTTTTTCTGTTAATTGCCCGATGGTTAGTCGCTCGTGTGCACCCGGAAGTCGTTTGTGGCTATACATACATTTCCCTTTATTCAGATAATAATAACCGTTATTGGCTGAAAGTTCGTTATCAATGAGGTCAATGTTCATTTCCTCTTCAGGATGTGCGGCTGCATAAAGTTGCAGTACAGGTTTGGCTTGAATGATACGTATCATGCCCAGATCGAAAGCTGATTGATTTTTAATAGGGGGCATGATGATGTCGAGGCTTTCAGTCTGCATGTCTTGGCAAATGCGGGTGAGTAGCAAACGTTCTGCTTCGGGAGTATCTGCAAACAATTCATTTATAAACAGTTTAGAAGCTTCTTCATCGGAATATACGATGGCAAGAGCGGCGATTCCAAATTCATCCGAAAGAGTGAAAATACATCCGCGACTTAGGTTGAGGTCGGCCAGTATGACGTGGAAGTCAGCTTTTGTATGTTGCAGACAGCAAGGACGTTCCTGCATTTTACGATTCATATATTGGTAGACATCTTCATCATAGTCTGTGTAAGCCTGAAAACACCAGCCTGTTTTGGCAGATGAAGTGAGAGAAGAAGTATCCGTTTCACTGGTTGGTAAATGAAATGTGCGTTTACCGTAACGGAAGGCTGTTGTGTAACCTACACGTGCGTAATAGCCAAATAACCAAGGTTCGGCAGGAATGAGAGTGGTAAATGCAATATTATTACGATACATGCGCCCGAATGCCTGGGACAACAATTCTCGCATAACGCCCCGGCTGCGGTAATCGGGGTGAGTGCAAGCACCCGAAATATATGCGGTTGGTACGCTATTGCCATGAAAAGTAATCGGATAGGGAATCATCTGTAAAGCGGCAATGACTTCATCACCACTTTCGATGGCAACATTCACTTCACTGTTGTAGCGAAGGTTAAAGTACATATCTACAAACTCGTCATTATCGCTAAAACAAAGCTTCCACAGCTTCTTTACCTTTTCACGCATTATTTCTATCTCCTATCCAAATGCTTACAATTTTTATTTGACTATTTATTACTTGCTATTAACTGCTTTAAAGAATCTTACCATTTCACCGGATCTACAGGGGTATCTTTCAGACAAGCCATATATTTCTCCAGAATAATTACCGGCTGGTAGGATAGTTTGGCTTTGCGTAGTCCTTCGATGCCCAAATCTTCTTCCCGGTTAACATAGGTATATTGCTCGGGGATATGGTTGGCAAATTCATAATTTATCATGGTGTAGGCACCATCAATCGTGGTATCTGCTTTTTCCACATGCACGCCGAAAGTATCCTGGTTGATGGGCATACCAAAAGTGAAAGCTACAATTTTACCATCTACATGAAGAATACCTCCTGTCAGACCAAGGGCATCGAAGTTATGCAGCGCATAGATAAGGGCACGACGTTCGTTACCCGTACCTTCGTGCTGGTCGCAGTTGTTCACTTTGCACCATTCGGCTTCCAGATCGAGACATTCCTGTATACGGTTGGAAGTGAGAGGAACATATTCATAATTGGTATAGGTCCGGCGGAACTTATTGAGGTGGTTCCGTTTGGCTTGGAATTTCTTACCGGCTAATGTGGCAAGGTCGGTCCGAAGATACAGGTAATCGGCATAATCCCTGTCCGCTTCAAAGTGAAACTTATCCGGCATGATGGCTTCCAAATCCGCCCGCATACCTGCACATACTCCGAGCATACAGAAGCGTTCACCTTCCCGGTTGGCATCTTCTATCATGTCCTCCAGCACTTTCTTTAAATCTCCACTTCCGACGGGCATCATGTATACCAGTTTCTCTCCTGCCCAGAATTTCAGTATCAGGAAGCCGTCCTGTACTGCAAATTGGGTGTCGTAAAGGAAACGCCAGCTACAGAGATTGGAGAATGAAAGATCACAGTTACGTCGGGGACTATGCTGTGTATAAGATGTAATGAGTTCTTTATCTTTAAGTTCGATGTCTTTAAATGATATCATATCGTTGTTTTCGTTAGTTTGAATATAAAGAATAACAAAGATAAGGAGAAATTGTTATAGCAACCCTAATAATCGCAAAATAGTTGGTGTGAGCAGGGCGGTGAAAATGCCATTCAGCGTAAGTCCGAGACTGGCGTAGGCTCCGTATTTGCTGCTGATATCCATAGCGGTGGAAGTTCCCACGGCATGGGCGGCAGCTCCCAGGGATAATCCTTGGGCAATAGGGCTCTTAATACGCGTTAGTTTCAGGGTTTTTATTCCGACAATACTACCCAGCAAACCGACGCAAACCACCACGGCAGCTGTCAGTGCAGGAATTCCACCTAGTGTATCTGCCACTTCCATAGCAATGGGAGTAGTGACAGATTTGGGTGCCAATGAATAGATTATCTCTTGGGGCGCTCCCATCAGTTTGGCAATCACCACTACAGAAACTACTCCGATGATGCAACCCGCCAGTTGTGAAAGCAGGATGGGGACCAATTGCTTTTTTATGGCCTCCAACTGTAAATACAGAGGTACTCCAAGGGCTACTACTGCCGGTTTCAGCCAGAATTCAATGAGATATCCGCCTTTGTTGTAGGTTTCGTAACTGATATGCGCCATTTTCAGAAAGATAATTAGGATGGCGATAGTCAGCAAAATGGGATTAAGCAATAAAACACCGGTTTTCTTTTGCAACAGTTTTGAAAAGAAAAACACGCCGAAGGTGACGGCTAACAAGAAGAATTCGTTGTCTAAGTAACTCATTTGATTTTGCGTGCTAATTGATGAACCCACCCTGTAACGACTAAAACCAGCAGGGTGCTAACTAAAGAAGCTATGACTATCGGCCAAAACTGGGCAGCGATAATGTCAAAATAAAGCATGAGGGCTACACCGGGAGGAACAAAGAAAAATCCCAAATTAGCAACCAGGAAGTCGGACAATCCCTGCACCCATTGCAGTTTAATCCAACCCAATTTCAGAAAAAGGGTGAGCAACAGCATACCTACGATGCTGGACGGAAGCTTGATATCCGTAAGAAAAACAATCAATTCACCCAAAGCCAGGCATCCGAAAAGGATGGCGCATTGACGAATCATACTACTATTACCTATTTATTATTATTAAACTCAACTTCCTTTGGCTGAAAGGAATTAAAGGAACTGTCACTTCGCTGAAACTCTCCTAATAACTAATCAGAAGCTGAATTGTTTACTGAAAACGCTGCAAAGTTAGGCATTTTGTAGTTTGGCTGTCACTGTTTCCCGTGATATTTATTTCCATTTGTTTCAGGGCAATGAAAAAAAAGACGTGATATGGATATTATTAGAAATATTTGCCTATTTTTGCGATAACGATTGTATATAAAGTTTCAAGAGAAATATTAATCTTTTAAACAGGAAGAACATGAAAAAGAGTTTATTTATTAGCGCTTTAGTAGCGTTTGTTATGATGTTTTGTGTAAATGTGAATGCACAGGAAAAAGCTACTGGTAAGGCCTATAAAGACCTGAAAAAGCAGGAAAAAGTATTGGATAAGGAATTGCAGAAGAAAGCTATCAAAGAAGCTCGCAAAGAAGCCAAGAAACTGGAAAAAGAAGGTTTTAAGACTCCGGTAGGAAAACTGCCTCTGGCCAAGCAATTGGAAACAGCTTGGGAAAAACAAGCGGAATTGGATACTGAAGGTAATCCGTATTGGTACATCGCTTCTTCCAGAGCGGTAGGTGGAAATCAGTCGGCTGCTGCCTTGCAGGCTACCAATGCTGCAAAAATAGACCTGGCAGGCCAGATTCAGACCAAAGTATCTCAATTGATCGAAGCGAAAGTTGCTAATGACGACATGGGGCAGGAAGAAGCTGCCAGCTTGTCAAGCGTAGTTGCTTCCAGCAAGAGTGTAATTTCTGCTACACTGGGGCGTACGATTCCTTTGGTAGAAGTATACAAAACTTTACCTAACAAGAATGTGGAAGTAATGGTTACCATCGGCTACAGCATGCAATCTGCTAACCAGGCTGCTGTTCAGGCTATCCGTAAAGAACTGGCTGCCAAGTCAGAAGAACTGGCAAAACAGTTGGATAAACTGGGCTATTAATTAATTCCATTTTTCTTAAAAACAGATGGTGAATGAATAGGAACAACCTGATTGGGTGGATATTCCTTGTGATATGTACAATAGCTGCTCCGCTGCACGCCCAGAATCCCGTAAAGGTGAAGGGTGCGCAGGGGCGCTGGCAAGTGAGTGAGGAAATCACGCTGAAAGAAGCGGAAGAACGCGCCTTTATGGAAGCGAAGAAAGAAGCCTTACGCAAAGCCGGTGTCATGGAGAATGTGTGGTCCGTATTCGGACAGATTTCCCAGGAGAGCGGCACGGAGTTTCACGAGGCATATTCACAGATGAACGTACTTGCGATTGGGGGAATGGTGAATGTTACCAACAAGAAAGTAGAGGAGGTGTGGGATACGAATACCCGTAGCCTGTATAAAGTGGTAACTATCGATGCCGTTGTGCAGAAAGAAGAAAAAGTGGATAAGTCGTATGCTCTGGAAGTGAAGGGCGTAGCGAATTTATATAAAGAAGGAGATGTGTTTACCTGTACGCTGAAAGTGCACGGCACAGACTCTTATCTGAAATTTTTCTGGTTTGACAGTACCGGCGGTGCATTGCTCTACCCTAATACTTACGAGCCCAACACCTTGTTGCAGGCCGAAAAGGAGTACAGTATTCCTTTCAGCAATGCGGTGGACTACCGCATGGAAAAGCAAGGAAAAGAGAGTGAGAAAATCAACATGATGATGGTGGCTACCAAGGAAAACATTCCTTTTACGGACGAGGTGACTTATCAGAATGTGTTGAAGTGGGTATACTCCATTCCTAATGACAAGCGTTGTGCCTTCTACGACATGATACTTATCAAGTAATACATGTTTTTATTTTAACTTCTCTAAATCTATTGTACAGATGAATAAGATGAAGTGTTTTTCTGCTGCTTTAGTTGCCTTCTTTTTGTCGGCGGCACACTTGTGTGCGCAAGACATTGAGAAAGAATTCGATGATTTCGCAAAGCAGCAACAACAAGAGTTTGAAGATTTCAAGAATAAGGCGGACGCGGAGTTTGAAACCTTCTTGCGGGAAACGTGGCAGAAGTATGAAGCATTTGCTGCGATTCCGGCTCCTGAACGTCCCGAACCACCCAAACCGGTAGAGTTTGACAAGACAAAGCCGACGATGCCGCCGGTGAATATTAAACCTGCTGCTCCGAAGGTGCCGGATGCTCCTGTGCCCAGTATGGGTGATAAGGTTCCGGTGGATGTGAAACGTCCTGACCTGCCTGCCATTGCGGATAAACCTGCTCCGGGCGTATATGTGCCGGGTAAGCCTTATACTCCTGTGCTGGTCGAAGTTCCTCCCGTAAAACCGGGGAGTACGGTGTATCGCACTCCTGTAGAATTTTACGGTACTTCTTTTGAAGTTGCTCTGGAAGCTGCGGACGATCTTTCTCTGAAAGGTAACCGTGAGTCCGATGTGGCGGATGCCTGGAAAGCTATTTGTAAGAGGGATTACGAGCAGATGGTGAAGGATTGTATGACCATCAAGAAGGAGAAGAACCTGAGCGACTGGGCCTATCTGTTGTTTACGAAACAGATTGGAACACAACTATACGGTGCCGGGAATACGAATAATATTGTATTCTTGCAGATGTTTCTTCTGAATAAATCCGGGTATAAGGTACGCCTTGCCAAGATTGACGACCAGTTGAAGCTAATGGTTGCACCTGCCGGTACTATTTACGGTACACCTTATCTTACTATAAGCGGCAATAAGTACTATGTGTTTGAACCTACACCGGGAGGCTCGATGGGGATTTATACCTATCGTCAGGACTTTGCCAATGCTAAGAATCTGGTATGCCTGAATATAGAGGGTGTTCCCGCTTTTTCCATGAATGAGCATGAAAAGAGCCTGACTTCTTCTACAGGTGCTGTGAAAGTACAGACACAGGTGAATAAGAATCTGATAGACTTTTACTACGATTACCCGCAGTGTGATGTCGTGATTCACTATAAAACGCCGATGAGTGAGGAACTGCGTGCTTCCCTTTATCCGCAACTGAAAACCGCTATTGCCGGTAAATCGCAGAAAGAGGCTGCCAATATTCTGCTCAACTTTGTGCAGACTGCTTTTGAGTACATGACGGACGGAGAACAATTCGGTTTTGAAAAGCCAAACTTCCCGGACGAGACATTCTATTATCCTTATTGTGACTGTGAAGACCGCGCAATGCTTTACTCTACTTTAGTGAGAGACTTGCTTGGTTTGGACACTATCTTGCTGGATTATCCTAACCATATTGCTTCGGCTGTCCGCTTTACCGAGGACATTCCGGGGGACTATGTGGTACTGGATGACGGCAGTAAATATCTGATTTGCGATCCCACCTATATAGGAGCACCCATCGGTGCCTGCATGGACCAGTACAAACAAGTGGCTCCAGAAATCATCCGTTAGTGTTAAATATTATAATAATTGTAGTTCGGGGCATAAAAATGCCCCGAATTGCAATGTTGATATTGCAAAATTGTGTACTTTTGCGGCGTGAATAACACGTCTACTGGATTTTTATACACAATTTATATATATGCAGAGATTAATTAATGAAATCGTTGAGCGTGCGAAAGCCGACCGCCAACGTATTGTTCTTCCTGAAGGAACGGAAGAACGCACCTTGAAAGCTGCCAATCAAATTTTGACAGACGGAGTTGCTGACTTGATTCTTCTGGGTAATCCGGATGAAATTAATGCTTGTGCAACGGAATGGGGACTTGGAAACATCAGCAAGGCTACAATCATTGATCCGGAGAATCATCCGAAGAAAGAGGAGTATGCGCAATTGCTGTGTGAACTTCGCAAGAAAAAAGGCATGACTATCGAAGAAGCTCGTAAGTTGGTAGTTAATCCACTCTATCTGGGTTGTCTGATTATTAAGAATGGTGATGCTGACGGTCAGTTGGCAGGTGCACGCAATACCACAGGCGATGTACTTCGTCCGGCATTGCAAATCATTAAGACCACTCCGGGCATTACTTGTGTATCCGGTGCGATGTTGTTGTTGACACATGCTCCCGAATATGGAAAGAACGGTATTTTGGTAATGGGTGATGTAGCCGTGACTCCGGTACCCGATGCAGAACAGTTGGCGCAGATTGCTGTTTGTACAGCTCGCACGGCTAAGTCTGTAGTAGGTATGGAACCGAAAGTGGCAATGCTCAGCTTCTCAACCAAAGGCTCTGCTAAACACGAAGTTGTGGATAAAGTGATTGAGGCTGTAAAGATTGCACATGAGATGGATCCCGACTTGGCTCTCGACGGTGAATTGCAGGCTGATGCCGCATTGGTTCCGGAAGTAGGTGCCAGCAAGGCTCCGGGTTCTGCAATTGCAGGAAATGCAAATGTGCTGATTGTGCCGAGTCTTGAGGTTGGTAATATTTCCTATAAATTGGTACAGCGTTTAGGCCATGCAGATGCGGTAGGTCCCATCTTGCAGGGTATTGCCCGTCCGGTGAACGACCTTTCACGCGGTTGCTCCATCGAAGATGTTTATCGCATGATTGCAATTACTGCCAACCAGGCTATTGCAGCAAAGAATCAAAAATAACCATTAAATCTGAGTATATAATAATGAAAGTTTTAGTATTGAACTGCGGTAGCTCATCCATCAAATACAAGTTGTTTGATATGGATCATAAAGAAGTGATCGCACAGGGTGGTATCGAAAAAATAGGTCTTCAGGGCTCTTTCCTGAAGTTTACTTTACCTAACGGAGAAAAGAAAGTTCTGGAGAAAGATATTCCCGAACATACCGTAGGTGTGGAATTTATTCTGGATACACTGACCAGCCCTGAATTTGGCGCTATCAAATCTTTGAATGAAATCAACGCAGTAGGTCATCGTATGGTGCATGGTGGTGAGAAATTCAGTGAATCTGTGTTGCTGACACAGGAAGTCCTGGATGCTTTCACGGCTTGCAACGACCTGGCTCCGCTTCACAATCCTGCTAACCTGAAAGGCGTAAACGCTATCTCTGCCATATTACCGAATGTGCCGCAAATCGGTGTATTCGATACAGCGTTCCATCAAACTATGCCGGACTATGCTTACCTCTATGCTATTCCTTACGAATTGTATAAGAAATATGGTGTACGTCGTTACGGTTTCCACGGAACTTCTCACCGTTATGTTTCACAACGCGTGTGTGAGTATCTGGGAGTGAGTCCGGAAGGAAAGAAGATTATCACTTGCCACATTGGTAACGGTGGTTCTATCACTGCCGTCAAAGATGGTAAGAGCATAGATACCAGCATGGGATTGACTCCGCTGGAAGGTCTGATGATGGGTACCCGTAGCGGTGACATTGATGCCGGTGCTGTGACTTTCATCATGGAAAAAGAGAACCTGACTGCTACCGGTGTATCCGACTTGCTGAATAAGAAGAGCGGTGTAATGGGTATCTTCGGTGTATCCAGCGACATGCGCGAATTGGAGGCTGCCGTTGCTGCCGGTAACAATAAAATGGCCGACCTGGCCGAAAAGATGTATTTCTACCGTATCAAAAAGTATATCGGCGCTTATGCTGCAGCTTTGGGTGGCGTAGACATCATCGTATTTACCGGTGGTGTAGGCGAAAATCAGGCTTCTTGCCGTTCCGGTGCATGCGAAGGTTTGGAATACATGGGCGTGAAGCTGGATCTGGAGAAGAACAAGGTACGTGGCGAAGAAGCTGTGATTTCTGCTGAAGATTCTAAGGTGAAAGTTGTAGTAATCCCGACTGATGAAGAACTGATGATTGCTTCGGATACAATGGCTATCCTGAACAAGAAATAATCCTTTTTAGAGTAGATAGCATCGCAATTGCGATGTAACAATAATGCCGGAAGCAATGCGGATTGCCTTCCGGCTTTATTTTTTTAACAATATCTGCTCCGGTACTGAGTTAAATTCCTTATCTTTGTTTGTCATTTAAGAGAAAACGACATTTATTCAAACTACGTTAAATATACCAACTTATGAAACGATTCATGTATGTATTGCTCTTTGTCCTGTTGACAGGTGTGACGTATGCGCAACAGGCAAAGTATGTATTCTATTTCATCGGTGATGGAATGGGAGTAAACCAGGTAAACGGTACGGAAATGTACCTGGCTGAACAGGAGGGACGCATTGGCGTGACGCCGTTGCTGTTCACTCAGTTTCCGGCTGTAGGTGTTGCCACTACTTTCTCTGCCACTAATTCGGTTACGGACTCTTCCGCTGCCGGAACTGCATTGGCTACCGGAGTGAAGACGTATAACGGTGCCATCGGTATGGACGACCAGAAGAATGTGATTCAAACGGTTGCCGAAAAAGCTAAGAAAGCTGGGAAGAAAGTCGGTGTAACTACCAGTGTCAGTGTGGACCATGCTACTCCTGCCGCTTTCTATGCTCATCAGCCTAACCGTAACATGTATTACGAAATAGCCCTTGACTTACCGAAGGCTAACTTTGACTTCTATGCAGGTGGTGGTTTTCTGAAGCCTACTACTACCGCTGATAAGAAAGAAGCTCCGAGCATTTTCCCGATCATTGAGGAGGCCGGTTATACCATTGCGAAAGGTATTGATGACTTTAAGGTTAAGTCCACCCAGGCTGATAAGATGATTCTTATTCAGAAAGACGGTGCTAATCCTTCTTGTCTGCCTTATTCCATTGATCGTAAAGACGGCGATATGACCCTCGCTGAAATCACAGAAAGCGCTGTTTCTTTCCTGACCAAAGGCAAGAACAAGGGCTTCTTCCTGATGGTGGAAGGTGGGAAGATCGACTGGGCTTGCCATAGCAACGACCCTGCCACAGTGTTCGAGGAAGTGATTGATATGGACAATGCCATTAAAGTGGCTTATGAGTTTTATAAAAAACATCCGAAAGAAACTCTGATTGTAGTAACTGCCGACCATGAAACCGGTGGCTTGGGATTGGGTACAGGCAAGTATGAATTACATTTGAAGGCTCTGAAGAACCAGAAACAGTCTCAGGATTTACTTTCTACTGCTATCACGGATTTGCGCAAAGCCAAAGGTCATAATGTAACTTGGGAAGATGCCAAGGCTCTGTTGGTAGAAAAGATGGGTTTCTGGAAAGAATTGCCTTTGACTTGGGAACAGGAGAAGATGTTGCGTGATGAATTTGAGCAATCCTTCGTAAAGAATAAGGTTGTGTTCGAAGAAACTCTTTATTCGAAAACTGAACCGCTGGCTGCTACCGCAAGAAAAGTGATGAGCCAAATTGCCATGATAGGCTGGACAAGTGGCAGCCACACAGCGGAGTATGTGCCGGTATATGCAGTAGGTGCAGGTTCTAAGGAATTTGCCGGTAAGTATGATAATACGGAAATCCCGAAACGTATAGCAAAAGTTGCGGGATACAAATAAGCTACCAGCTACGAGCGACGAGCTACAAGTGCCATGCGGTATAATTGCGCAGCCACTTGTAGCTCGTAGCTTGTATCTCGTAACTACTTTATTTCTTCCTTGACTATTTCGTCCATTTCTTTGAGACGTTTCTTACGGTCCTTTGCGGACTTTACTTTCTGTTCCTTGTATCCAAGGTCCGTATGTTCGGAAACCTCCTCGCTGAATTCTTCAAATTCATCCTTTGCCGGACGACCATGCGGGTCGATATTCTCTTCGGCAATCGCATTGTTTCTGTAAATCAAATCATCCATGACTGTATATTTTAAATGGTTTATGGATATATTACAAGGTTATGGTGAAAAAGGTTTTGTACATTTCCCTTTTCTTGTGGTCATTTACAGAAGATTAAATAGACGAAGCATCTGTTTACAGTGCCGGGAGCAGGTATTTCCAGATTAGATCCGGTTCAGCCTGCATGTCTCCGATATGTGCTGTAACGGCAATAACGGCATCTTTTTCAGGAATTACGAGGATATATTGTCCGTTGGCCCCATCGGCACGGGCGGAAGCTTCGGCAACCCATTCTTCCGACAGTACTTGCCGACCATTCCACTTCCCTTTTTGCAGGAAGAGTTGTCCCATCTTGGCAAGGTCTTCGGTTTTGAGGTATAGTCCCCAGCCGCCGCAATTGATTCCTTGCGGGCTTTCCTGCCACTTTACATTGACGATGCCCAGTGGACGGAACAGTCGTGGATATAAATAATCCACTAACTTTTCTCCGGTCACTTTCTGCACAATGGCGGAAAGCATATAGGTTCCGAGACTGTTATTAGCAAAGAAAGTGCCCGGCTTATGTTCTACGGGATGAGCGAGGAACAGCTCCACCCAATCCTTGGCGGGAGTTTCAGTAGCCTGCTGGGTATTGACGCTCGGGGCTGTATCATGTCCGCAAGTCATAGTCAGCAAGTCGCGGATAGTCATGGCTTTTAGGTTTTCACTGACGTTTGCGGGTAGCTTATCCGGGAAGAAAGAGATTACTTTATCCGTCAGATTTAGCCTTCCCTCTGAAATGAGGAATCCTACAGCCGAGGCGGTAAATGTCTTACTGACAGAGTTCAGAATGTGCGGCTCATCTTCTTTCCCTTCACCTATCCACTTTTCGGCAAGCACGTCGCCATGTTGCACTATCATGATGCTGTGAAGGTCCTGGTTAGCTTTCTGCACTGCATCCAGATATTTCTCCATAGCTTTCTCCAGTTTTTTAGAGGCAGTGCTACGTGGAAGTCCTTTTGTCAACTGGTTGATGGAAATTAGTTTGATGCCTTTATCTTCAATAACTTGCTTTACGCGCGGGCTGGTGAGGAGGTCTGTCACTCCTTGCCGGTCGAGTGCTACTTGTTCGTAGCCGATATGAAAGACGGTTCTCATTTCTTCGTTATCCAGTGCCGGATGGTCGAGGAACAGATACCGTTTACCAGCTTCCAGTTTATTGAGGGAATGGATGAAGCTCTCTTCTTTTTCAGCCGATGTTCGGCTCGGACCATCATATCCGATATAGGTGAACCGGTAATCTTCGGGTGAACCCATGCGGTCAATGGAAGGGAGGTTGTACTCCTTTGCCAGTCGCAACACCAATTCATTCACTTCTTTCGTGAATCCGGTGGACAGCATGTGCCCTGTCATGTGGCTGAGTTGG
The DNA here is from genome assembly GCF_000513195.1 of Bacteroides timonensis. GTDB lineage: Bacteria > Bacteroidota > Bacteroidia > Bacteroidales > Bacteroidaceae > Bacteroides > Bacteroides timonensis. The sequence continues at coordinate 10,326 of NZ_CBVI010000145.1, read as the reverse complement.
GGAATGTTCTTCAGTGCCATTTCTATCTGTGCACGGAATTCTTGCTCCACCTCTTTTATATCCCATTTGTTTTCCATAACCGACTGTCCCGGATAGGCCGGATTAGCCCCCATCATCGGATAAAAATATCCGTTCTCGTCCGTCAGGCTGGGACAATGCGTCAGGGGACGCCATTTTACATTTTCCCATTCGCTGGTAATGACTAAATGCAGTCCGGCATCCAATCCCGGATTTTCTTTCAGCAGACGAACGGCTTCCGGATACCAGGCGGCTACAGGCATCACTTCTACCGAGCGGGCGATGCCCGACTGATAAGTTTGAATACAAGCCTCATTGACGGAATGGAAAGCTCCAAGGTCGTCGATGCGGATAGCAAGGGTAGGGGCGGATTGTCCCCATGCCGGAAGGGTACTTGCGGCAAGCAAACATCCGGCGAAAAGGTGTTTCAGTCTTAAAAGGTTCATATCAGATTGGGCGGTTGGTTGGCGCTTTAAGGGGGGGCTTCCGGGATGGATTATAGTTTGGTTTCTCCTTCAATAAAGTTCTCAAGGAAGAGGTTCTCACCGTCGAATACGGCGTAGGAGAAATAATTAATCCAGTCTCCCAATATGGTGACACGGGCGGTGGCGCTCAACATCAGGTCCAGTTCGATGTGGCGGTGTCCGTAGATGAAGTAATTGATATTCGGGTGACTTTTCAAGTATTCCTTGGTGTAGAGCACCAGGAATTCTTTGTCTTCACCCATATAGTCGGGCTCTTTGCCGTCCACACGTTTCAGACGGCTATGTTTTGCCCAATTCAGTCCTAACTCCATACTCCAACGAGGGTGTATGGCGGAGAAAAGGGTTTGCAGGAATTCGCTGTGAAACATGGAGCGTAGAAATTTGAACTTCTTGTCGGGGTCGCCCAAACCATCGCCGTGGGCAAGGTAGAACTCTTTGCCGTATATTTCCGTGGTGAGCGGTTCGCGGTGCATGATGACGCCGCACTCGCGGGTTAGATAGTCGCCGCACCAAATATCATGGTTACCTGTGAAGAAATGCACTTCCACTCCTATGTCCGTCAGTTCGGACAGCTTTCCCAGAAAACGGGTATATCCTTTCGGCACAACGGTCTTGAATTCATACCAGAAGTCGAACATGTCTCCCAGTAAGTATACGGCAGAAGCCTTGTGCTTGATACTGTCGAGGAAATTAACGAGGCGTCGCTCTTGTGTACGCCCGTGTTCGATGGCACGTGAGCCGAGGTGTGCGTCCGAAAGGAAATATACATTCTTCATAACCGTGCTACTCTGGTGAATTACAAATTACTAATTGCAAATTACAGGAATCCCAGTTCCAGTTTGGCTTCTTCGCTCATCATGTCCTTGTCCCATTCCGGTTCGAACACCAGATTGATGGTAGCGGCAGATACACCGTCAACTGATTCCACTTTCTGGCGCACGTCTTCCATGATGAAGTCGGCTGCCGGACAGTTGGGGGCTGTCAAGGTCATATCAATATTTACTTCTCCACTGTCGGAGACATCTATTTTGTAGATAAGTCCCAGATCGTATACGTTTACCGGGATTTCCGGGTCGAATACGGTTTTGAGCATCGCTACTATTTTTTCTTCTATTTCAAACTTAGTCATATTCGTTTCATTTTAGTTAGGCAAAGATAGTTGAAACCGGAAGCAGAAGCAAATTTATTTGCATTATGCTGATGCAACTCGTCTTCGTGAAGCAAAGCTAAAGAAATAAATTGAAACTACAAAGGAACGGGTTTTGAAAAAGCCTGTCACAGGCACTCTGCAACTCGAATATTAAGAGCTTTTATCAAGCGCATTACTACCTTTTACATCAAACATTACTACCTTTCATCTGAATCTTCCTTAGATGTGATGCAAAAGATGCCATCTTTTGTAGCAAAACATGCCATCTTTTGATGTGAAAGATGCCACCTTTCGTTGCAAAAGATGCCATCTTTTGCATGGGAGGTAAGGAAGATACGGATGACTTCCTTTCATGTTCTCTGTCTTTTCTCTTAATGTTCAGGTTGTTGCTGGGCTATGGCGGTAAGCTACCGGGGCTACTTGCCACTTAAATCATTCCTTCATCGTTAAAGCTGTAATACTTTCCGTCTGTTACAATAACGTGGTCGATGAGACGGATGTTCATTGTCTGAGCGCCTTTTTGGACAAGTTGCGTCAGGCGTTGATCGTCTGTGCTGGGGCGTGGGCTGCCGGAAGGATGATTGTGTATCAGAGCTATTTGCGTGGCTCGTTGTATTAAGGCTTCGCGCAGGATGCTGCGTACGTCGGCAGTAGTCTGGTCGATGCCGCCGCGGCTGATGCGGGATTTGTCGATGACGCGGGAAGCCTGGTTAAGGAGTAAAACCCAGAATTCTTCGTGTGCCAGGTCGCAAAGAAGCGGGTGAAAGATTTCGTAGATGTCTTTGGAAGAGCGGATGGTGGCACGTTCCGGACGTTCCTGTAGCTTGCGGCGTTTACCCAGTTCCAATGCTGCCATGATGGTGATGCTCTTGGCGGGACCGAAGCCTTTGAAGCGGGAAAAGTCCTGCACTTCCCATTTACCCAATTGATTGAGGTCGTTGTCGCAAGTGGAAAGTACCCGTTGCATAAGTGATACCGCGCTTTCTTCTGTGTTTCCCGAACCGATAAGGATGGCAAGCAATTCAGCGTCGCTCAAGGCTTCCGCTCCCTTCAACATCATCTTTTCCCGCGGACGGTCTTCTTCCGCCCACTGATTGATAGTCAGTTTCTCCATGTTAATCACTAATCACTTATAAAAGTTCTTTTTGAAAGCCTCAAACTCGTCTTTGCCGAGTATGCAGCGATTCCACCATGCTCTCCAAAAGCCTGTGCCGTATCCGATGAGTTGGATAAAGGAGGCGGCAACGGAATAGATGCCGATGCGCAGGCTCCGGTTCTGGATGGAAGAGTCTATGCATACCAGCAGTGCATACAAAGCGATGGGCGTCAGACTGTAAAGGCAGAAAGGAGCACCAAGCAGCAGTACCGCTACTCCCAGTGTGAATGCTGCGGGCAGGAGGTGGACGACTTTCAGTGATTCCGGATATTTCTTATATAGATTGATGCGCGCAATTCCCGAATTATGTACTTGCTTGAAGAATTTCTTTAAGTCCGTGCGGCGTTTATGATACACCCATGCATCGGGGAATAACCGGCAGCGGTAACCGCCTTTAAATATCCGGATGCTGAAGTCTATGTCTTCTCCGAATCGCATCTTTGAAAAACCGCCCAATGCAGCATATACGTCTCGCTTAACACCCATGTTGAAGCTGCGCGGATAGAACTTATCCATTTTCTTTTTTCCTCCCCGGATGCCTCCGGTAGTGAAGAAAGAGGTCATGGAGTAGTTGATGGCTTTTTGTATATCTGTAAAAGACTCGTGAGCCCGGTCCGGTCCACCGAAAGCATCGGCAGGATTGGCTTGCAGTTCTTTTTCAATGGCGGCGAGATAACCTGCGGGCAGGATGCAGTCGGAATCCAGGATGATCAGGTATTCCCCCGCGCTTCGTTCGGCGCCATAGTTACGGGTTTGTCCGGGACCGGAATTCGGTTTGTTGTAATAGTGTATGTCCAGTTTATCCTGATATCTGTCCACTACTTCCTTGCAGGGAATGGAGGAACCATCTTCCACAATCACGACTTCAAAGTCTTTGAAACTCTGTCCGGTCAGACTTTGCAACAGTTCGTCTACTTCGTCGGGACGGTTGTATACAGGAATAATGACGGAGTATCTCATAGGTCTTAATCTTTTAGTTCGTTTTCTATTTCTTCAATGCTGGGCAGGGTACTCTTGAAATCTTTTGGGTAAAGCTGACTTAATTCATATTCAGAGATACCGATGGGTAGTATTGTACTTTCTAATGTGTAGCGTGCCACAATTTCATTTTTGCCTTTACACACTAATAATCCGATAGTAGGGTTATCACCATCTTTGCGCAGTTCATGGTTTACAGCGGATACATAAAATCCTAATTTACCGATAAATTCAGGTTCAAACTCTCCGGTTTTGAGTTCTATCACCACATATGCCCGTAAGCGAACATTGTAGAATAACATATCTATTCGGAATTCTTGCCCTCCTATGATGATTGGAACTTGATGCCCCATATAAGCAAATCCATTTCCTAATTCTAGCAGGAATTTACTGATATTGCTGACTAATGCTTCTTCTAATTCTCGTTCTATATATCCTTCTCTTAGAGCGAGGAAGTCAAAGTGATACGGGTCTTTAGTTAGTTCATGTGCCAGATCACTTTGTGAAGAAGGTAAACGTAGTGAGAAATTATTAATAGAGGCACCTTCCCGTTGATAGAGTCCGCTTTCTATCATATTTAGCAGAACATTGCGGCTCCAGCCATGTTCAATGATTTTGTATATATAGAATTGAGCTTCTTTTAGGCTTGTGCATTTACTGACTATTTTAATATGATGTCCCCATGGAACCTGAAATATGGCTTCCTGAAATTGCGAAACAACTTGTTTCGTAATTGAATTTTCTTCATTGTAGAATAAGTACCACTTTCTTATAAGTTCCAGATTTCGTTTGGAAAAACCTTGCATGTCTGGGAATGCTTCTGTTAGATCTGCTGATAATTGATTGAGAAACCCGCTTCCCCATTTCGTTTCAGCTTGTTTTTTAATAATGTTCCCTCCCAAATTCCAGTATAGTTTCAATAACTCCGTATTTACTTTTACCGCTGCCTTAATCTGACTCTGGCGGATACGCTGCTTCAGTTCGCCTATCCACTCTTTATATTCGTTGTCTGTCTTTATCAGTTTACTCATGGTGCAATTCTATTGCTTATTGCTTACAAAGATAGATCATTATTTTCCGATAATCTCTCCCAGTTGTGTATTCTTTTACTGGCAATAGAAAAAAACTGCCTGTCGGGAGTGTTTAATTCTCCTGACAGGCAGCTTATATAATGTATGGTAACGAGAACGGGCTTATGCTTTCACACGGCTTACATAAGAACCGTCACGAGTGTCGATTTCAATCATTTCGCCTTCGTTGATGAATAACGGAACACGCACAGTTGCACCAGACTCTACAGTAGCAGGTTTCAACGTGTTTGTAGCTGTATCACCCTTTACACCCGGTTCGGTATAAGTAATCTTCATCTGAACCTTTATAGGCATATCAGCATAAAGAACTGTTTCAGTAGAAGCATCAGATACTACCTCCAGCACAGCACCTTCCAACAGGAAGTCAACACCATTGATCAGGTCGTGGGCAATGGGGTGTTGGTCGAAAGTTTCCTGGTTCATGAAGATGTAATCTTCACCTTCTTTATATAAGAACTGATACGGACGACGTTCTACACGTACGTCTTCCAGTTTTTCACCGATGTTAAAGCGACGTTCCAGTACATAACCGTTTACTACGTCTTTCAGTTTTACACGCATGAAGGTATTACCTTTTCCCGGCTTTACATGCAGGAAGTCAATACAGAAGTACAGCTTGCCATCCATACGGATGCAAGTTCCGATTTTAATGTCTTGGGCATTAATCATACTAATATTTTTTATTTTAGATGTTATATAATTGTCTCCACTGAGCTTTGCGGGTGCAAAAGTAATGGAAATCAGTAAAAATCGCAAAAAGTTTTGAGAGAAAAAGACTTAACTCTTGGTTATTTTGAAAAAAGTCCCTATTTTTGCAGCCCGATTACGTGAAATAATAACATAAAACAATATACAGTAATGAAAAGAACATTTCAACCCTCTAACAGAAAGAGAAAAAACAAACACGGTTTCCGTGAGAGAATGGCTTCCGCTAACGGTCGCAGAGTATTAGCTGCACGTCGTGCTAAAGGCCGCAAGAAACTGACTGTTTCTGACGAATACAACGGAGTGAAAGCATAAGCAAACTCTTTGTAATAAAGAATAAGAAAGCCGCGAAGGACTGATAACAGTGCTTTGCGGCTTTTCTTATTGTGACGATAAAGCTTTAAATGATTCGAATCAAACGGGACAAACAAAAAGGCAGCTTATGGCTGCCTTCCCTGTAATATCTTCCCGTTAATACAACCAAAGTTTGGAGTGTTTGCTACTCCTTAGTCATTATCACATCCACAGGAACGGAGAAGCCGCGGGGAACCCATTCTTCCGGAGAAGGAAGCATATCCTCCGGATAATCTCCCTCCAATGCATACCACAAGCCTTTCTTCTCATCTAACTTCCAGTGGAGCTTGTTAGAAGCAGTCAAATCCATTGTTCCACCAAGTATTCCTTCACCATTTAAGTGCAATTTGCGCTGGTCATAAAAAGTGAAACCTAAATAATTAGGGGTTGTACTATAAGCCTCAATATAAATATTACACAATGGTGCAAATGTATAAATATCCCATGTTGCTGGTAATGTTTTAATATAGTTTTCTTTGACTATTCCCTTTACGCTGAGATAATAACCTCCAAAAATACCAGTACGCTTATCTTTTCCATGACTTTTCACCACGCCTTTTTGCAGTTTAATTTTAAAGATAGTATCATTTTTCTGATACACCCATGTCCCTAAGAAAGCATCATGACTTGCTTGGGAAAATGCAGTCACACAAATAAATGTGAAAACTAATAGTATGTAAATTCGTTTCATTTTTTATTTTTTTAGTTGATTAATTACAATTATAATTTGAGATATTTGCACTGCCATTGCTATCCTTGGCCTTCCAATTACCTAACCGAGCATTTCCGCTACTGTTATAGGATGCCTCATTAAACAACACATCCAACCCAGAAACGGATGTCTTCAAGAAATCTATAAATTTGGCAACAGCTGAATCAACTCCATTAGTTTTTGTTTTAAGCATACTGCCATAACTATCTCTCAAATCGGCATCGTTATCCAATACGCTTTGTGCGAACGCACTGAACGCACTTTCCGAAGTAATCACCATCGTGAAGCATCCCATACTACTTACCACTCCATAAGAAAAGTTTGCTGCATTTATCTGTCCGCGCTGATACCTCGTTGCCAATACTTTCAAGTCTGCCCACGATGGGAAAGGTGCTCCGGCGGGATGACTGTGATACTGTTCCGTAATCATTTTACCACTCAGAGAAGTATTCGCATAACCAAGATGTTCGGCTTCTTTCATATTAGGATAAATATAGTCACCAGTAGTAGTCTTAATCCATCCGTTCTCAGTATCACCTACACGATAGTTTTGCACAGCATTGAACAGATTGTTGACTTTCAATCTCAATGAAGCATCACTTGACAACTTACTTGCTGTACCACAAGGAGACCTGTCTTCTTTGTCCGGGTCCTGATCCTGCGGCTTTATATCTTGCGGCTCTGTTGGAGTACTATTACTACTATCACTATTACCGCCACCACCACCAATACTACCGGAAGAGCCACCGTCCAATTTGTCGAAATTAGCATCCATCAAGTAAACAAATCCTGTAAACCAACAATGCCAGCCTAAATCAGCTTCATTGCCTTCATAACCGGCAAAAGCATGGACGCACTCCCATGATTCGTATACCGCTCGTGTTCCAGTGTCAGCAGTACTATATACAAAAGATATCCCACTTTCCGGTTTCTTGTGTAGGGCGTTAATCGTAAAATAGTCAAACATCCAGGTTTCCTCCACACCGTCGCCACCTACCCGTGCGGTTATACTCTCTGCCATTTCACGTGTATATATCCTGTATGTTGTAGAGTCTTGGCCCATTGAGAAAAACCAGATACTGTTTATCTCGGAATCAGGAACAACACTTTTTACCGGAACGGCATACACCACGTTTTCTCCCTCGGGAAACCTGTATGCCTCCTTCCAGAGAGGATAACCGTATTTGCCTACAAAGCCAGGCACAAAATCAGAGGAATCATTTTTCAACTTTAATTGTTCACTAATCCAACACACATCTTCGTCTGCACCGAAAGCGTTGAAAAAAAGGTCAACCTTACTGTTTCCCATAAAACCGTCTCCTGCACACAGGCATAAAAACACCACAGCAGAAGCGGAGAAAACAGGCAATAGACCCAAACCTTCTTTCTCATAAGTATTAGAAAATTATGTTGCCAGTTTCCCGGATGCAACAGTTAAAATAAAAAGTGTGGGAACTTATTGTGTACATCCTCATTCAGTTCATTTGCAAAATTTGTTTATAGAAGACGATACCAATAACACTTCCTGAAAAATCATTCTTTAATATAAGAAACAAATACAATCCATAATATAGCCACAGTCAAATCATAAGCGATATACAATACATCCAATTACAGATTATGTTCCCAAACATAATCTGAATAGGGATACGATTCATTGACAAAAATAATAAAAATAAGTAAATTTCCAATAAAACAAGTAAATAATTTATCAATAATAATAACTGTTTATTTATGAAAGAACTAAGCGGTATTCATTTGTGAAAATGGCTACCGCTTAGTTTAGATTTGCATATTTATTTACACATCACGACTAAAGCTCTGTTTTTGAGTTTTATTTCGGGTGCAAAATATAGCATTGATTAGGGATATTCAGTAAATGTCCGTATTTTCTCCAAGTGAAGAGAGAAGTGTAATTTTCAATAGACTTTTCTCTTCGTTTTTTCTTTCAAAGCCCTCACTTTTTTTCCCTTTTTAGCTAATATTATTTACATATCTGCATCTTCTCCCCCCAATCATAGCCTATGGTTGTGTCCTTTGACAGGCGGTTAATAAACTCTCCCGTTTTTCTGCAGTTTTAGTTCTGATTATGCTGCCAGGCTTTTCTTCTTTTCTACTTTTTCAATCATACATACTGCATTGGCTGTATGTACTCCGAAGAAAATCCAAAGTATTTCTGTTCTCCTGTTTCTGGCTTTTATCCTGGCCAGCGAGTAATACAGTTTCTGTGTACCAAAACTTCCCTCCAACCGGGTAGCTCTTTCCCGGCTGAGTCTGACCGTAAGATCTTACGAAGCGGCTCGTCTTTTGCCGCCCTACCTTTACGTTTAAATGAAGTGCTTATATGATACTTTGTACAAAACTTCCAGTTGGCATTATTGGCATAGATTGAATCCGCTGCAACAGCTTTCACTCTTACCTTTGTCAGTTGCTGTTGCAGATGGATACAGTCTTTCAAACGTACTCCCTCATTAAAAGCTTTAAAGGAAATATGCTCTATAAAGGAGATTCCATCTATCTGTATATTATTAACTTTAGCTCCGAATTCAACGGCTTTGATTTCTTTGCCCCTGACAATTGGACGAAGGTAATGCCGGTCAATACTCACGATACGGTTAGAAACTTTTTTGCCTGCAAATAAATTATTCCCCTGCTGCAAAACAGTTTGTATGACGGAAAAACGTTTCTGGTAATCAGAGGATAGGTTAAGCCGGTTTCTATAGTCTGAGTGGAGAGCAGTCATCTAACCAAGTAGCTTCTCTAGTAATTGAAGTAGCCTTCGCTTTATCTTACGGGTATGTGATTTCTTACGTTTACGTAGTTTACTATAAGTAAGATAGGCACGACTTACATCAAGATACTTATTACGGGGGCGTTGTATGTGCAGTGCCAGACAATGTTTGCATAGGAGCCGATGAAGCCATACGATACTTTCCCATAAGAGTTTGACATCAGTAGGAAAACGAAGATGACTTTCATAACAGGTGGCATCAGTCATACACACATGAAGATTCTCAATTTAAGGCTTCCAACGATCAGCCAGGATGAGCTGGAGGGATTCAATATCCAGGCGGTCCGCCAGTTCCTGACGAATTGCACTTACGATTTTAGTATTGGTTAACGGATGAAGAGGATCAATCTGAACCCCACAAAATAACTGGTAATGAATATTGCCGTTCAAATGTTCGATCAACTGGGAATCTGAAAAGTTGGTATAGGACTTCAGAACCATCAGGGCTATTTTACCTTCCGGAGAGAAGTAGCTCTTACGACCTAGGGAAGATGCCTTCAAATGCATCTGTCGGGCAAGTTCCGAGAAAGGGAAAACAGTATGAAGGCGACCTAATTCACTCGTTTCAAAACTTTGACGATATTTTTAAGCATATCGAACTCAGTAAAACCTAAAGTGGGTTCGATTTCTGAGATTTTTTGTATCTTTACCATGTGTTTTTATTTTAGTTTGCTCCCATTTGGGCCGTCAAACCGTATTTTTTGGGGGAATGCTTAAAGATACAAAAAAAAAGGCAACTAACTAGCAATGAATTAGTTGCTTTTATTTTTTGTTTTTAATGAATATCCCATTTTAGACACGGATTTCGCGGATTACACTGTTGCAGTAAAAACAACAGTGTAATCCGTGAAATTACGTGTCTAAAATATCAATTAGCATTTGATTC
>NZ_CBVI010000144.1 GCF_000513195.1 Bacteroides timonensis | reverse complement strand
GAACAGAAACGTATTCTTTCCACCAACGTTTTTCCCTTATTATTCCTCTATTTCCTTTCCGGCTTTTTTCCATTCTTCGAAACCTTTGTCGAGGTCGTAAACCACGTATCCCTTTTCGCTGAGTATAGCGGCAGCCTTTTTACTGCGTTTACCACTACGACAATACAAAGCAACGGGTTTATCTTTCTGTAGAGTGGAGTCGGCTATTTCCGCAAAAGTCTTATCAAGCACATTGATGTTGATGCTTTTGGGAATGTGTGACTCCGAGTATTCGGCTACGGTGCGTACATCCAGACGCTGTATCTCAGGATTGGCTATCAGCGTGGAGAAATCTTCCACGGATACAGACTTGAAATCTCCTTTCTGCTGACAGGAGAAAAGAGAGGAGAAGAATAGACAGATGCCTGCAATCAAAGAATTTATTTTCATCTTACTGGGGATTATATTCAAATTCATAAGTTACTTCTTTGCCGGAATACGTGTTTAAGCTGAAATAGATTGTAACTTTATCAATTCCATCCTCTGCATATTGCCGTAACGGAACGGATGCATATGCATGTTTCGTGTATGCCTGCACATCTCCGCCATCATCATGATAGAGAGACAGACGTACCGTCCGGGTTCCTGCTTCTTTATCCGTGGTGACTTCGTCCTCAATGAAATGGAACGAGTGCTTTCCGTTCTGCGACTTGATTTCCAGCATTATGTTCAGGTAATCAATCCCCATCCAGATACTCAGTATATCTGCCGGATCACGCTTGATTCCATCCTTAAATTTATCCGCAGACTGCGGTACAGGCGATATGGCACTCAATACTGCATACAATTTCACTCCGGATGTCCCATCGGCAGCTTCCGCCTTGCCATAGTTGCTGACAATGCGGGCAGAGGCATTAGCGTCTATACGTGTTTTCGACGCGTCTTCCACTATTGCAAGTGTTTCGCCTTCATCCGTCAGCACGGATTGCAGGCTGCCGTCGGCACCGGCCTGTGCAGTCAGGAAGTCCAGTTTTACGGACGGATAATGATAATCATCGTCATCGCCGCAGGAAACCAGCATGAATACCAGTACGGGAAGAAACCAGCATAAAGAAACCGGAAATTGTAGCTTACCTTTCATATATTACTCTATTTCGGATTATCAGTTCTTGTAGCCAAATAATTCGTCAGTGGATTGGCATACATCAACAACATCTTTTCGCGCAGGAACGGGATGTCTTTATTGGGCAGTTCAATGCGTGTAAGTTGCTGGTCGATGTAGTCAGTGAAGTGTTTTTTCTCTTCGGCGGTATAATGACCGGCGAAGGCCTGGGTGCCCGACAAATAATCGTGAGCTATGTAATTGCCGGGATACATACGATAGTTTGCATGGATTCTCCGATCTATAAGGGCGGAGATCAATGAAAACAGTTCGGGTTTGGAAAGAGAACGGTCCAGCTTTTCCAGCTCTTCATTGATGCACGATGCTACCTGGAAGTGCACGCGTCCTTTAGGTCCGAACAAGCCGGTCTGCATATTCTTCAGGTCGTCTTCCTGCGTCTTCTTGTAGTCCGGTATATCGCGTTTCTGTTGGAACTCCTGTGCTTTCAGGTAATCACAAGGATCGTATTCGTACGAAATGGCCAATGGAAGGATGTTCATTTCAATCAGGCGGTCGATGATGTCACCCTCACCGCCCATAGCCAGCATCTTGAGAACGCTTTCTTGAGTACGGTCGTTTGAGTCTTTGGCACGCCCTTCACGTTGAGCTATCCAGATGGACTGGTTCTTATCCTTAATAGTGTGGTGCATATAGCGCGACATGCGTCCGGAAGATTCCAGCATTTGGCGCATGGTCAGGGCACGTTGTACTATGAATGATTTGTTGACACGCACGAACTTCTTAATCCAGGGATAGATCAGCAGGTTATCGCCGATGGCAATTTCTACTGTATCCATACCTTTGTCTATCAACTCTACGGACAGGAAACCGGAGTCGAGAATGATATCGCGGTGGTTGGAGATATAAGTATAAGCGGATGTCTTGTCCGTCTGTGCCGTAAGGTCCAGAGTTACTCCCTGTGTCGTATCTCTGGCAAATCTTTTCAGGATTGTGTAACAGAATGCTTTCTGAAACTCCAACTTCGTCTTGCATGTACGCATTTTCTGCGCAAGTGCCTCAAAGGGAACTTCCGGGAAAACAGCAGACGCCACCTGCTGGAAAGCCGGATCGGCAATCAGTTCCTCGTAAATCTGAGGAAGCTCCTCGTCATGATAAGGGCGGATTTCATCAAATTCCATATTCATAATGATTAACGTTTAGTGATTAGCGATTAGTAGGTTAGTCACTAAAACTGGTTCTCGATTATATCAGTCATTACATCCTTAATGTCTAATCCTGCGGCACGTACTTGCTGGGGTATGAAGCTGGTAGCCGTCATTCCGGGCGTGGTGTTCACTTCCAGCAGATTGACTTTATCTCCGGCAGTGATGATGTAGTCCACACGAATGATACCTGAAGCGCCCAGGATATCGTAAATGGCGGAAGTCAGTGTCTGTATCCGGTGCGTCAGGTCATCGGAGATGCGGGCTGGGGTGATTTCGGAAACCTGTCCGTTGTACTTGGCGTCGTAGTCGAAGAATTCATTTTCGGTCACTACTTCGGTGATAGGGAATACGACTGACTTCTCTTTAGTCTTATAACAACCGCAGGTCACTTCGGTGCCTTCCATGTAGGCTTCTATCAGAACTTCTTGCGCTTCATCGAATGCCTTAACAATGGCAGGCTGTATTTGTTCTTTCGTCTTAACTTTCGTTACGCCAAAGCTGGAACCTCCTAGGCTGGGTTTGATGAAACAGGGCAAACCTATCTTTTCAATCACATCTTCATCGGAAATGGATTGTCCCTGGCGAAGCACTAAGGATTCTGCTATGCGTACTCCAAAAACTTTGAGATATTGGTTGCAGGCAAACTTATCATACGTAAGTGCTGCTGCCAGTACACCACAACATGAGTAGGGGATGTGAAGGAGATCGAAATAGCCTTGCAAGCGTCCGTCCTCACCCGGAGTGCCGTGAATGGTGATGTAGGCAAAGTCGAATGTTACCTTCCTGCCATTCATCTGAAAACTGAAGTCATTCCGGTCAATGGGCGCTTTGCCGCCGTCGGGCAGTTGCACGTGCCAGTCGAGTCCGTGTATCTCCACAATATATAATGTGTACTTTTCCTTATTGATAAAGGAGTAGATTCCCTGTGCGCTGCGCAGGGAAACTTGAAATTCGGAGGTATCGCCTCCGCCAACAATAGCAATCGTGCGTTTCATTCTAAATCTCTGTTACTGATGTAGCCTCTCCATTTGTCTATCAGCAAGGTCATGTCTTCGGGTATTTCGGAGGTGAAGTACATCTTTTCGCCGGTGGCGGGATGTACAAAACCCAGTGTCATGGCGTGTAATGCCTGCCGTGGACAAGTATCGAAGCAGTTATTTACAAATTGTTTGTATTTACTGAAATGGGTACCTTTCAGAATCTCGTGACCGCCGTAGCGCTCATCATTGAAGAGTACATGGCCGATATGTTTCATGTGAACACGTATCTGATGGGTACGTCCCGTTTCAAGAATGCATTCTACAAGAGTGACATAGCCCAGACGCTCCAGAACCCGGTAATGGGTCACGGCATGCTTTCCCTGATCATCGGGCAGAACGGTCATCTGCATGCGGTCTCTGGGATTCCGGCCAATGTTTCCGGTGATGGTTCCCTCGTCCTGTTCAACGGTTCCCCACACCAGGGCGCGGTAGCGTCGTTTGGTGGTTTTGTTGAAGAACTGCATACCGAGGTTGGTTTTGGCATCCGGTGTTTTGGCTATGACGAGCAGCCCGGAAGTGTCTTTATCGATGCGATGAACCAGACCAACGTGCGGGTCGTTGGCATCGTAGTCAGGATTATCTTTCATGTGCCAGGCGATGGCGTTCACTAAAGTCCCCTGGTAGTTTCCATGCCCGGGGTGTACCACCAGTCCGGCAGGTTTGTTCACTACCATGAGGTATTTATCCTCGTAGACTATATTAAGTGGAATATCTTCGGGAATGACTTCGTTTTCATAACGCGGACGATCCATCATGATGGTGATGACATCCATCGGTTTCACCTTGTAGCTGCTCTTGACTGGTTTGTTGTTAGCCATTACGAAACCGGCTTCCGCTGATTTCTGTATGCGGTTGCGCGAAGCGTTTGTCAGGCGGTCGAACAGGTATTTGTCTACGCGCATCATTTCCTGTCCTCTATCCACTACCACGCGGAAGTGTTCATAGAGTTGGGCTTCATCACCGACAGGTTCTATGTCGTCCAGATCATCCTCAGTCACTATGTCGTCCGGCAAATCTTCTATCATTCCTTGTTCTTTCTATGTGTTATTGTTATTATTCCCCGTATGATCGAGTTTAAAACCAGGACTCGTCTGCTGCGGAATCTTTAGAGGAGGTAGGGGTGGTAGCTTCTACTGCTGTAGAATCCCCTTCCTGAGGAAGTTCTCCACCGTCTCCCACAATTAGTGTAAGTGTGGCACCTACAGGTACTTTTTCACCGTTGGTCAGTGTACGGCCTTTATATTTCACACCGTATACCCAGTCTTTTTCTCCGGCTATGCGTTCGTTCTCGGACAGTTTGAAGCCGGCCGCCAGCAGGTGTGCCTGTGCTTGGCGCATGGAACTGTTGTCCGCTACATTGGGAACGATTAGCAAAGGGGTACTCAGGGTGTTTATGGTCAGATAGATGGTGCGTCCTTCCTTCACTTTCTGCCCGGCGGCAGGATTGTGTTCGAGGATGCATCCGGCTGGTAAGTTCTTTACGTAGCTGGAGTCGGAAACGATGCAGGTAAGGCCTTGGTTACGGAACATTTTCTCGGCTTCTGCCACTCCCATACCTTTCACGTTGGGCACTACTACCGCTTCACCGTGACGGGTGTATATATCCAGTCCCTTCAGCACTCCAAACAGTACAAGGGCAACCACAATGACCATTGCGATCAGGTTTATCCAGAAAAACTTATTCTGTTTGAAAGAAAAAAACTCTTTTATAGTCATAATCCTTGGCGTTGTTTGGGGACAAAGATAATGCAAACCGAAAGCAGTACAAAATATGCTTGCTTATTTTTGATGCTGAGGAGCTTTTTTAAAGGAGAAAGAAGTTATCACTTCGCTCGGGAGTTAAAGAAGTTAGAACTCCTCTAACTCCTTCTAACTCCTTATTCAGTTCAGAGTGACTCAAGCAGTCTCTTTAATACTACCGTAGCTGATATTTCACGATTAGCCGCTTCGGGGATGACAATAGATTGCGGACTTTCGATGACATCATCTGTTACAATCATATTGCGGCGCACGGGCAGGCAGTGCATGAAATAAGCATTGTTGGTTACTGCCATCTGGCGGTCGCTTACGGTCCATTCACGATCTTTGCTTAGGATCTGTCCGTAATTATCTCCGGCATAAGCCGCCCAGTTCTTGGCATAGACGAAGTCAGCGCCTTCGAAGGCTTTCATCTGATCATATTCCACACGGGCATTTCCTACGAATTGCGGAGCAAGTTCGTAACCTTCGGGATGGGTGATGACGAAATCATAATCCGTGGCGTTCATCCATTCGGCAAATGAATTAGGCACGGCTTGGGGCAATGGGCGCGGATGCGGTGCCCAGCTCATTACCACTTTAGGGCGTGCCGTCTTCTTGTATTCTTCAATTGTGATGAGGTCGGCAAAGCTTTGCAACGGATGGCGGGTAGCTGCTTCCATTGAGAACACCGGGCGACCGGAATGTTGGATGAACTGGTTTATGATTACCTCGTTATAGTCATCCTCTTTGTTTTCGAAGCGGGCGAACGAACGTACACCGATGATGTCGCAGTAGCAACCCATCACAGGAATAGCCTCCAGTAGATGTTCGGGTTTGTCTCCATCCATGATGACACCGCGTTCCGTCTCCAGTTTCCATGCTCCCTGGTTGATGTCCAGCACGATAACATTCATACCCAGATTCGTAGCCGCTTTCTGTGTGCTGAGACGGGTACGTAAGCTGGAGTTGAAGAAAATCATCATCAACGTCTTGTTCCGTCCCAACTCTACGTATTTAAAACGGTCTTTCTTAATCTCAAATGCTTCATCCAGTGCAGCTTTCAGGTTTCCGATGTCCTGCACACAAGTAAACTTCTTCATGATATATATTTATGATTTATAATTTCACTTCCTTACCTGTCCTTCTCCTTCGACAATCCACTTGTACGTGGTCAGTTCTTCCAGAGCCATGGGACCGCGGGCATGCAGCTTCTGCGTGCTGATACCGATTTCGGCACCCAGACCGAACTGCGCTCCGTCTGTAAAGGAAGTCGGTACGTTGACGTATACGCAGGCGGCGTCCACATCACGACAGAACCACTCGGCACGGGCCTTATCTTCGGTTACAATACATTCGCTGTGTTTGGAACCGTATTTCTGAATATGTGCTATGGCTTCACGAATGGACTGAACGGTTTTAATGGACATCTTGTAGTCCAGAAATTCCGTACCGAAGTCTTCCTCCGTAGCCTCCTTCAGTAGCTCCGCAGGATAGCTTCCCTTCAGTGCGTTGTATGCGTACATATCCGCATAGATTATCACATAGCTTTTTTGCAACGGTGCGCAAAGTGCCGGCAGATCGTTGAGGCGGTCACCGTCAATCAACAGACAGTCCAGAGCATTGCATACGCTGACGCGGCGCGTTTTGGCATTGTTGATGATAGCTGCACCTTTCTCTACATCACCGTAGCGGTCGAAGAAAGTATGGCAGATACCTGCGCCTGTTTCAATGACGGGTATGGTGGCATTTTGACGTACAAAGTTGATGAGGCTACTGCTGCCACGCGGAATAAGTAAGTCTACATACCCCCGGGCATTCAGCAACTCGGCTGTAGCTTCCCGGTCGGCGGGCAGTAATTCTACGATGTGCGGGTTGATGTTGAAATGTTCCAGTACTTCGTGTATCACGTTGATAATGGCTCGGTTGGAGGAGTCGGCATCACTACCGCCTTTCAGTATGCAGGCATTTCCGCTTTTCAGGCAGAGGGAGAATACGTCGAAACTCACGTTGGGGCGTGCTTCGTATACAATGCCGATGACGCCAAACGGGACACTTACCTTTCTGAGCCTCATTCCCTGGGGATGTGTGTGCTCTTTCAGCGTGCGTCCCACTGGTGAGGGAAGGGTTGCTACATTGCGTGTATCGGCAGCGATGCCTTGCAGGCGTTCTACGGTCAGTTTCAGCCGGTCGTATTTCGGATCTTTCGGATCCATTCTTTCCAGGTCCTTCTTGTTCTCAGCGAGGATGAAGTCCGATTTTGCCAGGGCAGCGTCCGCTACAGCCGATAGTATCTGATTGATTTCTTTATCGCTCAGTGATAACAATTCCCGGCTGGCTTCCTGCACGGTGGCAAATACTTTGTTTAAGTCCATTTCCTTATACTTCTTTTATCGATTACCCTGCAAATGTAATAATTATATCGGGAATGCCTGCTTTATCCATCAGAAATGAACAATTTCCGATATTAATAATAATGAATGACAGGTCATTCGTTTCCATACATCCTGTTTTTTTTACCACTTCTCATTCCTTAGCCGTAAACAGAGTATCATCATTAAAATCGCCTCTACAGCACCCCCCCAGAGAGGGGGTGTGGAAAGGTAACGACTGAGGGTGGCAAAGGTAACGACTTTCCCTAACACAGGTTTTGGGGAGGTTTAAGGGTAGGCGGAGCAGTGTCTTATTGTAGTATTATATTATCAAAAGCAAAGTGATTTTCAAAATTTCAATCCTTTTTCGGATATTTGCTCATTTTCCTATAGAAACGAATTAATTCATTATTTCAATAGTTTATTTGTTCTAATTTATAACCACCAAAGATTAGTTTTGTAAATACTTGATTATCAAGCGTGTTGTAATCAGACTATCTCAGTATCATACTTAGGGTACCTCAATATGATACTAAGGTATCCTAAGTATCATACTGAGACCCCCTAAGTATGCGACTGATCTCGAAAATGTTTTGTTTTATAAATATTTATTATTTATATTAGAGGCGCTTATCATATCGGATTATCGTTTTGTTCATAACCCGACAAAAATGAATTATTTTCGACATTAATCCTTATTAATTCTATTTTAAGTCGATATTAATGTTTTTTCATTGATATTATTAATGGGTCGCACTTTTCTTTGCATTTCGGAAAACATAAACTTAAAGAATCATGAAAAACCGTTTGATAGGTCTGTGCATTGTCTGTGCTTGCTGCTTGATGGCTAAAGCTGATGACTTAAAACTCTGGTATCAGCAACCTGCCAAAGTATGGACCGAAGCATTACCTTTGGGTAATTCACGTTTGGGCGCCATGGTCTATGGCGGAGTAGTTAACGAACAGATACAGTTGAATGAGGAGACTGTCTGGGGCGGTGGCCCTCATCGCAACGATAGTCCGAAGGCATTCGGTGTATTGCCCAAGGTCAGGGAACTTATTTTTGCCGGACATGAGAAAGAAGCCGAAAAGGTTATGGCTGATAACTTCTTTACCGGGCAGCATGGCATGCCTTTCCAGACGATTGGCAGTTTGATGCTGGAATTTGATGGACATGTCGATTACTCCAATTATCGCAGGGATTTAGATTTGGAACGGGCGGTCGCATCCGTGCGGTATAAGATAGGCGAAGTGAATTATACCCGTACCATATTCACTTCTTTGGTAGATAATGCTTTGATCATCCGTATCGAGGCGGATAAACCCGGTGCAGTCAATTTTACAACCAGATATAGTACCCCGTATAAAGAGTACGAGATAAAGAAGAATGGCAAGAGCCTCCTGTTGTCCGGACATGGTTCGGCGCACGAAGGCATTCCTGGAGCTATTCGTTTTGAAACCCGCACACAGATAAAGGCGGAGAAGGGTAAAGTCAATGTCACCAATGATTGCATTGAAGTGAAAGGCGCAGATGCTGCTGTGATTTATGTGACGGCTGCAACCAACTTTGTCAATTATAAAGATGTAAGTGCCAATGAAACCCGTCGGGCAACGGAGTTTCTGGCAAAAGCCATGAAGCGCCCTTATGCCCAGGCGCTTACTGCTCATGAAGGAGCCTATCAAAAGCTTTTCGGACGTGTCTCTCTGAATATCGGCCCCTCCAGTCAGGAAGAAACATCTTACCGTATCAAGCATTTCAATGAAAGGAAAGATTTGGGCTTGGTGGCGTTGATGTTCCAGTTCGGGCGTTACCTACTTATATCCTCTTCGCAACCCGGCGGACAGCCTGCCGGACTGCAAGGCATCTGGAATCATGAACTATTGGCTCCGTGGGATGGAAAGTACACCATCAATATCAATACGGAGATGAACTACTGGCCGGCAGAAGTGACAAATCTCCCGGAAATGCATGAACCGATGTTCCAGATGGTGAAAGAATTGTCAGAGTCGGCACAAGGCACAGCACGCACCTTGTACGACTGCCGTGGGTGGACTGTACATCATAACACGGATCTGTGGCGTATGGCCGGACCTGTGGATGGTGCTTCGTATGTCTGGCCGTTGGGTGGCGCTTGGCTGAGCCAACATCTGTGGCAACATTATCTTTATACAGGCGATCAGGCATTCCTGAAAACTGCTTATCCGGCTTTGAAGGGGGCGGCTGATTTCTTCCTCGATTTCCTGGTGGAACATCCTAAATATGGCTGGATGGTCTGTGCTCCTTCTATGTCTCCCGAACAGGGCCCTCCGGGAACCGGTACAATGATTACTGCCGGATGTACGATGGACACTCAGATCGTGCTGGATGCGTTGACTTCCGTACTGTCGGCTACCCAACTGCTGTATCCAGCTAATACCTCCTATCGGGACAGTCTGCAAAGTATGATTAAGCGTTTGCCGCCTATGCAGATAGGTAAGTATAATCAGCTGCAGGAGTGGCTGGCGGATGTGGATGATCCGAATAATGACCATCGTCATGTTTCCCATTTGTACGGGCTTTATCCCAGTAATCAGATTTCCCCTTATGCGCATCCGCAGCTTTTCCAGGCAGCTAAACGCTCACTTCTCTATCGGGGTGACATGGCTACAGGGTGGTCAATCGGTTGGAAAATCAATCTGTGGGCACGTCTGCTCGACGGTGATCATGCTTATAAGATTATCAAGAATATGTTGAAGCTGGTGGAAAAGGATAATCCTGACGGACGTACTTATCCGAATATGTTTGACGCGCATCCGCCTTTCCAGATTGATGGAAACTTCGGTTTCACAGCCGGTGTAGCTGAGATGTTACTTCAAAGTCATGATGAGGCTTTACATTTATTGCCCGCCTTGCCTCAGGATTGGAACAAGGGTAGTGTAAAAGGTCTGGTAGCCCGCGGTGCTTTTGAAGTGGACATAGACTGGGATGGCGGTGAATTGACTACGGCTACCGTAACCTCACGCATTGGCGGCAATCTGCGTATACGTTCGTATGTGCCGTTGGAAGGTGTAGGTCTTAAGGAAGCGAAAGGTGATAATCCGAATCCGTTGATGAAGCGCGGAGATATTAAGGAACCGCTGGTCGCTGCCGGATTAAGGGCGCAATATCCTCTCTTGTATAAGATTTATGAGTATGATATACAGACACAACCGGGAGAAAAGTACACATTGCACAGAGCATTCTGACAATCGATATTACGAATAAGAAATAGAAATAGGTTATGGTAAAAAGACTAAATTGGTTTATTGTATGCTTGTTGTTTTCAATAGGTATTACGGCGCAGGCTGCCGGTAAACAGTACAATTCGTACAAAGGATTGGTGATGGCCGGTTATCAGGGGTGGTTTAATGCCCCTGATGATGGCGCCAATCGGGGGTGGTATCACTATACCGGACACGATGGCTTTCGCCCCGGTTCTTGTACGATTGACTTCTGGCCGGAAGTATCGGAGTATAAAAAACTGTATAAGACGGAGTTCAAGTTTGCAGACGGAACGCCCGCCTATACTTTCTCTTCGCACGATGAGTCTACGGTAGATACTCATTTCAGATGGATGAAAGAATATGGATTGGATGGTGTGTTTATGCAGCGTTTTGTCGGGGAAATCCGTGGTGAGAGTGGTTTGAAGCATTTCAATACTGTTTTGAACTCTGCCATGAAAGCAGCCAATAAATACGAGCGTGCCATTTGTGTCATGTATGATTTAAGTGGTATGCGTCCCAGTGATGAGGATGTTTTGCTGAAAGATATTGCCGATGTGGCTAAACGTCATTCTCTGAAAGATCATGCCAAGAATCCCTCTTATCTGTATCATAATGGAAAACCGCTGGTTACGGTCTGGGGAGTAGGTTTCAATGATCACCGCCGTTACGGTCTGGATGAAGCCGAAAAGATTATCAATGGTTTGAAGGCACAGGGCTTTAGTGTGATGCTGGGAGTGCCTACGCACTGGCGCGAATTGAGTGGGGATACCGAATCGGACCCTCGTCTGCATGAGTTGATAAAACGGTGTGATGTTGTGATGCCCTGGTTTGTTGGACGGTATAATGAAGACTCGTATCCCCGTTATCAGAAACTGATTAAAGGTGACATCGAGTGGGCGAAAAAGAATAAAGTGGATTATGCACCTTTGGCTTTTCCGGGATTCTCCTGGCGTAATATGAAGGGGCACGAAAACAGTGTGCAGATACCGCGTAACAAAGGTTCGTTCCTTTGGAAGCAGTTGTCCGGAGCTCTGAAGGAAGGTGCGGAAATGCTTTATGTAGCTATGTTTGATGAGATAGATGAAGGTACGGCTATCTTTAAATGTGCTAAAAAGGTTCCCGTAGGTGCCAGTACATTTGTACCCATTGAGGAAGGCATTGGTGGTGATCATTATTTGTGGCTGGTGGGTCAGGCCGGTAAAATGTTGCGTAAGGAAATACCGTTGGAGATGAAGCAACCGGTACGTTAGTTCTTGTTCTGTTCATCAATGATTTCCATTAGGGAATATTTGTATGTAGTTCCCAATGAAGCTGCATATTCTTTACAGAAAGCATCGTAAACGGTTTTAGCAAGTCCTTTCTTTCCCTGTTGGCAAAGAATGCGGCACTTTATGCAGAGGGCTTCCTCATTGATGTAGTCATGCTGGAATAGGGTGTCCGCTATCTGCAATTTCAGCGTGTCCGAAAGATCCTCCTGCTTTAATAATCGGCATAACAAGTCGATGGTGTCATTGGAGAAATCATTCTTGAATGTATCGATCCAATCAGTCTCAATGTTAGGAAGCATCATACCGCGCAATAACAGCTCCAATAACTTTTCCAGATCCTGACTATTGTTCTTGTTGTATAAATGGAGAGCCTCCAGGTAGTCGCAAATGGTGCCATTCTCGAATTGTATGCTCCAGAAGCCATTCTGATTCAAAATCTTGATGTCACCCACTTTGTCCAGCAGACTGCGAAGCTTACTCATATATACATTACGGTTGTTTTTAGCGGATTCTTCCGTTTTATCATACCACAACAGTTGAATCAACTTGTTTCCAATGATACCTTTGGAGTCTTTTCCCGTATAAAGAATCAATAATATCAATAAGTATTTGAGGGTAGGGGTAAAGGAAAATGTAATATCATTTCCTTCCTTGTCAATGACACGGAAGCCACCAAAAAAACAAATGCATTTCCTGGAGAAGTCATAGTTATGAAATGTGGGGACGGACATGTTGATAGGCATATCAATCTTGATTTCCGGCTTCTCTTGTCCCTGGAGAGTATTGGGAGCCTTGCCGGTCAAATTTGTCTTCTGAGATTTACTTTCCTCATTCCGGGCGAGTATGGTATGCTTCTTTCTGTAATAAAGGGTTCCTATCCCGATAACAAGCAAACCTCCGATAATGCATAGCCAAACATAGAGATTATTGCTACCGGCAGTCTGGGCTTCAGACACTTCGGACTGTTTGAATGATGAAACGGGAATAGGAGGAAAATTCAGTTCATAGATGTCTATATCTGCTTTTCCACTGACTTCGGCCTGATGTACAGCCAGGTATAGTTTCTTCTGTTTTGGGGAATAATATAGATTACTGTATAGATATTGTCCAGGGAATTTCAGCCCCATGGGCAATGACATGGGCTCGAAGTGTGGCGTTTTTGTATCGATTCTCATCAGGATACCACCTAATTGTGTACAGAAGAAATAGAAACAGTCTTTTTCCGAGTCATAAATCATATTCTCGCCAGGTTGGAAGTCTCCATTATCCGGATTTTGAGGGGCTTCCCATAGCTTGTTGACCTGTTGGGTGAGTAAGTTGACCGAATAAAGATCATAATAATTCCGGGGAGATAATTCCTGGCGTCCAGACGGACAACCACGACCGCCGAAGATATAAAGTGTACTGTCCACAAGAGCGGAACTGGAGGAATACCGGGGATGGATATTAGTCAGATTGATATGCCGTTGCGGTGTGTTTTCATACGGGTAACTGATTAGTAGTCTATTGTTATAGTGATAATGTCCATATCCGCCAAAGCTGATTAGTGAGGAGTTGGAGGGATTGTAGACGAGCGTATTGTTCCAATAGTCATGTTCCGCGACGGGAGCCTGCGTCCCTTTCCAACTCTGGGCATTAGAATCGAATGCCGAATAAAGATTTTCATTCAGATTGTAGGATAGCAACTGATGGCGTTGGGGGATGTAGATAAGCTGGTTCGGATAGTTTGCTACGAATTTTCCACCTTTCACCCGTATGGAATCTGTTACTTTTTCATCTGCGTGAAAAACATATAGTTTCTTATTGTCGTTGGCTATATAGAACGTGGCGACAGTAGGATCGAACGCAATGGAAGGAGAGGTGGCAAAATGTTGTGAATAGATTTTCTTCCAGGTAATGTATTGGTCGATAATCCACTGTGTATTCTTGCCGGAAGCGGGCTTATGAGATGTTTCATCATAACAAATGTCTCCATTATGACGTGCCATTTTCCATAGACGGATTTCCTGGTTCCCGCGTTTCAGACTGATATCTTTCAGGTTAACGGAAGCTACATCATCTAACACGAAATCATCGAAAGGACAATAACCGAAAGCAATGCGTATTCCTTGTGCACCCATTAATGCCGGATAGTTGACATTAATTTGTGTGCTGTCGTAAAGTACTGTTATATTCCCGTCTTTGGGGTCAAAAGTCAGGCTGACTGAAACCCAGGTTTCACGTCTTGCTTCTTTCTGGATGGGATGTACGGCATCTCCGGTGACCAGAATGGGGAAACGCCTGTCATTCTCACCCACGCTGTACATTAAATCTATATTTTTATTGTCGTTTGTAATAATTCGGAACACGGTTCCGAATACATTATCCGGTCTGATCCAAAGGTTAAAGTTCAGGGTGACTTTTTCTCCTTTGGTATCTATGGGCTTTCCATCTTCTAATGCCATACTGGTGAACTCGGAGTTCTGAAGTGGGTAGGACTGGATATGCAGGCCATATTCAGGAAGCTGGGCTATTGAGTTCAAGCATATAGATAAAAGGAAGAATATAGATAGTGTCTTTTTCATTCTGAAGTTCCTTAATGAAGTATTAGCTTGGACAAAAGTAATATTTTTCGGTGAAAAGCAATTACTAAATTATACAATTCTTCAGGGAGGACTTCTCTTTTTCACTTAAAGAGCCTCATTAAGCGGATTTTAATGTTTCATTAATTATAGTTTCACTGTTTTATTAATAGGTTACCGTTTACTTTGCAACATCAAACAGAGTAAAATCAATATCTGATAGTATGAATTTTAAAAAGCACTTGTTTCTTTTTGCAGGCATATTGTCCTGCTCTTTTATAATGGCTCAACAGCCAAGTGATATCTTATCAGTGTCGGCATCAACCAAACTGGAGAAAGCTTCGCTGGCTTTTGATAAAGATCCGAAAACGATGTGGGAAGTGAATGCTCAGGACCTGAAGACGGACCAGTGGCTGATGTTTACCATACAGACTCCCGGTGATGTGTGTGAACTTAACCTTCAGATGCAGGGTGTATCAAAGGAAGAACTGAAGCAATTGATGAGTGTATTTGTTACTTATGATCCGATGAATCTGGGAGTTCCGGTAGACTATCAGGTGAAGGGTAGTCCGAAAGAAATGCAGGTTACGTTTTCACCTAAATACGGTGCTCACGTTCGACTGGCATTTAAAGGCAATAGCCGTGTGAAACCTTTTTCGGTGAAAGAGGTAGAGGTACTTTTGGCTGATAAAGTGCTGAAAGACCGAAAAGGAGAGAAAACATCTCTTCGTTATATGGATCCGACGCTTCCGGTGGAAGAACGTGTGGAAAGTTTGCTGAGTGTAATGACCCCGGAAGACAAGATGGAATTAATACGCGAGGGATGGGGGATCCCGGGGATTCCTCATTTATATGTACCGCCCATTACAAAAGTAGAAGCGGTGCATGGGTTCTCATACGGTAGCGGTGCTACTATTTTTCCGCAAGCATTGGCAATGGGAGCTACCTGGAATAAGAAACTGACAGAAGATGTGGCTATGGCTGTTGGTGACGAAACTCTTGCAGCAGGTACTATGCAGGCATGGTCTCCGGTACTCGATGTGGCACAGGATGCACGTTGGGGACGTTGTGAGGAGACATTTGGTGAAGACCCTGTGCTGGTATCACAAATTGGTGGAGCCTGGATTAAAGGATATCAATCTAAAGGCTTGTTTACTACTCCGAAACATTTTGGTGGGCATGGCGCCCCGCTGGGCGGACGTGATTCCCATGATATCGGTTTGTCCGAACGTGAAATGCGTGAGGTGCATTTGGTTCCGTTCCGCCATGTCATCCGCAACTATGACTGCCAATCTGTAATGATGGCTTATTCTGATTATCTGGGTGTGCCGGTTGCTAAAAGCAGAGAGTTATTGCATAGTATTCTGCGTGAGGAATGGGGATTTGACGGCTTTATTGTGAGTGACTGCGGTGCTATCGGTAATCTGACTGCCCGTAAACATTATACAGCAAAAGATAAGATAGAAGCCGCTAATCAGGCTCTGGCGGCAGGCATCGCTACCAATTGTGGTGATACTTACAATGACAAAGAGGTGATACAAGCTGCAAAAGACGGACGTATCAATATGGAAAACCTGGATGAGGTTTGTCGCACCATGCTGCGTATGATGTTCCGTAACGAACTGTTTGAGAAGACACCGAATAAACCTTTGGACTGGAACAAGATATATCCGGGATGGAACTCAGACAGCCATAAAGAAATGGCACGTCAGGCAGCACGCGAATCTATTGTAATGCTGGAAAATAAAGATAACATATTGCCTTTGGCTAAAGATATGCGTACGATTGCTGTAGTAGGTCCCGGAGCAGATGATCTCCAGCCTGGTGACTATACTCCCAAACTTTTACCCGGTCAGTTGAAATCTGTATTGACAGGTATCAAACAAGCGGTAGATAAGCAGACAAAGGTAGTCTATGAGCAAGGTTGTGATTTTACAAGTTCGAATGGGACGGATATTCCCAAGGCAGTGAAAGCAGCTTCTCAGTCGGATGTAATAGTGTTGGTTTTGGGAGATTGCTCTACCAGTGAATCAACGACAGATGTTTACAAGACTTCCGGAGAAAACCATGATTATGCCACTCTGATTTTACCTGGTAAACAACAGGAGTTATTGGAAGCTGTTTGTGCAACCGGTAAACCTGTAATCTTAATTCTTCAGGCAGGTCGTCCTTACAACTTGTCTAAGGCGTCAGAACTGTGTAAAGCTATTCTTGTTAACTGGCTACCGGGACAAGAAGGTGGTCCGGCTACGGCTGATGTGCTGTTCGGTGATTATAATCCTGCCGGTCGTTTGCCGATGACGTTCCCGCGTCATGTAGGTCAGCTTCCTCTGTATTATAACTTTAAAACTTCCGGTCGTCGTTATGAATATTCAGACATGGAATTTTATCCTCTTTATTATTTTGGATATGGTTTAAGCTACACTTCTTTTGAATATTCCGGTTTGAAGATACAGGAAAAGGATGATGGTAATGTTGCAGTACAGGCAACTGTGAAGAATGTGGGGCAACGTGCCGGAGACGAAGTTGTTCAGTTGTATATAACTGATATGTATGCCAGCGTGAAAACGCGTATTACAGAGCTGAAAGATTTCACTCGTGTTCATCTGCAACCGGGTGAGTCAAAGACAGTTTCTTTTGAACTGACACCTTATGAACTCTCATTACTCAATGATCGTATGGACAGAGTAGTAGAAAAAGGAGAGTTTAAGATATTAGTCGGTGGAGTTAGCCCTCAGTATGTGGCAAAAGACCGTATAAAAGATAGTGTAGGTTATGCGGATGCAAAGAAAGGATTGTCCGGTATGCTTGAATATACTCATGAATTTGCCGCAGATTTCGGTTTGTCATTGTTCAAAGTTGAAGAGAACTTGCTGAAAAATCAGAAGACAATCTGGGTATCTGTTAAGAACAATGGTACTCTGATGGATACAGGTAAGATAGAAATGTACGTTGGAGGTAAGAAGACAGGAGAGAATGTGCATTATGAACTGTCTCCGGGAGAAGAGAAACTGATACCTTTCAGTGTGGATAAGAATAATGACGGAGATGTACTGTTCACCACTAAATATAAAGTGTTGTCTATATAAACTTGATATAATGAAGAAACTGTTAGCATTTATATGCCTATGTATACAGATTGTCCCGTTATGGGGACAATCTGTATTGCGTACTCCACATGGAGTAAAAGTAAAGACAAAAGCTGCCTGTGTGGAACTTGAGTGCTTCTCTTCTTCCATTATTCGTGTGAAGAAGTATCCTCTTGGGCAAGCGCCGGAAAAACAGTCGTTATCTGTTACGATGCAACCAGAAAAGGTGAAGTATAAGATACAGGAAGCAAATAATCAGGTAATACTTACTACTTCCGAACTGACCGTTTTGCTGGATATCGTTCAGAACCAGGTTCGCTTTGCGACTAAAGACGGGAAGGCATTGTTGGTAGAAAAACCTTCCTCCACAGGTTTCACTTCTTTCAATGATGCAGGTAATTCTACATATCGGATTCGCCAAACTTTTTTGTTGGATAGTGATGAGGCTATTTATGGTTTGGGACAGCACCAGCTGGGAAAGATGAATCAGCGTAATCAAACTCTTTTCTTGCAACAGGCGAATACGGAAATATGTATTCCTTTGGTCCATTCCATCAAAGGCTATGCATTGTTTTGGGATAATTATTCTCCTACCACTTTTACAGACAATGCACAAGGGATGACTTTTGATTCGGAGGTTGGTGATTTGTGTGATTATTACTTTATTTATGGCGGCGGAGCAGATAAAGTAGTGGCTGGATTGCGTGAATTGACAGGACAGGCTCCCATGTTTCCACTTTGGACATTCGGTTTTTGGCAATCAAGAGAGCGATATGTCAGCCAGGATGAACTGGTTAGCGTTGTTGCGAAATATCGTGACCTGAAGGTGCCTCTGGATGGCATTATTCAGGACTGGCGTTATTGGGGAGAAGACCATAAAGATTGGAATGCGATGGAATTTCGTAATCCGAGATTTCCCGATCCAAAGAAAATGATGGAAGAGGTGCACCATCTGAATGCCCATGCTATTATTTCAGTGTGGCCTTCTTTTGGACCCGCTACCGGAATCTATGCTGATTTGAAAGCTCTGAACAAGTTGATGATACATGAAACTTTCCCGCAGGATAATGGTGTGAAGGTATATGATACTTATGATCCCGTAGTGAGAGATATCTATTGGAAATATATGAATAAAAATATGTTCAGCATCGGAATGGATGGTTGGTGGCTGGATGCAACCGAACCGGAACATAGCCCGATGAAAGAAGGAGACATGGATTTTCAAACTTATCTGGGCTCTTTCCGTAAAGTGCGTAATGCTTTCCCGCTTGTAAGCGTGGGCGGCGTTTATGATCATCAAAGACAGGAGACTTCCGATAAACGCGTTTTTATTCTGACTCGTTCTGCTTTTGCAGGTCAGCAACGTTATGCCGCCCAGGCATGGTCCGGTGATGTTGTTTCCGATTGGGATGTGTTGCGTAATCAGATTCCGGCAGCCTTGAATATCTCATTGACAGGTATTCCTTATTGGAATTCTGATATTGGTGGTTTCTTTTCTGGCAGAAAGTTTCCGGAAGGTGTGAAAGATCCGGCATTCCATGAATTGTATGTGCGTTGGATGCAGTTTGCAGCTTTTACGGGAATGATGCGCTCGCATGGTACAAACACTCCCCGTGAAATATTTATGTTTGGTGAACGTGGATACTGGGCTTTCGATGCGCAAGAGAAAATGATTAATCTTCGCTATCGATTATTACCTTATATTTATTCAACCTCATGGGAGGTTACTTCTAATGGTGGAAGTCTGATGCGTGCTTTGTTCTCTGACTTTCCGGAAGATAAAAAGGTTACAGATATAGGCGATGAGTATATGTTTGGAAAGTCCATATTGGTAGCTCCGGTAATAAGTGAAGTAGAGAGACGCTCCCTGTATCTGCCTGAGGGTACGCAATGGATTGATTTTTGGACAGGTGAAAAGCAAAAGGGCGGGCAGGAGATTAGCCGTGAAGCTCCCATTGATATCATCCCATTATATGTGAAAGCAGGTTCCATCATTCCTGCCGGACCTTCCGTTCAGTTTGCAACCGAGAAGTCATGGGATAATTTGCAGGTTCGCATCTATCCAGGTGCCGATGGAGAATTTACCTTATATGAAGACGAGGATGATAACTATAATTACGAAAAAGATAAATATACCACTGTCCGTATGACGTGGAGTGACAAGGATAGGCAGTTAACTATCCATCCTCGTCAGGGTAGTTATGATGGCATGTTGCAAAATCGTAACTTCCGTATCGTTGTTGTAGATAATCTGAAAGGGTTGGGATTGGATAATGAATCGTATACTGTGAATGTGGAGTATAAAGGAAAGAAACTTAATATAAAACTACCATGAAAAGCATTGCGAAATTAGTTAGTATAGCCTGGATGTCAGGCTTGTTGGTCAGTTGTGCTTCGGAACAACGGACTACGGTTAATAGTGATCGGATTGTGACAAATCCTATTGATTTGAATTATCGTTTCCAACCGAATGAAGAGTCACGGCGTGAAGCTGCCGATCCGGTACTGGAATATTTCAAAGGATATTATTATATGTTTGCTTCTAAGTCCGGTGGTTACTGGCGCTCCGAAGACTTGGCAAAGTGGGAATATATTCCTTGTACAACTATTCCGACTATGGAAGATTATGCGCCTACAATTCTTGTTTATGGTGATACACTTTACTTTACCGCTTCCAGTGGAAATACCCGGATTTATAAGAATGCTCATCCGGAAAAAGATGCTTGGGAAGAAGTAGATACAAAATTTGAGTATCCTCAGCATGACCCGGCCTTCTTTAAGGATGATGATGGAAGAGTTTATCTTTATTGGGGATGTTCGGATATAGATCCGATAATGGGAGTAGAAGTAGATCCCAAAGATGGTTTCCGTGCTATCGGTGAACCTAAAGCTTTGATACATCATAATTGTGATAAATATGGTTGGGAAGTTCCCGGTAAGAATAATGAAGAACCGCGCCAAGGCTGGAATGAAGGTCCGTGTGTGCTGAAGCATAATGGACGTTATTACTTGCAGTATGCCGCTCCCGGTACTCAATATCGTATTTATGGTGATGGTAACTATATAGGCGATAATCCGTTAGGACCTTTCGAGTATGTAGAAGATAATCCTTTTTCTTTCAAACCCGGTGGTTTTATTGGTGGTGCCGGACATGGACATACCTTCAAGGATAAATATGGAAATTACTGGCATGTAGCTTCCATGACTATTTCTGTTCGTCACTGGTTCGAACGTCGTTTGGGATTATTCCCGGTAGTTGTTTCTGATAAATACGGTATGTATGCGCTTACTACTTTTGCAGATTACCCCTTCTGTATTCCCGACAGGAAAGTAGACTTCGAAAAAGAAGATATCAACATGGGGTGGAACCTGCTTTCGTATAAGAAGAAAGTAGCTGCATCTTCTTCTCTTGAAGGTTACGAACCGGAATTGGCTAATGATGAGCAAGTCGAGACTTGGTGGGCTGCGCAGACTGGTAACAAAGGTGAATGGTTACAAATTGATCTTGGCGAGCCTATGGATGTGAAGGCCATTCAGGTTAATTTTGCAGATCATAATTTTAATATCCATGCTCCCCATGGACCGGTGGTATATCAATATTATATTGAAGGGTCGGTAGATGGAAATAAATGGACTCGTCTGGTAGATGAAGAAAAGAATCAGCAAGATGCTCCTCATAAATTGCATACTCTGGCTACACCAGCGAAAATGCAATACCTGAAAATCTGCAATTCAAAAGATATGGAAGGCTCTTTCTCCTTATTTGATTTGCGTATCTTCGGACAAGGTGGTGGTGAAGCTCCCGTTGCTGTAACAGGTTTCCAGACCTCGCGTGATGAGAATGACAAACGTATCTACCGTTTTGTATGGGATTCTCAAGAAGATGTAACAGGATACATTTTACGTTGGGGAACACAAAAAGAAAAACTTACCCATTCAATGGTGGTTTACGACAATCAATATGAGGCCCGCTATTTTAATAGGGATTCAGAATATTATTTTTCTATCATTGCTTTTAATGAAAATGGTGTAGGAGCTGATGACTTTTAATTCATAAAAGGGCTATCTATATCGGATAAAATTGTGTATTGTAGCTTACAAGTTCGTATTCGTAATTGACGAATACGAACTTGTAAGCTACGTTTCTTTTCAATTAATCTATTTATATATCCTTTTTTAATGTGGAAGCGTTAAAAAGCTGTTGAACCCTTCTTTTTTGATAAAAAAGCCTCTTCTATTAATGTCTTTTTAAGGAGAATATTAACGGTATAGGCATACTTTTGTCTCATATAATTTTAGAACCCGGGTTTAATAAATATGAAAAATGCACAACTATGCGTAAAGTGCCCTTCACCTGATGTAATCCTCTTAAATGTGATGAGGAATAATCGCTGAAGTTAATTTTTAAATTTAATAAATTATTAATTATGGAAAGACACAAGTTACTTAATCAAATGAAAGGTAGATATAGACTTCCACCGGAAATCTATAAGAGGTCATTTCAGTTGAATACTGAAAGAATATTCTGGAAACAATCAAATTCTATATTTATTTAATAACTTCTATTTAATTATTATGAATAAACAATTTATCAAAGTGCTCCTGTGCGGAGCAATGGTTCTGTCAACGGGAACCTTTATATCATGTAATAATGATGATGATATTGATGATCTTAAATCAAGAGTATCAGTGGTAGAAACGGCTATTGGCGATTTGAAGGCTGATTTAGATAAGGCTTTGAAGACTGGTGCGAGTATTGTAGAAGTCAAGTTGGACGAGCAAACTGGTATTTATACGTTGTCGTTGAGTGATGGACAAAAAATTGTGATAAAACCGGGTGGAGGTAATATTTCCGTTACAATGACTGATACGGAAGCCATCATCAATGTAAATGGTACGGAATATAAACTCCCATTGGGTTCTGCTGTCAACTCTTTAATCTATAGCCCCGAAACAATAGATGGTATTGTAGAGATTGGCAATACTGGTGCAATTGTAAAATTCCTGCCAAGACCAGCTTTAACAAGTATAGAAGGTGCAGAATTTACGATTGCTGAGTCTCATGTGTTAACTCGTGCTGCTGATGGCGAGCAATTTAAGGTTAATGGTGCGGCAAGTCTGGATGGTGGTTTCATTGTAGTTCCCATTAAGGCGTTGGGTGAAGCGGAAGCTGGAAAGATGTATGCTGTATCTCTGCAAATGAAGTTCAGAGGAACGGTCATCGGTTCAAATTATTTCAATGTGAAAGTAGCTGATGATTTTTCGGCTGTAGCCGAAGATCTGGGTGGTGTTACCATCAAAGCTGATTACGCCCCGAAAGACTTAGCCGATGGTTTCAAGGAAATGACTATGAACGGTCTTGATCTGCTGGGAACTTTAAACTTCAATAATCTATTCTCAGAACTTCCTGACAAGGCTGAATTCGTCGTCGCTAGCAGTAGTAAACAACCGGGTGGAAAAGCGCAGGAAAAAGTAGATTTACTTAAGACGAGTTTGAAAACCGATGGTACTTGGAAATTCAGTACAAGACCGGGAACCAGCTTCAATGATAATAAAGAACGTCCGGGATTCTTGGTGAATGTGGTTGCTGACGATGTGATAAAAGCTAAAATTTATGTGGTTATTGTTGATGAACTGGCTGATGTGGACTTCACAGCAAACGGACTGGTTGGTAACTACGAAGCGGAATGGGGTGGTACAGTAAAAGCTCAACCACTGGGGGCAGGAAAGCTGAACTTCCCGAAGACTCTTTCTAAATATGAGACAGATATCCCTACCATTCATAATGGAGCAGATGGATTCTTTCCTAATTGGCTGAAGTATAGTATCAAAATGGGTGATGAAGAGTTGATTTTCAATAATGGATCGACGTTGGAAATGGGGGATCTTGCCAAAAAGTATGCGGAAGGTTGTCGTGGCATTTATTATTTCTTCCGTGGCTTTGCTGTCTATGTTCCGGCTTCTTTGGGTACTGATGGAAAATATACAGATGTCAACGGCAAGACTTATGATGCTGGTGAAGGTTATGGCTATGACGGCTGGATGGGACAATATAATGAATACATCAACGATCCGGTAGGTTTCTATAACAATATAAAGGAGTGGGGCTTCGGTGACTTCACAATGGATGAAAAGACCGGTGACTTCAACTTCCCTGAAAGCTATACAGGTTATGGGCTCCGCATCGCCCTTGGTGCTGGTTACGAATATGCTTATGGCGTGAAGCCGCTTCATGCAGCAGGTACAGATCAGTTGGGCATGCTCTTTATCAACCGTCGTGTGGCTCCGGAAGGTGCAACAATGCCGGCTCCCAAGCCTTAAGATTCCTCTAAGTAAACTTTAAGAGGTGGTACCCCTGTACAAGCGACGGGTACACCTCTTATCACTAAAAAATGAAGATTTCTTTAATGAACAGAAAATCTAAGCATGAAACATTATAATTCTAATAAAATAAAAAGAAGTGCATCTTTTTCATGGAGAACGATGATGATTGTACTTCTATGCCTCCTGACGGCATTGCCTATGTCGGCTCAGAACCGGATGGTTCAGGGAACCGTCATCGATAATACGGGCGAGCCGGTTATCGGAGCAAACATAAGGGTGAGCGGTACTACCCGAGGAACAATCACTGATATAGACGGTGTGTTCAAGATAGAAGCCTCTGCCAAAGACAAACTGACAATTACCTTTATCGGCTATCTGGATGCTGTAGTATCGGCAGCTAATACCGTATTGAAAGTCACTTTGCAGGAAGATAGCAAGACACTGGAAGAAGTAGTAGTTGTAGGTTACGGTACGCAGAAGAAAGCGACTTTGACAGGTGCAGTCTCAGCTGTTAATAATAAGGAAATTGCCGTGACTAAGAATGAGAATGTGGTGAATATGCTTTCCGGAAAAATACCCGGTGTGCGTATTACACAGAAAAGTTCACAACCCGGTGAGTTCGATAATGCCATCGATATCCGTGGTTTGGGTGAGCCGTTGATCGTGGTTGATGGTATTCCTCGTGACAAGGCCTATTTCTCACGTATGGATGCCAATGAAATAGAATCGGTATCTGTATTGAAGGACGCTTCTGCTTCCATTTATGGTATTCGTGCTGCCAATGGCGTTATATTGGTAACATCCAAGCATGGTGGAGAAAGCAGTGATGGTAAGTTTGATATTACTTTTTCTGCAAACTATGGCTGGCAACAGTTTCTATATATGCCTGAAACAGCTTCTGCAGCCAACCACATGTTGTTGATCAACGAGAAGTCTTATAATGACTTTGGCACTAACTATCCCCGTCGTACCTCGCCGAAATATACATGGCAGCAGATGATGGAATATAGTTCCAAGAACAATAGAGGTACCAACTGGGCCGACGAACTGTTTGATAATAATGTACCGCAACAACAATATAACATTAGTGTGGATGGTGGTTCGAAGAGGATAAGTTATTTCTTTAATTTGGGCTATATGAAGCAGGAAGGTTCCTATAAGAGCGGTTCGTTGAACTATGACCGCTGGAACTTCCGCAGTAACGTGGATGCTAAAATCACTGACCGATTGAAGGCTACCGTGCAGTTGAGCGGCTATATGGACGAGAAGAATCAACCGTTTACTGACATGTGGACGGTCTACAAGAAGGCATGGACTTTGCGGCCTACTTCACAGGCTTGGCTGAATGGGGATCATGATCTGCCCAGTTACGACTCGGAACTTTCTGACAATGATAATCCGGTGGCTACTACTGACAGTCGTTTCACTGGCTACCGCAGAGAGAAGCGTACAAACTTCAATGGTTCGCTGACGTTGGCGTATGATATTCCCGGTGTGAAAGGCTTACAGGCTAAAGCTTTCTATAGCTATGATTACAATTCATCGAACAATACGGAATACAAACGTG
Source organism: Bacteroides timonensis (assembly GCF_000513195.1). GTDB lineage: Bacteria > Bacteroidota > Bacteroidia > Bacteroidales > Bacteroidaceae > Bacteroides > Bacteroides timonensis. The sequence continues at coordinate 13,788 of NZ_CBVI010000144.1, read as the reverse complement.
CCTATCAATTGTATGAAATGGTAGGTGGAGAGATGAAGACTTATGACCGTAATGCTGACAGTTATCTACGTCGGGGAACTGATCCCAGCCATGGTACTGTAATGCAGCTCTCTTTGAACTATGCCAATAAGTTCGGCGATCACAATGTGGGGGGCTTGATATTGTTTGAAGAGCAGTATAATGAGTGGGATAATTTCTACGGACAGGCGATTATGAAGTTGGATGGGGAATATCTGATATATGGTGAGAAAAGTAATCAGATTGTAGGTGCAGGTCTTGCGGGCGACAAGGTTCGTCAGGCTTTGGTAGGTAGATTCAATTATGACTATAAAGGTCGTTATATGGTGGACTTTTCTTTTCGCTATGATGGTTCTTCCAGTTTCCCGAAAAATTCTCGCTGGGGGTTCTTTCCTGCTGTATCTGCAGGCTGGCGTGTCAGCGAAGAGGCTTTTATGAAAGAGTGGGTACCGTTCCTCAGTAACCTGAAGATTCGTGCTTCTTACGGTGAAATGGGTGATGATGGTAGAGCCAATACCTATCCACAGACAGCTGTAGCCTATGAACTTAATCCCAGTAAATTGGGCTATGTTTATAATGGGGTTCTGATTTCCGGTGTTTCGGCAACATCTATCCCTAATCCGGATTTGACATGGTATACAGCTAAGACTTATAACCTTGGCGTAGACTTTGACCTTTGGAACCAGAAACTGAGTGGTACGTTTGAAGTATTCAAGCGTAAACGTGATGGATTGTTGGCTACTTCTTCTGCACAGATCCCTGGCATTGTAGGTGCCTCCCTTCCGCAAGAGAATAAGGAAAGTGATGAAACATTTGGTTGGGAAATCAGCTTAGGGCACCGTAACAGAGTGGCAGGAGTTACTTATTGGGTAAACGGACAAATCAGTGCGACCAAGAATCGTTGGGATTATCATTCCGATAGTCAAGCTTCCAATTCTATGGATAACTGGTATCGCAGAGATGTTTCCGGTCGTAATAAGGATATTTGGTTTACTTATGAGGAAGGTGGACGTTTCGGCAGTTACGATGATATCCGTTATCATGGTACAACAGGTGCGAATTACGGTCAAGGTACCTTGCCAGGTGACTACTATTACAAGGACTGGAATGGTGACGGTATTATAGATGATTCGGATAGACATCCGATGGCTACCTTCAACTTGCCGGTATTCAACTACGGTATCACACTGGGGGCTGCTTGGAAAGGTATCGACCTTTCTATGAACTGGCAAGGTTCAGCAGGTGTATACAGTTCCTATAGTGAAGTATTTACTGAGGTAGGGCCATTCAACGGTGCTGCCGTACTGAATATTTACGAAGATCGCTGGCATACGGAGAAACCGACGGACGATCCGTGGAATCCGAATACTAAGTGGGTATCCGGTCTCTATCCGGCTACCGGACATAGTTTTAATACGGGTAGCACGGGCATTAAGAATACTTCCTATATCCGTTTGAAAACTTTGGAAGTGGGCTATACCTTGCCTAAGACATGGTTGGCTAAGGCAGGTGTTAAAGATCTTCGCGTTTATTTCAATGCTTACAATCTTTTGACTTTTACCGGACTGGATAATATAGATCCGGAGCGTCCGGGAGAAAAGGGCGGTGCGAACGAAGATCCCAATAAAAATAGTGTCTTGTTCTACAACTACCCGGTGAACCGTACATTCAATATTGGTGCAACAATTAAATTCTAATACGAGAGGATAGAACATGAAAAATATCAAATATATATTTGTAGCAGCAGCATTAGGCCTGACGATGTCATCTTGTTATGATTTGGACTTGGAACCCAAAGGTCTGATCTATGAAAATGTGCTGATGAAATCCGAGAGTGGTCTGCAGAAATACTGGGCCATGGTTTTCCAGGATCTGCCGATTGAAGACTTCAACTTTGCGATGAATGGTGAACACAATGGCTTCGGCACAGTCTGTGCGGCCGGTTGGCACGAAGCGAATCAGTGGGGTGCGCAGAAAGCGAGTCCGGCATCCGCAGCTATGGAAGCTACCGGACGTACCACTTCCTATGGTGACGGTTGGGGATATTGGCCTTACGACCGCATCCGTGACATTAATAATTTCATGGAGCAATTTCCTAATTACAAGGAATACTATAATGAGGAAACATACGAAAATCTTTATGCTGAGGCATTTTTCTTGCGGGCTTTTTACTACTTTGGACTGGTGAAGCGCTATGGAGGTGTGCCCATTGTGGACAAGGTACTCGATCCGAAAGCACCGCTTGCTGAATTGCAATTGCCTCGTAGCACAGAGTATGATTGCTGGATGTTTATTCACAATGATCTGGAATATGCCATGAATCATATGTCTGCTGCCAAGGGAGATGCCAGTCGCCCCAACCGCTATGCAGCGGCAGCGTTAATGAGCCGTGCTATGCTTTATGCAGCTTCCGCTGCAAAATATGGCAGCTATGGCAAAATAACAGGACCAGCCGTGGATGCAGGTCTTATGAGTATTGCTCCCGAAAAGGCTAAGGAATTTTATCAATATGCCTATGACGCCTGCAAGTTTGTCAAGGAGGGTGGTTATGCGCTGAACGACGGTAGTGACAAGGAAGCTGCCTATGCCGAGCAGTTCTTCAAAGACAATACTCCGGAGGATATCTTTATCAAACAGTATGGTGATTACATAGCCTTGAAGGATAATCAAGGTACTATGCTGTTTCACAGTTGGGATTCAATGATTCTACCTAAGGGCAGTAACTTGAGTATCAGTGCTCCGGGTTGCGCCATACAGCCCGCATGGGAGCTGATTCGTATGTTCGAGATGCCTGCCGTGACCGACGAGGAAGGCAAGCCTATCCGCTTTGACAATGTGGAGGACCTCTGGAACTCGGGCGAGATGGAGCCTCGTGCCCGCGCTATCTTCTTCTTCTCGGGTATGACTGAGAAAGGTTCGGGTATCAAACTCGATTTTCAGGCTGGTGTATACAAAAGCTATCCCGGAACGGCGGCTGACGGAACTACGGAAACCGGTGGCAGCACGAATAACTATACGAACGCCTATCGCGTGACGGCACAGAACGTGGAAGCGAGTCAGATGTATCAGGATATCGGTGATCAGAAGAACGTAAAAGTAGCCGGTCCGCATGGTTGTTTCAGAGGTACGGGTGATGAGGGATACTCCTACATGGGGGCGTTGATTCGTAAATATACGAACCCTAACTCAAACCTTGCTATTAGAGGTGGTCTTTTTGGAAGTTCGCAGTCATGGAAGGTATTCCGCTACGGTGAAGTTTTACTGAACTGGGCAGAGGCTGCTTATGAATTGGGTTTGGAAACCGGTGATGATAAGTTGAAGGCGGAAGCATTTACTTACGTTAATGAAGTCCGTGCACGTGCAGGCGCTACTCCTCATCAGATGGTCAACAATCCGGAAGATCTGGGTATGGAGAAATACGGATTCCCGGTAGATGAGAACTTGCAGTACATTCGTGATGAACGTGCACGTGAACTTTGCTTTGAGAATCTGCGCATCTATGACCTGCGTCGTTGGAGAGTGGCTGATATTGACTTTATGGATGGTAAACAACCGCATACGTTGCTCCCTTACTACGTACTTAATGAGAATAAGTGGATTTTCTTGAATGAAGTGCCGGTTGTAGCCCGTAAGGCTACGTTCGATAAGAAATGGTACTATGAACAGATTCCGGGTGGAGAAATCGGCAAGAATCCGAATCTTATACGTAATGATGGTTATTAATACTAAATTGTATATGGATATGAAAAAGTTGAAACATAGTCTGTTGTTTGGAGTATTAACTCTATTTGCGACTTCCTGTATGGAGGTGGACAATTTTGATGAACCCGACGCTCACTTCACCGGACGTATTATAGATAAAACCACGGGGGAGAATATCCTGGCCGATCAGGGTGCAGGACGGGTGAAGATCTGGGAGAAAAGCTTCAGTCTTAATCCCGGTTCTCAAACGATTCCTGTGAAGCAGGATGGCACTTTCAACAATACGAAGCTATTTAAAGGCACGTATGACGTAGTTCCCGAAGGCGCCTGGTGGCCTGCCGATACTATTCGTATAGGTATTGGCAAAAAGGCTGTTCATGACTTCGAAGTAACTCCTTATCTGAAACTGATTGATCTGAAGACGGAACTGGTGGATGACTCACTGGCTATCTCCTGCCGTCTGGATGTTCCTCCTATTACAACGGGACTTCCCCGAATTCTGGATATACGTCCTTTCCTGAGCCTTAATCAGTTCTGTGGTGAAGGCAATTGCATTAGTTACTATAATGATATGGGTAGTGATGATGAGAAACCTTATGCTAAGAACTATATTTCCAAGGTAAGAAGTACTTGGGAGAAACTGGAAAAACTGGAAGATGGCAAGAGCAAGATCTTCTCTTTCAAGGTGGATGTGAAGCCCGGTTATACTTATTTTGTTCGTGTGGGTGCCAGGGTTGACGATACTTTCCAAAAGTGCAACTATACGGAAATAGTGAAAGTTGAAATTCCTCAAAAGTAAATACAACAGAAACGTAATTAGATTGATATGATGGTGCAGCTGGGAGAGGAGGCATACAGCTTCTTTTCCCGGTTCTATTTGACTGAACAACAATAAATAAAGCTATGATGAATTTGAAAAAGATATATTATTTAGTGCTCTGTGCTCTCGTGGCATGCACTACAGCCTCTTGCAAAGATAGTAATGATGATTATATTCCGCCTGCTTTAGAGCCCGAAAAGCCTGAGGTACCTGTTGAACCTGAAGACCCGCGTGCGGATGTCCCCATTCATGTAGATGGAGAGCCTTACACCACTTACAAAGGGTTGCTGATGACCGGTTATCAAGGGTGGTTTGGTACACCGGGCGATGGCTGTAGCCATGCGAATCATAAGAATACGGAGTGGTATCACTATCGTGAAAACGATATGTTCAAACCCGGTGTACTGCGTAACAGCATTGACCTCTGGCCGGATATGAGTGAGTATGAAATCAAGTATGATACAGAATTCAAATATCCTGATGGAACGACGGCGCAGGTGTATAGTGCTTATGACAAGTCTACTGTGATGCTGCATTTCAAGTGGATGCAGGAGTATGGCATTGACGGTGCATTTATGCAGCGTTTTGTAGGCGAAGTGATTGATAATTCCGACGGTAAGGATCACTTCGATAAGGTACTGTCAAGTGCTATGGATGGTTCCGACCAATATCAGCGTGCTATTGCGGTGATGTATGACCTTGGCGGTTATAATCCTGCCCGTTTCGAGAAAGTCGTTGCTGATGCTCAGGCAATCTATGATACTTATGCCTCCAAACGGAAATATTATCTGCACGAGAATGGCAAACCGCTAATTGCTCTTTGGGGGGTAGGTTTCAATCCTACTGAACGTGGTTACAGCAATGAGGATATCCAGAAGTTGTCTGACAAGCTGAAAGAAGTGGGTTACAGCATCATGCTGGGTGTATCTACTTACTGGCGTGCCGGCGGAGGTGATACCTATACTCCCGGAAAAGCTAGCTTGCATGCTCTCATCAAGAGTGTGGACGTAATTATGCCTTGGTATGTAGGTCGTTTCAATGATATCAATAGTTATAACACGGGTGGTAGTGAAGGCGGATTTGCCAATATGGTCGGTAAGGATATAGAATGGTGTAAGAATGTCAATGAGTCTGGAGAAAGCAAAGTACAGTATGCTCCGCATTGCTATCCGGGTGCTTCGGATTTGAATATGCATCCTTACTATGAACGGGGATCCCGCGAAAGAGGTAAGTTCTTCTGGACTCAACTCCATAACTGTATTCGTAGAGGTTGTACGATGTTGTATATTGCTATGTTCGATGAAATAGATGAAGGGACAGCTATCTATAAGGTACTTAGAAAGAGTGATGTGCCCAGTAATGCGGCCGACGTGGAATACTATGTGGTTTATAACCCGAAGAATGAAAAGATTTCTTATTCAGACATGAACGGCATCGGAAGAAGCACTGAGAATACTGTCTTCATGGCGAAGAATAAAGTAGCGGCTCCTACTGATGGCTGGTGCAAATCAGAAAAAGAATTGGGTATCACTTTTGAAGGTATCGATGATGATCTGGAAACTGACTATTATCTGTGGCTCACCGGACAGGCTGGTAAAATGTTGCGCAAGCAGATTGCTCTTCAGGAAACACAGCCGAAGCGTTAAATAGAATCGATAACATGATTTAATTGGAAATATACGTATGAAAACTTTTTTAATCACCTTGGCTGCCTTGTCGTTCACATTGATGAGTTGTAACAGCCAAAAGCAAAAAACGGTTACTTTAGGGCCAAATCCTTTTATTACTCACATGTATACTGCCGACCCTTCGGCCCATGTATGGGAAGACGGGCGCTTGTATGTGTATGCTTCGCATGACATTGATCCGCCACGTGGGTGCGATTTGATGGACCGCTATCATGTATTCTCTACGGATGATATGGTAAATTGGACAGATCATGGTGAAATTCTGAACTCTTCACAGGTATCCTGGGGACGTAAAGACGGTGGATTCATGTGGGCGCCCGATTGTGCATATAAGAACGGTACTTATTACTTCTATTTTCCGCATCCGAGTGGCGATGACTGGAATAATACTTGGAAAGTTGGTGTAGCTACCAGCAAGTATCCCGCCAAAGATTTTGAAGTGCAGGGATATATTGAAGGATTGGGCAATGCTTTTGCAATGATTGACCCTTGTGTGTTTGTAGATGATGACGGACAGGCTTACTTCTATTATGGCGGTGGCGGTCGTTGTGCGGCAGCCAAACTGAAAGATAATATGATGGAAGTAGCTGAACCTTTGAGAGACATGGAAGGACTGAAAGATTTTCATGAAGCTACCTGGGTGCATAAAAAAGACGGTGTTTACTATATGTCGTATGCTGACAACCACTCGGAAAATGGAAAAGGTGCCAACCGCTTGAATTATGCAACAAGTGACTCTCCGATGGGACCGTGGAAATATCAGGGCATTTATCTGGAACCGACAGGTTGCGATACAAGCCATGGATCTATAGCCGAATATAAAGGTGAATGGTATGCTTTCTATCATAACTGTTCTATTTCAGGGGAGGGAAACCTTCGTTCGGTCTGTGTAGACAGGTTGTATTATAACTCGGATGGAACAATACAGGTGGTAAAACAGACACGAGGGCAGAAATAATTATTAAAAAGAGACTTATTTAGCCATTTATTCAATTTTAATCGGCTATTAAGTCTTTTTTAATCGAAAGGGAAAGTGTAGAGGTTTACATTTGCCTTCACGAATAAATATAAACTAAAACTGTTATATTATGAAAATTACACATTGCCTGGCTTCCGTAGCTTTAGTTTCCATGTTGGGCGCTTGTAGTGGAGTACAAAATCAAGTAGCTGCCGTGAAAGGTCCGGTTGACTATGTAAATCCTTACATGGGAAATATCAGTCACTTGCTGGTGCCTACTTTCCCGACTATTCATCTGCCGAATAGTATGCTTCGTGTTTATCCCGAACGGGCGGACTATACAACAGATCAGTTGAACGGTCTTCCTTTGATTGTAACCAGCCATCGTGGAAGTTCTGCTTTCAACCTGAGTCCGTATCAAGGAGAGAATCTTCGTCCGGTTGTAGCTTATAGCTATGATGATGAAAAGTTGAAACCTTATTATTATGAGGTGATCCTCGATGACGAGGAAATTAAAGTGAAGTATGCACCCTCTCATCAGTCAGCTCTTTATCAGATAGATTATAGTCAGCAGGATAAACCTGTATACATGATGATTAATTCACGAAACGGTGCCATCAAAGCAGGTGACGGATTTGTGAGCGGTTACCAGCAACTGGAGAATAATACGCGTGTGTACTTGTATATAGAATCGGATATTGCTCCTATAGAAACGGGGATCCTGGCTGATGGTAAAATGGAGGCAGGCACAAAGGAAGCAGAAGGACGCAATGCCTGTGCTGTTCTGCACTTTGCCGACGGAACGAAAACGGTAAATCTGCGCTATGGTATTTCGTTTATAAGCGAGGAACAGGCTAAAGAGAATCTGCAACGTGAATTGCCAGACTATAATCTACAGGCTTTGGCAGAAAAGGGACGCCAAATCTGGGATAAAGCATTGAGCGATATTCAAGTAGAAGGTGGCAGTGATACAGATAAGCAAATTCTTTATACGTCACTCTATCGCATATTCGAACGTCCCGTTTGTATCAGTGAGGGCGGTCGTTATTTCAGTGCGTTCGACGGGAAAGTACACGAGGATAATGGCGAACCTTTCTATACGGACGACTGGATTTGGGATACCTATCGCGCAGCTCATCCCCTGCGTCTTCTGATTGACGAAGGTACGGAAAAGAATGTGATTGACTCTTATCTGCGTATGGCTGAACAAATGGGTAATATGTGGATGCCTACCTTCCCTGAAATTACAGGTGACTCCCGCCGTATGAATTCCAATCATGCCGTAGCAACAGTAGCTGATGCGGCCGCTAAAGGCTTACAATTCGATTTGGCTAAGGCCTATGAAGCTTGCCGTAAAGGAATTGAAGAAAAAACACTGGCTCCGTGGTCGGGTGCTGCCGCCGGTTGGATTGATGATTTCTATAAGAAGAACGGATATATCCCTGCACTTCAGGAAGGAGAAAAAGAAACAGACCCGAATGTACATCATTTCGAAAAGCGTCAGCCGATTGCAGTTACATTGGGAACAGCATACGACCAATGGTGCCTGTCGCGCATAGCCGATATGTTGGGAAAGAAAGAAGATGCTGCTCACTATCTGCAATGTGCTCATAATTATCGCAACGTGTATAATGCAGAAACAGCTTTCTTCCATCCGAAGGATAAGAATGGTAAGTGGATCGAACCATTCGATTATCGTTTCTCCGGAGGTATGGGTGCCCGTGAATATTATGGTGAGAATAATGGTTGGGTTTATCGTTGGGATGTTCCTCACAATGTAGCCGATCTGATTGATTTGATGGGTGGTAACCAACAGTTTATAGCAAATCTGGATCAGACTTTCCGTGAACCGTTGGGACGTGGCAAATATGCTTTCTATGCACAGATACCGGATCATACGGGAAATGTGGGACAATTCTCAATGGCCAATGAACCTTCTTTGCATATTCCTTATCTGTATAACTATGCAGGTCAGCCTTGGAAGACACAGAAACGTATCCGTCAGTTGCTGAAGACTTGGTTCCGTAACGACCTGATGGGTGTGCCGGGAGATGAAGACGGTGGTGGTATGTCGGCATTTGTTGTATTCTCTTCTTTAGGTTTCTATCCGGTTACACCGGGATTCCCTGCTTATAATATCGGTAGTCCCTTGTTTGCTAAGGCTAAGGTGATGTTGAGCAACGGAAAGGTATTTGAAATAGAAGCGCAAGGTGCGTCGGATGAAAATAAATACATCCAATCTGCAACATTGAACGGAAAAGAATGGAATCGACCTTGGTTTAGTCACGACGACATAAAAGAAGGCGGGAAATTGGTATTGGTGATGGGCGGCAGACCCAATAAGGCATGGGGTAGCGCAGGTGATGCAGTGCCTCCATCAGCCGGGAGGTAGCAGTCGGCGGAGTATAGAGTATCCGACAGGCTAAGGATGAAGTATATATATCGTTATGTATAGATAATTATATCAATCGATATATGAAATTATACCGAGCGGTATAAATAACTATACCGTGCGGTATAAATAATTATACCGAGCGGTATAAATTCATATATCGACCGGTATAAATAAAAATACGCAGTGGTATATATACTTCATCCTTAGGCTCTCGACAAGTAAGGACAGTTAATATCATAGACACCATGAAGAGAAGGATAAGCATTATATACGTCATACTCCTGGCACTGACAGTCTGTGCCGGAGTGGCACAGGCTCAAGAGCTATATAAGGATGGGAAAGCACCGATGCATGAGCGCATCATGGATTTATTATCACGCTTGACGGTTGAAGAAAAAATCAGCCTGTTGCGTGCCACCTCTCCGGGAATTTCCCGTCTGGATATTCCTAAGTATTACCACGGTAACGAAGCGCTTCACGGAGTGGTTCGACCGGGACGCTTTACCGTTTTCCCGCAAGCTATCGGACTGGCGGCAACCTGGAATCCAGAGCTGCAATTGCAGGTAGCTACGGTTATTTCTGATGAGGCCCGTGCCCGTTGGAATGAATTGGATCAGGGACGGGAGCAGAAAAGCCAGTTCAGTGACTTGTTGACCTTCTGGTCTCCCACAGTGAATATGGCGCGTGACCCACGTTGGGGACGTACTCCGGAAACTTACGGAGAAGACCCCTATTTAAGTGGTATCATGGGTACTGCTTTTGTGCAAGGTCTGCAAGGCGATGATGACCGTTATCTGAAGATTGTGTCGACTCCCAAACATTTCGCAGCTAATAATGAAGAACACAATCGTTTTGTATGTAATCCGCAGATTTCAGAGAAACAGTTACGTGAATATTATCTTCCGGCTTTTGAAGCGTGCGTGAAGGATGGTAAATCAGCTTCCATCATGTCAGCATACAATGCGTTGAATGATGTGCCTTGTACCTTGAACGCCTGGTTATTGACGAAAGTACTTCGTAAGGACTGGGGATTTAAAGGATATGTGGTTTCCGATTGCGGTGGACCTTCCTTGTTAGTGAATGCTCATAAATACGTAAAGACTAAAGAAGCAGCCGCTGCTTTATCCATAAAAGCAGGTTTGGATCTGGAATGTGGAGATGATGTATATGACCAGCCTTTGCTGAGTGCATACCGTCAATATATGGTTACAGATGCGGACATCGACTCCGCAGCCTATCGTGTGTTGAGAGCGCGTATGGAATTAGGATTGTTCGATAGTGGAGAACAGAATCCTTATACAAAAATATCTCCTGCTGTAATAGGATCGGCAGAACATCAGGAAGCGGCTTTGAATGCTGCGCGTGAGTGTATTGTATTACTCAAGAATCAAAAGAAAATCTTGCCGCTTAACGCCAAGAATGTAAAATCCATAGCAGTGGTAGGTATCAATGCGGGTAGCAGTGAGTTTGGTGATTATAGCGGATTGCCGGTAATCGCTCCGATCTCTGTATTGCAAGGTATTAAAGATAGGGTAGGCGATGATGTAAAAGTGGCATACGCCCCATGGAAGTCAGCTGTAGACGGAATGGAACTTATACAGGGTGCCAGTTTTCCGGAAGGATTGAAGGCCGAGTATTTTGACAATACCAAGTTGCAGGGAACTCCGAAAGTGCGTGAAGAAGAATGGATCAACTTTGAGCCTGCCAACCAGGCACCGGATCCCTTCTTGCCTAAATCGCCTTTGTCTGTCCGTTGGACCGGAAAATTGCGTCCTACGGTTACCGGACAATATACACTTAGTGTCACATCGGATGACGGTTGTCGCCTGAGCATTGACGGTAAGATGCTGATTGATGCGTGGGCGGGACATGCTGTCCGGACTGATACCGCTACTATTTATCTGGAAGCCGGAAAAGATTATCAGTTGAAGGCTGAATATTATGATAACCGTGACTATGCTATTGCCAAACTGCAATGGCGTGTTCCACAGGTAGGAAAGGTGACGCGACTGGATTTGTACGGCGAAGCCGGAAAGGCGGTGCGTGAGTGTGAGACAGTGGTTGCCGTATTGGGCATTAATAAGTCAATAGAACGTGAAGGGCAAGACAGATATGATATTCAGCTTCCGGCGGACCAACAAGAGTTCTTGCAGGAAATCTACAAGGTAAATCCGAATATCGTAGTTGTATTGGTAGCAGGTAGCTCATTGGCTATCAACTGGATGGATGAGCATATTCCGGCTATCGTGAATGCTTGGTATCCCGGTGAAAGCGGAGGTAAGGCTGTAGCGGAAGTCTTGTTTGGTGATTATAATCCGGGTGGCCGTCTGCCATTGACCTATTACAGAAGTCTGGATGAACTCCCTCCGTTTGATGATTATGATATAACTAAGGGACGTACTTATAAATACTTCAAAGGGGATGTTCTGTATCCTTTCGGTTATGGTTTAAGTTATACCACGTTCAAGTATTCCAACCTGCAAGTGGCAGATGGTGAAGAGGAGATAAATGTTTCTTTCCAACTGAAGAATTCAGGTAAATATGCAGGTGATGAGGTTGCTCAGGTATATGTGAAGTTGCCTGAACGGGATGAAGTAATGCCTATCAAAGAGCTGAAAGGTTTTGAGCGTGTCACATTGAAGAGTGGTGAAAACAAGAAGGTGACTTTGAAATTACGTAAAGATCTGTTGCGTTATTGGGATGAGGCGAAAGATAAGTTTGTCTGTCCTTCCGGTGATTATACGATCATGGTAGGTGCTTCTTCTGCTGATATTCGTTTACAGAAAGTGGTTTCGGTATTGCAGAAGTGACAGAAACAGTGCTATTAATTACTAATATAAAACACATTACTTATGAAAAAGCATTTTTATCCTATTTTTGCATTATTCCTGGTGGGAGTTATGTTCTCTTGTCAGTCGCCTAAAAGCAATTCGACGAAAGAAGAAGCGGCCGGAATTGACAGTATGGCTCCCAATCCATTTATCACGCACATGTACACAGCCGATCCTTCGGCACATGTATGGGCGGACGGACGTTTGTATGTATATGCTTCGCATGATATAGATCCTCCGCGTGGTTGCGATTTGATGGATCGTTATCATGTGTTCTCTACGGATGATATGGTAAATTGGAAAGATCATGGTGAAATACTGAATTCGTCACAAGTGCCCTGGGGACGCAAAGAAGGTGGATTTATGTGGGCTCCTGACTGTGCTTACAAGGATGGTACGTACTATTTCTACTTCCCGCATCCCAGTGATACGAAGTGGAATGATAGTTGGAAGATTGGTGTAGCTACCAGCAAAGAACCGGCTGCTAACTTTACTGTGCAGGGGTATATTGAAGGAATGGATCCGTTGATCGACCCTTGTGTATTTGTGGATGATGACGGTCAGGCTTATATCTATAACGGTGGCGGCCAGATTTGTAAAGGCGGCAAGTTGAAAGATAATATGGTGGAACTGGATGGAGAAATGAAGGAAATGGAAGGTCTGGAAGACTTCCACGAAGCTACATGGATTCATAAATATAATGGAAAATACTATCTCTCTTATTCCGATAATCACGATGAAAACTGGAATGACGGTGTGGAAGGTGACAACCGTATGCGCTATGCTATCAGTGATAACCCGCTCGGGCCCTGGAAATCTATGGGTATCTATATGGAGCCTACCGACAGCTATACCAATCACGGTTCTATCGTAGAATATAAAGGTCAATGGTTTGCATTCTACCACAACAGTGTTTTATCTAATCATGACTGGTTGCGTTCTATTTGTGTAGACAAACTTTACTACAATGAAGACGGAACTATCCAGATGGTGAAACAAAGAAAATAAGATAGCTTGCTTCGACTATTGCCGTCTTCCGATGGGAGCTAATGACTTTGCCATGAGTTTTTACTCTTCTGCGGATGTTGCAGGAGACTTTAATCTGGTGGGTTTCAATATCGACTGTGACAGGTATATTCTGATTCACTGCCATTGTTGCAAATGTGACTGATAATGACGAAACAATGTGTGTAAAAGTGAGGGAACAGAGGGTAGCGCTAACGTTGCCTCCCCACTCATTCCATACTGTAAGTTGGAAGTTATAGTGGCAGTACTGGTATCTCAGCTTGAAACAGATAGTTTCGCGGCATGAAACAAACGGTTTCAAGCAATGAAACAGATAGTTTCACGGCATGAAACAAACAGTTTCAAGCAAT
>NZ_CBVI010000143.1 GCF_000513195.1 Bacteroides timonensis | reverse complement strand
ATAGTTTCACGGCATGAAACAAAAAGAAGGTGCATTAAGAGTAATCCTAATGCACCTTCTTTCCTTTTCTTTTACTCTATGTAGAGATAATCGTAGTGTACTACTGGTTTCTTGCCATGCTTTCCCATTGCTTCCCTGGCCTGTGCGGAATCACAGTTTGCCTTACCCACACCGATGGGCTTACCTCCGAAGTCTACAATTCGCACAATGTCATCCTTTTCAAATTCGCCGATGACGTCGATGATGCCTACAGGTAGAATGCTGACTGCCTTATCCGAAAAAAGCAATTCCGTAGCACAGTAATTGATGTGCAACTCGCCTTTGGCAAACCCCTCACTGTGTGCAATCCATTTCTTTACACTGGATACAGGTTCGGTGGAAGGGACGAAACGAGTGTAAGCCAATTGGGAATTGAGGATTGAGGGCTGAGACTTTTCCTGCGGGCTGCCACATTCTTCATTCTTCATTCTTAATTCTTCATTCCTAAGGATATCGACAAGGATATTGTCCCGCTTGCCATTGGCAATGATAACTGTGATACCTTCATCAGCTACTTTACGGGCAATATTGGTTTTAGTTAGCATTCCGCCCCGGCCGAAGCTGGACTTGGAGGTCTGGATGTATGAAGAAAGGTCTTTTCCCTGACCGATTTCACGGATCACTTCAGAAGCTGGATCAGCTGGAGAACCGTTGTAAATTCCGTCAATGTTACTGAGAATAATCAAAGCCTGTGCATCCATCATGGAGGCTATCAGGCCGGACAACTCATCATTATCCGTAAACATCAGTTCGCTTACGGAAATCGTATCGTTTTCATTGACGATAGGAATCACTCCATTCTCTAACATCACCGTCATGCAGTTCTTCTGATTGAGATAGTGTCTGCGGGTGGCAAAATTCTCTTTCATAGTCAGCACTTGACCAACAGGAATACCATGTTCGCGAAAGAGTTCGTAATAACGGTTGATTAGTTTGGCTTGGCCTACGGCAGAGAAAAGCTGGCGCTGATCTACACTGTCCAACTTCTTGGCGGAGCGCACTTCGCTACGTCCGGAAGCTACGGCTCCGGACGACACAAGTATGACTTCTACTCCTGTCTTATGCAGTTCAGCTATCTGATCGACCAAAGCGGACATGCGTGTTACGTCCAGAGTGCCGTCACGGCGTGTCAAGACATTGCTGCCCACCTTTACAGCTATTCTCGAAAATTGTTGTTCCATGTGTTGTATATCGTTCTTATGTGGTTTCTGGAGGAAAGTGAAAGGATTATTCTTCGTCTTTTCCTTTATCACGTTCACGGATTATCTCCATGGCATCTTCATATGTTTCCTCGCTGACGAGAATGGTTACATCCGGTGCTATATAAGGTGCGATGGTGCTCATAAGCCCATCTTTGATAATAGTTGCTATACCATTGTTTTCGAGTAAACCCTTAACAAGTTCTGCTTCCCACGGTGATCCTTTGAACACTTCAACTGTGCGGCTATAGTCTGTTGATTTCATAATGGTAAGAATTAATAGATTTATATATTACAAAGATAATGCAAATCGAATGCATAACTTCCATGTTTACATGAAAAAATTATGCTGAGATGCAGTTTATCTTCTTCAAATATAACAAGTATTTCGGAGAAAAGATTTGTTTTAAGTAGATATTCAAAATTGTTTTGTACTATAAATGATAATTTAGCGGCGAAGCCGCTAAATTAAGTTACGAGCTACGAGCTACCAGTAACGAGTTGCTGCGCTGTACTCTCGTGGGCGAATAATAATTCGCCCGGCTATCACGCCGAAAGGTACTTGTCACTTGTAGCTTGTAGCTCGTTACTTATCGCGCAAAGCGCGATAAATTATCATTTAATTATGATACAGTACTTATCCTTAAATGTTTGGCAACTATAACTCTATTCGCTGCACGGTTACCGCTTCATTGAGAAAGGTAGATGCCGATTCGGTGAACTTCTCTTCTGCTTCCGTAGTGTAGTAGGTGCAATTTCCGCCTTTTGTACATTTGACATCCATTTCCGGGTGACGCTGTAAATAATCTTTCAGACTATCTGCTACTAACTCTCCTTGTGCTACGGTGGTAATGCCCTTGGGCATATGCTTCTCTATTTTAGGCAGCAGTATGGGATAATGGGTACATCCGAGAATGACCGTATCGATTTGTTCATCTTTTGACAGAAGTTCGTTGATGTATTTGCGTACAAAATAATCAGTTCCGTCTCCTTCCGCCTCATTGTTTTCTACGAGGGATACCCATAACGGACAGGCTTCACCCTCTACCTGGATATCCGGAAAAAGTTTATGTATTTCCAGCGGATAGGATTCCGACTTTATGGTTCCCGCAGTAGCCAGAATTCCTACATGGCGACTATGGGTAATATTCCCGATACATTCCACAGTAGGACGGATGACGCCCAGTACGCGACGTGCAGGATCCATTCCGGGAAGATCGTTCATTTGTATGCTGCGTAATGCCTTGGCGGATGCCGTATTGCATGCCAGGATAACGAGATGGCATCCCATTTCGAACAATCGGGTGACTGCTTGCAGTGTGAATTCATATACGATTTCGAAAGATCGTGTACCATAGGGAGTGCGTGCATTATCTCCTAAGTAAATATAGTCATATTGAGGCAGGGCCTCCCGTATCTTGCTTAGGATAGTCAGTCCGCCATATCCGGAGTCAAATACACCGATAGGGCCGGGGATAATGGGTAAATTTTGCTTCATAACAGAAAAACTTTGTACACGCTGCAAAGATAATGCAAATCGAATGCAGAACTTTCATGCTTGCATGAAAAAGTTATGCTGAGATGCCGCTTATCTTATTTAAAGATAGAAAAAGGCG
>NZ_CBVI010000142.1 GCF_000513195.1 Bacteroides timonensis | reverse complement strand
ACTGCAAACAGTCCACGCCTTTTTCTATCTTTAAATAAGATATGTCTTTACTTAATTCCCAGTTGGGTTTTAACTTTAGAAGTAACATCTACACTCTCTGCACCTACATAAGGTATTGGTGTGCGAGCCAAATCAAAGATATAGATTGCGCCTTCTGCTTTGCCTACAGCCTGGATGGCGTCATCCAATTTTTTATAGATGGGAGCCAATGCATCTTGCTGTGCTTTCTGCATGCTTTGGTAGGCTTCCTGTTGGAATTCTTCTTGTCTTTGAGCCATCTCTTGCAATTCTTTCTGGCGTCTTTCAGCTATATTTCTCGGCAGAGAGTCTGCTTGCTGCTGGAATTCTTGCACTTTCTTGTTGAATTCTAATTGAGTGCGTTCCATTTCTTGCTGATACTTTTTTGACATAGCATCGAGATCAGCTTGTGCCTTAGTATATTCCGGCATAACAACAATAACCTCCTGAGAGTTCATGTGAGCAAATTTTTGTGCCATCGCTCCCAAAGGAAGAGCGAACAGTACCACGAGTAGTGCGATTTTTTTAAGCATAATGTTTATTGTTTATTTTAATAATTAGTCGTTGAATAAATGCAAATATAGTGCAAACTGAACGCAATACAAAATAAGCTTGCTTATTTTTAATGTTGGAGTGTGGCCATATTCGCGAAGCAAATGTATGAAATTAATTTGAATATCCTAACTTAGCAAGCACTTCATTGCTGATATCAATACGCGGAGAAGCAAAAATGATGCTTGTTGCAGATGCCCGGTCAACGACTACAGAGTATCCTTTCTGCTCCGATATTTCCTTGACCGCATTATAAATCTCATCCTGAATAGGTTGCATCAGGCTTTCGCGTTTCTTGAATAATTCCCCTTCAGGACCGAAATATTTGCGGCGAAGTTCAGCAGCTTCTTTCTCTTTAGCGACAATCGCTTCCTCTTTCTTTCCTTTTTGTTCTTCAGAAAGAAAGACGGCTTCCGATTGATAGTTCTTGTACAACGTCTTGGCTTCCTCGGCAACCTTCTCTACTTCACTCTGCCATTTCTTGGAAACCTGGTTCAACTGTTCGTTTGCACGTTCGTAAGCCGGAATGTTTTTCAGAATATACTCCATATCAATCAAGGCAAACTTTTGTGCACTGGCTGTCATACCTACGGCAAACAGCAAGATCATTAATAAAACAGACTTTCTCATAACGTTTGGTTTTTGTGATACAATTAGAATTCTTGTCCTAAGATAAAGTGGAATTGACTGCCACCGTAATCTGAGGAACCACGTATTTTATCGAAACCATAAGCCCAGTCAATACCCATCATACCGATCATCGGCAGGAAGATACGGACACCGACACCTGCGGAACGTTTCAATTCGAATGGATTGAAATTCTTCACATCATGCCATGCATTACCGGCTTCTACAAAACCTAACGCATAAATACTGGTACTTGTTTCCAGCATCAGCGGATATCTTAACTCAAGTCCGAGACGGGTATAAGCGTAACCTTCGTAACCGTAAGGAGTCAATGAACTGTTTTCATAACCACGAAGGGCGATGCTTTCCGTTGCGTAGCTGGAGTAACCGGTCATACCGTCACCACCTACATCGAATGTTTCGAACGGAGATTTCTTATACTTGTTGTAGTGTCCCAGCAAACCGAATTCAACACGGCCCATCAATACCGGGGTACGTTTAACAGCTACCGGGTCCATCAACGGGATGTACACTTTGGATTTGAATTTCCATTTGTGATATTCAATCCATTTGTGCATCTTGTTCATGTCGTCCTGGCTGGTAGTACTGTACTTGCTGTAGTCAGTTCCATCAAACAGTGAGTACGGCGGAGTTAACTGTACTGACAATGAGAACTCAGAACCGGAACGGGGATAGATCGGATTGTCAATAGAACTACGAGACAATGTCAGGTTGATACTAAGGTTGTTACACTTACCGTTTGTAACGGGGAAGTACTGCCAGTCGCTCAGGATATAGCGTTGGTAAGATAACTCAGCTGTAAACTGGAAGTAGTCATCCGGCCATTTCAAACGCTTACCGAACATGGCAGCCACACCGAACATCTTGATAGACTTGTCGGGGTCGTAATAGTTCTCATAGCTGTTGTAGTTACCGTAATTATACATACCATAACCATACATGCCACTATACATACTGTTGTAATAGCTATTCATATATGCCGAGTTGTAGTAGCGGCTACTGATATCTGTCTGTACGGAATAGAAGGCCGACAGAGAGAATGCGTTCGGACGTTTACCACCGAACCACGGGTCATAGAATGAAATGCTATAGGATTGGTAATACTTGGCATTAGTCTGTCCGCTGATGGTCAAGGTCTGACCATCACCCTGCGGCAGGATACCACGGTAGTTTTCACCCGGATGCAACAAGTTGGCCAGTGAGAAGTTAGTGAACTTCAAACTCAACTTACCGATGATACCGGTTTGTCCCCAACCGGCAGAGAATTCCACCTGGTCGTTAGCTTTGGATACCAGATCGTAACCTATATCTACGGTTCCGTCTTCCGGTCTTGGCTGAATATCCGGTTTGATTTGTTCCGGGTCGAAGTGTCCCATCTGCTGGATTTCACGCATAGAACGCATCAGGTCTTCACGGCTGAACAGGTCACCCGGACGGGTACGGAGTTCACGGCGTACTACGTTTTCATACAAACGGTCGTTACCATTGATGTTGATCTTATTAATGGTAGCCTGGCGGCCTTCGAAAATACGCATTTCCAAGTCGATGGAGTCTCCTACGATATTTACTTCTACGGGCTCGAGGCTGTAGAACAAATAGCCGTTGTTATAGTAGAGGTTACCGATAGCATCTTCGTCTGACATGGTACGTTCTTCCAGTAATTTCTGGTTGTATACATCACCTTTCTTCATGCGAAGCATAAAGTTCAACTGTTCGGAAGGATACAAGGTGTTACCTACCCACGTTACATTACGCAGATAATATTTTTCTCCTTCATCAATCTTCATGAAGATGTCTACGGTGCGGTCATCGTACGGTTTGATGCTGTCTTCTACGATCATAGCATCGCGATAGCCTAATTCGTTGTACTTATCGATGATCAACTGCTTGTCTGCCTCGAAGTTTTCTTCCACGAACTTCTTGGTACGGAACAGATTGAGCAATTTATTCTTTTCGTTGGTCTTCTTCATGATGCGTTTCAGCTTCTTAGTTGCAATCGCTTCATTGCCAACGATGGTGATTTCGTGTACTTTTACCTTCTCCTTTTTGTCGATGTCGATATCCACGATCACCTGGTTATCGTTGGATACATCGTCTTTCTGCGAGATGATAACTTCTGCATTCTTAAAGCCTTTATCATCAAAGTAGCGCTTAATCAAAGTTTTGGCGCGGTCAATGACATTAGGAGTCACCTGTCCGCCCTTAATCATACCGATTCGGCTTTCTATATCCTCGCGCTCTGACTTCTTCACGCCGTGATAGCGGATATCGGATACACGCGGACGCTGAGTCAGATGAATCGTAAGCCAGACCTTATCGCCTTCTATCTTATCTGCGGTGATTTGAACATTGGAGAACAGACCATGCTTCCAGTAACGCTTACAAGCCTGAGTGACTTCGTCACCCGGTATGGTAATCGTTTGTCCTACAGACAAACCGGATAGTCCGATTAGTACATAGTCCTCATAGTTCTTAACTCCTTCTACTTTAATTTCTGCAATTTCATACTTCTTGGGTGTTCCCGAATAGAGAATAACCGGTTTTGCTGCATCATTATCGGTGCCATTGGCATCTTGAGCCGCACTTGTCAGTACACAACCGAAGAGGCAGATAAACGCTGTGAGTATAGAGAAAATACGATAGTGCATTTATGTTTTTGATTAAATATGTTTGAGTTTAACTGATTTGTTCACTGGTTTTGCCGAATCTGCGTTCCCGTCTCTGGTAGTCGCAAATGGCTTTGCAAAGTTCCTCTTCCCGAAAATCGGGCCAATAGGTTTCACAAAAATAAAGTTCCGAATACGCGCATTGCCAAAGAAGGTAATTACTCAGACGGATTTCTCCACCGGTGCGTATCAGCAAGTCGGGATCAGGCATGAAGTGGGT
The DNA here is from genome assembly GCF_000513195.1 of Bacteroides timonensis. Classification (GTDB taxonomy): domain Bacteria; phylum Bacteroidota; class Bacteroidia; order Bacteroidales; family Bacteroidaceae; genus Bacteroides; species Bacteroides timonensis. The sequence continues at coordinate 11,904 of NZ_CBVI010000142.1, read as the reverse complement.
AGTCAGGTGCTTTGACATTAAATCGCAGTCGATCTGTTCGGGTGTCAATTCTCCTTTCTGCACCAAAGCGGCAATTTGCCGGCTGGCTTCTGTGATTTCCCAACGTGAAGAGTAGCTGAGTGCAAGTACCAGGCACATACCTGTATTCTTAGAAGTATTTTCTACGCAATTGTATAAACGTGTCTGTACATTTGCGGGTAACTTTTCTATATCTCCGATGATCCGGAAACTGATGTTGTTCTTCATGAATGTATCCTCTTCGATGGAGTCGAAAAGAAGGCTCATCAAGGCTGCCACTTCATCTGTCGGGCGGTTCCAGTTTTCGGTTGAGAACGTATATAGGGTCAGATATCTGATGCCCAGTCTGGCTGCCTCTTCGGCTATTACATGGACGGTTTCTGCACCGACCTGATGTCCGTAGCTGCGCTCGTGTCCGCGCTGCTTCGCCCATCGTCCGTTGCCATCCATGATAATCGCCACATGCTGGGGTATCCGGCTCAAATCAATTTGTTCTTTATATTGCATCTTTTTTAGTTGTTACATTCCTTACATCTTGGGAAGAGGTCGTAGGTGACGAAAAAGACGGTAAATGCATAACTGTCTTTATTCTTCCAACCTTTTCCTTTTATCTGGTATGGGTCTTCCAGCTGCAAACCTTCCCGTTGAGTAACATCCAACTGGTCGCTAAGGCTGAACCGCATCGTAAACTCGCATCCTATATTGATGCGTGGGGTTGCTTTGAATTTTATTCCCGCTCCTATGGGGATGTTCATCGTAAAGACCGTCTTTACAGGCTTTGGTGCAAACGTAAAACCCAATCCACCTAATATATAAGGTGTAAACCGACGGTCACCCCGGTACGTATTACCGATACCATATCCCAAAAAGTTATATTCAAACTGTGCTCCCAAATCGATTATAGTCCGTTTGAAAGTGGCATACTCTCCATTCGGATACACATTTTTGAAATCTCTCGTGTCACCGGAAATCCTGCCGGCTGTCAGATTGCCTTTTATTGCCATGTGTGGATTCAGTAAGTACCGGGCTATAAAACCTCCCGCTATACCTGTGTCTTTAAACGGGGTGCTGCTATTTGCATCTCCCATATAAAAACTTCCTCCAATGGTTCCTCCCATCTCCCAAGTATATTCTTCCTGTGCCATGGCACAACAGAATGGGAACATGAGCAGGCAAAATACTATTTTTATATTTCTTATAATAGTCATACCGTTTTCTTGTTACTCCTTTTATATATAAGGAAACGGAAATTTGACTATTTTATTATTGTTGCTTGAAACCCAGTTTGTTTAGACGCCCACGCCAAACAGAACCGTCGCTACTCCATACAATCCAAATATAATGGTTTGCGTCAATGGTCAGAGAGTAATCTCCCTTGTCTTTGAATAAACTTATATACTTAATCGTATCTTTAGCATCTTCGCCTTCGCCCTTTTCTATTTCAATCTTTGTCGGGTACCGGAATTTCGTGGCAGCTTCGTTCCAAGCTATTCCTACGAGGGAGGAACGGATTATATTGAAATCTCCACCCATCATGTGGAATAAGCCTCCGTAGTACATGATTGACGGATTCTTCATGACCGGACAGAAAAAGTCTGAAGGCGTATTTATGTCAACCCAAGTAAGCCCGTCCATTGTGGACCAAGGTACTGTTGCTTTGGCTGTTTCTTCCGTATTGCCCACTATCACTGTTTGCTTGATGCCACTTGCATTTGTGAATACAGTGGAGTATATACCTTCCAGTGGGAAATCGGAAGGAACAATCTCTTCACTCGGTTGCCATTCTGTTTCTTCTGCATTTCTCGCGCAGAAGTAATGGTCACCATCTTTCGTGAAGATGCCGGCAAGTTTGTTCTTACTTCCCGTTACGGCGTCTTCCGGAATACCAGCTACGAATGTTACCATCTGCATTCCTTGCACATCCATTTCGGCCCAATCAATACCGTTGTCGGAATCGAACGCTTTCCCACTCTCTGTGGTGATGTATAATCGGTTGTTGAAATGAACGATAGAAGTTAATTTTGCATCTGAAGGTAGACCGTTGATTGTAATCGGGCTTCCCCATTGAAGGCTGGCAGGATTTTCTACGGAACTGCGATAGGCTGTCGTAGTAGAGGTGTAAATAATTAAATTTTTATTTAGTACTACAGACTTTTGTTTTCCGGAAGCCGGAGAAACGGGTAGTGATGGCATTTCTCTCCAAATCAGTGAGTCCGGATCCTGTGTGTGAACATTTACCTTGATAGTATATTCGCGGGTAGTGATTCCGTCGGCTGCATGTACTTTTAGTTTGATCGGTTCTCTCAGGTCAACCGAGTCGTTCATGTTGAATACAGTATCATTCAAACCTGAAGTTACCCATCCTGTTACCGTCAGTGTGTCGATTAAGATACGTTTTATGATGGAATCAGCACCCATAGGAAGCGAGTCTACATTATAAATTTCTCTTTTCAGCTGGTCAATCGTAAACTTATAATATACGCCTTTTGTTATACTATCAATACCAAAGGCACGTATCGTCGCGTCGGAACTATATTCATAATTTTCATCTGAGTCAAGACACGAACTTATGGCAATTGACATAAGAAGAAAACTCAGTATTACGGATAAAAACTTTATTCTCATTTTCTAAAGATAGTGTTTATTTACAAGTTGCAAAAATAGGAACATTTTTTTCTATAATCAGCATCCCGGGGAAGTTTTATATAAAATTATAGATAATACCCCTGTTTTTCTCGATAAAAAAGCATCAAAATGAGGTGATTCGGACTATTTCGTTGCTGTGTAATGCCGTATACTTCTGCCGAAAGATTGCTCACAGGCATAACTAATTTTATCGTTCATTTCAGGAGCTTTAACACCGGATATCAGTGATCTGGGACTTTCTTCAACATACGCTTCATCCCAAAGCCTCGCATCGATGAAAGATTGTAGCAAGGTGCTTCCGCCCTCCACCAACAGAGATTGAATACCACGCTCATACAATATCTGCATGATCTGAGGTAATATGTCCTGTTGGAAATCTATCGGGAGGTATTCCACGTTGGGCAGAGCATCATGGAAGTGTTCGGTAAAGACGAGTGTCAGTACACTTCCGTCAAACAAATGAAGGGTAGGAGACAAGCTCTGTTTCCGGTCGATGACGAGACGTATCGGAGAGCGCCCATGCCAGTTGCGTACATTCAAAGATGGATTGTCCAGTTTAGCGGTACGTGTGCCTACAAGAATGGCAGAATGTTCTGCTCTCTTTTTATGTACCAGCATGGAGGTCAAGGGAGTGGATAGAATCACAGGATTTCCTTTGGTCCGGCATAAATCAATAAACCCGTCTGCGGATTCTGCCCATTTCAGTGTGATATATGGGCGGTGCAAGGTGTGAAAGGTTATGAATCTTTTGATTAGGTGCCGACATTCGTCTTCCAGTACTCCTACGATTACTTCTCGTCCGGCATCTTTCAGTTTCTGTATGCCCCGTCCGGCAACCTTGGAAAAAGGATCCTGGCAGCCGATGACGATACGAGGGATTTGTTTTTCAATAATCAAATCTGCACAGGGAGGAGTTTTCCCGTGATGAGAGCAGGGCTCCAGACTTACATAGATGGTGGAACGCTTTAGTAATGAGGTCTCTTTTACGGAACGAATAGCATTGACTTCAGCGTGTGCTTTTCCGCAACGTACATGATAGCCCTCACCGATGATCTTCCCGTCGCATACGATTACCGCCCCCACCATCGGATTGGGTGCTGCATTACAAAGTCCGTTTCGCGCCAGTTGTATACAGCGGCGCATGTATTTTTCTTCTTCCATGTGTGCCATTTTTCTATGATAATTCTTACTTTTGCACCCCAAAACGGATTCTTCGTTATTCGGAGTGCGGACAAGCCAAGTCCGTATCCGACCTGTATCCGGTTCGTATCATCTCCGTGTCCTATAGCTTGGACTTATTACGGACTTATTACGGACCTGCTACGGAGAACCTACGGAGAACTTATGGAGAATCTACGGAGATACTACGGAGATGATCTGTGGAAAGCCCGTCAGTTGAACTGATAAAGAATCCCAAATATCCATTTATGAATATTACCGCCTCTTATATCCGCCGGAAACTGCAGGGTCATTATACGACGCAGGAAGCCGGAAATTTGTCCAGATTAATCTGTTGTGAGATTCTGGGGCAGCAAACTGTGGATTATTATCTGGGCAAAGATATAACTTTATCCGTAAAGGAGGAACAGGAATTGGAAAGCATTCTTGCCCGTTTACGTAATTTTGAACCGATACAATATATTTTAGGGGAAGCCCGCTTCTTGGGAAGAACTTTTCGCGTGGCTCCGGGTGTACTCATTCCTCGTCCGGAAACCGAGGAGCTGGTAGAGATGATGTTAAAAGAACTTTCTCCCGTTTCTCGTGTTTTAGACGTTGGGACAGGTAGCGGTTGTATCGCCATTTCTTTGGCGAAAGAATTACCAGGGTCGCAAGTCACCGCTTGGGATGTATCGGGAGAAGCTTTATCTATTGCTGTTGCTAATAGTAAGGCTTTGCAGGCATCTGTACGGTTCGAACAGCGCGATGTGTTAACTTATGAACCTTGTGTGGCGGACTGTTATGATGTAATTGTGAGCAATCCGCCTTATGTTACTGAAGCTGAGAAACAAGAGATGGAACATAATGTGCTGGATTGGGAGCCTTCGTTGGCATTGTTTGTACCCGATACAGATCCTTTGCGTTTTTATCGGCGCATAGCCGTGCTGGGACTTGAGATGCTTATGCCTGGTGGAAAACTTTATTTTGAAATTAACCGTGCTTTTGGAAAAGATACCGTAGCGATGTTGTGTGAAGCAGGATATCGTGCGGTCCGACTCCAAAAGGACATATCTCATAATGATCGATTTGTAATAGCCGAAAAATGACGAATATTACTGAAACAGAGGCGCTGAATAAAGTGGCTGCCTATTGCTCTACAGCGGAACATTGCCGTGCTGAGATTTCTGAAAAACTACAGCGTTGGGGATTGCCCTATGATGCCATTGACCGCATTCTCAAGCGGCTGGTAGATGAAAAATATATTGATGAAGAGCGCTTTTGCCGTGCCTTTGTGAATGATAAATATCGCTTTGCCAAATGGGGAAAAGTGAAAATTGCGCAGGCGCTGCAATTGAAGAAAGTTTCTTATAATACATGCCGGCAGTTCTTGAATGAAATAGATGAAGAAGAATATTTGTCTATTTTAGATGGTTTGCTGACTGCAAAAAGGAAAAGTATACATGCGGAGAATGAGTATGAGTTGAATGGAAAATTGATGCGTTTTGCCCTGAGTCGGGGTTTTGAAATGAAAGATATTCGTCATTGTATACAACTTTCTGACGAAAATGACGACTTTGAGTGAAAAATCTCTTTATTCTTTTTTTATTCTCGTTCTGTTTCTGTATTTTTGTGCCATATTTACTATAAATAGCTAATTTAGTTATGAGAACTTTAGAAAAACTATTCGCAGAGAAGTTGCTGAAGATAAAAGCGATTAAACTACAACCGGCAAATCCCTTTACATGGGCTTCCGGATGGAAATCTCCCTTTTACTGTGATAACCGCAAAACACTTTCTTATCCTTCTTTGCGTAATTTTGTAAAGATTGAGATTACCCGTTTGATATTGGAACGTTTCGGGCAGGTGGATGCAATTGCCGGCGTAGCAACAGGCGCTATCCCTCAGGGAGCTTTAGTTGCCGATGCGCTGAATTTGCCGTTTGTGTATGTACGTTCTACCCCGAAAGACCATGGATTGGAAAACCTGATCGAAGGAGAACTTCGCCCGGGTATGAAAGTTGTGGTGGTTGAAGATTTGATTTCTACAGGTGGAAGTAGCTTGAAGGCCGTAGAAGCTATTCGTCGCGACGGATGTGAAGTAATCGGTATGGTTGCAGCTTATACCTATGGTTTCCCAGTTGCAGAAAAAGCATTCAAAGATGCCAAAGTTCCTTTGGTGACGCTGACGAATTATGAAGCGGTTTTGGATGTTGCACTTCGTACGGGTTACATCGAAGAAGATGATATTGCAACGCTGAACGAATGGCGTAAGGACCCTGCACATTGGGATGCTGGAAAGTAACGGCGGTTTATACTATAAAATAATTAATATGATAAAAGGGCCATTCGGATAGTTTCTGTCCGGATAGTTCTTTTTTTGTCTTTTAAAGAGAATCAAAATATGACAAAATTTGAAAGTAGTGTAAAAACTATACCTGCCTCACAGGAGGCTGTTTATGAGAAACTATCTGATTTGAATAATCTGGAGAAGCTTAAAGACAGCTTGCCGGAGGATAAAGTAAAAAACTTGAGTTTTGACTCGGAGAGTATGATGATAGAGGTAGCTCCCGTGGGTAAAATAGCGCTGAGTATAGTAGAGAAAGAATCATACAAGTGTATTAAGTTTGCCACGACTACTTCACCACTGCCCTTCAATCTGTGGATACAGATTGTTCCGGTGACAGAAACAGAATGTAAGCTGAAATTAACCATTGGCTTGGAACTGAACCCTTTCATGAAAGGTATGGTTCAGAAACCTTTGCAAGAAGGGTTGGAAAAGATGGCGGATATGCTATCGATCATACCCTATTAATCACTAACCATTAATCACTAAATAAATGGCTCAGAAACTTTGGGAGAAATCCGTTCAGGTAAATAAGGATATAGAACGCTTCACGGTAGGACGTGATCGCGAGATGGACCTTTATCTGGCTAAACATGATGTGGTAGGTTCTATGGCTCACATCACCATGCTCGAAAGTATCGGTCTGCTGACGAAGGAAGAGCTGGCTCTTTTGCTTGAAGAACTGAAAAATATCTATGCGGCTGCCGAGAAAGGGGAGTTTGTGATAGAAGAAGGAGTGGAAGATGTACACTCGCAGGTAGAATTGATGCTGACGCGTAAATTGGGTGATATAGGTAAGAAGATACATAGTGGTCGCTCGCGTAACGATCAGGTGTTGCTCGATCTGAAACTTTTCACGCGTGCGCAGATTAAGGAGATTGCTGAAGCTGTGGAACAACTGTTTCATGTGCTGATATGCCAGAGTGAGCGTTTTAAAGATGTGCTGATGCCGGGTTATACTCATTTGCAGATAGCTATGCCGTCTTCTTTCGGATTGTGGTTTGGCGCTTATGCCGAGAGTCTGGTGGATGATATGCTCTTTTTGCAGGCAGCATTCAAGATGTGTAATCGTAATCCTTTGGGGTCGGCTGCCGGGTATGGTTCTTCATTCCCATTGAATCGTACGATGACAACACGTTTGTTGGGCTTTGACTCTTTAAACTATAATGTTGTTTATGCCCAGATGGGGCGTGGCAAGATGGAACGTAATGTAGCTTTTGCTTTGGCAAGTATTGCCGGAACTATCTCCAAACTGGCTTTTGATGCTTGTATGTTCAACAGTCAGAACTTCGGTTTCGTGAAGCTGCCTGATGATTGCACGACAGGTTCCAGCATTATGCCCCATAAGAAGAACCCGGATGTCTTTGAACTGACGCGTGCCAAATGCAATAAACTGCAATCATTGCCACAACAGATCATGATGATTGCCAATAATTTGCCGTCCGGCTATTTCCGGGATTTGCAGATTATTAAGGAAGTCTTTTTGCCTGCTTTCCAAGAGTTGAAAGACTGTTTGCAGATGACTACCTATATCATGAATGAAATAAAGGTAAACGAACATATCCTCGACGATGACAAATACCTGCTTATTTTCAGTGTGGAAGAAGTGAACCGCTTGGCACGCGAAGGTATGCCTTTCCGGGATGCTTATAAGAAAGTGGGATTGGACATTGAAGCCAGAAACTTCTCACACAGCAAGCAAGTGCATCACACACATGAGGGAAGTATCGGTAATCTCTGTAACGATGAAATCTCGGTGCTGATGCAGGAAGTGGTAGATGGTTTCAATTTTCATGGAATGGAAGTAGCTGAAAAAGCTTTGCTTGGTCGATAAATACGATATTGTATGCGGAAACTCTGTATAGTCATAGGAATGCTTTGGTTGTGTGTCACCAGTTGTGGTGATTCCTACGAATCGAGCATTCCTTCCGTTACCTTTAATTTTTCATGTAGTCTTTCACAGTCTCCTTATTATAAGATTACGACTCCCGGTCAGTTTCTGAAGATAGAGAAGAATGTAAATGGACTGCCGGTGGGCTATGCGGGATTGATTATCGGGCAGAGTGTTTTCTCAGAGGGGAATACTTATGTTGCTTATGATGCAGCTTGTCCGGTGGAGACCAGTCGTAATGTTTCGGTAGAGGTCTTGGAAGATGGATTGGGGACGGCAGAATGTCCTAAATGCCATACCAAATATAATTTGAGTAGTGGCGGATTTCCTACGGGGGAAGGTACAGAGTATCTGAAACATTATAAAGTCACTGTGTCCGGCACTTCTTTGCAAGTGAGGAACTAATAAAACTGTAACATTTTCTATGTAAAAAATTTGGCTGTAACGGGGAAACTCCTTATCTTTGCACCCGTTCTACAAAAAAGACCTGCGGAAATAGCTCAGTTGGTAGAGCATAACCTTGCCAAGGTTAGGGTCGCGAGTTCGAGTCTCGTTTTCCGCTCTCCTTTATAGGATGCTCGAATGGTGGAATGGTAGACACGAAGGACTTAAAATCCTTTGGCCATTGCGGCTGTGCGGGTTCAAGTCCCGCTTCGAGTACTTGATTTGACGCTAATCGCTTAATAATGAGCGGTTAGCGTTTTTGTTTACCTCTCTTTATGTCACAAAAATGTCACTTCGTGCGATTTATCCCCGAATGAATACTAAAAAAGGCTGTTTGCCACACTTGACAAACAACCTTTCATTTGCGATTAAAATACCTTTATGGCATTTCTGTCACAAAAATAAGTAAAGTTCCCGATAATCTACAAAACATAAGGCTAAATAAAGCAATAATCAAATAGTAGACATTTCTTGAGTGCGCATATTCTCTCTAAATTTCAATAGTACATTTATACTATACCTTACTGAAAGATACACTCATGAGAATTCACACGGGAAAAGCCTATATTGCAACTGATTGATTATCAATTTTAGGGCAGTTTTGCCCTAAACTATTTCCAGAGAGTAGGCGTCCGTAGAATTTACAGATAAACAAACAGACCCTTACCGTAATCTTACCGTGATTTGGGAGATAATCCTCAAGGTTACGTTAGGGGTGCTTTTCCTCTGTAGTTTTGTATCACATTGATTTTCACCAATGTCGAATTTTCGACTATGGGTTAGGCTATTTCATTAACAACGCCTGTTTACTCAGGTCTACGCATGAATACACATAATCTAAAACACCTTTTATTGGGATTATGAGGGTGAGAGTTATTTGGAATGGTTCTAAATTATTACAGAGAAAAATACCCGGTAGCCATATTGCTACCGGGGCATCTGATAAAGTGAGCGTTGGACATAGCCCCAACATGCCTTATACTTAGTTTTATGTGGTTTCATTTAATCCGGCAACCGTATTATTGCCGGAGATATCATTTCTTGGTAAAATCTCCAGTGGAATATTATACCTATCTATCGTGCGATATGATTTTCATGTGCGAATACTTGGTCTTTGAAGCTGTTACTTCATTCTCTCTTTCTCTCTTTAGTTCTGCAAGTTCTTTCTTTACTTGTTTTAGCTCTGCTAACACGTCTGCAAAGCTTTCCGACATGCGCAATATGTGCTGCATCATTGCTGTACTTATTTCCATGATTGAATAAATTATTTCTTTTTTGGAAACATTTCTATGATTTTCCCCTTCTTGTGGTCAGATTTCACCGTTGGACACTCAGCGCCTCTTTTTTTGATCGGGCACAATAAACAACTACCACGTCCTGCGCAATAAGCCATACAGTTATGGTAAGTTTCAGTAAGGATTTGGTTAGTTTCTTGAAGCTCCAAACGTGCAAGTTTCAAATCATCTATTAGTTCTGCTACCATTATTTCGTTTTCTATTATCATTTGCTTTTGTGGTAGAATGGATATTAGCCACCCTTACCGGGCTAATAATCAATCTCCGCAATAACAACCACGTCCGTAGCCCATTGCACGGCTTAATCTGTCTTGATACTCACTATAAGAAATGTTCTCTTTGCGTGCTGCTATTTCTTCTCTCATACGCTGTGCTTTGGCTTCTGCTTCACGTTTGATACGGTCGGCTTCCAACTGTGCATTAAAGAGAATAGATTGAATAGCAGCTTGCTCTCTGTGTTCTTTCTCTGTTTCTGCCTTTGCTTTGGCTTCTGCTTCCATTGCCAGGCGATTAGCTGCTAACATAGCATCAAACTTAGCCATCTTCCAACTCTTTTTGAGGGCTTCTGAAAAGGTTGGGTACTTGGCACGGGCGTTGTTATACAACTGGTGTGCTCTCTTCATAATTTTACTCAAATTATACTGTTTCATAAATTTTATATTTACGTTTACTTCAATTTTTACGATACAAATTTACGTATATTAAAATTAATACGCAAAGTTTTTATGTAAAATATTCCACTTTAGTGCAATTTTCCTATTATTTATTGTTGTATATTGAAATTTTACGCTATTTTTGTACCTACAAGAACTTTTAATATAGGTAAATATGATACAGATTAAAGAACTGCTAAGGCAGAAAGGGATGGCCGCAAAAGACTTGGCGGCAAAAATGAATATCAGTGAGGGAGCTTTATCTAAATCGCTTTCGGGTAATCCAACACTTGAAAGGATCTCACAGATAGCGGACGCATTAAACGTTCCTATAATAGAACTATTTGAACCATCCAAAAGCGGTACGGCTTCTATCACCTGTCCGCATTGTGGAAAGAACATCAATATCAAAGTAGAGTAAAGTGTATTGTATCGGTTTTCAAAAGTGTATCGGGTGTATCGGGAGCGACACAGCTAAAGCCGCTTATTTATAGTGGTTTGCGTTCTAAGTGTATCGATACAGCCGATACAAGGAATGAAAAAGCCCCGTTCCGTTCATTCGGTTCGGGGCTTGCTTGTCTTAATTAAACGGTCTCGCTTCACAGCGGTACACTATCTTTAGAAAGTAGCTGCGGAAAGTTCTTTAGTTATACGCTCAACAGCTACCCGTATCTTATCATACTGCTTTTGTCCGGCTGCTGTCACACCGGAAGTATATTGCCGCATCAATGAAGCGTTGATACCTGCCAACTCTGCAACCTTAGTAACATTCAGGAATGAGAAATAGTTGAAGAAAGATTGCATATCATATTTGTAAGTAAACTCCAGTTCCGGCACTTCCTTGCCTTCTTCTGCCTGCATTTCCTTTATTTCCTCATACGCTTTCATCATATCCTCTTTGGCGGCTTCTGCCGTATCTCCATATCCAGCCAGACCAAAGCCGGGTAAATCTTCCTCGACAAAGCATGAGTAATACCCATCGCTCGCCTTTTCCATGATCACAGTTACTTTCATATCCATTGCTTTAAAAATAGGAGTACGGCAATATACCGTACCCCATTGCCTCAACATTTACAGCCTTTTAGGTATGAAGCGCAAAAGGTAGGGGGATTACTCCCCCAAAAGAACCTTTCTTGCTTTACGTTCCATTCCGGTAGGTACTTCTTGTTTGCCATGCCTTGACAGGGCAAACTTATTACCCGTTTTAGGACTGTACCAAATATCATGGTTTGCCCCATGCATGCCTGAGAACGTAACAACCTGCTGCGGTAAGTTCCGCAAAAAACTGATTGTACTTCATAATTTAAAAGACCGTTTGTTTAAGACAATACAAATATAGTGTTTTTGCTATAACCCACCAAATAAAAACATAACTTTTTTGCTATATTTTATTTAGGTACTTATCTGGCTATCCCGGTATCATACCGCAATTTGAAAGGGTATGCCGAAAATCCGT
>NZ_CBVI010000141.1 GCF_000513195.1 Bacteroides timonensis | reverse complement strand
GAAAAGAACGGGGTATATTTGCAGTATCCAAAGGGGAAAAGAGCGAAAATCTTCCGGCAAGCCCATGATGGCAGAGTAAATTAAGAAAAGCATGAGAAGAGGATTCGGACAGCTTTCCTCCAAGGATCATTAAATAACCTTGTTTTTTAACTTTAAAAAAATTATTGATTATGGGAGTACCATTCAAAAAGATTCCGCGGAAAGATCCGCGAAAGGAGGATGCGGTGGCAAAGTTTTATCCGCAACTGGTGACGTTAGGGGACAATGCCAATCTGGAAGACGTGGCCTACGTGATGAAGGAGAAAAGTTCACTGACCTTGGGAGACATCAAAAGTGTAATTACCAACTTTGTGGAAGCGCTGATAGACAAGCTGTATGGCGGCCAATCGGTGAACATAAAGGACTTCGGGGTTTTCAGCCTGTCGGCACGAACCCTCGGAGTGGAGAAAAAGGAGGATTGCACGGCTAAGAACATCAAGGCCGTGAAAATCAATTTCCGACCCTCGACCACCATCAGACCGGACGTGACGGCAACACGTGCCGGACAGAAAATTGACTTCTACGATCTGGAAGCATTGGTAAACAAGGACGGAAGTTCGTCAGATGGCAACTCTTCCGGTAATCAGGGAGGTTCCGGCGGTGGAGGACTGGATGAAAATCCGCTGGGTTAAAATATCACTAATCATTTAATCAAAGAATATGAAAAAGTCTATCTGGGATAAAATTCTAAAAGTGGTGATTGCGGTAGCTTCGGCTATTATAGGAGCACTGAGTGCCAATGCCATGAATGTGTAAAAATGTAGGGTAAATACCCTCTGATGAGAAGAAAGTATGTCAAAACTTTGATAAGCGTATCAGAGTTTTGGCGCACTCTTTTCAGTTATTGCGATATAGACGTTTTTTTCTTATTTTTCTTCTCAATCACTTATTCGACAACCTTTTAGCTATAACGTTTGTTTAATAAAAGAATAGAAACATTATAATCCATGATCCATGAAAGTACATGAATATCAAGCAAAGGAAATCTTCTCCCAGTATGGAATTCCGGTAGAACGACATGTGTTATGCAATACGCCCGATGAAGCCGTAAAAGCTTTCCGGCAGTTAGAAGTGGACAAAGTAGTTGTGAAAGCACAAGTGTTGACCGGTGGACGAGGAAAGGCAGGAGGCGTAAAACTGGCTGACAGTGAAGAACTGGTAAGACAGCACGCCCGGGAAATTCTGAAAATGACCATCAAAGGTTTTCCTGTAACCCGAATTTTAATCAGCGAAGCTGTAGATATCGCAGCTGAATATTATGTCAGTTTTACCATTGACCGCAACACGCGTTCAGTAGTGCTTATCATGAGTGCGGCAGGAGGAATGGATATTGAAGAAGTAGCCCGCAACACTCCGGAGAAAATCATTCGCTATAATATCGACCCATTGATAGGATTGCCCCAATATCTGGCACAGAGTTTTGCATTCATGCTTTTTGACCAGGCGGAACAAGCCAGGCGTATGACTTCCATCCTTCAGGATCTTTATAAAGCCTTCATGGAAAACGATGCATCGCTTGCTGAAATCAATCCGCTGGTATTGACGGCTAAAGGTACCCTTGCAGCCATTGATGCCAAGATGGTGTTCGATGATAACGCTCTTTATCGTCATCCCGGGATACACTCACTTTTCGAACCTACACCAGAGGAACATCTGGAGGCTACAGCCAAAGAAAGAGGATTCAGCTATGTACGTATGGACGGAGACATCGGTTGCATGGTAAACGGCGCCGGACTGGCAATGACTACCATGGACATGATTAAGTTATATGGCGGTTCACCTGCCAATTTCCTGGATATCGGTGGGAGTTCAAACCCCGTGAAGGTGATTGAAGCCATGAAGATACTGCTGAATGATTCGAAAGTAAAAGCGGTCTTCATCAATATATTTGGCGGCATCACCCGTTGCGACGATGTAGCTATAGGATTGATACAGGCTTTCGACCAATTGCAAACGGAAATTCCTGTCATTGTAAGACTGACGGGAACCAATGAAAATATCGGCAGGAAACTATTAAAAGACAGTAACCGCTTTCAGGTAGCGGAAACCATGAATGAAGCCACCCTGATGGTAGTAAAATCTGTGAAAGGAGAAACATTATGAGCATACTTATTGATAAATCGACCCGCCTGTTGGTACAAGGTATTACGGGCAGAGACGGACATTTTCATGCCGTAAAAATGAAAGAATACGGTACGAATGTAGTAGGCGGTACGTCTCCCGGAAAAGGAGGCAGCACTATAGACGGGGTTCCCGTTTTCAACACCATGTACGAGGCAGTGGAAAAGACGCAGGCCAATGCCTCCATTCTTTTTGTTCCCGCCAGCTATGCGGCAGATGCTATCATGGAAGCCGCAGATGCCGGAATCAAACTGATTATCTGTATCTCCGAAGGTATCCCTACCCTCGATGTAATCAAAGCGTATCGCTTCACTCAACTGAAAGGAGCCATGCTGATCGGACCGAACTGCCCCGGTTTAATTTCTCCGGAAAAGAGCCTGGCCGGAATCTTACCCGGCAACGTTTTTAAAAAGGGAAATGTCGGAGTGATCAGCCGTAGCGGAACATTGACTTATGAGATAGTTTACCACCTCACGGTCAATGGCATGGGGCAATCCACCGCCATCGGTATGGGAGGCGATCCCGTAGTGGGACTTTACTTCCGTGAACTGCTGGAAATGTTCCAGAACGATAAAGACACGGAAACCATCGTCATGATTGGTGAAATTGGCGGGAATGCGGAAGAGTTGGCAGCAGAATATATAAAGAAGCATGTAACGAAACCTGTCGTGGCCTTTATAGCCGGACAATCGGCTCCTCCGGGAAAACAAATGGGGCATGCAGGAGCTATTATCTCCGGCAGCTCAGGTTCGGCGGAGGGGAAGATTGCAGCACTAACGGCAGCAGGAATACAAGTGGCAAATGAACCGGCAGAAGTACCTATCTTATTAAAAGCGTCACTTCCAAACAAATAACATAACTTCCATAAGAGGGGGGGCCGAAATTCAGGTTCACCCCCTTATTTTATTCAAATCAATTCGTAGCTGGCACTTTGGATAGGCATATCCAGATTGTGCAGTACTTTTTCCAGTAAAATACCCTCCCGATTGTCGTACTCATACCCAAAAGTAGCGCGAATGCCCTGAAGAATGAATTGTGTGGCACGGTCCAAAGCAATAGGAAGACTGTCCCCTTGCAATAAAGCACCGGTTATGACACTTGTAAAAGTATCCCCGGTTCCCGGATAATGGGCCGGCAAATACGGGCAAGTAATTTTCCAGTATCGATCCCCTACCCGATTATAAGCATATACCGAGGTCTTATGACTCTCTTCATGAACAGGAACGCTTGTTATAATAACCACCTGAGGACCTGCATCAGATAAAAGACGAAGGTAAGATTTCAATTCTTCATCCGTATTATCTGCTTTATAAGGCTTGTCCATCAGATAAAAAAGTTCAGTGAGATTTGGGGTGATCACATCCGCCTTCGTTGTCAGGTGGCGCATTTCGCAAATCATTGATTCATCAAAGTTTGTGTATAGCCGTCCGTTATCTCCCAATACGGGGTCAACTACCACCAAGCTGTCCGGCTGGCGGAAGTCATCAATAAAATCCGAAACAATCTGTACCTGACGCGGAGCTCCGAGATATCCTGTATAGAAAGCATCAAACTGTACATCCAGCTTTTTCCATTCGGCAATAATTCTAGGCATTTCATCCGTCAGGTCAAGAATAGAGAACTCCGGATATTGCGTATGACTGGAGAGCACAGCCGTAGGTAAAGGGCAAACCTGAAAGCCCATGGAAGACAAAATCGGAATTACAACCGTAAGGGATACACGCCCAAAACCAGACAGGTCATGAACGGCAGCTATTCTCTTTACTTTATTTGTATACATTTTGGTTACTACATTTTTCTTTCACATAAAAAACTCCCCGCAAAGATAATCTTACGGGGAGTAAACAACAAGCTAAAAGAGAAAATGTTTGATTCAATTAAAGTTTAGGAATTAAGCTAATGCAAGTATCAGTATTTGTGCAGTAAGCACACGTAAAAACATGGTAAGCGGATAAACAGTGGCATATCCTACCGTCCACCCGCCAATCCTAACTTTACCGGCTGGGGAATACCCGGAAATACGAAAGGCGTACTCCCCAGAATACATCCTAACGCTATCCCCAAGAATATAGGTATCAGATTAGGATGATCCAAGCGTTTCATTGAATTTCCCAATACTTTTTCCGCATGACTGACCGCCAGTTCGCTACCAACAATAGTAACACGGTCGCCCATCTGCAATTGTAATTGCGGAGCAGCAACCAAGTCTACTCCCGAACGATTCACACGGGTAATGCTGGCTCCGAAATTATTACGTATCTTCAATTGGGAAAGCATCTTTCCATTCAGTTCAGGTTTCGTTATCAAGATACGACGGGAAATCAGTTTCTTATCCAATTGCTCCCATTGCATATCAATCTGCTTACCGAAGAAGACGCTAATAGCTTCAATATCTTTAGGGGTAGAGATAACCAAAATTTTATCATTAGGACGCACAGTGAGTTCCTGTATATGTCCGAGTCCACGTTCAGCTTCCTCCTCTTCTGTCTTGGTATTGATACGCAAAATATATTTCAAGGCTATCAATGACAAGATAATACCGACTACACCCAGCGGATAAGCAACCGCATATCCCAATGCTATCTCAGGGGCATCTATTCCGTTTAAATCACTGTTTGCCTGCTGGGCAGCTCCAAGTCCCGGAGTATTTGTTACCGCACCGGAAAGAATACCGACCATAGTAGTGATAGGCGTACCCGTGACAAAATGTAATATAATCGTGATGACTACTCCCAGAAAAACGACCAGCATAGCCAACAGATTCAAGGTAAGTCCGCCTTTTTTGAAAGCAGAAAAGAAACCGGGTCCCACTTGTAATCCTATGGAGTAAACAAACAAGATCAGACCGAATTCTTTCATAAAATGAAGCAAGTGTTCATTCAGAGTCATATCAAAATGCCCGAATACAATACCCACAAAAAGTATCCATGTGATACCTAATGAAACTCCCGCCACTTTGATTTTAGCCAGCATGATGCCAAAAGCTATCACCAGTGAAAGGATCAGTACGGAATGGGCTACTCCTCCACCCCAGAGATCCGGATAACCTTCAAACAGGTTTTTCAATAGTTCCATAATTTAAAGCTTATAATATTTATCAAAAAAAAATTCGTTTAAAGTCTCCCCGGAGAAATCACTTCTACGGGGAGACGCACACATTGAAACATAACTAAATCATAGTGGCATGTTGCCGTGTTTCTTTGGTGGGTTGCTCTGACTCTTGTTATGCGTCATTTCTAACGCCTGAATCAGCTTATACCGGGTATCACGAGGCATGATAATCTCATCAATAAAACCACGCTCGGCAGCCCGATACGGATTAGAAAACTTAAATTCATATTCCTGGATCAGACCGGATTTTTCTTCCGGTGTAACATTTCTATATAATATATTCACAGCACCTTCGGCTCCCATCACAGCTATTTCAGCCTGCGGATAGGCCAGATTGATGTCTGCCCCTGTCTGTTTGCTGGACATCACGATGTACGCACCGCCATAGGCCTTACGGGTTATCAGGGTAATTTTAGGGACAGTAGCTTCTGCATAAGCATAGACGATTTTTGCCCCGTGACGAATGATGCCATTATGCTCCTGCGTCACGCCAGGCAGGAAGCCCGGTACATCTTCGAAGGTAATCAACGGAATGTTGAAGCAGTCGCAAAAACGGATGAAACGTGCAGCCTTATCGGAAGCGTCTATATCCAGCACACCAGCCAGATAAGCCGGCTGGTTGGCTACAACTCCTACCGAACGACCATTCAGACGAGCGAAGCCAACCACAATATTCTTTGCAAAATGGGGCATCACTTCAAAGAAATATTGGTTATCCATAACCGGCTCTATAATATCCTTAATGTCATAAGGAATGTTCGGGTCTTCCGGAATCACAGTTTGAAGCTCTTCTGCCTGACGTCTGACATCATCCGTACAAGGAATAAGCGGAGCATCCTCCATATTATTGGAAGGCAGGAAGCTGAGCAATTCGCGTATGGCCAGCATGGTTTCTTCTTCAGTGTTACACATGAAGTGAGTAACGCCACTCTTACTGCTATGTGCATAGGCTCCACCCAACTCTTCCTTGTCCACTTCTTCATGCGTAACCGTTTTCACTACATCCGGCCCTGTGATGAACATATGGCTTTTCTCTTTCACCATAAAAATAAAATCCGTCAATGCAGGTGAATAACAGGCACCGCCGGCACATGGACCCAGAATAGCTGAGATTTGAGGGATCACCCCGGAAGCAATCGTATTCTGATAGAAAATAGAAGCATATCCTGACAAACTGCCGACACCTTCCTGAATACGGGCACCTCCCGAATCATTCAGAGCAATAACCGGAGCGCCATTTTTGAGTGCCAGTTGCTGTACTTTCACTATTTTCGCTGCATTAGTTTCACTCAAAGAACCGCCATGCACCGTAAAGTCATAGGCGTACACAAATACCGGACGACCGTCAATCTTGCCGTAACCAGTCACCATGCCATCACCCGGAATCTGTTTTTTCTCCATTCCGAAATTGGTGCAACGGTGATTTACAAACTTGTCCAACTCATTGAATGTCCCTTTATCCAGCAAGGCTTCTATGCGTTCGCGTGCGGTCATCCGCCCGGCAGCATGTTGTTTTTCTATCTTATCAATGCCTCCACCCTGCGAGGCACGCTTATTAAGTTCTTCAAACTGATTATATATTTCTCTCCTTTCCATACTTATTCTTCATTTATAATATCCAATGTCATTAAAATCTGGTTACTGCCCACTGAATCACCTTCCGCCACCAAGATTTCTCTCACTACACAGTCCGAATTGACCTTATAGTTGCTTTGCATTTTCATAGCTTCAAGCACCACTACAATATCTCCCGCCGACAAACGGTCACCTTTCTGTACAGGAATCTTCATAACTTTACCCGGCATCGGAGCAATAATCTTATCGTCCTGTCTCTCTTCACCTCCTTTTCGCATACGCAAGTATTTCACCTGGGTATCTGCTATATCCACATGATAAGAGCGATAGAACAAATTCACATCATAGCTTTTTCCTCCTTCACCGCGGATGACTTCCGTATTGTAAGAATTTCCGTCGTGTAAGATGGAGCAGCTGCCGTTTTCTGCCATGGCAATATCCACATCGTAGATTCTTCCATCAACATTCAACCGGACTTTATTATCTTCTTTACTGACCAACGTCACGTCGGCAACGCGGTTTCCAATATGTATTTCCATAACTACTTCCTCCCTCTTTAGATACGTAAAACTCCTTTTTGCAAACCGAACTCACGCCAGCGACTGATAGGACGACCATCAGACGACTGCGTGGAAGAATTCTCTTCCAGGTTCATCAGGTAATCTATATAAGCGGCAATCATGGCAATATTCTCAATTTCTTCATTATTACTGTTAGGACGCTGCAACATACGCGAGTTTTTCTCGATAAACAGCGTGTTGTATTCTCCCTTTACGAAATCGGGGTTGTGCATGATGCGCTTCAGATAAGTAAGATTGGTCTTCAATCCGGTAATTTTATACTCATACAGCACACGGCGCATACGCTCAATGGCATACTGCCGATTGGTGGCCCATACGATCAGTTTTCCGATCATGGGATCATAATAGATAGGAATCTCATACCCTTCGTAAACATAGCTATCGATTCGGACACCGATACCGTTCGGTTCAGCCAATAACTTAATGATTCCCGGAGACGGCATGAAATTATTCTCTGTATCTTCCGCACAGATACGACATTCGATAGCATGTCCCCGCTGAAACAAATCTTCCTGTTTAAGATGCAACGGATAACCGGCTGCAATCATGATCTGTTCTTTCACCAAGTCCACACCCACCACTTCTTCGGTTATGGGATGTTCCACTTGCAAACGGGTGTTCATTTCCAGAAAATAGAAATGACGGTGCTTATCCACCAGAAATTCGATAGTACCTGCACCCGAATAGTTCACAGCTTTGGCGGCAGCCACAGCCTTCTCTCCCATCTCTCTGCGTAATTCCGGAGTGAGGAAGGGAGACGGACTTTCCTCCACAATCTTTTGATTTCTACGCTGAACAGAACATTCGCGATCGAATAAATGAATCACATTGCCATGATTATCACCCAATACCTGAAATTCAATATGATGGGGTTCCTCCACAAATTTCTCCAGATATACCGTATCGTCACCAAAAGCAGACATAGACTCCGAACGGGCGGTATTGTAAGCCTCAACCACTTCATCCTCACTATGTATCAGTCGCATACCTTTTCCACCACCACCCATAGAGGCTTTCAGCATCACGGGATAGCCGATCTTATTACATATCATCACAGCCTCCCCGGCACTCTGCAAGGGTTGTTCCGTACCGGGAACTACCGGTACTCCAGCTGCAATCATGTGTTTACGGGCTGAGATTTTATCACCCATCGCTTCCATTGTTTCGGCAGAAGGCCCGATAAAAATAATGCCTTCTTCTTTGCAACGACGGGCAAAGTCGGCATTTTCAGATAAGAAACCATATCCGGGATGGATGGCATCCGCTTCATGCTGCCGGGCAGCACGAATTATATTCTCTATATTCAAATAACTGTCTCTGGAAGCTGCCGGACCTATCAAACAGGCTTCATCGGCATACATGACGTGTTTTGCTGCACGATCCGCTTCCGAATAGACAGCTACTGTACGTATTCCCATCTCTTTGCAGGAACGCATTACACGTACAGCAATCTCGCCTCTATTGGCAATCAATACTTTTTTTATCATTGTTCTTCTGTTTATCACAAAGGGGTGCATCACATACATCCATAACGATACCCTCTTTGACTGCCGTCAGACAGTCATGACATAAACAGCCCGGGTAATTCTTTTGCAAATAAGCACGTTGCTGCTCATTCAGTCGTACCGTAGCGCAATGGCATGACAAAATCCGATCGTGCATACACTCAAAGGTTGCACCACAACGCGGACATACCTTTTTCATAGGCATCCCTTTCGCATTAATTAAATTACAACAATTATACGTTCGTACTGTTCCCCTAATCCCACGAGTAGCAACAGACTTTAACGAATGGCAGGTCTTCTGACTGACTCCCTTTCTGATTCCTTCCCGGCCTCCAATTCACAGCCAGTGGCTAAAGTATTTATCAAGAAAGTTATGGAGCTTCACAGCAGCGGGACTGTCCGGGATTTACACCCGATTCCCTTTTAATCCAAATGACAGAAATGTTCATCCGAAACCAATTCGGGGCAAAGATAGTGGAAATTATCATTGGAGATGCTTTTTAAAACAAAAAATATAAGCTGGGAATATTTTTTTCTATCATCCGTTGGATTATTGATTTTATTTCTAACTTTGTCAGCGATAACGGTTTCCAAATCACCGCAAGCGTGAAACGGAATTAAAAGGGAATCCTGTGAAAATCAGGGACTATCCCCGTAGCTGTAAGTTTCATCTCTCTACCATGTGGAGAAAAGATTGTGGCATTCTTTAGCCACTGGTCCTGCAAAGACCGGGAAGGCGCCACAACGGAAACAAGTCAGAAGACCTGCCGATATCTGTAATCATTCAGGCTTTCGGGTGAAAAGCGATAGAGTGCATCCTCCAAGATTCATTTTATTACTTACTCTCCTTATTTTGTCGTTTGATTTAGTATAGCTAACTAAACAAAGAATATTTATTTGTTAAATCTTAAATTACAGGTATGATCAATTCGGAGACTTTCATCGTCAAAAGAGATGGGAAAAAAGAAGCGTTTTCACTTGATAAGATCAAGAACGCAATTAGTAAAGCATTTTTATCTGTCGGCAGTTTTGCCACACAAGATGTGATCACCAACATACTCAGCCGCGTGAACATCAGTGATGGAACCAGTGTAGAAGATATACAGAACCAAGTAGAAGTGGCACTGATGGCTGAACACTATTACAGTGTAGCTAAAGCGTTCATGCTATACAGACAGAAACATCTGGAAGACCGGGAAGTACGTGACAAGCTCCGTTTCCTGATGGATTACTGCGATGCCTCCAACCCTGCCACCGGTAGCAAGTATGACGCTAACGCCAATGTGGAAAATAAAAATATAGCCACACTGATAGGCGAGCTCCCCAAATCGAACTTCATCCGTCTGAATCGCCGTTTGCTGACTGACCGCCTGAAGGACATGTACGGCAAGGAACTTTCAGACCGCTACATCGAATTGCTGAACCAACACTTCATATACAAGAATGATGAAACCAATCTTGCCAATTATTGCGCAAGCATCACCATGTATCCGTGGCTGATCAGCGGAACCGCATCCGTAGGCGGTAACTCCACGGCACCCACCAATCTGAAGTCTTTCTGCGGAGGATTCATCAATATGGTATTTATCGTATCGAGTATGCTCAGCGGCGCCTGCGCCACACCGGAATTTCTGATGTATATGAATTATTTTATAGAAAAAGAATACGGAGAGGATTACTATAAACATCCGGAACAACTTGCCGACCTTTCCTCCAAACAAAGGACCATAGATAAAATAATCACCGATTGTTTTGAACAGATCGTATATTCCATCAATCAGCCTACGGGAGCACGGAATTTTCAAGCTGTATTCTGGAATGTAGCTTACTATGATCAATATTATTTCAATAGCCTTTTCGAACATTTCGTCTTCCCGGACGGAAACGCTCCCCATTGGGAATCATTGAGCTGGTTGCAAAAGCGCTTCATGAAGTGGTTCAATAAGGAACGTACCAAAGCCATTCTTACCTTCCCCGTAGAGACAATGGCTTTGCTGACCAAAGACGGAGATGTATTGGATAAGGAATACGGTGACTTCACGGCCGAAATGTATGCGGAAGGACACTCTTTCTTTACATATATGAGTGATAATGCCGACTCGTTAAGTAGCTGTTGCCGTTTGCGTAATGAAATACAGGATAATGGATTTAGTTACACCTTGGGAGCAGGCGGCGTATCTACCGGATCAAAAAGTGTGTTGACTATCAACTTGAACCGTTGCATCCAGCATGCAGTGAAGTCCGGATTGCTTTATCATTTCTTCCTTGAAGAGGTAGTAGATCTGGTACACAAAGTACAACTGGCCTATAACGAAAACTTAAAGCATCTGCAAAGCAAAGGAATGTTGCCTTTGTTCGATGCCGGATACATCAATATGGGACGCCAATATCTGACAATCGGTGTAAACGGGCTGGTGGAAGCCGCTCAATTCATGGGAATTGAAATCAACGATAATCCTAAATATGAAGCTTTTGTGCAGGAGATTCTGGGAATAGTTGAAAAATACAATAAGAAATATCGAACGAAAGATATACTCTTTAACTGCGAAATGATACCGGCTGAGAATGTAGGCGTAAAACATGCCAAATGGGACAAAGAAGCCGGTTTCCAGACATTCCGAGAGTGCTATAACAGCTATTTCTACATTGTAGAGGATGAGTCGCTGAACGTCATCGATAAGTTCCGTATGCATGGACACAGGTATATAGAGCATCTGACGGGTGGTTCGGCACTCCACATGAATCTGGAAGAGCACTTAAGCAAAGAGCAATACAGGCAATTACTTCGGGTAGCCGCCACTGAGGGCTGCAATTACTTTACTTTCAATATACCTAACACGGTTTGCAACGAATGCAACCACATTGACAAAAGATACTTGAAAGAGTGTCCGGAATGTCATAGCCAGAACGTGGATTATCTGACCCGCGTTATCGGCTACATGAAACGAATCAGCAATTTCTCTCAAGCCCGGCAAAAGGAGGCTGCCCGAAGATATTATGCTGAAGTACACTGATTACGACATTGTTTTTCAGGAGATACCGGATGAGGTGACATTGGCAATCAACCTTTCGAACTGTCCGAACAGGTGTAAAGGTTGCCATAGTCCCTATCTGCAACAAAATGTCGGAGAAGCGCTGACAGAAGAAAACCTTTCCGTACTTTTACAAAAGTATGGAAAGGCTGTTACATGCGTCTGTTTTATGGGTGGAGATGCAGATCCTTATGATGTAGCGTATTTTGCCAATTTTCTACAGCAACAGCAGATTGCCCCGGTTAAAGTGGGTTGGTATTCCGGTAAGCAGGAACTGCCTGACGGATTCCCGATCCGGAACTTCCAATACATAAAACTTGGGCCTTACGTAGAAAGCCGCGGTGGCTTGAAGTCTGAACAAACCAACCAGCGGCTTTACAAGATTGTACAAGGAGAAATGAATGATATTACTTACCGGTTCAGGACAAAAAGCTGATCTCTTTCCGCCTGAACCGGAGCCGGAGCCGCCGCCCGTGGTAAACGGCCTATTTTGTACTCATCATCCTTCCTCCTTCAATGGTTTCAAAAGGACTTTCATTAATATCCATACTGCAAGCAATAACATTCTTCTGACAACAAATTCCTCAAAATATAAAAGTTATCTCTATATTTGCCCACTGAGATTATAATAAAGAATAGAAAACAGGAGCAAAAAGATATATGAAAGAGAAGCCCAATATTGACTGTGAGAAATATCGCCAGATTGCGCAAATGGCTAAAATGGGTTGGTGGGAATCGGATCTGAAGAATCGCCAATATATTTGTTCAGACTTTATAATTGACTTACTCGGACTCGAAAGCGACCGGATCAGTTTCGAAGATTTTCACGAAAGAATACGGGAGGATCATCGGAGGCGACTCAGGAATGAATACTTTTCGCTCACAAACATAGAAACCTATGAGCAGATGTTCCCCATCCGGGCAAAAGATGGGGATATATGGGTATATTCTAAAATCAGCTTCAAACAACCGGATGAAGAGGGTTACAAAAATATGATAGGATATCTGCAATGCATAGACAAGCAGGCCGGAGAAACGAGTGAAAGTGCAGACTCTCTCCAGGTAAACAGCCTGCTTTATCAACAAAACAGCCTTTCTTATTCATTGCTCGCTTTTCTGCAATCGGATGATATTACACAGATCATCAATAAAATATTGGCAGATCTCCTCAAACAAACCAAAGGAGACCGTATCTATATATTCGAAATAGACCGGGAACATGAAGTACAAAGTTGCATTTACGAAGCAACAGCCGAAGGAATATCCCAGGAACTGGATTTCTTACAAAATGTACCTTGGGATGATTCTCTCTGGTGGGATCGCCAAATCTCAGAAAAGAGGTCAATCATTCTGAATACATTGGATGATATGCCTCCCGAAGCAAAAGTTTACCGTGATACTCTGGAGGTGCAAGACATTAAATCGGTAATGGCGGTTCCTCTCCTATCGAAAGATAAGGTATGGGGATATATGGGCATCGATATGGTCAGAACACACCGCAGCTGGAGTAACATCGACCATCAATGGTTTTCTTCTTTAGGAAACATCATCAGCATTTGCCTCCAATTACGTAAAGCGGAACTTCAGGCTAAAGAGGATCGCCGCGCATTGGATCATAGTGAAAAGATTCTTCGCAATATTTATAAAAATCTGCCGGTAGGTATCGAGCTTTACGACAAAGACGGGTATCTGGCAGATATGAATGATAAAGAACTTGAAATATTCGGCTTGGCGGATATGAAGGAAGCATTGGGAGTATCACTGTTTGAAAATCCCAATATCCCCGAAGACGTGAAAGAGAAATTGCGTGCCAGAGAAAATGTGGACTTCTCGATCAATTATGATTTCTCGAAGATCGACCGATATGTTACAAGTCGAAGAAAAGATGTTATCAATCTTCAAACCAAAGTGGCTCTGCTTTACGATTCGCAGAATCAATTCAGCAATTACCTGTTTATCAATATAGATACAACAGAAACCACCAGTGCATACACCAAAATACAAGAGTTTGAGCATCTGTTCCTCTTAATAGGCGACTATGCCAAAGTGGGTTTTGCTCATTTTAATGTAATGACAAGAGACGGGTATGCCCAGGATACATGGTATAGGAATTTAGGTGAAAAGGAAAACACTCCCATGCCTCAGGTTATCGGAGTGTATTCTCATGTTCACCCGGAAGATTGCGCTGTCCTGAAACACTTTGTTGGTCAGGTTAAAGAAGGGAAAGCCACAAGTTTAAGTAAAGAGGTACGCATCGATAGAGGTAACGGAAAATATTCGTGGACCAGTATAAACGTAATGGTTAAGAATTATCGTCCTCAGGACGGAGTTATTGAAATGCTGTGTATCAACTATGATATCACTCCCTTGAAAGAGACAGAACAGAAGCTGATCATTGCCCGTGACAAAGCCGAAGAACTGGACCGCTTGAAATCTGCTTTCCTTGCCAATATGAGCCATGAAATACGTACTCCGCTCAATTCTATCGTTGGTTTTTCCAGTCTGCTGGCAGAAACAGACGACAGGGAAGAACGCCAGGAATATATCAAAATAGTAGAAACAAATAATGAATTGCTTCTGCAACTGGTTTCTGATATTCTCGATCTTTCGAAGATAGAATCCGGAACATTCGACTTCGTACGTTCCGACCTGGATGTAAACGAAAGCTGCATGAAAATCATCAAATCGATGGAGATGAAAGTGCCGGAAACTGTGGATCTGGTCTTCGAGAAGTATATGCCCGATTGTCATATTTATACAGACAAGAACCGATTCATGCAGGTCATAACCAATTTCATAAACAATGCATTGAAGTTTACGAAACAAGGCACTATCGCTTTAGGATATGAACAGACGGCACCCCACGAAATAAAATTCTATGTACGTGATACAGGTGTCGGGATTCCCAAAGAGAAAATTGATAGCATATTCGAACGGTTTGTGAAACTTAATACTTTTGTACAGGGCACCGGTCTCGGACTTTCCATCTGCAAAAGTTTAGTATCTCAGATGGGAGGAAAAATCGGAGTGGAATCAACTGAAGGAGAAGGTTCATGCTTTTGGTTTACTCATCCGTATTAATCATTTTATTTTGTACCTTTGCGCCCTATTTACATTAGAGACGCAACCATCATGCAACAGAATACACAACGCCCGGTAAGCTCGATAGCTTATCCGATATTGATCGCATTAAGTATTTCCCATTGTCTGAACGACTTATTGCAATCCGTCATAACCGCCACATATCCGCTTTTCAAAGAGGACTTGACATTGAGTTTTGCACAAATCGGATTGATTACGCTGGTTTATCAGATGTCCGCATCGGTATTCCAACCCGTATTCGGATTATTTTTTGATAAGCGCCCGTTTGCCTGGACACTACCGATGGGGATGTTGTTCACTATGGCCGGATTGTTGAATCTGGCCTTTTCCACGAATCTTTATTGGGTATTGTTCTCAGTGTTCATCATAGGTATAGGTTCTTCCGTACTTCATCCGGAAGCATCCCGCATCACTTCGCTCGCCTCCGGAGGCAGAAGAGGATTGGCACAATCCCTGTTTCAGGTGGGTGGAAACCTAGGAGGATCATTGGGTCCGTTACTGGTAGCTTTAATTGTAGCACCTTATGGTAGGCACAACATCGCATTATTCGCAATTTTATCAGTGATAGCAATCATGGTAATGATACCTGTCGGCAAATGGTACAAAGGATACATTACCCGGATGAAACGTGATCATATTGCCCTGCAACCTCATATGCAGATGCCTTTGCCTATGGGGAAAACGGTTCTTTCCATTTCTATCCTGCTGATACTTATCTTCTCCAAATATATTTATATGGCAAGCTTAAGCAGCTATTATACTTTCTATCTGATTGATAAATTCGGAGTAAGTGTGCAGGACTCCCAGCTTTACCTCTTTGTGTTTCTTGTGGCTACAGCCATCGGTACACTGATGGGTGGTCCTATCGGAGATCGTATCGGAAGAAAGTATGTCATCTGGGGTTCCATCCTCGGTGCTGCACCTTTCAGTATGCTGATGCCTCATGTTGGCTTGCTTGCCACAATTATTATGAGTTTCTGTGTCGGCCTGGTTCTTTCATCTGCTTTCCCCGCCATCCTGTTATATGCGCAGGAGTTATTACCCAGTAAACTGGGACTGATCTCCGGACTATTCTTCGGATTTGCTTTCGGAGTGGCAGGTATTGCCTCGGCTGTATTGGGAAATATGGCAGATAAGTTCGGCATCGAAGCTGTTTATAATGTCTGCGCTTATATGCCGTTACTCGGATTGGTTACCTGGTTTTTGCCTGATCTGAAGAAAAACCGTAAATAATTATATATTTCCATAAGGAGGTGCTTCTTCACAGACTCCTATCGGATAATCTTTTAAAATATCAGGATTACGGTGAATATGCCAGAAAAGATGAATTCTTATAATATCTCCCTTTACGGAGTATATTATCTTGTAAGGTTTCACTAAAAGAAATCTGTATTCATGCTCTTCATCAGTCAGCATCCACTCAATATTGCCGATTAAGGGATTCTGTTTTAAAATATTTATTTTTTCTCTAAGTTTCTCTTTATATTTCAAAGCAGTCTGAGTACCAAATTTCACTTTTCCATATTTGAAAATCTCACCGATTTGGTGTCGTGCTTCAATGTCGTATTGCATTTTCATTATTGCAGTGCATTATAAAACTCTTCCATTTCCTCTTCACTCACGTATTCCCCTTCATCAAAGCGCTTTTCGGAGTCCTGCAACTGTTTTCGGGCCTCTTTGACACCTATCTGATAAGGAGCATTGGTTAGATTTCCACTTCTCTGTATAATATCTTTTATAGTATCGAGCACCTCTTGGTTATTGATGTTCAACACTTCTCTGGCTAATGCCGCTTTATAAGCTTCCAATTCTAAAGTGTTCATAATCGATTTATTTTTAGTATCCATCAGCAAAGATAGATAAAACTTCTATATTTCTTAATGGATTATCATTTGTTTTCAGTCATACCTATAAGTGGTTAGGTACAAAGAAACATTTCATTATTTGTGGGTATTTCATAACCCCCTCTGATGCCGTTACTTTGCAACCGTACAAATTAAACCATTTTATAGTATGAAGAAAATAGGAATATTTTATGGTTCCTCAACCGGAACAACACAAGGCGTTGCCGAAACAATCGCTTCTAAACTTGGTGTCCCCGCATCCGATGTAATCGATGTCAGCAAAATGAACGCCGACATGGTAAAGGAATATGAAGCTCTTCTTTTAGGAACTTCCACCTGGGGTGACGGTGAATTGCAGGATGACTGGTATGATGGCGTTAAAGTGTTGAAAGAATCAGACCTGAAAGAAAAAACAATTGCCCTGTTCGGTTGTGGTGATGCTGAGTCTTATTGTGATACATTCTGCGATGGTATGGGTATCATATACGAAGATATCAAGGATTCCGGTTGCACCATCGTTGGTAAGGTGTCTGCAAAAGATTATTCTTTCTCCTCCTCTATTGCCGCCATCGACGGTATGTTTGTCGGACTCGCTCTTGATGACATCAACGAAAGTGATAAGACGGAAGAACGTATCGACGCTTGGGTGAACGACATAAAAAATCACTTGGCATAATTTTCTCTTATTCCATAGCCTTATGATAATATCTGACATTAACCCGGTAGAATTGAAAAAGAAGATTTCATACTCGGGGCAATGTTAGGTTATGATATATGTGCGCAATGCGAACGGTACTGTGAAAGAAAAGTCCGGTGCGCTTGATTAACTTTGCATGTGTTTAGTTAGTTGTTTTTGTAGAAAATGCCTGCGGAATCCGCAGGCATTTTTATTATATTATCCGGAAATAGAAAGACACATCAGGCATAGCTATGCATACCGCCCAGTAGATAATTTACTCCGAAATAAGTCATCAGTACCGTAAGGAAAGCCAACACCATATAAACATGGAAAAACCGGGGTTGCCGGAATACGGCAAGCGATTGTCCGTGGAATGCCGCACCATAGATTAAAAAGGTAATTAAAGCCCAGACTTCTTTCGGATCCCAGGCCCAATAACGCCCCCATGAAACATTCGCCCACACGGCACCAATAAAAATCCCCGCCCCCAGACAAAATACTGCCGGATAAAGCATCAACCGACTGAAAAGCATCAATTGCTCCACACGAACCTTACGCTGTTCCTGAATCTCCGAATCGATTGCCTTTCTTCGCCAGCCTCCTATGCAGAATGCCAGTAATCCATTTAGCATCATAAAGGCAAACAATGCATAAGATACCATAATCAGAGAAACATGGATACTTAACCAAGGAGATAGCAACACAGGCATCAGAGGAGTGATCTGAGGATTGTTCTGCCCAAGATAAGCTACCAACAAGGCAAAACCCGAAATGAGCAATCCAAAAGGCAACGTAAAAGAGAAGCGACGCCGGAATATGCATGCAAGCAGAAGTGTACACAGTGCCATAAACTGCATGGTTTCATATCCATTACTCAACGGAATACGTCCGCCAATATACCACCGCAAACAGTAGCCAAAGAGTTGAAAAAGAAATGCCGCATAAAGTGCAACTGTAAAAACGCTCCATGCCTTACCTGCCGAACGATGCATGCTGCAATAAAGTAAATAGAAAAATGCCAGCATCCCTACAGTCAGATTGAACATGAACAACAGTTTGCTGAATGGAATGCGATTGTACAATATTTCAGCCTGCACCTTTACGTCAGACAGTGGTTTTATACTCCCATCTTCCGGTAAAGGACGGATAAGTGTTCCACTCCGTAGCATCAGTATCAATCCTACCTTTTCGTCTGTTTCCATGATAGCCTTTTCCAACGAAGTCATTTTCAGGTGTGGCTTTTGTCCTCCTTTCCAAAATTTCTGCAAGCGATAGTTTTGCCCATCAAACAAATCAGTAAGACGAACATAGGAAGAAGGTAATCGGAGTAAATGACGAAGTTCCGCACTCTTTATATAAATCATCGGTTCATTCTGCCAAACCTCCGGACGGAGTAACCAACCTCCGACAACCTGTTCGGGTGTCATGCCACCATAAGAAGATTTCCCAGTCAGTTTCAATACAAAGTCTCGTGCAAGGGTATTAAAAGGTACTACGCGATCATGATAAATCACTTGTTTGGATGCCAGACTATCCGCCTGTCTGAGTGCAAGTGCCGGAAGGCTTCTGTTTTCTGCTTGCACCACCGTTCCCGTAGCCATGAGCAACCACACAAACATTCCCCCTTTTCGAAAGAACGGATGCCTGAGTAATCTACGGAATTCCCCACTATGACTGGCAAGCATCCACAACATGGAAATAACCAGCAAAATATATCCTACATACGTAATCCCTATTCCCCACGGATCATAATTCACCGACAACCAGCTCCCCTCCTTATCGTCATCAAAAGAAGACTGGTAAAAGCGATACCCCTGACGAGAGAGGATACGATTCATGGAAACAGGTTCCGCACCACGGATATAGCTGACATAATCTGCCGGAGCTTCCGTCCCCGGATAATATTCCACCCGGAAACTGTCCAGACACAATGTGAATGGTAATTCGATTACCCGCTTACTGTCTTGGTCTATGAAAGTTCCCACCTCAGTGCCTACAGTGAGATGCATATATCCTTTTTTGCTGCATGAAAATGTAATCATGGCTCCCACCAAGATAACGAGGAAGGAGCCATGCAACAACAATGTCGGGAGATGCCGCCACAACTGCCGCTTAACCAACACGGCAACTGCCAATGCGGCAAGTACTCCCCACAAACAACAAAACCAAACTGTATGATAAACATACTTTTCTACAAACTCTGTTCCGTGTACATGCTCCACAAAGGTCACCACAGCGAGCAAAGCCACCAGACAGATATATAAAAAGACGAGACTTTTCTTCAAATTAAAAAGGTGCATATTCCTTATTCTTCAAAGCCTTAACTCCCATACATTCCATTTCGATCAACCATCCGGGACGACATACAGGCGCATGTACAAATACTTTAGGAGTATCCGGGAAACGCTTGTCATACATATTCTTCACAACTGCATAGTCTGCAATGTCACGCAGGTAAACAATCATATGTCCCAAATCATCAAATGTGCACTCCGCCTCTTTCAGCAAGGCTTCTACATTTTCCCACATCCGTTCCGTCTGCCTGCGGATGTCACCGGGGTATACCACTTCCCCTTTATTGTTGATACTTGCCGTACCTGAAATAAACACTTGACGCCGGTCACCGTAATCGACATACGTTCCGCGTTCAAAACTGACACCATACTCATAAGTAGGATTCAGATGCGTAGGGGCATAAAGGAAGTGTATCTGTTCCGGCTTTAAGCCTGCCACAGCATAGGTATCCATTTGCACCAATACTTTAGGATCAGCATGACGTCCGCCGATACCTGTACTGGCAATATAGTGTGTCTTTTCAGTCAGATTCTGAGTAACAAACACCTCATTACGTGCCTTTACCACACCGGCATAATTCACATCCACATTCTGTACGAAGAACCAGGTACGGATACAGTTATCCGCCAATTTACATCCTTGTTCCATAAGCTGCATCACGTAGTCATTCAGCAACAAACGGGTCTGGTATTCAGAATTTGCAGCACGATTGAAAACACTGCCTCCCCACAGGTGGCGGTACGCATTGTGCTTTACTTCAAACAGTCCGTTGTGCAACACTTGTGTCTGCACATTGGTCTGTAAATAAGCCCACAAAGCTATTTTCGTCCCATCCAAAGGGGGTTGCTCTACCACGGAAAGAGCACAGTCGGAACTTTCGGTAGTGATAGCCAGCAGGAGGTCAGCCTGATTGGCGGTATCACTCAGGAAATAACGTTTAAACACAGCCATGGCACCTTTCAATTCACCTGCAAGCAAATCGTTGTAAGCATTGGCTACTGCATTTAATTGTTCTTCATAAGTGTCTTCCGGCCGGGTAGAGTGAATCATTACATGAAACTCTGAAACGCCTTCTTTTACTTCATATTTAAAAATCTCGGTTAATGTATTCTCTGATTGGTTGGTTTGTTGTTTTTTGTTGTTCATTTCCAATATCGTTTACTCGTTATTCAAAAAAATACCTTCGTTTATCCAATTATCTATTAGTTCCAATAAGGGTTGCTCATCTTCTGACAGCATATCGGTATGGTTCATACTCGTATCACCAGCCCTGTTCAAGACCAGATGTAGAAAACTCTCTTCTGCACTGCCGGGTTTCACCAATAGTATATCACTATTCTTATGCGCCGGCTGGTTGACCAACGCATTATAGCTCTTACCCTCCGTCAGAAATAAATTACCCGATGCAGAACCAGTCTGCCCATGGCACGCTACACATCTTTTATTGAAAACCTGTGACTGGATAGAACTGAACATACCCACGTCCAGTGTTCCCACATCCATTAATATGGTATCTGTGATAGCTGTGAGTTCTTCATCTTCCATCGTCTTAAATTCAACAATGCATTCGCGCAAACGACTGATAACACACAATTTGAGTGATTTCACATCATCACTGATACCTCCCAGTGTCATAACGATATCTGTTCCGTCGGCTACATTGACTGGCAGTGATTTCGTTATAACAGCGTATTCACTTTTATCATTGAAGCCTGCCACAACGACACTATAATCATCCGTCCAATTGCTGATACCACTGAAACGACCTGTCAACTTTAGGACGCGGCCGCCACGCTGCACCTCTATCTCCTTCTCATAGATTCTTCCATCATCACATGAACAGAAGCAGACTGTCATCCAGATAGCAGCAAAGAATAATATACATTTCTTCATAACTACTCTCTTTTTTTTAGAAAGTATATTGCAGCATTACTGTTGCAGAATGAGTGGCCAGACCTAAATTATCATTATCGCGGTCGAGCTGTGTATCGTGACCCGTACGGGCAATATACTGGTACATAGCCTGGAGTTTCAGGTTACAACCCTTAAAGAAATAATTCATACCCACAGCCGGCATATTCAAAAATCCGTCATCGCCGGTACCGTTACGGTTAAAGAAGTCATAACGCAAGGCAGCCTGCAAACGGGGAGCAACAAAGTAACCGCCCTGTACATAACCACCCAAGTAATTGTAGCTTTCATTAATTTTCTGGCGTTTCGTGAAGCCCACATTCATATAATATGCTTCGGCACCCAAATACAGTTTGTTTTTTAACATGGCAAATTCCACTCCCACACGGGTATCATTGGTACTTTCATTCTCACTTTCCACATTGATTGAAGCCGATACACCGAACATAATCTTATCTTCATTCAAACGGTTGGGATTACCTTGAGTGGACGGCATCACACCTTTAGGCATATAAGTAAAGCGTCCCGCATACAGTAAAGAAGGGATATGCCAATCATCACTCAGAGTTTTTGTAGCTGTATTTACAGAAGAACCGGTGCCATTAAATAAACCTACTTCATAGCCAAATTTATCAGCTACCAATCCGTGAATTTCAACACCGAGGTCAAAACCGGTACCGATGTTAGGCGTTACCGCATTCAAGGAATAAGGCAGAATGACAGCAGAAGTCAATGATACTGGCAACTGCGGCAACAATGTTTCACCCAACGTCGTCAGATAAGCATGCGAGAAAGGTGTTTTGAATTTACCGACACGCACGGCAAACTGTTTTTTAAGTTGTACATCGAACCATGCTTGTTGAAGCAATGCTCCCCCACTGGCAGCCGCATTGATAGAAAGATTAAAGGCTACTTTACCAAAAGCTTTACCGGTGAAGCCCAATACAGCATAGGGAATTGAAAAACCGGAATTAGCTACATTATCCTGATTGTATGCCTTATCCAGACCTTCATCATCATACCAATTGAAATTTGCACAAGTCTGTACCAACAGATAGGGCTTGAATACAAAGTCTCCCTTCTTGGTTTCTATCGTAAATCCCTCTCTTCCGGCAAGTGACACTACACCATTTTCTGTATCTTCTTCATGCTGTGCC
This sequence comes from Bacteroides timonensis, assembly GCF_000513195.1. Classification (GTDB taxonomy): domain Bacteria; phylum Bacteroidota; class Bacteroidia; order Bacteroidales; family Bacteroidaceae; genus Bacteroides; species Bacteroides timonensis. Next base: position 47,474 of record NZ_CBVI010000141.1, on the reverse strand, counting down.
ATAACAGCCAACGAAAGGGCAGCCATTACAACCATTAAAATTAATTTCTTCATAATTGCTTGTATAATACTTATTGGTTTTATTGTTCGTTATTTGTTTTATAATGATTTCAGGAATGTGATCAAAGCATCACGATCTTCTTTACTCATCTTTTTGAAGAGATTCTTCGATGCTTCACCTTCACCACCGTGCCACATGATAGCCTCAACATAGTTGCGGGCGCGTCCATCGTGCAGGAAGTAAGTATGACCATTCACAGTTTCCTGCAATCCGATACCCCAAAGCGGAGTCGTACGCCATTCGTTACCACGGGCCAAACCGCTTACATAGTTATCATTCAGTCCTACGCCCATAATTTCAGAGCCCATGTCATGAAGCAGGAAGTCCGAATATGGATGAATTGTCTGACTACCCAGCCAAGGAAGACGAGTTCCGTTCAACAGGACAGACCCACGTGGTTTTGTGTGCAAGGTGGTTACATGGCAGAGATGGCACTTAGCCTTATAAAAATTCTGCTCACCCTTGATCACTTGTTCATTATTCACATTGCGGCGTGCCGGAACACTGAGGCTCTGCATATAGAGGTCTACATTCTCCATTTCTTCCGTAGATACATCCAATTGAGCATAAGAAAGTCCCATCATACTGCCTTGATTTACTTGTGCCTGTCCTTCACAGATTTCTTCGGGATAGCGGCTGTTCGTAACTCCCATATCGCTGGAGAAACCAAGTTCCACTGTCAGGTCGGCATGCTGTGCTTTATTACCGGACAAGCCTAAACTTCTCACTCCTCTCTCGGAGATATAGTTGCAACGACCACTGATACCATATTCCGGATAATTGCTTTTAGCAGCCAAAGCTTCAATTTCAGTGGGATCGAGCGCCATCATTTGTCCCATACCTACGTGGCGCAAAGGAATACGCACCGTACAGAACAGGTCTTCGGGTTTGATGCTGTCTGCATACCATTCATAAATAGAATAATTGGGTTTACAGAGTTCATACGTCTCACCATCAGGGAATTGGAAAGTCTCATAGGTATATTCCACTTTCAGTTTTCCCTCGGGCTTCACACCATAAATAGCCTGATCATGAAGCACACGTCCATAATCCTGAAAGAAAGCTCCATTCTTACGACTAATATAAACCAACATAGACGAAAAGCCGGAGCTACCGGAACCACCTTCGCTCCACAAAGTAGGTTGCGTACGTCCGGCATTTCGGTGACAGCTACCACAAGAATAACCGGCATAAACCGGTCCCAGTCCTCCACCTATTCCATTACTACTGGTGCGGATATCATCATACAATTTGTCACCACGGGTGAAACGTTTATCGTATGCTCCTGTTATCCAGTCAGCAGACCTGTCATAAGCATAAGAGGAAGTCAGGAAGTTGGTAGCGGTACCGGCAGAGAGGGCAAAGCCGGCAGGTACTTCTATATCATCCACATCAATTCCATCATTTTCGCAAGCAAACAATGCCAGAAGCGAAAAACAGATTGGAAATGAGTATTTTAATAAGCCATTCATTCGTTATTAAATTATTATTACAAAACACGTAACTAACATTTATCTTTTTAACGCAGATGTTGCGGAAACAACAGAATATTCATTATCCCGCTGTTTCCGCAAAATCTTATTTCTAACAAGTAAAAATCTTACTGAATGGTACGAGCTTCACCATCTTTGAAGATCAAATATTCCAAAGTGTGGTAACCACGCAAAGCTTGTGCACCGGCAATTTTATCATCTTCTTCATCATAGTCACCATCCCAGTTTAAGTCTGAATAGTTACCGGACGTCAGGATCTGTACGATACCATCCTGGTCAAGCGGCCAGCTATCCATATTGGGGTCAAGACCTTTGTCGGCAACCGGACCGAAAAGGAATGCCTCACTGGTTTCCCACGGTGTACGAGCAGCAAGCCATGCTGTGGCACAAGCCTTGAAGTTAACATTGCTGGGAGAAGTACGGAATGTCTCAACAGCATCGAAAAGAGCCTGATTTCCCGTCTTCAAATCAGAATATGTAGGTAATACAACTTTATCCACATAATTTTTTACGACTTCAGCTAACACTGTTTTATCAATACTTTCGATACAATTCTTCAAACTTCCCTTGAGTACTCCCTCCAAAGTGGCACAAGCTTCCATAGCATTTACTGCTTCCGGGCTATTGATATTGTTGCGGAAAGGACTCGGGATAGCCCAAATTGCTGCTGCTGCATCATCAATCGCTTTTTTCACTTCAGTATCAAGATTAGCATTTACTGCAGCTACTGCTTTTGAGAGAGATGACTCGCTAATAGATCCTGTACGTGTTCCGTAATAAGCATTACGAATAGAATAGATATTGTTACGATAGTCTTCACGAGAATGCCAGCTATACCATGACTCTACAGCATACAAAGCCTTTTCTTCATTATTATGTATGAAAAGATCGTAAGGGTCACCAATTTTGGCAGTACCTACTTCATTGGCAATGTCTACACAGCCATCAATCAACTGCTCAATACTCGTCAAAGCATCTTGATTCTTAAAGAAATCTGCATAGCTTCCACCTTCATTGTATTTAACTGCCCAGTCATCATAAAGAGCAGTAGCATCATTCACCAACAATTGTGCAACTACTCGCATGTAATTTCCCCAACTACTTGCATTCTCTGCCGTATAGTCAAGATTTTTAGCGTCTATAGTCGTAGTGTCATCATCACTACAAGCCGTAATGGAACACATCATGCCCAATGAAAGAGCAGACAAATAAAAAAACTTTTTCATATTACTTAAACATTAAATTAATTATAAATACCTATTTGAACTATCTCTTGGTAAACCAACCGACATAAGCTATGCCGATAGCAAATTCATTTTCATTGTTATATTTAGTCGATCCAAATACTTTGTTCGTACCAATATGACGGGTAGTATAATCGGCCTTCACAACCAGATTCGGCAATGCAAGCCAGTTAACTCCTGCCGTCCATTTGCTTACCTGACAACGTTTCTCCATTGTAGCAGAACCTTCTGCCTCTTCCTGCGGGTTGTAGTATTCATAACGGGCATAAGGATAAATAACCGGACATTTCTTCTGCGAGAAGAAAGCACTCAAGTTGAGACCAGCCTCCAAGCCATAGCACAGGGCATTCTTAGCTACATTACGCATAGCACCATGATAATAATTGGAGTTATTGGAAAGAGTAACCTTGCTGATCTTGGAAGAATTCTCTAAATCACCATAAATGATATTACCACGAGCGGTAACATATTTATTTTTATACTGTGCATCGGCAGAGTAGATTTTCACTGATGAGCGACCTACGCTGCTATACTTATAATTCTTATCAGCATTGGCTGTCACGTCATTACAATAGTAAAAAGCAGCACCTACACGCAGTCCCGGTACCCCTTTATAGTCCAGACGTGCTACATAAGCAGGCGAAGTAAAGTTGTCTTGTTCAAAGAGTCCCTGTTTACCACCGGCAACCCAATTATCGCGACCAAATCCATCAGCATTCAAGCCGGCCACAATCATAGCCTGATAATCAAAGCGCGTATATCCTTTACCAAAAGAACCGAAGAATTCCAATCCTGTCTCATGCCAGGTAGAAGGAATAATCGTTGTTTCACCCTCAGGACGGGATGTTCCGAAGAAGTTGATAGGTTCATGGTGAGCATTGGTCAATCCCATAGGTACAATCAAATGACCGGCACGAACATTGAAAGCCGAATGTATCAGACGGGTTATGTGAAACTGCTCAAGAGCAACTTCTCCCCCTTTTTCCATTTCTGTTTCATACTCACCGTTTTCTGAATTCTCAAGTTCGGTTTCGATACCTACGCCTCCTGCTTCAAACTCTATTTCAGCACCCAGTATCCACTTGGAATTAAACTTGTAGTCAAAAGCCAACACAAAACGAGGAATAGCAATGGTATTACGGTGATCACTGTTATCGACCCCGCCATAGAAACGATTCGTTCCGTAGTTCATAAACTTTGCTACCATTTCTCCGTATCCACCGAAACGGAACTTTTCGTAGTCGTCATCTTTTGTTACCTGTTTTATTCTCTCTTTCTTTGCCGTAGTTTCAGATACTTCTTCTGTAGAGTTTACTTTTTCAGGTTCATTAGCCCGTAAATCATTGTTAAAAAGCAAGAAACCTAAGGCGAATAAGCAAGTTAATTTTCTCATCTTTTATCTTAAATTTTGTTGGCGCAAAGGTAGAGGGAGTAAAAAAAGCGGGCAATACCCAAATATGAGTATTGTGTTATTAAAAATAATAACAAGTAGGTACTTAAATGAACACTATTCCTTTTTGTTCTTTTTTACAAAGCAGTAATTCACTAAAAAGACAGCCGCAAAGATCACAGCAATCCAGATAAAGCTAATAAATATCAAATAGCGGTTATAAATGTACTCTCCCTCTTCAGGAACATGATTAAGCATACATAGCAAACAGTTACACTGAGGATTATCAGCATCATGCGAAAAGTAAGAGTACAGTAAAAAAGATAAGCTTCCTGCAAAAAGAATAATAATAGCTATTATTCCCCATCTCTTACAACTTAAAGGTCTGTCAATTGCCTTTTTATGATTGGTTAGTTTCACCATATAGTAGTTTATAGTTAGATTATACGCGCAAAGTTGCATGCTTTCAGTGACCTTGGCAATACCCAATAATTGTGATTTTTATAAAAATCTAACAAAAAACCATCATTAATGGGTATTTCAGAAAACGCGGATTCTCCCCTACTTTGCAGTCGAGAAATAAAACTTATGCAATACCCTAAAGATGACATACAAAAAGAAATTTTGAAAGCTGCCGAAAAGGTATTCCTCGAAAACGGCTTTCCAAAGGCTTCCATGCGTGAAATTGCGCAAGAAGCACAGGTAGGGTTGAGCAATATCTATAACTATTTCAAAAGTAAGGATGATATTTTCTGTACGGTGGTACGGCCTGTAATCAGTGCATTCGAAAGAATGCTGCACGAACATCACGGTCGTTATGGAGCAGATATCATGGAGATGTATTCCACAGAATACCTACGATATGTGATAGAAGAGTACATGACATTGATACAAAAGCATCGCAAATTGTTGGTATTGCTATTTTTCCATGCACAGGGTTCTTCACTGGAAAACTTTAAGGAGAACTTCACCGAACGCTCCACATCACTCGTGAAAGAGTACTTCAGAGATATGAAAGAGAAACATCCTCAAATGAATATCAACGTAACCGACTTTTCCATCCACTTGCACACGGCATGGATGTTCACCATGTTTGAGGAATTAATCATGCACCGGGTCGGGATAGAAGATTTGGAACAGATAGTCACAGAATACATCACATTCGAAGTAACCGGTTGGAGAGAGCTTATGAAAATATAAGCTCTCTCTTTTTTTGAATGAATCTGAATATTGTTCGTTATTGAGCGTTGAGGTGAAGAAGGCTATTAGGTAAGGTTAACTAGGATGAGTATATGACTGAGTATATCATCATCCGTATTGATGGTAGGCATCATCCGTATTGATGATATACTCAGTATAGGAGTCATCACAGATTAACAGTAGGCACAGGCTATTACTCTTTATCCCTTAGCCCTGCAAAGAGTGAATGCCTGCCCCAAAAGAGAAAACTCACACTAAACAAAATTATAAATTATGAAAGAGAAACAGAAAAAGAAAAAAGGAATCGCCCGCCTGTTTGAGATTGCAGGCGAGCGGAAAGGCTTGCTGATCCTGGCCGGAGTTCTTTCGGCAGGCAGCGCTACGTGCATGCTGGTTCCCTACTGGTCGGTATACCGCGTATTGCAGGAATTGCTGCATCACGCCAGTGATTTAGGGAAAGTGGACAGCGGAGTACTGGTATATTGGGGGTGGTTCGCCTTCTTCGGACTGATTGGAGGACTATTGCTACTTTATGCGGCACTGATGGCCTCGCATGTAGCTGCTTTCCGTATCCTGTACGGATTGCGTATCAAGCTATCGGAACACATCGGACGCCTGTCGTTGGGATACCTGAACGGTACGTCTACCGGAAGTATCAAGAAGATTATGGAACAGAATGTAGAGAAGATAGAGAACTTCATTGCCCATACCATCCCCGACCTGGTGAATGTATTGGCTACGGTGACACTGATGTTCGTCATCTTCTTCTCCCTGAACGGCTGGATGGCTGCGGTCTGCCTATTCTGTATCGCATTGAGTATAGGATTACAGTTTGCCAACTTCTTCGGGAAAAAGGCACAGGAGTTTACTAAAATCTACTTTGATACACAGGAACGAATGAGCGCCTCAGCCGTACAATATGTACGCGGCATGCCGGTCGTGAAAATCTTCGGGCAGAGCGTCCGGTCGTTCCGCCGCTTCAATAGTGAGATTGAGGCGTATAAGGAATATGCACTGAAAGTATGCGATACATACGAACCCGGTATGGTGGTCTTCACCATATTGCTGAACTCGCTCATTACATTTATCCTGCCGATAGGCCTGCTATTACTGAGTCATGAGCCACAAAACCTGGCATTAGCCGCTGTCTATCTATTCTTCATTATCATGGGCCCCGGAGTAGCCTCGCCTATTTATAAGCTGATGTTCCTCGGGGCGGGCACACGGGAAATAGACGAGGGCGTGGAACGTATTGACCGCATCTTCTCCGAGCCGCCCGTACCGGAAGCGCAAACGCCGCAAGTACCCGTCGGGTATGATATCGAATTCCGCAAGGTTAGTTTCGCTTATGAGAATAAAGCGGAGACCACCCGTACCGAAGCCCTGCGCGACATCACCTTCACAGCACGCCAAGGTGAAATTACGGCACTCGTAGGCCCCTCGGGTTCGGGGAAGTCTACGGTTGCCAATCTGATTCCCCGTTTCTGGGATGTAACGGAAGGTGAAATACGGATCGGAGGAGTCGACATCAAAGATATTCCCACTGAAAAGTTGATGGACATTGTTTCCTTTGTTTTCCAGGATAGCTTTCTTTTCTTTGATACCCTCTATGAGAATATCCGGGTAGGAAACTCCAGTGCGGGACGCGAGGAAGTGATAGCTGCCGCAAAAGCCGCACAGTGCCATGAGTTTATAGAAAGCCTTCCGCAAGGTTACGAAACCCGCATCGGAGATGAGGGCGTCTACCTTTCCGGTGGCGAGTCGCAACGTGTCTGTGTGGCAAGGGCCATCCTGAAGAACGCCCCTATCCTGGTGCTGGACGAGGCCACCGCCTTTGCCGACCCTGAAAATGAATATAAGATGCAGCAGGCTTTGCAACATCTGATCCAGAATAAGACGGTTATCATCATTGCACACCGTCTCTCGTCCATCATTTCGGCACAGCAAATCATCGTACTGAACGAAGGAAAGCTCGCGCAGCATGGGCGGCACGAGGTATTGAGTAAAACGGAAGGATTATATAAGAATATGTGGGACGCTTATACGGACGCGTTCCACTGGGAACTAAACAGTAAGAAGGAGGTAAAAGAATGAATGCAATAGAAAATATTACGATAGGGCACACCGAACGCCTTCGCAAACCTGTGGGCTACACGATGCTTGCCAACCTGGTAAATATTGTCCCGTTCTGCCTGTCCATCGAAGCGATCAACGTGATATTCCGTGCTTTCGATGGCAGTGGGATGCCACTGGACACTCAACGGCTCTGGACTATTTTTATCCTGCTTGTAGTGTATGTACTCGTCATGGCGTTGGCCGAAAGGGCTTCCTACCGCGCCAATTTCCGGGGTGCCTATGAAATGAGTGCCGCGGGACGTGTCAGCCTGGCAGAGCATTTGCGGAAACTCTCATTGGGGTTCCTGTCACGCCGCGATCCGGGTGATCTTTCGTCCATGCTGATAACGGACTTCACGATGGCGGAAACCGGTATTTCGCACCATCTGCCCCAATTGATGGGTGCGCTGGTGATGCCTGTACTCGCTTTCGCGGGATTGCTATGGATAGACTGGCGAATGGCCGTTGCCATGTTTATAGCCCTTCCGCTTGCTGTGGGAATATTGCTGGGCAGTACTTACCTGCAATACAAACTGAGCGGCAAACAGATTGCCGCCAAAATCAATGCAGGCAATCGCCTGGAAGAGTACTTGCAGGGAATACGGGTAATGAAAGCATATAATCTGCTGGGCGACAAGTTTGTCCGTCTGAAGAATGCCTTTGCCGAACTGCGTCGTGCCTGTATCCGCCAGGAAGCATTGCTCGGTCCGTTCATACTGCTTTCCGTAACGCTGATACGGGCAGGTCTGACGTTGATGATACTTTGCGGTACGTACTTATTGATAGGAGGAGATTTATCCTTGCTCACGTTCGTTATGTTCCTCGTTGTCGGTTCCCGCGTCTTCGATCCGCTGACTTCGGCACTGACCAACTTTGCAGAATTCCGATATTTCTCCATTGCCGGAGGGCGCATCCAGACGCTGATGAACGAACCGAAAATGCAAGGAAGTAAAGAAGCCCCGGAAAGCGGTGATATCACTTTCTATCACGTATCATTCGGCTATCAGAAAAAACAGGTACTGCATGATGTATCGGTAACACTGCGTAAGAATACACTCACCGCTCTGGTAGGTCCTTCGGGCAGTGGGAAAAGCACCATGCTGAAATTATGCGCACGTTTTTACGATCCGCAACAGGGGCAGGTTTTATTTAATGGAGTAGATATGAAAACCCTGGAACCGGAATCATTGATGAGTCATATCTCAATGGTATTCCAGGATGTGTATCTGTTTCAAGATACCATTCGCAACAATATCCGTTTCGGCAAAACCGACGCCGCGGACGAAGAAATAGAAGCGGCGGCCCGCAAAGCATGTTGCCACGATTTCATCATGCGATTGCCCAAAGGATATGATACGCAGGTCGGTGAAGGCGGTTGTACCTTGTCCGGTGGAGAGAAGCAGCGCATTTCCATCGCACGGGCTATATTGAAAGAAGCTCCCGTAGTGCTTCTGGATGAAGCAACGGCTTCACTCGATCCGGAAAATGAGGTGGAAGTGCAGCGTGCCATCAATACACTGATTGCAGGACGTACGGTGATCGTGATTGCCCATCGCCTGAAGACGATCAAGAATGCAGATAACATCATAGTATTGGAGGAAGGGCGCATTGCCGAACAAGGTAAGCATCAGGAACTGCTCGATAATAAGGGGCTATACGCCAAGCTATGGAATATACAGGAAAAGACATTGGGGTGGAAATTGTAAATCTCAAAAACCACTCAAGAGAATCCTTCTAAAATAATAATTCGTCCCTACAAATTAATCACGATATGATTAACTTGTAGGGGCGGAAATTATTTACCCGAATATACTTCAGAATTTATTAATCATTTATGATAATTGGAACATCTTCAAGTCATCTTCCACATCACTGATGGTACCTATCTGGAAAGTATCTACCAAGACTTTTGCTACATTGGGCGACAGGAAGGCAGGCAACGTAGGCCCTAAATGGATTTTTTTCACACCCAGACTCAACAAGGCCAGCAGTACGATAACGGCTTTCTGCTCGTACCAGGCAATGTTATACACAATCGGGAGTTCGTTGATATCATTCAACTCGAACACTTCTTTCAGTTTCATTGCAATGACTGCCAGTGAATAGCTGTCGTTGCACTGTCCTGCATCCAGTACACGTGGAATGCCGTTGATATCTCCCAGAGGCAACTTATTGTAACGATACTTGGCACAACCTGCTGTCAGGATGACTGTATCTTTAGGCAATGCCTTGGCAAATTCGGTATAATAATCACGGCCCTTCATACGTCCGTCGCAACCTGCCATAACTACAAAGCGACGAATAGCACCGCTCTTCACGGCATCCACCACTTTATCTGCCAGTTGCAACACCTGATTATGGGCAAAACCACCGATGATTTCTCCATGTTCTATTTCCGTAGGCGGCTGGCATTGCTTGGCTATCTCGATAATTTCGGAGAAGTCTTTTCTGCCTTCGGCATCTGCCTGAATGTACTTGCAGCCGGGATATCCGGTGGAATTTGTTGTAAACATACGTTCTTTATATTCAGCATTTGCCAACGGGGGGACGATACAGTTTGTTGTAAACAGGATAGGCCCATTGAAGGTGGTGAACTCTTCACGCTGCTTCCACCAGGCATTTCCATAGTTGCCTACGAAGTGGGAATACTTCTTGAAAGCAGGATAATAGTGAGCAGGAAGCATTTCGCTATGTGTGTACACGTCGACTCCCGTACCTTCGGTTTGCTTCAATAGTTCTTCCATATCTTTCAGGTCGTGGCCGCTTATCAGGATACCCGGACGCTTCCCTACTCCGATATTTACTTTTGTCATTTCCGGATTTCCATAGCGTTCGGTATTCGCTTTATCCAGTAAAGCCATAGTCTTCACACCGTATTCTCCGGTCTGGAGCACCATCTTCACCCACTCGCCTGCCGGAAGTGATTTTGTGGCAGTGGCAGCCAAAGCATGTTGCATAAAAGTATGGATAGAAGCATCGTCATATCCCAAACGCATGGCATGTTCCAGATATGCCGCCATACCTTTCAGACCATAGGTCATCAATTCTTTCAGGGAACGCAGGTCTATGTCGGACTCACGCAGCACACCTACGCTTTCCGCCTTGGAAGCATACTCATCACGTCCGCCCTGCCATTGCAATTCATCGATTTCGGGCAAAGAAATACCTCTTTCTTTGGCTTCTTCTATTAAACGGTTACGCAATGCCATACCTTTATCCACCCTGTTCAGAATGCTTTCATCATCGAAGTTGGCATTTGTAATGGTACAGAATAAGGCATCCACAACAAAACGGTCCACTTCGGCAGCTACGGGATGTCCGGCGTTACGGAACTCATCAGTAACGACTGATATTCCACGTACCACGAACATCAGCAAATCCATTGCCTTTGCTGTATGACTTTCTTTTCCACACACACCTTTCAAGATACAACCGGTGCCTTTCATTGTTTCCTGGCATTGATAACAAAACATTTTAGCTTCCATCATCTTATTCTTTTTATTTAGTTATAAAATATATATTCCTTCTCTTTAAAGAAGATAAGCTGCATCTCAGCATAACTTTTTCATGCAAGCATGAAAGTTCTGCATCCGATTTGCATTATCTTTGGATAAGATAAGCCGCATCTCAGCATAACTTTTTCATGCAAGCATGAAAGTTCTGCATTCGATTTGCATTATCTTTGTGCAAAGATGGAGAGTTTATGGCAGGTAAATTGTCACGTATGTTACACCCAATCACAAAAAGCTTAAAAAAGAATGGAACCACATATATTATTACAGATGCCATTATTTCGAGGCATAACAGAAGAAACGCTGTTAAAGTTCGTTCTGTTGCACCAACATACCCTTAAATCTTATAAACCAGGAGAGTTTATCGCCATGCAGGGAGATATTTACCGTTCTCTCTATATTCTGTGCAATGGAACAGTGCGTACGCAAATGGTCAGTGCAGAAGGAAAACAACTCACCATAGAGACCATCCGTGCTCCGAAACTCCTTGCACCGGCTTTCATCTTCGCTTCCGAAAACCGTTTCCCGGTGAATATCGAAACCCTGGAAACCTCGGAAGTATTGATTCTGAATAAGGATGCTTTTCTGGAGTTCATGCACCAGTACCCGGTCATCATGCAGAATTTCCTGAAACTGATTTCCGACAGGAGCTTGTTTCTATCCAAAAAACTGAATGAGTTTGCTTTACAAAGCCTGAAATCCAGATTGCTCAATTATGTAAAGATGCATGGAGGCATAGGATCCCAACAGGAAGTAGCACATATACTTGGGGTAGCCCGTCCGTCATTGGCACGTGCCATATCTGAATTGAGCAATGAGGGTTGTATACAAATAGAAGGAAAAGAAATGTTTATTGACGAAGAGAAATCGAAGAAATACTTTTAATTCTACTTTTTCATCGTATCTTTGTACAACCAACTACCTAATATAATGAGGAAAATAACATTAACCGACAAACATCAGGAATTACTTTTCCAGATTCCGCTGTTTCGTGACCTTCCCCTTAACATCAAGCATTCGTTGCTCGACAGGTTGGATATCTCCCTGTACTCGGTCGACAAAAAAGATATCATTGCCACCCAGGGAACACTCTGCAAGAAGTTATATGTATTGTTGGAAGGAAAACTACGGGTAGATATTATTGACGGATTGGGAAATGAAGTCATGATAGAATATATCGTTGCAGCACGTGCATTCGCCACTCCTCATTTATTCAGTTCGGACGGAGTGCTGCCGGCAACCTTTACCGCCATGGAAGACAGCACCCTGCTCACCGCCAGCAAAGAGTCCATGTTTAAGCTTATCAGCGAGGAACCTAAAATATTACACAACTTTCTTTGCATCACTGGCAATTGTAATGTCTGCACAGTATCCCGCCTGAAAACCCTATCACGGAAAACAGTGCGCGAACGTTTTGTTGTCTACTTGCTGGAACACAAGAAAAAGAATTCTTCAACGGTCAACATCATCCACAATCAGGCAACCCTTGCCGAATATCTGAATGTAACCCGCCCTGCACTATCGAAAGAGATTAATAAGATGATAAAGGAAGGTATTATCGATATGGATGGAAAGACAGTGCAGATACTCAATGAAGCTATATTAGAAAGGTACGTATAAGAGCTTCCTCCTGATACGTACCTTCATTTATTCTCTCTCTTACTACTGTTTTACCACTTCACAAACAGCACTCTGGGATTGATGTTGACAGACACCCATCCCCAGTCTTGCCAGCTTTTATGATTGCCGCCTTTCACGATGTCCATCGTCTTCGTTCCGCGCATAATAGAATATCCGGCGGAGAGTTTCACATCCTTCATCACCGACCAGTTAATCTGATAATCGACTTCCGAACCTAATGCTTTCTTCAGATTCGGCAACTTCACCGCAGTTGAGAAATGATGGTAGTTCAAGTCCATATCCACCTTATCGGAAGCACGGAAACGTAAACCCAGACGTTTGTCAAATAAGCCGGGAGCATATCCGGGTTTAAAGTCGGACGCGTAGAAATAATCCATAGCTCCATAAAATTTATGATGTGTGCCATACAGAACATTGAATGCCTTATACTTGTCACTGTCACTGCTGTTTCCACTTAGATAATCGGCGCTTGCCACTATCGTCCAAGTAGGTTTAAGGTTGTATGGGAAAGCATAAGCCACTTGCAGGCTGGCCATGAAAGCAGATACCTTCTGCACATTTTGGTTCTTGCCCGTCTGATAATAGAAGGAGCCGTCTACATTCCACCCATTTTCCCTGTAGGTGATATAAGTTCCCATTGTTTGCAGATAGCGGGTATGGGATTCTTTAGTTGCCGCATCTCCGGTTTCCAATCCCAGATTCATGAACAGTAAGGATGCATCAAAGGGAGTATAATCGGATTTATAGTGATACCAGAGAGTCTGCATATTCTTGTAAGGCTGTGCTCCGGCCTGCACGTAATAGGTACCGCCTATTTTAGTCTCGTCATTCTGGTTGAAAGCAAGAATCAGATGCAGTTGGTTGTTGGGGTCGGCATAACCCAGTTTCAATGCATCATGGTAGCGTCCGGCTACATTCCAATCCAGTCCGCCCAGAATGCGTTCGTCATCATACGAAAGGGTCTGACGGCCTAATTGTGCAAAGAAGTTTTTACCGAAATTCAGTTTAGCCCATGCCTCGTTCATGATGAAACGACCGTTCTTGTCAATTTGCGGGTCCTGTCCCCATACACCAACGTGCTGTGCAGAAATCTTCATTTGCAAATCAGAACGTTTGTACTCCATAGAAAGGCGTGCACGGTTATTGATGAATCCCGCAGGTTCCTCTCCTTCATTACGGGGCATCAGAGCACCGTTACGATATTCCGCACGAGGTCTGATCTGGATGGACATTGTAAATTCATTCTCTTTTTCTGTAGTTTGCGTATACGCCATGCTTGGCAAAAGCATGAGAAGCATTGCCCAATAAGTAGTTTTCATAATGATTATCAGTTTAAATTATACGTATGAATGCTGACTCCCTGTGCAGAGGGCAGATAGTTGATGCCATACCAGCACATTTGCAGCAAAACAAATGATATCAGAAGTAAAATTAAGGCCTTACGGTGTAACAAAGGTTTTCCAAGACGGAAATGTATATAAATCAGATAGGAGAACCACGTAGCGGCCGCCCATGTCTCTTTCGGATCCCACGACCAGTAATGTCCCCACGCCTCTTTTGCCCATATAGCCCCCGACAGCATGCCTAATGTCATGAATGCCAATCCTACATAAGTCAGATTATCGCATAGGTCCATCTCCCGGCTGTCAATCGGCTTCTTCTTGAACCAAAGCAGATAAATAGCCATCACGGTGGCCGCACCCAGCATAGCATAGGCAAACATATATACGATGACATGCGGCGTAAACCACGGACTTTGCAAAGCCGGCATCAAAGTTTTGTTATGTATTTCCGGTTTGAAGATATTGATACAGATAAATACCAGTGATAGGATAAAACTGAAACTGAGTATCCACTTATACCTCCAACGGCTGTATGTGATGAGTCCTGCCAGTGGAAGAAAGAAAGAGTACCACAGGCGCGTTTCTCCCATGGTCCGCATAGGCGGGCGTTCCAGGGAAATCCACATTCCCACAATAAAACAGAAGAAGAGAGCAAGCCCTATCAAGGTAAGCCCGCCAACAATATACGGTTTTCTCCCGCGCCAGGCGGCAAAGGCACCGAATCCCCAGAAGTGCAGGGCGGCAATTGAAAACGGTACAAAATAATCCCACGTCATTCAGCGTCCTCCTCTTTCTTTTTTGTGCATTAACAAACAGACAGATAGCTCCCAACACCATCATGATAATACCTGCATAAACAGCAGGCAACCACGGATCACGTACCAGTTCGAACACACTGATATCGCTCCAACGCCCTTTCGTATCATCATAACTCAATTGATAAATATTCCATCCCGCCACATTCAGGGGATGGTTCACTGCAATCGTATCTTCCACCTGTTTGCCGTCTTCCGTGTAAACTTTCACTGTAGATGCAAAACGCTGCGGTTCGCGTTCCGGCATGATAAGGCTTGTCAACGAATCCAGACGCAATGCTTTATATGGAAAAATAAAACTACCGCAACTTACCCACCCTTCCTTTGCCGCTTTCGTCTTCTGATTGATAGCCTGCAAATAAACGGCATACGTGGCTCCCATCGAATGGAATTCGGTAAACTTCACCGTATCTTCCGTAGCCACAGAAGCCGCCCAGGGAATCGTTTGCCGGACAGTCACCAGCCAATCAGCCAGTTGCCCATCCGTTACACCTTCTTCCAGCAACAAATGTTCCGGTGCTTTTTCAGGCAATGTACGGCCCGTTTCATTATCAATCAACATCAGTTTCGGAGGATACTCGTCAATCGTGAAGTCTTTCAGTTCAATAGCCAACGGAAGTTCTATCAATTTACCGTGCTCATCCATTGCACGCCATTCGGCATTATCTATCCGGGTAGTCATGCGTACCCGCTGCATATCGGCATTTCCCAAGGTTGCCGTAATCAGGGCAATAAACAGCCCGGCATGGTTCAAAAGGAAGGCAACTTTCTTCCATCTGAATGGAAATCCGGCACGAAGCGTAGTCAGCCCCAATACAGTGGCCATCCAGATATAAAGCAATACAAAAGGCCATGCCGAAAGCATTCGTGAGAAACCGAGCACATCCGCCGGATGACCGGAAGGGACCTGACGGATAAGTCCCATCACCACCGTAATGCCCGCCACCCATAAAAGAGAAGAGACAGCCGATGTATAATGGCTCATCCAACCGAAGAAATAAACACGCTTGCGCAAGTAATGCATGGCAACTATTCCGGCTATATATAAAACCAGAACAATGATGTTCACCGGATAGGCAAACAGACTCCAATCTATTTCACCGATTGTAATCTGCAGCAGCCATCCTGTCACCAACAGTCCTGCGCCTATCAGGCATCCTTCTTTAAATCCCCACGGTCTGATCCACATATCTCTGTTTTATTTCTGGGCCAGGCGACCGTTAGCTTTCGCTTTTTCCAGCCACGCAGGTACAGTTGTTTTCAAGAATTTCTCTTTAGCAGCTCTTTCCGCATCCATGTCGAGACCAATGTATTGTTGTGCTTTCTCTTTGGTTGAAATGTCCGGCATCGGCACATCATCCGTAAAGCCATGCTTAGCCAATACTCTTGATACAGCCAGACGAGCCTGCATAGCCTTGTCCAAACCATGTGAAAGGATACGTTGGATTTCCTGCGGAGCATGGAAAGAACCACCATGAGAAGCCACACCGAAATCCCAACGCCACTGCGCCTGACGGATAAGGGCAAGTACATCTTTCATCTGATCTTCCGTAGCACCCTTGTCCCATGCAAACTTAGCCTCGATATGAGCCTTGGCAAGTTCCTGTTCCAAACGGTTACGTATTTCGTTAGCCTTGCGTTGACGTTCGTATACATTGTTACGCAGTGTTTCTTCACTTTCGCGATGGCAAGTCTGACAAGTGCGGTCTATCATCGCCAGCGGGCTTTGAATATGGTGATCGCTGAATTTCACACCACCTTCGCTCTTATAAGGCATGTGACAATCTGCACATGACACACCTCTCTGACCGTGAATACCCATCTGACAGATTTCATAATCAGGATGCTGCGCTTTCAATATCGGAGCACGGCTCAGTTTATGAATATAGTCATAGAAACCTTCATTATCATAATAAGCCTCCATATCTTCCACAGTAAAGCCTTTATCCCAGGGGAAAGTCAGGTACTTGCCATCACCCTTGAAGTAATATTCCACGTGGCACTGCGCACAAACCAGTGAGCGCATTTCCTGCGGAGTAGCTTTCGTAATATCTCTGCCTTGACGTGCAAAAGCTTCGATCAAAGCCGGACGGCTGATGTGCAGGTTCATATTTTCCGGTTCGTGGCAATCGGCACATCCGATAGGATTTACAATCTCATCACCCATTGCTCCCCACTTATTATTATAGAATGCATCCACACCGATAGCCTCCATCATACGGGGAACATCCGGGCTCTTACAAGTCCAGCAGGTAGACGGTTGCGGACCATCTTCGGGAGTAGCAGGCGCACCCGTACGAAGACTTGCCGTGATATCCTCTATCGCATGCATGTGGCCACGCGGAGTCGAATAGTCCTTTGAGAAAGCATATCCTGCCCACAGAACCACCATTTCGGGACGTTGCTCCAATACATCAACCGCAATGTTTCCGTTGAACTCACTCTGGAAATCCGTCTTCGCTGTTTCCGTCCAGGTCTGATATTCACGGGGAAAATCACTTTTGAACACTTCATTACGGGCTTCAATGCCTGTAATAACAGTCCTGCGGTTATTGAACACGCTTTCTAATTCCGCCCGCCTCTCCATCAGTGCGGAAACACATAATCCTAATACAAACACGACTACCATCGAACCACCGAACAGCAGCCAGCCTTGCCATGATTTCAATTTCTTTTCCATAAGTATATTGATTTTATTTCATTATTTCTTAAGCATCTTTTGCAGCCAGTCCGGAACAGGCGATTCGGGATAAGGTACCAGTGCATTGGGAGTAGATGACAACGAATTGCTTCCGCCATGCGGCACATCCCGGTGACAATCCCAGCATGCCTTACCCTCGCCTACCTGAGACATCATATAACCTATTTTCCCGGTTTTCACAAATTCCGTATTCAACTGCGTATGGCAACGAATACAGTTGTTCATAATCACCTCTGAACTGGCTTCATGCGCCCTGATAACCTGCGGCTCGCTCTTTGTCAAAAAAGCAGCTACATGCTTCATACCGTCCATCCCTTTGAATGTCCATTTCTTAACGGCATTTTCATGAGGAACATGACAATCATTACAAGTGGCATCCCGACTGTGTGAACTGTGGAACCATGTAGCATAGTAAGGTGCCATAATATGACAGTTCACGCATGCCGACGGCTCATCCCCCAAGTAGGTATGCGCCCGCAGCAAGTACATGAACAAGCCTCCCCCGCCCACAACGATACCGCAGATAACTATCGCAGCCACTCTCCATTTGTACGAAGGTAAAAACCTGTTTATAAATGACAATTTCTTCATAGAAAGTAGTATTTTTCACAAAAGTAGGGGCTTTATTTTTTAAAAAGTGTAATAATGATTACATGTTTTGCATAGTTTTGCGCTATCTTTACATAGTTCCGTTGAGTAATTATCCACCCTCATCCGTATATTCTTTAAACACCTAATGTTATTGTATAGAATATGAAAGCACTTAGTTTATTGATATGCCTTCTCTTTTCAGGGATATTACAAGCTCAGGAGGCAAAAATCGCCTTCCGGCAGCAGTTGCCGGACAGCCATCCACGTTATCTGACAGACAGTAACGGTAAGAGTGAAACCCTGAATCTGATAGAAAAAGAAAATTGGGCAAAAGACGTATTTGAGAAACTGAAAAGGCGAACCGATCTTTATGCCAACCTGACAGACGCCCAGCCGGACTGGCTACTCTCGCGCCTTGCCATGTACTGGAAGTCTCATGCTACGGATGTATATATAAAAAGTGAAACCTTCGACCATGCCGGAGGCGAAAAAGCACCGGCACCCACCGTTCGCTACACCGGTACGCGCGGCACATTTGCTACCCACGGACGCCCCCGTCTGGAAGACGTAGTGCCATACGATGACGATGTGGAAGGAAATGTGACATTCTGTAACAATGCCCTGCCAGGCCGCCCTATGGAGAGTGTACATCCTTCTAAAACCGGTCGCAACATCGAGAGCCTGAACCGTGAAATCATGGGTATCGCCCGTGATGCCGCCTTCCTTTACTGGCTTACCGGAGAAGAAAGATATGCAAAACTTGCCGCCGGAGTATTCGATACCTATATGACCGGTATCTATTACCGGAATGTTCCCATCGACCTCAACCACGGCCATCAGCAAACTCTGGTAGGCATGAGCTCTTTCGAGGTTATCCACGAAGATATTCTTTATGATATCGTTCCCCTTTACGATTTCCTGTATGACTACCTGAATGTCCGGCATACCGACAAGATGGATATATACGCAGGAGCTTTCAAGAAATGGGCGAACAATATCATTGCAAACGGCGTTCCTCACAACAACTGGAACCTGATGCAGGCTCGCTATGTCATGAATATCGGTATGATACTGGAAAACAATAAGCAATATGCCGATAGTAAAGGACGCGAATATTACATTGATTATGTACTCAATCGTTCCAGTATCCGCCAATGGAGTCTGACTAAATTAGCTGATTATGGCTTCGATCCGAAGACAGGTATCTGGGCCGAATGTCCCGGATACAGCAACGTAGTACTGAATGACTACACCAGTTTTGCTACTCTCTTCGACCGGAATCTGAGTTATGACCTGGTGAAAGCAATGCCGGTTCTTTCTAAAGCAGTAGCCGCTACTCCGCAATATTTGTTCCCCAACCGGATGATTTGTGGTTTTGGCGATACCCACCCGGGATATCTGAACACCAATCCTATATCCCGCATGATACGAAATGCACAGCACAACGGCAAGAAAGAGCAAGAAGAATATTTCACTGCCATGCTGAAATGCTTCCATCCTGATGCGGGAAAAACCAAAGACAATAAAAAAAATGTCCCCGTTTCTATCAGTTCTTTCTTTGATGAAAAGCCATTGGAACTGAATCCCAATATCGAAGCCGGAGAAATAGAACAATATGTCTCTCCCCTCTTCTATGCACCGAACGTTTCCTGGCTGGTACAACGAAACGGAATGAATCCCCGTCACAGCCTCATGATATCCCTGAATGCCAGTGAAGGAAACCACATGCATGCCAATGGCATATCCATGGAACTTTACGGTAAGGGATATGTTCTGGCTCCTGATGCCGGAATTGGCCTCTATTCATACAGTGGACTGGATTATCTGGAATATTACTCTCAATTTCCCAGTCATAACACGGTTTGCGTAGATGGTATTTCCAGTTATCCGGTTATGAAAAGTAATCACTCCTTCGATCTTAAATCCAGTTTCCCTGTTTCTTCCGAACCGGGAAAAGCTTTCACTGCTGTAACCTATAGCGATGTTTCTTTCCGTGAACCGGAAAGCCGTGCCGACCAGACCCGTATGATGAGTATCGTCACTACCGGTCCGGAAACCGGTTACTATGTAGATATCTTCCGCAGCCGGAAAGAACGCGGCGGTGATAAAATGCATGATTATTTCTACCATAATCTGGGGCAAACCCTAACACTGACAGACACAGACGGTGCAGATCTGAATCTGCAACCCACCGAAGAACTGGCCTTTGCCGGTGCTCATCTTTATGCTTATTCTTATATCTATGATAAAAAGTCAGCTACTACCGACAAAGACGTAAAAGCTACATTTACCATTGCCATGCCCGACAAGGACGATATTTCAATGAACTTGTGGATGAAAGGAGAAACGGATCGGGAAGTTTTCACCGCCCTGTCTCCCATGACGGAAGGACTGAGACGTACTCCGGGAATGCCTTATAACATAGAGAAGCAGCCGACGCTGACTTTTGTAGCCCGCCAGAAAGGAGAAGCTTGGAATCGACCGTTCGTCGCTATCTATGAACCCTCATCCGTAAAAGAACCCGGCTGTATTACCGAAGTAAGCTTCCCCGAAGTAAAAAGCAAAACGGAAAACAGTGCCACCAGCATATGCGTCGTGCAGAAAGATGGACGTACAGATTATATTCTGTCATCAGATGATCCCACGGATATCTGCATCAGCGGAAAAATGAGTGCACAAGCCACCTATGCTTTATGGGGAAATAAAAAGGGCAATGATTGCACCTTCTTTTTAGGACATGGCACTTTGCTAAGTACCCCGAATGTAGTTATCAAGGCGGAAACTCCCGCAGAGGTATTACTGGAATTCAAGAAAGGGGCATGGTACTACACTGCATCCGCCGATTGCACCGTCAGCATCAAAAAGAAGACGTACCAGCTAAAAGCCAATACGGAGGAAACGGAATTGAAGTGAAAACAATAGCCTCAAGTCCATATCATCTCCATACATGGTCCGTAGCATCTCCGTACGTCCTCCGTATCTGATCCGTAGCTACTCCGTACCAGCTCCATAGGTGCTCCATAGCTATAGACACGGAGCAGGTACGGACTTGGTACGAATCAGATACGCCCCTGTCCGCAAGCCAATAAGTCAGCAAAGACTCCCCGACTGCCGAATAATCATCCTAAACCCGAATATTTTCGTTCTTTTTCCTTATATTTGCTGTACAGAAACATAATGTATAGAAACGAAAGATACCATATCGTGAAAAACATATCGAAATATATCATCCTGCTATTCCTGCTGTTTGGCTTCCTTCCGGGCTATTCGCTTCCCTCTGTCTTCCGGGGACTGTCCGTCACCGAAGGACTTTCCGACTTAGTAGTAAATGCACTTTATAAAGACTCCATTGGCTATGTTTGGATAGGTACCGGTAATTCTTTGGAACGTTTTGACGGCACACGTCTGAAACATTTCCTGATTTCCGGAGCGAATGAAAAAATCAAGCGAGTCAATGCTATCGCCGAAATGGAAGGCAACCAGATATGGATGGGAAACGGCATGGGACTTTGGCGAGTGAATACCGAAAAAGATATTCTCGAACCGATTGCTGCTGAAACTTTACACTATGGTGTCCGGACGCTCCTACCTGATGGGAAAGGTACTTTATATATAGGAAGTGAGGCCGGTCTGTTTATCTATAAAAACGGGAACCTGGAACAAAAGCTCATAGATCCCAATGTCCTTTCAGCCTCTAATATCATCACCGGACTAAGTCTTAGTGAGGATGGCATTCTCTGGATAGCCACCAACGACGGCCTTTATTCCCTGACACTTGCCGACAAGAAAATCGTCCCTTATCATAATATAATAGAAGACAAACATTTTTGCTCTTACAACAATATTACCCGCATCGGCAACGTACTTTATCTGGGTACGATGGGCCAAGGTATTATCAGCTTCGATACACAAACACATAAGTTCACGCCCTTCATCGATGTAGGATGCAATGTGATATCTTCGCTGTCCGGTGATGGTAAAGATATGTTGTATGTGGGTACGGATGGAAATGGAGTACTTTTCATTTCTACCAAACAAATGAAGGTTCTACGCTCTTTGCGCCACGAACCGGGAAAAGACGAAAGTATCCGTTCCAACTCCGTGTACTCCCTTTTAGTTGATCGTGACGGGCTTATCTGGATAGGTTTCTATCAACTTGGATTGGATTACAGTCTGTACCAGAGCGGACTTTTCTCTACTTACAGTTATCTCCCGTATTTTGACTCCAAAGATATGCCTGTACGCAGTATTGCAATTACCGAGCATGAGAAATTAGTCGGCTCCCGCGACGGCCTATTCTATATAAACGAAGAGCAACGACGCTTCAAAAACTTTAAATCTCCCGAATTGCGTTCCAGTATGATCTTCTGTATCTACAAATTTCAGGATAAATATTATATCGGAACCTATGGCGGGGGTATGTACATATTCAATCCTGTTGATCTTACTATTCACGACTTCGAACCTAATGAACCGCAACCTTTCATGCGGGGACAGATTTTCAGTATAAAAGCGGATAACAAAGACCAATTGTGGATAGGTACCTCAATGGGCCTCTATTGCTATAAGGATGGGAAAAGAATCAAGCAATATACCAGTGCCAACTCCAAATTACCCGAAGGGAATGTTTACGAAATCTATTTCGACTCCACACATAAAGGATGGATTTGTACGGAGAATGGCATGTGCATCTGGGACCCCTCTTCTGAAAGTCTGAAAACCGACATCTTCCCGGAAAACTTTATTCATAAAGAAAAGATCAGAGTTGTATATGAAGACTCCGACCATAATCTTTATTTCCTGCCGGACAAAGGAAGTATGTGTATATCCGATCTTTCCATGAGCCGTTTCAGAAGGTTACAACCTGATACACAACTGGAAGGAAAAGATGGTATGTTTATTCTGGAAGATGACGAAAAATGGCTCTGGATAGGAACCAATAACGGACTCTACCGCTACGACAAGAAAGAAACTTTTATTCCTTATAATTTCATAGACGGTATTCCCAGTTCTATTTTCACATTATGCCCTCCCGTACAGGATCAACAGGGAAATATATGGATGGGAAATTCCAAAGGGCTGATTTATATGAACTTCAAGCAAAATAATCAGATGAAAAGATACACTTATCCGCTGACTATTACAGATATTTACGTCAATGGAAAGAAATCGCTTCATCCTATTATTGAAAGTGGAAAAGTTCCTGAAATACAACTTGAATCCTCGCAAAACAACCTGACATTTCACTTCTCCGGTTTTACCTATACCGAACCGGCTTATATGACTTATGAATACAAATTGGAAGGTGAAGATGAAGACTGGCAGATACTGACCGGAAAGTCGGAAATTACTTATTATGACTTATCATCCGGAAACTATCTTTTCAAGTTACGCTATATCGGGAACCCTGATTCTGAAATACACACCGCTGTCCACATTGCCTATCCTGTAGAAACATGGAGCATCATTGCCGTTTCCATTGCTTTAGTTTTTATCGGCTACATTTACTATCAGCGTAAGAGAAAAGCGAAGCAAACGAAAAATATTCAAATCCAGCTTCCGGAAGATGTGCAAGAGCCTGAAAAGCAAGAAAAGACAGTAGAATCAAAATATAAAACCAATAAGATAAGCACGGAAGAATGTCAGCGCCTGACAGAAAAGCTGGAGGCTCTGATGCTTCGTGATAAGCCATATACAAACCCGGATTTGAAAATAGCCGATCTGGCAACCATGCTCGGCAGGTCAGCACATACTTTATCTTATCTCTTCAATCAACATCTGAACCGTAATTATTACGATTACATCAATGATTACCGTATTGAGGAGTTCAAGCGTCTTATCAACGAAGACGAATATTCCAAATATACACTGGGAGCACTTGCCGAACTCTGCGGTTTTAGCTCACGCGCCTCCTTCTTCCGCTATTTCAAGAAGGCTACCGGCATCACTCCCAATGAATATATCCGAAGCATCGGAAAGAATAACGACGAATAATCTATAATACTAAGATATACTCCATTATTTTTCGCACTTATCTTTCAGCATATTGAAAGATAAGTGCGTTTTTGTTGCATCAGATTTTCCGTCCAACTCACCCCGGAGTCTCAAATTATTAGTTGATACTACGAGTCTCAAATTCTTAAACAGCTATATTACAGCAAATTAATTAGTTTTTAGTCTAAGTTAATGAGATGAGATTTGTTAAGCACTATAAAAAATTGTTTTCCGTTTTTTACCTTTTATATTTGCAATCGTAAAGCTAACGTAAAACGTAACCAAAGTCTGAAGCATGGAAAACAAAAAGATGACATCCGTTCAATTGATAGCTGACTCTTATACGAGTTACCACCGCTCCGTCTATCTCTATATATATTATAGAATAAACAGTAAAGAAGAAGCTGAAGACATAGCCCAAGATGTATTTCTGCGTTTAATGGACTATAAGCAAATGCTCCGTCCGGATACCGTAAAGTTTTTCATTTACACCATATCCCGTAATCTGGTGAACGATTACCTACGCCGTCACTATAAGAAGCAAGAAATAACATCTTATATATATGATCATGCAACGACCTGTACCAATGAAACGGAAAACCAGATTATTGCCAATGATTTACTGGCTTGTGAAAAGCGCAAACTGCGCACTCTTCCGGAACAACGCAGAAAGATTTATATCATGAGTCGTTTTGAAGATAAATCCTCATCGGAAATTTCCGCCAAATTGAACCTTTCACGCCGTACGGTCGAAAACCATTTGTTTATCAGCCGGAAGGAAATACGTGAATATATGAAACAATGTATCTAATTAGATTACAATCGAAATAATAGTGTTAATTTTAAATTTATAAATTATGAGGAATGAATTTCTGAAATTCTCATCGAAAAGAATTTTATTCTCAGCAGCAATGGCATCTGCACTCTGTGTAGGTAGCCCGCAGCAGGCTTTTGCCAATGTAAATGAGGTACAAGCCATTATGCAGACCGGTACAGTAAAAGGTACCGTAGTGGATGCCACCGGTGAACCCATCATTGGTGCCAACATTATGGTGAAAGGCACCACGAACGGTTGCATTACCGACATTGACGGTAATTTCAGTCTGAGTAATGCAAAAGGGACTTTAGTGGTTTCATTTATAGGCTATAAGTCACAGGAGATTGTGGTAAAAGGAAATGAAACCAATCTGAAAGTGATTCTGGCAGAAGATTCGGAAATGCTGGACGAAGTGGTGGTTGTGGGCTACGGTACACAAAAGAAAGCTACAATGACCGGTTCGGTAACAGTGGTGAATCAGAAGATGTTAGAGAATAAAGGAACAATGTCCAGTCCTGTACAGGCATTGCAAGGCCAGGTTCCCGGAGTCATTATCACGCGTAACTCTACAGCCCCGGGCGATGAAAGCTGGAACATGAGTCTGCGCGGCGCAGTTTCAAAAAACACGACCAGTCCGTTAGTCATTATCGACGGCGTGGAATATGAAAGCGTAAACGAGTTGCGTCTGTTGAATCCTTCCGATATTGAGTCTATCAACTTCTTGAAAGATGCTTCGGCTTCCATCTACGGTAGCAAAGCTGCCGGTGGTGTATTGGTAACTACCAAGAAAGCCCAGGCAAGCAAGGTGCAGGTAGACTATAGCGGTTCGGTAACAAGTAAGTTTATCGGTCTGTCTCCTCATCTGATGAGCCTGGAGCAATGGGCTTCCTCCGTGATAGATGCACGTACCAATGACGGTTACGGTGACGATGATACCTGGATGCGTTATGCAAAACTAGCATTGGCGTATAAAAATCAGTATATCAATCTTGACCATACTACGAATCCCTTTGGAAATGCCTTCACGGACGTAGCGGACTTTGTATTTTTCGATACCAACTGGCAGGATATCATGTGGGGAACAGCCGCTTCCACGCAACACGAACTTGCCATAGCAGGTGGCTCGGATGCCTCAAAGTACCGTCTGTCTTTAGGCTATATGTATGATGACAGTAACTTGAAATGGGGTAACAACAATAACAACCGTTACAACCTGCGCTTGACAAATACCTTTAAACTGTCTGACCGCGCTTCTATTGAGTCGGTAATTGCTTACAACCGCCAGGATCAAGTGGCACCTACACAGATTGGTTCGGCGCTGACCACCAACTCACAGCAACCGGGTTTCCCATCTGCTACAGCTAATGGCAAACCTTATGCATGGGGAACATGGGGTGCACCCAACTGGTATTGTGAATTGGGCGGTGACAACAAACTGAAAGTATCTGCTATCAATATCAGCGAGACATTCAGATATTCCATCCTGAAAAACCTGACAGCTTCTGTAACGGCCGGTTATAATACATCAACAGCCATCCGTGATAAACAAAGTAAAGCGATTGATTGGTATAACTATGCAGGTGACCGCGTGGTTCGCAGCAATCCGACAGAGGACAAGAGTTCATATTCCAAATCCAATTCACGTACTGACTTTTACTCATTGTCCGGACACATCGACTGGTCGCATATCTTTGCCGATGTTCATGATGTAAAAGTGATGGTGGGTTCGCAATATAACCTGAAAGAGTATGAAGGCACTTTCCTCTATACAGAAGGTATACTGCCCTCACTGGAAATTCCCAATAGCACAAAAGATGTTGTCTACCTGAAGAACGGTGACGACAAATCAACCAAATGGCAAGAGGCAGTAATGTCTTACTTCGGTCGTATCAACTACAATTATCGTTCTAAATACATGTTGGAAGCACAGGGACGTTATGACGGTTCTTCCAAATTCCAGCCCGAAAACCGTTGGGTATTCTACTGGGGTACTTCTGCCGGATGGAGAATTTCGGAAGAAGCATTCATGAAGAATCTGACATTTGTAGACGAACTGAAGCTGAGAGCTTCTTACGGTAGCGTAGGTAATCAGAGTGGCGTTGACCGCTATGACGGGGCACAGTTATACAACTTCACCCCCAGTGGCGGTGCATTGATAGGCAATGGAAAAATCTCTTATGTAGACACTAACGGTAAGTTGCCGAGTACTGACCGTACATGGGAACGCATCCATAATTATAATCTTGGTCTTGATTTCGGGTTCTTGCGTAACCGCCTGACGGGTACGGCAGAAATCTTCTGGAAGAAGAGTGACAATATGTTGATCGACGTAATCTATCCGGGTATTCTGGGTGACAAGGCTCCCACGGCAAATTACGGTGCATTCAAGGCACACGGTTGGGAAGGTATGATCAACTGGTCGGATAAGATTGGAAAAGTAAACTATCATATCGGCGGTACTTTTACCTACACTACCAACGAATTAGTGGATAACGGTGGTAGTGGAGCCATCAAAGCAGGTGTACGCTCCGACCGTGAAGGATATCCTCTGAACTCTGTATTCGGTCTCCGTTACTGCGGTAAGATACAGACAGAAGAGCAACTGAAAAAGTATGTGGATAAGTATAAAAATACCAGTACCATCGGTACACTCAACAACCTGCGCCTTGGCGATAACATGTTCGAAGATGTAAATAAGGATGGCAAGCTGACAGAAGAAGATTTTGTTTACCTGGGTACAGATGATCCTAAAGTACAATTCTCTATCAATGCAGGTCTGGAGTGGAATGGTTTTGACCTTGCCATCGTTTTCCAGGGCGCGGGCAAACGCACCATCTGGCGTGAGGAGAGTACATGGAGAATTCCGATGCGTGCCGTTTATCTGAACACGAGCGACCAGCATATAGGCAACACATGGTCTCCGGATAATCCGGGTGCATTCTTCCCTGCACTGACTAACCAGTCCGAACTTAACAACTACAACTACCAATGTTCTTCATGGTCGGTAGAAGACGGAGCATATTTGCGCTTGAAAAATGTAACTCTGGGTTATTCACTTCCGGCTTCCCTGCTTGCCAAAACAAAAATATTAAGTAAGGCGCGCGTATATGTGACAGGTAGCGATTTGTGGGAACACAGCAAAATTAATGATGGATGGGATCCGGAAGCAAATCGTAAAGTGGACAACTCCAAGCGACATCCTTTCCTGCGCACTGTAACTTTTGGATTGAATTTAACCTTTTAATTGAAGACAAAAATGAAAAAATATACAATTAAATCTATCTTGATACTGGCAATAGGATGTATGTTACATTCCTGTCTCGACCTGGATCCGAAAGACCAGATTGCCGATGGCAACTATTGGCAGACTGCTACAGACTTCAAGTTATTCTCCAATCAGTTCTATGGCTGGACACGCGATTTCAAAAACAGCGTCTACGATGCCCCCCACTCCGATAAGCGTTCCGACCTTATTATGGATAAAGGCAGCAAGAATGTATTTGCTAACGGAACCAACAGCATACCGGCTTCCGACGGCAACTACACCGATGCTTACAATCGCATCCGTCGTACAAATATCCTCTTACAGAAAGCAGAGAGTTTTGCAAACCAGAGTGACATCGCACAATATATCGGTAAAGCCAAGTTTTTCCGCGCTTACTGCTACTTTGACCTGTTGCAGCTTTTTGGAAATGTCATAGTAGTCACTACACCGATTGATGTTACTGCTCCCGAAATGCAAGCAGCACGCAACGACCGCAGCGAAGTAGCCGACCTCATCATTCAGGATTTGAAAGATGCCGCCGAATTACTTCCCGTCACTTCCACAGTGGAAAAAGGACGTGTAGGTCGCGAAGGCGCCTGGGCAATGCTTTCCCGTGTAGCACTCTACGAAGGTACATGGCAAAAGTTCCGTGGTAACACAGCTCGTGGTAAAGACTTGTTGGACATTGCGGCAAATGCAGCAAAAGAAGTGATCAACACTAAAAACTTCTCACTGTTTGCACCTGCTATCCTAGGCGACAGTGCACAGAAGTATATGTTTATCCTGGAAGATACGAAATGTAACCCTGCCGGATTACAGAAAAGCGCCAATACGGAGTATATTTTCTCCCGCCGTCATGACGAAGCGTTGGCTCCTATCGGTTCAAATATCACGAAAGAGTGTTTGGCAAATGCCCAAATGATTTCTCACAAATTTGCTGCAATGTATCTCTGCCAGGATGGACTCCCCATTGAAAAATCGGAAGTATATAAAGGAGACCTGAAGATTTTGGACGAATACCTGAACAGAGATAACCGTATGGTTTATACCCTCTGCAAACCTTATGAATATTTCTGGAGTAACCTGAACTCACGTGTCAACTGGACAGGTGATGCCGTTGACCGCGCTTCAGCTTCCATCAAAGGATTGGTACCTACCAGCGGAAGTGGTTATAACAATCAGAAGTGGGCTTGCGAACGCTATGTGAACGATACCTATGAAAGCTACGACTACCCCATCATCCGCTATGCAGAAGTTCTGCTGAACTATGCCGAAGCAGTATTTGAACGGGATGAAAAGATTTCTGACGAAGACCTGAACCTCTCTCTCAACTTGGTTCGTTGCCGCATCAACACCAAAATGCCCAAGCTGACCAATGCATTTGCTACAACTCACGATCTGGATATGAGAACTGAAATTCGCCGTGAACGTACCATTGAATTGTTCAACGAAGGTTTCCGTATAGACGACCTGAAGCGTTGGAAGACAGCTGAAACGGAAATGCCGCAGGACTTCCTGGGTATCAGATGGACAGGTACAGAGTTCCAGAACAAATGGCCGGGCGTTACCAATGAAAGAAACAGCGACGGTTTCATCATCCTGGAGTCAGGACGTAAATGGGAAGATAAGCACTATCTTTACCCATTACCTACCGACCAGTTGCAGTTGAACCCGAACCTGAAACAGAACCCGGGTTGGGGAGAATAAATCAATGTTTTTCATTCATAAAAAGAAGATAACAACATGAAGAATAGAAATTCTATATATCAAGGCTTGAGCCGGGCATCCATCGGGATGCTGACGGCCTGCATGGCTCTGACTGCATGTGATAAGGATCAAGAATTTACTCCTGCCATGCCCGAAGCCAAACTGATCAACGGCATCACATTCAAGGTAAGTGAGAACCTGCCGCTTGCCATTGGCATGGACTCTACTATTGTTTTTGCGATTGATGCTCCCGAAGAACTGGAAGATCGTTCCATTATCTGGAAGTCAACCGACGAAACAGTTGCCAAAGTTTCACAGCAAGGTACTATTACCGGTGTAGCCGAAGGTACGGCCATCATTAGTGTGACTCCCGCCATAGGTTTTGGTCCATCAGCTTCAGTTACGGTCAATGTAATACCCGAAATCATAAAGGCTACCGATATGATGTTGACCAATCCGAAAGAGGGAGAAGATATCTATGAGACAGACCGAATTCAATTGGAGGCATCCATCCTTCCGGCCAATCATACCTATTCTTATCTGACATGGGCAAGCAGTAACCCAAGCATCGCTACAGTATCAGA
This sequence comes from Bacteroides timonensis, assembly GCF_000513195.1. Classification (GTDB taxonomy): domain Bacteria; phylum Bacteroidota; class Bacteroidia; order Bacteroidales; family Bacteroidaceae; genus Bacteroides; species Bacteroides timonensis. The sequence continues at coordinate 17,002 of NZ_CBVI010000141.1, read as the reverse complement.
AAATGGTTTAGTAAACTGCCTGATACCGGGTAAGGCCATCATTACAGCCTACACACACGACCGTAGTGGCGTATCCGCCTCTTATGAGCTGAATATCAAAGAGTACATTCCGGTAGAAAGCGTCTCTATCTCTGCTTTGACAGAACCGCTTTGTATCTCTCGCGGCCCGGTTCAGCTGGATGTTACTTACACACCCGCCAACGCTACCACAGGTTCAGTAGACTGGACTTCCAGCGACGAAAACATTGCTACGGTAGATTTGGGTATTGTAACACCGAAGGGCTTCGGAACTGCTACTATTACAGCAACTTGTAAGGCAACTGGCCAGACGGCTTCCGTATCTGTAACCGTAGAAAGCGGTTGGGTGATTTGGGATGGCCAGAATAATTTCGATGGCTGGAAAATTGGACAGAATTACTCAAGCTATGTGATAGAAAATGGTAAAATGGTGGTTACAGCCGGTGCTCAGAACGCTACTATGAGACGTGCGGACTTGAGTTTCAAAAATGTCCCCATAAACCTTGATTTCTCCAACTATCCGATACTTGCCATGCGCTCCACATTGCCAGTTGGCGGAAAAGGAATCGGACAAGGTGGTGCATATACACTGGACATGGTAACTAAGTCCGGAAATGCCGGTAGAGCCCATGTCGGAGAACTTCTGAGTGATGGTACGAATCTGATATATTATGATGTACCGTCTATCAATGCAGCATTAGGCAATGGTGTGGTAGAAGCCAATACCTTCCAAATCAAGGTTGCGGACATTTATAATGAGAACCTGCCTACCGGCCAATATACGGTTTACTGGATTCGCACATTCAAGAGCATAGCCGAAGCAAAAGCATTTGCTGAAGCTGAAATATCAGCCGGAAACTAAAACATAACTCTAAAGAATATTCACAATGAAAAAGAATTTAATATTCGCATTAGGTCTCTCACTGATAACAGGCTTCACAGCCTGTTCCAGTGAAATCGAAGACGGAACGACAGATATAGACAGTTGGGAGATGCCTTATGAAGAAGTGGTCGCCAAATACACCTATACTCACCCTTGCGCCATGTTCAACGAGGCCGACTTTACACGTGTGAAGACAATGCTCGATAACGGAAGTGCACCACAGGCAGTAAAGGATGAATTTAATTTGCTGAAGAGTAGTCAATTTACAAATGTTACCTATACTCCTACACCTACCGAAAAGATTGTACGTGGCGATGCTACAGGAACAGGAACGAATGAGAACTACAGCAATGCAATGCGCGATGCCGCTGCTGCCTATCAGTTGTCATTGTTATGGAAGCTGACAGGCGACACACAATATGCCGATGCTTCCATCAAAATTATGAATGCTTGGGTAAAGGTGTGTAAGGAGGTAACTTCAAACGACTCCAACCATATGCTTGCCGCAGGTGCACAAAGTTACACTTTTGCCAATGCAGGTGAAATAATGTCAACCTATAGCGGTTGGGCAGCCAACGATTTGACCGCCTTTAAGAAATGGATGAAAGATGTATTCGCTCCTAAAAACCTGGACTTCATGAAACGTCATCAAGGTACTTGCAGCGATCACTACTGGTCTAATTGGGATTTGGTAAATATGTGTTCATACCTTGCTATCGGTATCCTGAATGAAGACGACGAAATGGTGAACTTTGTGGTGAACTACTTCTACAATGGGGCAGGTAATGGATATATCGGTAAACTCATTCAAGGCACCTTCCCCGATCCTCTGGGTAGTGGCGAAGAGATAGCCCAGAATCAGGAGAGTGGTCGTGACCAGGGACACGCCATGATGTCGATAGCTGTAACAGCTAATCTTTGTCAAATGGCCTACACCCTCTTCCAATGTAATCCAACGGTTACTCAACTCGACTTCTTTGCCGCAAAGAACAATGCAATAATGAAAATGGGTGAATATACAGCTCTCTTTAATTTGCGTAATGGCTCCGACCAGCTAAATGCCGCCGGCTCCTGGTTGGCAACCAAAGAACAGATGCCGTTCAACCGCTATGAATATTGCATTGATTGTAGTTGCGCCGATAAGAATCACGGCACCATACATACAGCCGTAGCTGATGATAACGGTCGTGGCAACCTCCGTCCGGGATGGGAAATTCTCTACAATCACTACACCAAAGTGAAAAAGTTGGGCAGTGGCTACAAGTACGCTAAGATGGCTGCCGACAAGATGCGCCCCGAAGGTGGCGTGGACGGTGGAAGCCGTTACGGCACAAACAGTGGTGCGTTCGACCAATTGGGTTGGGGAACGCTGATGCTGTATCGCGAATAAAAGAAAAGATTGACAGTTAAACAATACCAATGAGATTCTATAAGAAGAGAAGCTATACTTTATTCTCTCACCTTATAGAATCTCGTTTTATATTTTCATTCGAGTAATACTAAAAGACGACATTTTTTCCTAAATTTGCATAGTATAAAGAAAAAATGCTTATGTCCTTAGGAAAACACATATTAATTCTCGTAATGCTTTTTATCGGGGCATTTAATATTTTTGCTTCCGACAATGACTATATTATCTATTCAATAGGAAACGAAGAAGCGAATTGCAAATTCGAGGACAATCGTGTCAATTGCATTTATAAAGATTCCGACGGTTTTATCTGGATAGGTACGGGTACTACAGTTGAACGTATAAACGGCAAATATACTTCACTCTACACCTTCGCTGAAAAACAAGTAGGAATAACTCCTTCTCCTTTTCTAGTCAACGCATTGATAGAAAATCACAAACATGATTTTTGGGTAGGTACTATCCAAGGGCTTTTTCGCATGAACCATGAAAAGCGTATATTAGAACGAGTATTTACTGAGGAAATAAACTTTCCTGTCCAAGCATTAGAAAAAGATGAGGAAAACAGACTCTATATAGGGACAGTAAATGGACTCTACATCTATGATGGGAAAAAACTCCGACACATTATTATCAACGAAAAAAACATTCTTTCTGATAATAATCGTATCTTGGATATTGCAATATACAATCATAATTCTGTTTGGTTGTTAACTCCAAATGGAGTTGTTATTTGCGATGCCAAATCCGGTTCACTCAAACAATATAGATGTACTCTATCTTCATGCGGACAATTAAAATGTCTTGTGAAAGTAGATGATACTTTATATATAGGCACAGAAAAGGGAAACATTATAACTTTCAATTTACTTCACCTGAACTTTGCTCCTTACTGGAATGAAATCAAAGTACCCATTTCAAACCTTGCCTATGAAAAAGATGTTTTGGGAGTTGCTACCAGCGGACAGGGAATTTTTCTACTATCCTTAACTGAAAGAAAAATCATTTATTCTGCTACCTATGGTAGAGAAGCAGAACAAGATCTCTTATCCAACAACATTTCTTCCATCTTGCTGTCTCAAGGTGATATATGGTGTGGAACAGGATACTATCTGGGTATGAATATATTGAGGAAGAAAAATGAGTTTTTCCAGCGCTATGACAAAGGAATCTTCAAAACCAAGGACATTGCAGTACGTAGTTTTCTTCCTACTCGAGAGTATAGCTTCATCGGTACGCGGGAAGGGTTCTATTACGTACACGAAGCAACCGGAAAAATACAATACATAAATGTCCGGGGTGATAAAACCGGAAATTTACGCTCCAATCTGATATTTTCCTTTCATGAATACGAAGGAGATATATTAGTTGGAACCTGTGGAGGTGGTTTGTCCGCCTTCACTCCCCAACCCGCTACTTTCAAAGAAACGCCCCTGACTCGTGCATGCGTATCGAATGATATTTTCATGTTTTTAGAAGATGAAAACGGGAAATTATGGTTAGCAACTTCTGACGGTCTTTATTCATATGACAAACAAACTCAAACAGTCCGGGAGTACAATGCATCAAACAGTGGTATGCCAGGCAATATCGTATATGGCATCTACTTAGATTCAGCCAAGCGCTTTTGGGTAGGCACGGATAAAGGGCTGGCAGTATTTGATAGCCAGACAGGAAAATGTAGCCAGGATATGTTGCCGGAGGTATATTGTAAAGAAGCTATCCGGTACATTTATGAAGGGAGAGACGGCACACTCTTTTTCTGCCAGTTAAACAACCGCCTGTTAGTAGCTGATAAATCATTGAATCATTTTCATCACCTCTCCCCTCTTTGCCCCAATTTTATACAAGACGATCAGGGATTTTATTGGTTAGGGCAATGGGATGGACTATTACGGGTTGATGAGAGCCTGAATCGCTACACATTTTTTCCTTCTATAAATGATTTGAACACCAATGCCGGACCACCAATCTTAAAAGATAAAAATGGCATGTTATGGATATGTGGCGTGAAAGGGTTGTTCATGGTAAATCCCCGGGCAGACTTTATCCCCTCACCCGTACAAATCACAGAAATGCAGATCAATGGTAACTTCTATGCTGACGATTATAAATTAAAGCCGGATTCTACTTTGTATTTAAAATCAAATGAAAATACTATCACTTTCCGATTCGCCTCTTTAGGATATGAAAAACCGGAACTGATTAAGTATGAGTACATGCTTCAAGGCAAAGATTCTACGTGGACAGTGTTGACTAACGGAGATAAAGTTTCTTATTTTGACCTGCCAGCCGGAGAATATGTCTTCCAGATCCGTAAGTTTCTGGACTCAGATTCAATAGATCAGGTTGCATTTAAAATAAAAGCTAACCGTTCCTGGATGACTTATGCCAGTATTATAATAATAGCAATAATAGTTTCTTTATTAATTTTCAAGAGAAAGAAAACAGTATCAGTAAACGCAACCATCCCAGATAAATTACCGGAAGATTCCCAGCCGGAGAAAAAAGTTACTGTCCAGCCTACGGAAAGCTATGTGAAATTGAGTGAAGAAGAAGCCGGCGAAGTGATTGATGCATTAAAGAAGTATATGCAGGAGAAACAAGCCTACCTTAATGTAGACCTGAAACAATCAGAAGTGGCGGTTGCCATCGGTTACCCCACCTATCTCCTTTCCGCTATATTCACCCATTATCTCAAAATGGGATATTACGATTTTGTCAACAGCTACCGTGTTGAGCAGTTCAAGCAGTCGGTCAGCGAAGGCAAACATAAAAAATATACTTTGGTCACATTGGCCGAAAAGTGTGGTTTTAAATCAAAAGCATCGTTTTTCCGAGCTTTCAAGAAGTTTACAGGTACTACCCCCAACGAATATATCCAGCAATTCGACAAAGAATAACCCATTCTCCATATTACCGGCGGTATCACTCATTTGTGATACCGTTTTATTTCATTGATAATCAAAGCAATTAAAGATAAATAGTATCTTTCATAAGTTTGATACACCTTCCATCCTTTTTTCGTTTTCTGTCTGTTTCTTACTACTTATTTTTGCATTGAACTTCTTGACAAAGAAAGGTTCTATAAACAGCAAATTGTAAAACCAAAAATCGAAAGCATGGAAGACTTAAAAGCAACAACACCCTGCCTCATTACCAATTCTTATAAAGAATACTACCCATCAGTATGTTCTTATATTTATTATAGAATTAATAATTGGGAAACAGCAAGGGATTTATCCCAAGATGTATTTCTGCGTCTTATGGACTATAAACAAATGCTTCGCCCCGATACCGTGAAATATTTCATTTTCACCATTGCCCGTAATTTGCTGAACGATTATCTGCGCCGTTATTATAAGAAGCAGGAAATCACCTCATATATATATGATCATGCTATAACCTATACAAACGAGACGGAAAGTCTCATTATAGCAAAAGAACTTTCTCTCTTAGAGAAACACAAATTAGAGATGCTCTCCGACCAACGCAGAAAGGTTTATACCATGAATCGCTTCGAAGAAAAGTCCATCTCCGAAATTTCCACCGAACTCAGTATTTCTTCTCGTACGGTCGAAAACCATCTGTTTGTCAGCCGTAAGGTAGTACGTGATTTCATCAGACAATGTATCTAATTAGATTTATAACAATAGTGTTAATTTTAAATTTACAATTTATGAAGAAAGATTTTCTAAAGTACCCGTTAAAGAGAATGCTTTTCTCTACGGTGATTTTGTTTTCTTTATCTGCCATATTCAGCTCTTGCGGAGATGAAGAAGAAGGTAGAATTTCCATTAATGATGCGGCACCTGAAAAGGTCACAAATGTGAAAACAGAAGCAGGTCCGGGCGAAGTTTATATAACATGGACTACTCCTGCTGATGAAACCTTCATGTATACTAAAATAGAATACATAACATCAAAAGGAGAACAAAAATATCTACTATTTTCCAAGGAAAAGGCAGATAAAAATGGTATTAATAAAGCCACTGTCAGCGGATTTGCAAATACCGATCCGGTGACATTTTCCTTATTCTCTTGTTCAGTCAAAGGCAATAACAAAGGAGCAGTAGAAATTACAGTTTCTCCCGATACGCCTGCTTTTGCTGTAGTTGCCGAAACTGTGGAAATTGAATCACAACCAGGAGGTGTAAACGTAAGCTGGCATAATGAATCAGTAGCTCCAGTATATGTAGTATTAGATTATTATGCAAAAAAACAGCCTTCAAAAGTTGGAAGTGTCAAGGTGTTAGCAGCTGCAGGAAGTAAAGAAAAACGTTTTGTACCTCTCACATACGAAACAGTGAACTACTTCTCAGCGGAGGAATGTATCATTAATGTCACTACACAAGACGAGGAAGCAAACGCTTCTGAAATATTTCCTTTTGAAGTAATGGTAAAAACTATGGAAAAGATTTCTAAAACCAATTGGGCATTCCCCGACTATAATGGCTCATCCAATGATGGGACTATTGGTTATAGCTCTCAAGAAACTATAGGTGAAGGTACAGTTAACGGTCGTGTAATAACTATGATTGACGATGATCCGGACACGTTCTGGCATACAGCATGGAAAACTTCATCAGCCTATCCACACTTTTTTATTATTGATATGGGAAAAGATTATCCGATCAGCCATATTGATATCCGGAGGCGCCTTGGTAACAATGGTACACACAAAGGACAAACCTTCTACACTTGCTCTGATGCAGCCGCAACAGACAAGAGTAAACCAGATAATTGGGGTTGGGAAGAACAAGGACATTTTTCTTTTGATTCCAATTCAGACCTTCCCCAACTATTCCACTTTCCGTCAACTGTCACCGCCCGCTACATCAAAGTTTCTTTTGCTGAAAGCGATAAAGGTTCAAGTAACTTCGTGATGATCTCCGAGGTAAATGTATTCAGCCCGGAAAAGTAAATCTAATACTGAAATCACTAAAATCTTTAATATGAGAAAGAAATTTATATTCGCAGCAGCCCTATGTTTAACAGCATTATCTCCCGCATATAATGCCAATGCAGCCGTACAGGCTACGCAAGAAGTACAACAAAACGGGCTAACCATACGCGGTAAAGTCATTGATAATACCGGGGAACCTGTTATTGGCGCAAACGTCAAAGTGAAAGATACAACCAACGGAACCATTACTGACATCAACGGTTATTTCACACTAAATAATGCCAAAGGTACATTAGTCATTTCATTTATCGGCTACAAGACACAAGAAATTCCTATTAACAACAAAACTGTAATCAATGTCAGGCTGGCAGAAGATTCCGAAATGCTGGCTGAAGTAGTAGTAGTTGGTTACGGTACGCAAAAGAAAGCATCTCTAACCAGCGCCATCACTCAAATAAAGGGTGAAGAGGCTTTTTCCAATAAGGGTATAAGTAATACCACGGTCGCTTTGCAAGGTGAAGTGCCAGGACTGGTTATCACCCGTACCTCCAGCCGCCCGGGTAGCGAAGAAGCTAAAATGAAGATACGCGGTGACATCTCCATTAATGGTGATTCCAGTCCGTTGATTATCATTGATGGCATGTCCGGTTCATTGGATGAGTTGAATGCCATGAATCCAAATGACATTGAAAACATTTCAGTATTAAAAGATGCCTCAGCAGCTATTTATGGTGCCCGTTCTGCAGCAGGCGTTGTTATGGTAACAACTAAACGTGGAAAGAAAGGAAAAGCACAAATTTCATATAGCGGCTCTCTCAGTCGTACTATCGATGGTATTCAGCCACCTCTTACGACCAACAGACAATGGCTTGACATGTTTTTCGAAGCCCAATATTTGGATGCCCAGTACAGTACGCCATCATTGACTGACCCTCGCCAAATATATCAGTCTGTAAACTATTGGATTTTTGGTGGCGGAAAAGCTACCGCCTGGAATCCTGAAAAGGGAAAATGGGAAGATGATCCCACCATCATCGACCCTAATACAGGCAGCATTATGTCATACGGTGGCTCAAACCTGTTCGATGCTCTTAGAGCAGGAAAAGTAGTCACGATTGCAGATGGGGACAAAATTAAACGTTGGGATCCAAATGTGTATATGGAAGACTATTTATACGGCCAGGCAACTTCACATAAGCACACAGTTACAATTTCCGGTGCTGATGATAAGTTTAATTATTATGCATCTTTAGGATACTCAGATAGCCAATCTCAACTAAAAGTGGCCGATGATGGTGAAAAGAAATACAGTGCACGTTTGAATGCCGACTATCAAGCCAATGAACTTCTGAAGTTCTCCACCAGTATGTCTTATGAAAAACGTGATATTTCTACTCCTTCTACCGATGTAGGTGCCGGTTGGATGGATCCCTGGTTCTGGCCAATGCTTAATATGAATGGTGATCCATATGATACATTCAGTAATAACCGTAACCCGATAGGAGGACTTACTAATGGTGGTCGGATCGACAACTCTTTGACTACATTCCGCGGAGACATAAGAGCTACACTTGATTTAAACAAGTGGGTAGAAGGCCTGTCTCTAAGTGCTTCCGGTAACTATAAACTGGCACAGAGAAACAAGACAGAACAATGGGATGAGGTGACCTACTATGATTGGGCAGGCACTGTAACCGGAAAAAAGCAAGGTCCGGGTTCTTTAAAGGAATCAATTGAAAAATGGGAAAATGTCACTCTCGGCGCTTTCGCCAATTATGAACGTACATTTGCCAATGTACACAGTTTATCAGCCATGATTGGTATGACAGCCGAGCAGGAAACCAGCAAGAAAATTTTAGCCGGTCGTTACATGGGCCCCATGTATCCTGGCTCTGGTCTCAGCGATTTAAATGTATGGATTGATGGTACCAACAAAGAAGCTTCTGGAGGACAAAGCTCCTGGGGATTCGTATCTTACATGGGACGTTTAAACTATATTTATAGTGACAAATATTCTATTGAAATATTAGGGAGACGGGATGGTTCCTCTAAATTGGACAAATCACAGCGTTGGCAAAACTTCTATTCTGTATCTGGATTCTGGAGAATATCACGAGAAAATTTCATGAAAAACATTTCATGGCTGAGCGACTTAAAGGTTCGCTATAATTATGGAAAAACCGGTAGCGTAGATGGAATCAACAACTATGAACGATTCTCGGAAATCAAAACAGGAACATCTATTTTTGGAGTAACCCCCACGCAACATAGTTCGCTTTGGGTTGATGGAATGCGTTCGGCCGACCGTACTTGGGAAACGTTGAACAGTCATAATGTCGGTATGGACATCGCTGTACTCGATAATCGATTGAGAGGAGCATTCGACTATTTCATAAAAACGAATAACGGTATGTTCATCGGTACATCCTATCCTGCAGTTCTTGGTGCAGGAGCTCCTAAATTAAACAATGGAAAGTTACGTGCGAAAGGTTGGGAACTTGCTTTGAATTGGAACGATCAGATTGGAGAAGTAAGATACAACATCGGTGGTTCTCTCTCCGACGCATGGACTAAAATTTTGACTTTACCTAATAATGAAGAAGTCCCCAATGCCGGATATAATTCCAAACGACTGATAGGAAAGCCATTAAACGCCGTTTATGTTTACCAGACCGATGGCCTTTTCCAAACTCAGGAAGAAGTGGACGCCTTTTATGAAATGTACTATTGGAATGCAGACCATACCGGACCCAAACCCAATAACATTCTTCCGGCTCCATCGGAAACTGATTTGGCACGTCTCCGTCCAGGTGCTCGCAGATTTGTCGACGTAGATGGTGACGGTGCTATTACTGCCCGGGATATCTATTATGCAGGTGACACAGCTCCCCGTCTGACATTTGGCTTTAAAGCCGGTTTAGAATGGAAAGGAGTCGATTTCTCCGCTTTCTTCCAAGGAGTTGCCAAACAGATTATTCTAAGAGGCGGTAGTTTGTATGCGCCATTTGTCACAAACTATGTAAGACAGAATAACACCTTTATGGGAGATACCTGGGCACCCAATCACACCAACGCTGAATATCCTATTTTATCGCGTAATGCAGGATTCAACAGATTTAATTATGCCAATGTGGATGCCAGCTTACAGAAAAACAGATATATACGTCTGAAATCACTGGTTATAGGTTATTCACTTCCCAAACAATGGATTGCTAAAGCCGGTCTCAGCAAGTTAAGGGTTTACTTCTCCGGTGATGACTTGTGGGAGTGGACAAAAATCAAAGACGGTTATGATCCGGAAAATGGAGAAGGCGGTAACACGACATTCCCATTCAGCCGTTTGTTAACCTTCGGCGTAGATATTACATTCTAATAAAAACCAAATGTAATCATAGAATATGAAAGCAATAATAAATAAAATATTTTTAGTGTCGACAATGACACTGCTATTAGCTTCATGTAGCGATTTTCTTGATAAAGAACCTTTATCAACAGGAACGGAAGCAATCTTCTTCAAAACACCCGAACAGTTTGAACAAGCAGCCAACGCTCTCTACAATGTGGAAGCCTGGAAAAACTATGATGGTAAAGCCAACTATGACAGTATGGATAGAAACCTTGACATTTCGGGGTTAGGATCCAATGGCGGAGGCTCTGCACCTGAAGGTAACTATCAATGGGACAAACCTTATGGCCACATTCGTACTTGCAACATCTTATTGCAAAAGGCTGCAGAATACTCAGGCAATCCCAGTGGCATTGCCCAGTCTGTAGGCACTGCCTATTTTTTCCGGGCATGGCAGCATTTCTATTTATTAAAAACATTCGGTGGCGTGCCTATTGTAGACCGTGTATTAGATGTGACAGATGGGGATGTACTGTTCGGCCCACGCAAAAGCCGCTATGAGGTTGCTAATTTTATCATTTCCGACTTAGAGAAAGCTATCCCTATGTTACCCAAAGAAAGTGCTATTTCTGAAAGTTCAAAAGGTAAAGTTAGTCAGGAAGCAGCAAAATCATTTCTGGCAAGAGTATTACTTTATGAGGCAACCTGGGAGAAGTATGTACCGAATATAGAGTATGATTTAGATGGTGATGGCGTGAATACAGGTGCCGGAACTGCTAAACCGGAAGGCTATATGTCCATTGAAGCTATGCTGAAGCGAGCACAAAAATTAGCAGATGAGGTGATTATAGAAGCGGAAAGCGGAACCTTCCAGCTATGGAATGAATGCGATTCTTTAAGCTACTTCTATTTGTTCAACATAGACGATGGCGCCGGCAATATTCCTAACTTCAAAAATAAAGGGAAGAGCACAAATAAAGAGTTTATCTTCTATAAAAAATATGACTATAACCTGGAACAAGGCAAAATTAATCTATCACATACGGTTGCAACCTGGCAAGGTTCAAATATCAGTACCTCATTCGGAGAGTCTTTCTTATGCCGTAACGGATTACCGATTCGCATCAGCTATACGGGCAGTATATCCGATGCACAAAACAATCCAGAATTCGCAGGGTATGAATCATTCTATGGTGAATTCCGCAACCGAGATTATCGCTTTATCGGTTGTGCATATTTGCCCGACCGTGCTATCTGGAGCAGCCGTCCGGAAGACGGACGCCAATTGACACAAGCCGGAAATCCATATCCCGAAGCTCTATATCCGAAAAACAATGAAGTATACGATGGTTCAGACCCAGCCTACAGCAGTCCCTGCGGAGTATTTAAACCTACTCTTCGTAACAACGCTACAGCCGGTTCTTATGGTAGCCGCAAATTCCTAATTGAAGGGGCCAACAGACCACAGAATACAGAATCGGCAGACTATCCGCTTATTCGTCTGGCTGAAGTCTATCTGATTTATGCAGAAGCCACCTGCGAATTGAATGATGGAACCATTTCCGATGAGGACTTGAACAAGTCAATCAATAAGAATCGCGCCCGTGCCCGTGTAGCTCCATTGACCAATGCGCTGATTGCTAATGTTTGGGATGCCGGTTACTTTGACCATGCAACCGGAAAGACCATCTGTAAGAAAATGAATATGTTGGATGAAATTCGTCGCGAACGTGCTTGTGAACTTTTTGGCGAAGGTTTCCGTCTGGACGATCTGAAACGTTGGGGAATCGCACATATCAACCTTAGGGGCCAAAAGTTCGGACATCGCATCCTTGGCACAGCTTATGAAACAGAAAAAGCAAATGACGCCACTTATTTCGGTGAGCCATGCTATTATCCCGAAAAATATCCATTGCTTTATGGTATCTATAAAGGAACCGGACCTAATGATCCCGATTATGGACGTTCAATTGCTACGCTGGCAGGTAACCTGCTCTTCAGCCAACGCGACTACCTGTCGCCACTGCCGTTGGTACAAATTCGCCTGAATCCACAATTAAAACAAAATCCAGGCTGGTAGAATGAAGTAATAACTAATAAAAAATAAACGATGAAAAATATAAGATATATTCTTGGAGTATTACTACTGCCTTTTTTATTCATAGCATGTAGTGATGACGAAATAGGAGTTCCCAATATAACGGCTGACGAATTCGTACAGGTTGCAAATCGTACAGCTAAAGTCACTCACGACGGCACTTACTACATACTAACGGAATACGTAGAAGGAGCAGCTACTGAATGGGGTATCACTCCATGTGTTTTTATTGTTGACCGTGAAGAAGATGCTGCAAAAGTCAAGGCTTTGGGAGACGTAACTGATGTTATATTTGCCGGTACAGGGCAAAAAACCAAATACCAACCGACAGGGACGGATAACAACAAAACTCATTATATGATTTTGCTGACAAGTATAAAGAAAAAGTAAAATAGTTCATACAATAAAAGTTCGTAACTTTCATTTAAATAGTTTGTTACGAACTTTTATTATATAATCCTCTTATAAAAACATCCTGCATCAGACTATCAAGATCCAATTAATAAAATGAACTATAATGCAGATGGATTGAAAACAGATAATCAAGGTACACTCAGAAAAGCTTTTGCCGGATAATGAATAGAAAAGAAGATTATCATCTTTTATTTATATTAATCTTAATATCAATAATAAAAAAGTTTATAACAATGAAAAAAGTGACATTATTGTACATATTACTCTTTGCTATAAGTACAGCATTCGCACAACCCCAAAAGAAATCTATCAGCCGTGATCTCTTCGGGATTTTCATAGAAGATCTTAATTATACAGCAGATGGAGGACTTTATGCCGAAATGGTACAGAACCGTTCATTCGAATATTCACCCAGTGACATCGACTTACGTGTATACTATAAGAAAGGTCAATGGCATCCATTCACAGCCTGGGAATTTTTAAAAACAGGAAATGCTATTGCCAAGATATCACTTGAAACAGAACATCCACTGAATTCCAACAATCGCCACTATGCTTCAATTGAAATTTTCACCGTGGGTAGCAAGGGAGCAGGTTTACGCAATGTAGGGTATCACGGTATGGTAATCAAAGCCGGTGAACAATACGACTTTTCTGTTTTCCTACGTACATATCAAAAAGGCGAAGCCAAAATTAAATTAACCGAAGGAGATTCCATATTGGCAGAAACAACAATAAACATTGACAGTGCAAAATGGAAGAAATATGAAGCAACACTCACATCAAAAAAGAATAGTGAAAACGCTTCTATTGAGATTTTATTCCAGCAGAAAGGACGAGTGGACATGGATATGATTTCACTCTTTCCACAAAAAACATATAAGAATCGCAAAAACGGGTTACGCGCAGATTTGGCTCAGACTCTTGAAAACCTGCAGCCAGCCTTTATACGCTTTCCCGGAGGTTGCCTTACTCATGGCGATGGAATCAACAACATCTACCGTTGGAAACACACCATAGGTCCAGTAGAACAACGCATTGAAGACTACAACATTTGGGACTATCACCAAACAATGGGACTTGGATTCTTCGAATATTTCCAATTGTGTGAGGACATAGGAGCAAAACCGCTTCCTGTATTAGCAGCTGGTGTCAGTTGCCAAAATTCTGCACGTCGCCGAGGTGACGGACAACAGGCTATTCCGATGGAAGAAATGGATGAATATGTCCAGGATATGCTTGACCTCATTGAATGGGCTAACGGTGACATCAGAACAACGTGGGGAAGAAAACGAGCTGAAGCTGGTCATCCTGAACCTTTTGGATTAGAATACATTGGAATTGGCAATGAAGACCATATTACTCCCGCCTTCAAGGAACGCTTCTCTATGATTCAGAGAGCCATTAAAGAAAAGTATCCGGAAATAAAAGTTGTGGGCACCGTAGGACCAAATCCTGACGATAAAGACTGGCGCGAAGGTTGGGCATTCGCACGTGAAACCAAACCCGAATTAGTGGACGAACATTATTACCGTCCACCACAATGGTTTCTCGATAACCTACATCGCTATGACAATTACGACCGTTCGGAAGCAAAGGTGTATGTGGGAGAATATGCCAGCCGCGGCAACACTCTGTTCAATGCAATTGCCGAGGCAGCTTATCTCACTTCGCTGGAACGTAACGGAGATGTAGTGTCTCTTACCTCATACGCGCCATTGTTTGCACGGATTGGTGACACTCAATGGAATCCAGATCTCATCTATTTTGATAAGCTCCATGTATATCCGACAATCAACTATTATGTGCAGAAACTCTTCAGTAACAACAGTGGTGACCTCTATTGGAGCAATATCATCGTGGGTGCCGAAACAGTTTCATGCGTACAAGACAGTAAAACCGGTGACGTGATCTTAAAGTTTGTCAATGCCAACGACGAACGTGTTAAAGTCACAGCCGACCTCTCCAGCTTCCGACAGATGCAGAAGTCTGCCTCCCAAATTGTCCTCACCGGTAACAAAAATGTGGAGAACGGCAAAGGAGAGTTCAAGGATACCGACATCCAACCTGTCACTTCCATCATCAAGGTAGGAAAGATATTGACTTATGAGATGCCAGGTAACAGTCTGACGGTAATCCGCATCAATAAAAAATAAAAGTGAATTTGACGGCAGAACTTCTGATATGTGGAATGCTAAGTTGGCATTCCACATATTTGTACATATTCGAAATTTCACCTTACATATGCCTTTTTAGCATAATATCTCTGCCATAAAATGCCTACTTATTCATTTACGGTGATAAGAATTTCCAAAAGTAGTAAATAATAATAATTAGATTAAGTAAGTTTCTCCAATTATTCGTATTCTTTTAAAACAAAATAATGAAATACCATAAAATGAAACTAAAAGAAAATATACTAATCATAGGTATCTTGTTAGGCATAATCCCAAATACAAGTTCACAGAATCAGTTAGTTACCTACCCTGCCCCGCCAGGGGCAGAACTAATGAACGACTTTACCGTCAAAGTACGTGAAGCGGGAAAAGACTGGAAACCCGTTGACACTTACCTTGTCAAAGTAGATGAGGTACGAGAAGCAGAGCATCAGGTAGAAAAAGCCTCCATGAGCTATTTCGACTTCTCCGGTGAAGTGGAAGTATCTGTCACCTTCAACCATGGCACTATTCAGACAGGGCGTGTTCGTCCACTCTCTTATGAAATCACTCCTTCCATATCCGGCAGTACCATGACCTTCAAACTGGACCGTCCGCATAACTTGTCAGTAGAAGTGAATGGAGATATTTTCCATAATCTCCACCTGTTTGCCAATCCAATAGATGAGAATAAACCTAAGAAAATAAAAGATAAGAATCTGATTTATTTCGGTCCGGGTATACATACTTTCCCGGGTGACACACTAAACGTACCATCCGGAAAGACTGT
The DNA here is from genome assembly GCF_000513195.1 of Bacteroides timonensis. Taxonomy (GTDB): domain Bacteria; phylum Bacteroidota; class Bacteroidia; order Bacteroidales; family Bacteroidaceae; genus Bacteroides; species Bacteroides timonensis. The sequence goes on along the minus strand of NZ_CBVI010000141.1, from coordinate 980 downwards.
CTATGTAGCAGGAGGAGCAGTAGTGAAAGGTCTTATCCAGGTAGTCAACGCACAGGATGTGAAAATATTGGGAAGAGGAATCGTGATTCCCGACCGCTGGGCCGGACTCCGCATTGTCAATTCCAAGAATGTAACGATAGAAGGCGTAATCAGTACCCAGTGTCCCACCGGAGGCTCAGACGGCGTGACGATACGGAATGTAAAAGTCATCAGTTCCTACGGTTGGGGCGATGGACTGAATGTCTTCGCCAGCAACAATGTACTGTACGATGGTGTATTCTGCCGTAATTCCGACGATTGCACCACAGTTTACGGCACACGTATGGGTTTCACCGGTGGCTGCAAGAATATCACTATGCAGAACTCTACCCTTTGGGCGGACGTGGCACATCCCATATTCATCGGTATCCATGGAAACACAAAGAATCCTGAAGTTCTGGAAAACCTGAATTATATCAATATAGATATTCTGGATCACAAAGAGAAACAACTGGATTACCAGGGCTGCCTCGCCATCAATGCCGGAGACAACAATCTGATTCGTAACGTGCGTTTTGAGAATATCCGGATTGAGGATTTCAGACAAGGGCAACTGATTAATCTACGCATCTTCTTTAACGAAAAGTACTGTACAGCCCCCGGTAGAGGTATTGAAGACATTTTGTTTAAGGACATCTCCTACACGGGAGAGAATGCGGAAGTTTCCATGATTATCGGCTATGACAAAGAACGGAAAGTGAAAAACATTCGTTTTGAGAACTTGCAAATAAACGGTGAAGTGATTTATGACGACATGCCTAATAAGCCTAAATGGTACAAGACCGGCGATATGGCACGTATCTTTGTGGGTGAGCATACGGAAGGGGTGACATTCAGTAAATAACCGCTTGAGAGATATGCAATAAAGATTATATACTTATATTTTTCATCCGCAGATGACGCAGATAACACGGATTTTAATTAAAAAACAGATCCGTGAA
>NZ_CBVI010000140.1 GCF_000513195.1 Bacteroides timonensis | reverse complement strand
CCCTAATTAAATTAATAAGACATGAGAAGATACTTACTTACACTGGTAATGCTTATTGTTGCATTACATATTCAGGCACAATTTGGAATGGCCAACAAAGCACTATCATTGCAAGACAATAGTTTGGTTGGGATTTTATGGGAACCCACCGGAACTATAAATTATAGCGAGAAAAATGGAGAAGGTGTATATGGGTTAGTTATATCCATGAACACAAGCGATACATATCTGGACATCGAAAAAGATCATAAAGTGTCTATTGAGTTTATAGATGATACGCGAGAAGTTCTGTTGGTTCAAGAAGTAGACAAATCTTATAGTAATACCGTTGTAAATTATAGGGTGGTGAATGTATACAAAACTAATGTTTTGATTTATCCGAACTATGAGGTTCTGACATCAAAACCGATAAAAAGGATTGTCATCCAACGTACTAATGGGAAAGTATGGATAATTGAGACAAAAGCTAAGAGAGCAAAAAAGCTATTAGTGGAATTCAAAAAAAGTATGTCAGAGGCATATTCTTCCTACAAAAATAAGATTGCCAATGATAACTATTTTAACGAGTAAGTCAGATGAACTTTTGAAAAATACAATCACATCTAAATCACTATAAAATTCCAATAAACATGAAAAGAATATTCTTATTTTTCCTACTCATTCTGTCGATCAATATTTGTTCTATTGCAACAGAATATATTGTCTATGTCCCCAACACACAGAATGAGAACTTCATAAAGTCGAACATAGACGTGAAGAATAAAAGCATTGATAATATTTGTGAAGAGCTTGGTTATTCTCCACTATTATATTATACATGGTTTACCAAGGATTATAAAACAACAATTTGCTTTAAAATCCTTTCTATGGATATAATTTGTGTTATAACAACTTCTTATAAGGATACAAGTTTACCATTGACTGAAATTGAGAAAATTTTAATGAATAACAATTATGATTATAATAAAGCCTATAATACGTCCGATAGAGAGAAAAATCTTAATGAAGGCATTTCAAAGCGGTTACTCAACAAATCGTTCATTGAAAGTGTCATTCATAAAAAAATAACAGATAACAAGTTAGTGGATAACACTAATGGTTATACATATACTTTTGAAGGCGATTATATGGTTAGCTATATAAGTAATGACGGACTAATTGGATACGCCAAGGAATTAAAGGACACTGATTTATTCAATAGAATCAAGGCAAATGCAGAAAAGTATAATACTACAGAGAAAGCTGTTGTGGATGAAATAAACATGCAGTTTGAATATATGGCTAAGATAAATATGCAATATCTTTCCTTGGCCAAATCAGACAAATACAATTATAATTATGCTCTTTTATACATTGATTTCTATAAGCCTCGAATATTAATGAGCGATTTTGTAAAGATTATCCATGATGGCGCTGAAGTTTTGAAAATAACACCAAATATCACTATCCTGAAGTATAACTTTAATTATTACTCATTTGATAAAGATAAAATTCTTTATAAGATAGAATAATACAGCTTTTCAAAAGGTAAGGCTGATGGATGCCGCATACACACATCCAAAGTACTCAGCTCTGTGAAAGCCTGTATTCATTAGGAGCTACCCCTACCAGTTTTCTAAACAGCTTGCTGAAATATTGTACGCTTGGATAGCCCAATTTTTCAGCAACCGAACTTACCGTATAACCTTTTCCTAATAGCATCTCCTTAGCGACTTCCAGCCTTTTCAACTGGAAGTATTCATCCAGATTCTTCCCCGTTTCAAACTTCAATAAATCACTGAAATAACGGGGAGATAAATGGAGTATATCTGCGCAGTATTTAGCAGAGGGTAATACACCGTTTTTCAATTGTCCGGACTGGATATAGTCATCCAACGCAATATCCATCTTGTTCAATATCGCCTTATTGACTTCATTCCGAGTGATAAACTGACGGTCATAGAAACGGGAACAATAATCCAACAGAAGTTCTATATATCTTGAAATCAAGGTCTTGCTATGACAGTCTATTGCATGTTGCAATTCCTTCTCAATATTGCAGAAACATTCGATGGCCTTGTCCTTTTCGCGCAAGGAAAGGTGCAACGCTTCATTCAAATGATAAGAAAAGAAAGAGTAATTCTTAATGTTCCGCCCCAATGAAGTGCTGCAAAGCAAGTCGGGATGAAAAGCCAGCAACCAGCCCTTTCGGGGAAATGCCTTTCCTTCGTTGATATTGATGGATTGTCCCGGAGTCAGGAAAATCATTGTTGCGTTGGAATAGTCGTAATACTTACGCCCGTAGATGAAATCCTCACATTCGCATTCCAACAGTAAGATGGTGTAGAAATCGAACTTGATAGTACGCTGCATCACATTGGCTTTAGATAAGTCAATGGCGCTCACCAACGGATGTAAGGTCTTATTTCCCAAACAGCAATTGCACTGGTGTACGGTCTCTATGTTCAATATATCTTTTTTCAAAACTGTACATTTTGCAGTCTATATTCATTGGGCGTACAGCCGACACGTTTTTTGAACAGGCGGCTGAGGTGTTGCGGATATTGAAACCCCAAGGCGTAAGCAATCTCGCTGATTGTCTCGTCCGTTTCAACGATATGTTCTTTAGCCAGTTCGATCACTTTCATCTGAATATGTTCCTGAGGCGTCATACCTGTTTCTTTCTTAATCATATCACCGAAATAATTGGGCGAGAGATAGATTTTATCCGCAAAGTATTTCACGGACGGCAAGCCATCCTGCACAGGAAGATTGCTTCTGAAATATTCATCCAGAAGTTGTTCAAACTTGGTAAGAGAGTCTTTATTGACGCCGCTCCGGGTGATGAACTGGCGTTCATAGAACCGCATACAGTAATTGAGCAGGAGCTCGATATTCATAGCAATCAATGCTTTACTATGCTTATCGATAGGATGCTCCAGCTCGATGCTGATTTTTTTCAGGCAATCCATCACAGTTTCTTTTTCCTGATCGGACAGGTGCAAAGCCTCGCTTACTGAATAAGAGAAGAAAGTATAATCCTTTATTGTCTTTCCGAGGGAGGTTCCGCGAATCAGGTCAGGATGAAAGAGGACACCGTACACTTCTTGCTGCACTACATCATTCAGCATCTCTACTCCGGTAGTCTGACCGGGAGCAAAGCAAACGATGGTTCCTTCCTGATAGTCATAATGCTGGCGACCATACCTGATATCACAGTTCTTAGCTCCTTTCAGAAAGAGTGCATAGAGACCATAAGTCATTTGGATATGATTGACCGATTTGGTTGCTTTGGTAAGATCCACCACACTCACCAGAGGATGCAGGGTTTCCAGTCCGTAGAGACTGTTATAGTGATCTACATTATCTAATTTTATAACTCTATCCATATTCATAAGTATTTGAACCGCAACAAAGATAAGAATTATTTCAATTGAGAAATCAGGTATCTGTAATTGGGGTTATCATATCCGTAATAAAGGTACAAGTTTCAGGAGACAAGCTCTTATAACGAAGACAACATTCGCATATCGTCCAAGGCTTTCGGCTGGTATTTTATCTCGCTGAATATTCCCGTAAAGCCGTCGCCACGAGAACCGTGCGCCGCGAAACCTACTTTAATCTTCCCCTTCGTCTCGAGATTAAAATTTCTGACCATCAACCAGTTTTTATTGTCAGGGGAGTAGAAGAATGAATATTCCGAACCGCGCTTCACTACTGCCATATATGCGTAATCGCCTGCCGGCATGGAGTTGCAGTCATCAGAGAAAGTACGGGTGACAACGGAAACAATTGTCGGCTGAAGATTAACCGAGTTCTCATAACAGAACTTCGCCCAGACATCATCATCCTGATAAATAACAAGAGCAGCTACATCATAAACCGACTTCAATTTGCCTGTAACCCGTACACTCATTGTAAAATCGGCTTCCGGCTCAAACAGGACAAGCGGAGCATTCGTAACTTTCGGCTTTCCGGAAGGGTTGTTGAAAAGATTCGTCTTTCCTGCCGCAGTTATGCTGATCCGGTCTTTCTCTACTTCATAATCAACAGGGCGGTTGTGGATAATCAGATTGTGCGGAATGGTAGAAATGCGTTTATTAATAATTTCATCATTCCCTCGCAACTCTTCCAGTTTCTTCGGGATATACTGAATATCGGAAAAGGTCGCTTTGCATTGCTCACCATTCGGAGATTGGGACAAGAAGCCTATTTTCAAATCATTCTGAGGATTCAGATAAAAATAACGCGCCATGTTCCATAAGTTTCCGTCAGCAGAATATTGAAAAGCATAAACTCCACCGCCATACCCCGCAATACGCAGATGCACTTCATCTTTTTGGAGAGTAGCATTGTTAGAGTCATCGGACACCACATTATTCACTACCGATACTACCATCGGTTCACCTTGCGGACTATATTCATAGCAAAGTTTTGCCCATTGTTCCGGATTGGCATATACCATAAGCACACCGGCATCAAACTTCGAAACAAAATCTATTTTCACCTTACAACTCAAAACAAACTGTTCGTCAGGCTTAAAGAGTGCTATGGGGGCAGTATCTGTGGGTGGACTTATGCGCTGCGGATCATTGAACAATCGAGAGCCTCTGCCTCCTGTAATGATAAGGCTTCCATCCTCTGTTACCTGAAAAGATTTAGGTGTGTTATGCCAGGAAAGAGGAAAAGGAATAGAGTTTAGTTTGAACTGGTTCTGTGCCGATGCAGGGATAGATAACAGGAAAAGCAAAACGAGATAGCTAAGTCTTTTCATAAATGTATTGTATTAGTTTTGGACAAAAATAGACACATTCAGCGGCTTTCTTAGTAAGAATATACTAATTAAACGGAAAAGAAGCTAAAACATCATTTACGATGCCTATTGGTAAATAGCAAGAACAGGTTATTCTTTATTCTCATAAAGATGCAACGGGGCGCTTTGCATTTGTTAGAAACTGTAATTGGGGTTATGAAATCCGTAATTTATCTACAAAGGAATCACTGCATTTCCCCGACCTTTGCAGTACAAAAAAGAAATATATGAAGAATAAATTCAAACTCAATTCAAGCACCCTGCTTGTATTCATCCTCACAATCGGTGTATTCGGAATAATCAATACCGAAATGGGTGTGATTGGAATTTTGCCCCTGATAGCCGAGAACTTTCATGTAACTGTTCCGGAAGCTGGTTGGACGGTCAGCATATTTGCACTGGTAGTAGCAATATCCGCTCCCATCACCCCTTTACTGTTTTCGGGTATCAACCGGAAAAAGGTGATGATACTGGCACTGGGATTATTTACATTAAGTAATATCATCTCCATGATGACCACTAATTTTACGGTATTGTTGATATCCCGTGCACTTCCGGCATTCCTCCATCCGGTATATGTATCTATGGCTTTCACGGTAGCGGCAGCATCTGTCAGTAAAGAGAAAGCGCCAAAGGCGGTAGCAAAAGTATTCATCGGCGTATCAGCAGGTATGGTGCTGGGGGTACCGGTGACAAGCTACATTGCAAGTGAAGTTTCGTATTCAATGGGAATGTTATTCTTCACCGTTGTAAATGCATTGGTACTGGTTGCAACAATCCTGTTTGTACCTTCCATGCCGGTCAAAGAGAAACTGTCCTACGGTACACAACTCAGCGTATTAAAAAAGAAAGTGGTCTGGTACTCCATTCTTGCTATCACGCTGATTAACGGAGCCTTATTCGGGTTCTTCAGCTATATGTCTGATTACTTGAAGACAATCACCGGGGTTTCGTACACCGTAATCAGTACAATGCTACTGATTTATGGACTGGCCAATATAATAGGAAATGTAATAGCCGGAAAGCAACTGGCGGTCAATCCGGTACGTAGTATGATAATGATTCCTTTGGCACTACTGACTTTTTATATAGGAGTATTCGCTTTTGGGGAATGGCTTATGGCAATGGCAGTTATCATTCTGATCCTGGGAATTCTGGCGGGATACGGACAGAACACCATGCAATACATGATAACGCATGCCGCTCCCGAAGCACCGGATTTTGCCAACGGACTGTATTTATTATCCGCCAATCTCGGTACTACAGTAGGTGCAGCCGTCTGCGGATTGTTTATCACCTTCTTCAATACGCGTTATTCCGTCATCGGCTCTTTGATATTCCTTGTTTTAAGCATTGTATTCGTTGTATTAAGAATACGTGCTACACAATCCGAAAAGCAAATCAGGATGGAAATGGCTGCATAAGAAATAAGAAGTGGTTTTAACTTTATAATATAAAATGATTATGACTAAGAAAGTATTGATTTTATCATCCAGCCCTCGTCGTGGCGGAAACTCCGATACCCTTTGCGACGAATTTATGCGAGGAGCAATTGAAAGTGGTAACGAAGCGGAAAAGGTTTTCCTGCGCGACAAGACAATCCATTATTGCACGGGATGCAGTACATGTAGCCTGCACGGAAAACCTTGCCCGCAGAAAGACGATGCGGCAGAGATTATAGAGAAGATGGTGGCAGCCGATATAATAGTTATGGCTACACCCGTTTATTTCTACACGATGAGTGCACAAATGAAAACGTTGATAGATCGTTGCTGTGGCCTCTATACGGAAATGAAAAATAAGGAATTTTATTTCATTGTCACCGCTGCCGAAGATGATCGGAAACTGATGGAACGTACCGTGGACACTTTCCAGGGATTTCTGGATTGCCTGGAAAGTCCAACCATCAAAGGAGTTGTGTATGGAACCGGAGTTTGGCATGTGGGCGAAATAAAAGATAAACCAGCCCTACGGGAAGCTTATGAAATGGGAAAAGAAATAGAATAATTTATAGGATTAAAAAAAAGAAGAATAATGAGTCATTTTAGAATTTACATTCCTACCCGCACCTTGTTTGGTGCCGGTATGGTGAAGGAACTTCACAATCAGCAATTGCCCGGAAAGAAAGCAATGATTGTTATTTCAAACGGTCGCTCTACCAAGGATAACGGATATCTAAATACAGTAGAAAGCGAACTCCAGCAAGCAGGTGTTGAAACTGCCGTATTTGACCAGGTAGAAGCCAATCCGTTAAAATCGACCGTAATGGCGGGAGCCGCTTTTGCCAAGGAAAATAATTGCGACTTTTTAGTTGCCTTGGGTGGTGGAAGCGTAATGGACGCCTCCAAAGCTATGGCGTTTATGGCCACGAATCCCGGCGATGTATGGGATTACATCAGTGGTGGAACCGGAAAAGGACAAACAATGGTAAACAAGCCCCTACCCCTGGTTTGCATTACAACCACTGCCGGAACTGGTTCCGAAGCAGATCAATGGGGCGTTATCACCAATGATGAAACCAATGAGAAAATAGGCTTTGGCGGTTATGATGAACTCTTCCCGGTACTGTCTATTGTCGATCCGGAGTTGATGAAATCTGTTCCGCCTAAGTTCACGGCCTATCAGGGGTTTGATGCGTTGTTCCACTCTACAGAATGTTATATCTCTAAAACTACCAGTCTGATGAGCGATATGTACGCATTGACCGCTATTGAAAATGTAGCTAAATATCTACCGCGTGCAGTTGCCAACGGAGCTGATATGGAGGCTCGTGAAAGAGTCGCATTCGCCAATAATCTGTCCGGTGCGGTAATGACCTTCTGTAGCACTACTGCCGAACACTCTTTAGAACATGCAATGAGCGCTTATCATCAGGATCTGCCACATGGTGCCGGATTGATTATGATCTCCAAAGCATTCTATGAATTCTTTATAGAGAAACATGCCTGTGATGAACGATTCATCAAAATGGCACAAGCAATGGGTATGCCGGAAGCTGACAAGCCGGAAGACTTTATCACCATGCTGATAAAACTACAGGAAGCTTGTGGAGTGGCAAACCTGAAGATGAGTGATTATGGATTTACGCCCGATGAATTTGATACCCTTGCCACCAATGCCAAGGAAACAATGGGCGGATTATTCCTTGCCAACCCTTACGAATTGAAGCACAAAGACTGCGTGGAAATTTACCGCAAATCGTTTCGTTAATTCATAAAACCAGTTATTGTACGAGGCTGCATCCGAGTTAATTTCATGTTCTGAACGATAATGAGAAACATGAATTTATCTTCCGATGCAGCCTCTTTTGTACCTAATAAACAAAATCTGTAATCCGGGTTATTATGTCCGTAATCCGTCTACAAAGAGTCTCTCATTTCTGCCGTATTTTTGCAATATAGAAAAAAGGTAATCAATCATTTAATAAACAACAAGCAAAAAAACTTGAATAATGGAACTAATTAAAGACACTCATTACGAAGGTGAACGCCCTTTGTTCGCCACTCACAATCTTCATCTGGAAAACGTAACGATCCATACCGGTGAATCTGCCCTGAAAGAATGTAGTAATATCGAAGCTATAAATTGCCGTTTCGAAGGAAAATATCCTTTCTGGCATAACAATGGTTTCGTTGTGAAAAACTGCCTGTTTACGGAGGGAGCACGTGCCGCCCTCTGGTATTCCAATAATCTGCAAATGACAGACACTTTGGTAGAAGCACCAAAGATGTTCCGTGAAATGGATGGTATCCGGCTGGAAAACGTACAACTGCCCTATGCACTGGAAACCCTCTGGTTTTGCCGAAATGTAGAGCTGAAAAATGTAAAAGTAGACAAAGGTGATTACTTGTTTGTACACGGTGAAAATATCAGGATTGATGACTTTGAGATGAATGGTAACTACTCTTTCCAATACTGCAAAAACGTAGAAATCCGTAATGCGGTAATCAATTCAAAGGATGCTTTCTGGAATACGGAAAACGTGACGGTTTACGACTCTGTATTGAATGGGGAATATTTAGGCTGGCATTCCAGAAATCTACGCCTAGTGAACTGCAAGATTTCAGGTACACAGCCGCTTTGCTATGCCCACGATCTGATTATGGAAAACTGCACGATGACAGAAGATGCAGACCTCGCTTTTGAATATAGTAGTGTGCAGGCCACTATCCATAGTCCGGTTCACAGTGTAAAAAATCCACGTACAGGAAGTATCACTGCCGAAAGTTTCGGAGCTATAATCCTGGATGAGAATATAAAAGCACCGGGCAACTGTGAATTAAAATTATGGGATAACCAAACCTGTTTTGACTGATTAGGTATGAAATACAATTTTGATGAAATCATTCCACGCCGAGGTACGAACTCCTACAAATGGGATTCTGCCAATGATGCCGACGTATTGCCAATGTGGGTAGCCGATATGGATTTCCGTACAGCCCCAGCTGTAACAGAAGCGCTGAAAAAGCGAGTAGAACATGGTATCTTCGGTTATGTCCGCGCGCCTGACAGCTATTATCATGCGGTAATCCACTGGTTCGACAGACGTCATAATTGGAAAATAGAGAGAGAATGGATAATCTATACAACTGGAGTAGTACCGGCTTTATCAGCAGTCATAAAAGCCCTGACGAATCCTGGTGATAGAGTCCTGGTGCAGACTCCGGTGTATAATTGCTTCTTCTCTTCCATCCGTAATAATGGTTGCGAGATGATTTCCAATCCATTGATCTATGAGGATAACACCTATCGGATTGATTTTGACGATCTGGAGAAGAAAGCGGCAGACCCAAAAGTAAAATTACTGTTGTTATGTAATCCGCACAATCCGGCCGGAAGAGCCTGGAGCAAACAGGAATTAATACGTATTGGTGAAATTTGCCTTCGAAATGATGTATGGGTGGTATCAGATGAAATACATTGTGAACTGGTCTTTCCGGGATATACTTATACACCTTTTGCATCTCTTTCTGAAAAGTTCCGGATGCACTCCGTCACTTGCACATCACCCAGTAAAGCTTTTAACCTGGCCGGACTTCAGATTGCAAACATCATTTCCGCTGATGCAGATATACGCAGAAAAATAGATAAAGCAATTAATATCAATGAGGTTTGTGATGTAAATCCATTCGGTGTGGAGGCATTGATAGCCGCCTATAATGAAGGGGAAGAATGGCTGGAAGAACTAAAAAGTTATCTATTTGCCAATTATCAGTATCTGAGAAACTATTTCAATGAACATCTACCGGATCTCCCCGTACTTAAATTAGAAGGTACTTATCTGGTATGGGTAGATTGTTCGGTGTTGAAGAAGTCATCAGAAGAAATCGTGACGGCTCTACTGGAAAAAGAAAAGGTCTGGGTCAATGAAGGCAGGATGTACGGGAAAGACGGAGACAATTTTATCCGTATCAATATTGCCTGTCCACGGCAACAGTTGGCTAAAGGTTTGGAGAGGCTGAAACATGCCTTCGGATAACTTTCTTAAAATCTCCTATAACTATAAATAAGTATGGAAAGACCGGAACAGAGTCATATAGCAGGCATTATCATCGCCTATTTTCTGATTTATGTAGTCTGGGGCTCCACCTATTTCTTCATAGGTGTAGCCCTGAAAGACTTGCCGCCTTTTTTGCTCGGCGCCTTGCGTTTCACTGCCGCCGGTCTTATACTGTTAGGAATATGCCATTTCCGTGGAGAAAAGATATTCAAAAGAAGCCTGATAAAACATTCGGCCGTCAGTGGCATTGTACTGTTATTTATAGATATGGCAGTAGTAATGCTGGCACAACGCTATCTGACAAGTAGTCTTGTAGCTATTATCGCTTCCTCTACCGCACTCTGGATTTTATTGTTGGATGTACCGATGTGGAAGTGTAATTTTCGTAATCCACTCATTATGATCGGAGGTGTAATAGGTTTCAGTGGAGTCATCATGCTCTATATGGAACAATTTAACATTGCCAAACTGCACCCGCAAAGTGAACGAGGGATATTACTTCTTGTTTTCGGGTGCATATCATGGGCTTTAGGCACACTGTATGCTAAATATCGCTCTTCACGTGAAGAAAAAGTAAATGCTTTTGCGGGGTCTGCGTGGCAAATGCTTTTCGCCAGCGGCATGTTTTGGATATGTTCTATTGTAAGCGGAGATATTCGAGGGATTGACTTGAAGGAGATTTCAATCACAAGCTGGCTCTCATTGGCATATCTAATTGTTTTCGGTTCTCTACTGGCTTACTCGGCGTATGTTTGGCTACTGAAAGTCCGCCCGGCCACAGAAGTTGGAACGCATGCGTATGTCAATCCATTCATTGCAGTTCTTTTAGGTGTAGTACTGGGACATGAACATGTTACGCTGATCCAAGTATCCGGTCTGGTAATTATATTGCTGGGAGTAATGTTGATAAGTCGAAAATATAAGAAGGGACCTTCATAAAACCATATCATCATAAGCGTTTCCGTTTTTCCGGATAATTATAAAATAAATAGTCTTCATCTCAATTGTCCCAAGCTTTCATATATCCATCCCGACTATTTCAGTGCTAATTTATTCGGAATAAAACGGGAACGTTTTCTTTAATATTAGTAACTTCGCAAAAACATACTAAAAATTTGAAATATCATGGAATACAGAATATTAGGAAATACAGGCCTATCAGTTAGTGTCATCGCACTGGGCTGTGAAGGTTTCGTGGAAAAAACGGAAGAACAGATACATTTGGAAATGGATTTCGCCATCAGTAAAGGAATCAACTTTATTGATATGTATGCCTCAAACCCTGATCTGCGCAGTAATATCGGCAAAGCATTAGCAGGGCGCCGGCAGCAGTTTATTATCCAAGGACATCTATGTGCTACCTGGGAAAACGATCAGTACCTGCGTACCCGTGATGTAGAAAAAACAATCGCTTCCTTTGAAGACCAGTTGACACGTCTTCATACGGATTACCTTGATATTGGTATGATTCACTATGTAGATAGTGAAGAAGATTTCCATGAAGTATTCAATGGTCCTATCATTCGGTTGGCCCTGCGTCTGAAAGAAGAAGGTAAAATTCGCCATATCGGACTAAGCAGCCACAACCCTACTGTGGCAAAATTGGCTGTAGAAAGTGGATTGATTGAAGTATTGATGTTCTCCATCAATCCCTGTTACGATTTGCAGCCGCCCAGCGAAAATGTAGATGATTTATGGGCTGATGAAAGTTATGCCCATTCCCTTGAAAATATAGATCCGGAACGTGAAAAGCTTTATGAACTTTGTGAGCAGAAAGGTATAGGTCTGGATGTAATGAAAGCCTATGGCGGCGGAGACTTACTGAGCGAAACGAACTCTCCCTTTGGCAAAGCTATGACACCGGTGCAGTGCATTGAGTATGCGCTAACCCGTCCGGCTGTTGCTTCCGTAATGGTCGGTTGCAAAAGTTGCGATGAGATGCAAGCTGCAATCAACTGGTGTAATGCTACTAAAGAAGAAAAAGATTACACCCCAATTATGGCAGGTATGGAAAAGTTCAGCTGGCAGGGGCATTGCATGTATTGCGGACATTGCGCCCCTTGCTCGGTAGGAATTGATATAGCGAGTGTAAATAAGTACTATAACCTAACCATTGCCCAGAATGAAATACCCGAGACAGTACGCGAACACTACAAGACGCTCTCGCATCATGCCTCGGAATGCATTCAGTGCGGACAATGTGAAACGAACTGTCCCTTTGGAGTAGCCATCATCGAACAGATGGAAAAGGCTACGGAAAAGTTCGGATATTAGCAAAACGAACGTTGCTTTACTTTCCAGGCATAAAGCAACACCACGATAAACGAAAGCAACGGAACGATGAAAGAGAAAGACATATTGGTCTGATCAGCCACATACCCCATCATGAGCGGTCCTACCGCTCCTCCGATGGGGGACATCATCAGATAAGAAGACGCACGCTTCGTATAGTTACCCAATCCCCTCAATGAAAGAGCGAAAATCGTGGGGAACATAATAGCTTCGAACGCATATCCCAGAAACAGGGCTATCAACGACAAAATGCCCAGATCAAGAACTACCAAAGACGTACTGATCACCGTTCCTATCGCACAAACGAACAACACTTTTTCTGCCCGGATATAGCGCATAATCCAGCTACCGGCAAAACGTCCGCACATAAACAGTCCCAGACCACCGAACGAAAGTACTACAGATGCATCGCGGGCATTCATCCAGCCGTCATCCACCACATAATTAATAAAGAAGCTGTTGATTGATATTTCTGCAATCTCGTAGCAAAACAGGCTGATAATACCGAAGATAAACAGCTTGTGCGACCAAAGCCCGCGTGCACCGTTTTCTCCGACTTCTTCTTCATCTGCTTCATGAACAATCTCCGGCAGGCGTATCTTATAGAATACTAGAGCAACTCCCAATACAATGATCCCCATCAGTGTGTAAGGCAATGATATATTGCTTTCGCCCCCTTCCGAGAACAATAACAATCCACCGATAAGCGGACCGCAAATACAGCCCAATCCATTGAATGACTGCGCCAGATTCAGGCGACTGGCAGCCGTTTCCCGGTCGCCTAATTCCGTCATGTAAGGATTAGCCGCTGTTTCCAGAAAAACCAAGCCACAGGCTATAACAAACAGGGAGAACAGAAAAAAATTGAAAGACATCCAATATTCCCCAGGAATAAATAGCAGGGAACCTATGCCATAAAGCAACAGACCGAAAACCACTCCTTTTCGGTAACCGTACTTATTGATAAACAATCCGGCAGGAATAGCCATCACGAAATAACCCAGGTAAAACATAACCTGTACCCATGCCGAATGGGCACGTGTAATAATCAGCACATCTTGAAAGTGTTTGTTCAGCACATCTAATATAGCATGTGCAAATCCCCACAAGAAGAATAGGGAAGTTACCAGAATAAAAGGAATCTTATACTCCTTCTTTACTAAATTTTGCATACAGAACTTCTTTTATAAAGAAAGCCACTCAAGGTTTTCAGCGTGCAAAGATAGCCAAGAAGTTTCATAATACGACAGTTTCACTTAACTTTGTGCCCAAAATTCAAAATTATATAATGGAACACAGAAAACTGACAAGATATCTGATATCGCTGATGATGATCCTAATAATGGTAGGTTTAGCCGAATGGACCAACGAAAAGGAGATTCTGTTTCCGGAAATGACAGCACTGATCATCGGCCTGTTGATTATCGATAAGCGGGTATGGAATGTAAAACGTTGGCAAATCATCCTGCTTATGACTCTTGGGGCAGTAGCCGGTATCTGTATTGTCCGTTATTCACCCCTGCCCTATGTAGTTAATCTATGCGCCGCATTTGTTTTTGCAGGTGCCTCCCTTCTTATCAGTCGCGCTACACTGATTCCCTTAATATCAGCTTGCGTATTGCCCGTTTTGCTTCATACGGAAAGCATTATTTATCCAATCTACTACGTGAATATATGAACCGTAAAAGCGGAAAAAATAAATCGAATAAATTAAGAACAAGATGAATACATACATGGAAACCCCGCGCCTGATCCTACGTGATTGGAGAGAAGAAGACATCCCCGTCTTTGCTGGATTAAACAGCAACGATCAGGCAATGGAATTCTTTCTCAAAAAGCTATCTTATCAGGAAACTCTTGATTTCTACAACCGCATCCAACAAGAATTCGCAGCCAAAGGATACGGGCTATACGCAGTAGAAAAGAAAGAAGATCATTCTTTTATCGGCTACGTAGGACTGCATGCAGTTACATTCGATGTAGATTTTGCTCCTGCCATAGAAATAGGCTGGCGACTGATTCCCGAAGTCTGGAACAAGGGATATGCAACTGAAGCCGCTTTAGCCTGTCTGGAGTATGCAAAGACCGTATTGAAACTCAAAGAATTATATTCTTTCACCTCGCTTCCTAACAAACGTTCGGAGCGTGTGATGCAGAAGATAGGTATGGTAAAAACTAAAGAATTCGATCACCCGCTCGTGGAATCCGGACACCCTCTGCTCCACCATGTCCTATATAAGATAGAGTTTTAAGCCCTCTAATGCTAATAAACAACAATTATCGCTTTTTTATTAATAAATTATGAATAAGAAGTTGCCATTCCCAACTATTGTATTACCTTTGTCGCGGTTTGAGTTACGAATCGTTATCGTATAGTTCTCCTTTTTATATCTTATTAAGCAGACCTCTCCTTTAATTATCCCCTCACTCTTACTTAATATTTATTTAATCAAAATTTCAAATGAACATTTACATTTCAGGTTTAAGCTATGGCACAAATGATGCTGACTTGAACGAATTATTCTCAGCGTATGGAGAGACCTCTTCAGCTAAAGTTATCATGGACAGAGAATCAGGAAGATCCAGAGGATTTGGTTTCGTCGAAATGACAAACGATACAGATGGCCAAAAGGCAATTGGCGAACTTAACGGAGCAGAATACGATCAGAAAACTATCTCAGTAAGCGTTGCACGTCCCCGTGAAGAAAGACCCCGCAACAACGGCTATAACTCCAGACGTTATTAATGTCTACCCTACAACAAGAACAGGAGATCTGATCTTCTGCTCTTGCTTTTTTCAACCCAAATAGCAATACAAAGAAAAGAACATCGCTAAACGAATAGAATACCCGGAAGTATATTTATCCGCTTACAGTCTTATTACAATATCAGTTTTATGAAGCCATTTTTTATTGGAAATATAGAAATAAAAACACCAATCATACAAGGTGGAATGGGAGTCGGAATTTCATTGTCCGGCTTAGCATCAGCAGTAGCTAACGAAGGCGGCATTGGTGTTATTTCATGTGCAGGTTTAGGCCTGCTGTACCCTAAAGGCAAAGGCGACTATACCGAAAAGTGCATTTGCGGACTCAAAGAAGAAATTAGAAAAGCCCGCCAAAAGAGCAAAGGAATCATCGGAGTGAATATCATGGTGGCCCTCTCTAATTATGCAGAGATGGTACGCACTGCCATAAGCGAAAAAATCGACGTAGTCTTTGCCGGTGCAGGACTTCCGCTCGACTTACCCCTATACCTGACACCGGAAAGCAAAACGAAATTGGTACCCATTGTATCTTCTTCAAGAGCGGCCAAGATTATATGCGACAAATGGCAGAAGAACTTTGATTATTTACCCGATGCCATAGTAGTAGAAGGCCCTAAAGCCGGAGGACATTTGGGCTTTAAGAAAGAACAGATACAAGATGAGAGATATGCTTTGGAATCCTTGATACCCGAAGTTGTAGCAATTGCAATGAGCTATAAGGAAAGGAAAGATATTCCTGTAATTGCCGCAGGTGGAATCTCTACAGGCGAAGATATTGCACGATTCATGCAATTGGGAGCTTCGGCCGTACAAATGGGAAGCATTTTTGTAACAACCCAAGAGTGCGATGCTTCACAAACCTTCAAAGAGGTTTATATCCACTCTAAGCCCGAAGACGTTCTCATTATCGAAAGTCCCGTAGGAATGCCCGGACGAGCCATTGATGGGGAATTTATCCGTAATGTAGAGAAAGGACAGGAAAAGCCCAAATGTTGCTCATTCCATTGCATCAAGACGTGTGACTATCAGAAGAGTCCTTACTGCATCATCAAAGCACTGTATAATGCGGCCAAAGGAAATATGAAAAGAGGATATGCATTTGCAGGCAGTAATGCTTTTCTCTCTGAAAAAATACGCAGCGTAAAAGAAGTGATAACTACATTGAACAATGAGTTTCTTTTAGCAACCTGCCAATTAGCCCCAGCGAAAATGAAAACTTAAAAACAATTCAATATGATGAAAAAGAGTATTGTCCGACCAGAGACCAGTCAGTTAGCAGAAAACGCTCTTAAAGAGCATAAGAAAAAAGTTGGAGAAGTTATTCTTGTAGCAATTACTCCACGAACAACAATTGAGCTTCCGGCCAATCTATCTCAAGCTGAAATAGCCGAACGTGTAGAACTCTATAAAAAACTGCACAGTTCCAAAATATAATTCAGTTGATTTTTCATCGATTGACAATAATACAAAAGCCCTGAAGTTTCGCACTTCAGGGCTTTTTAAATCATTCTCCTATCAACAGTCCACTTACTGCAGCATTATTCATAGCCCATTCATAGGTGTAAACCTCATAGGCTTTAAGAGTATCCATCATCCGGCATCACTGGTACGTTTCATGAAAAGCAAATTTCGTTCGGGCAGTCAGTTGTACACTGAGGATATCTAAGGGGAGTCTGATATCCGGATATCTCTATCCCCCTACTCCTGTCACTGTCTTTAGT
>NZ_CBVI010000139.1 GCF_000513195.1 Bacteroides timonensis | reverse complement strand
ACTTTGTTCGGATTGATGCTAAATTTGCGGGCTACACCACAGTGAGGGCAATCACAAACATAACTGACTCCGGATTTTCTGAACTCATGAAAATCCTGGGCGACATCGAGCAGGCGTCCCTTTGCTGCGTCCTTTATTCTACTTACATCATTATCAGTGAATTGCATATATTGTTGATTTTATCATTCTGCGAATTACGGGATTTCCCTGTCGTAGTAACAGGACTACTTCATACAGAGAAAATCACCGGGATCCGCATACATAGCTAATCTGTTTTCCGCAGGATATATCCCCGCGACGATCCAACCGTAAGGCACATCAATCAGTCCATAACGAGGATATATGGCACTCCAATGTATGCCAATTCCTCCGGAATCGTATTCTACGACTTCAAAATCTTCTACTTGGCAATGTATGCGATTTACGATTTCTTTTCGTATCGCATCTGACTGTGATAATACATCGTTTAGTTCCATTTTAGTCTAATTTTTATTGGGGAAAGTCTTTGATCACACGTTTGGGAGTGCAATCATTAACTCATTCAATATTATCTGTATCAACATAGCCATAGCGCAGGTATAAGCTGATACAGTCCGCAATCAGTTCCCATGTATATGCCCAATCAGCCGTACTCCATTCATGATAAAAGATCTTTCCGAAATCGCTTACTATATTGCGTTCTTGGTTATAGTAGTTAGAAAATCGAAGTCGCCACATACGATATTTTAAGCTGGGACCTTTCGATGGTAATGGCTTCTCACTTGTCAATATGAGCTTTGGTGATTTGTTGAATGGTAGAAAACTACATCTACCTCCTTTCTTGTTAATATGCCAATCGCCCGTAATATTGGGGAATAGATACTCGAAACAGAATTGCTCTGGTACATCGTCAATGAGAACTATTTTAGTTCCTTCCGGCATTTGTGACCATGGAAATAAGTTCTTTGTTATATCCAAGGTTTTACCCTGTACAACATACATTCGTGATACCTCTCTAAAAAAGTTAGCAAAGAGTGTTTTCCCGTTTCTGGTACCGGATTCACAAAATACAGCACGTGGGTTTTCTGAATCTTTATATCCAACGATTAAATATCCTATTGCGCACAGTTTACTAAGCAAATGCACATCGTTTCTGCATTCATATTCAGATCCGCAAGGTTCTATCATACTCGTACGCTTTAAAAACTGTAGGAAATCGCATTTTTCTGCATTATCGTTTAACGTAAAATTGCACACACTATTTATATATCTTGCTTCAATCATAATGTTCGTTATTTGTAATTAGTTATTTTACATCTATTTAAAGGCTTATTTCATAATCCGATTCGATAAGAAAGAAGACCTCATTCGTGTTTTTATAG
This sequence comes from Bacteroides timonensis, assembly GCF_000513195.1. Taxonomy (GTDB): domain Bacteria; phylum Bacteroidota; class Bacteroidia; order Bacteroidales; family Bacteroidaceae; genus Bacteroides; species Bacteroides timonensis. The sequence continues at coordinate 4,852 of NZ_CBVI010000139.1, read as the reverse complement.
ACCCTACGTTTAGCACCAAGAGCCTTCAGTTTCTTGTGCGAAATACAAACATTGTAATCTTCAACAGAACCACCTTGGTTATTGTGAATGTGGATCTTGACATTCTTTCTTGTTACAGCCCATGCCATAATTGTACTCCTTTCTAATTTATCTAAATTAATTAGAACTGCTCTCTTATTACATCGTCCATCGCCATGAGAGTAGTTGACAGAGTATTATACTTCTGCTTTGTTTTCTCATACGATTTTACTTGCTCCTCTGTGGACTCTCCAGACTCATAGATATCACTAAGGCGTTCGAATTGCTTCCTGGTTACGAATAACATTTCCTTTATTTTCGGACGTAACACAATGCAATCTATTTTTGACAAGCAAACAGTCCATTCCAGTGGGCTGTCTAGCATTTCTTTGGTTGTATTAGCGTATGCCATATTAGATTATATTTAAATTGAATTAAGTTTTGATAAAATAAAATCAGCTAATTTTTGCGTTTCTTTTTCGGTTTCTTGTTTTTGAACTTGACAAATGAACCTCTTTATATTAAAAAACGTACCATCAAATGAACCTTCAATGATATAAGTACCTTTACGATCTGTCTCTTTTACAAATTTTGTTTTCATTTTATTCAGTATTAATTTGTTATTAGTTATACTGCTCTTTCTTTTTCATCCCACGGGTTAAAGTCTTCCTCTATAGGGGTTTCTTCTTCGTGATAATGCTTCATATTTTTCTTGTTATTCGTCAAGTTTATTACAAAATTCCTTTAGCCAAGTGCATTTATCACATTTCCTATCTTGTTGGAACCTTGACCAGCACGGGCAGTTCTCTTTGAATGCAGTAATAGCTTTTGACTTCATAAAGTCCATGCCTTGTTGATATTTCTTTTGCCCGTTGGCGGATGCCTGCTCAATAAGATTATCCGCTCCTGCTTTTCTACCTTCTTCTATTGCTTGGTAAATACATTCAAGAGCTGTGTCTAAATCAATAACTTGAAGTTTCGGATGAAAACACTCTGCATTCATACAAGAGTTTCTCAATTTTACGTCAGCTTTAATTTTGCTCATATTTTTCTTGTTATTCATCTTTTTTCATTTTCTTAATCTCATCCAAAGAATCGGCAATCCACCATAAGAATCCACCGATCATAATCAATGCTATTAGTTCCATTTTTTATTTGATTTGAATTAGTTTTTAAATGGCAGATAATCGTTTTCGTATAGCCAACAAAGCATATCATAGACTGCATCAAGAGGATTATTATAGCTATCGGATGTTCTTTCGTCCAAAAGGTCGTCACTATCGAAATAGCTACAAAACCAGCCATCTTCTGAATGAAATATAGTTGGTTGATAATGGCAACCGGAATCGACTTGGCTGTTACCAACCAGTATCCTATTGCCATTTTCCATTGTAGGATAAAACACAGGCATAATTCCCAATATGTCTTGCAGAGTAAAAGCGCCGATACCATATCCACGTTCTTCCCAAGATTTGAGATTACCCTTTTCTCCTACTGGTGTTAGTCTTGTTATACGCTCAGGTTCCACTGGATAAGTCCAATACATTGAGGCAATACTTGTATCAATACCTAATCCCTTTAATCGTTTCATCTGATCTATTGTCAGAACTTGTTTTTTCATCATACTTTAGTTCCTTTCTGCACTGTTCTTATCGAAATTCATAGTTAACTTATCCACAGCAGAAACATGCGAACTGTTAAGCAAATCTTGATGCTCTACAGCTGCTTCTAAGATCGCTTTCACTTGACGATTTGAATTCATAGCTTTTATTATACCTATGATGATCTCTACCGGATTCCCGTTCACCATAGCAGCGACAGCATTTTTTCTCCCTCTTTTTGAGAGAGAATGCTAATACCATGAAATTTATTATTTACACAACTGGCTGCTAATTCTGCCAAAGTTGCTTTGAGATTATCTTTTTCCATTTCTATTGCTTTTATCATTAGGGAAAGTTTTTTAAAAGTACCGGGAACCACCCCGGTACTAACCCTAACCCGGGGCTGTCCCGACGACTGTCCTTTTCAGTCGGCTTCATTAAATTATTAATATAAATATGCTCTTACTGAGAGCGTTTATGTGAATTGCTTTCTTGCTTTTTCGAACTTCGCTCGGAGTTTTGCCGCATGTTGTGATGTACACAACTCTGGCTTGACCATTACGACCGTGCGCGCATCGATTCGGAGCGGTATCTTATTGAGATCACGGATATGTTGTCGGATAACGTCTAATTCTTCCGGATTTTCATTGATGAACAAATCCGCTTTTGTGCGTTTATCTCTACTTTGAGATGGTGATGGTGTAGTAACTGTTCTCATGCATTTTTTCTGATTTGAGGTATGCGGGACGGGAACTATACCGTCCCGCAAATCTCTTTTGACATTACTAAACGAGTAACATAATAAACCGGACTTTACCGGGGGACTCCTTAAATCCCATTTAGAAATTGATAATTAATTAACTGGATGAAATCTCGATTTCCCGGGCGCGCACCGGAATCCGGATTTCTATACGTGCACGCCTGTTACGGCGGACAAATATCGGATCAGGTTTGAAATTAAGACCTGTAATGAAGAAGAGTACAACCATACCAGTGGCTAACCTCATTCTTGCCATAGGGGAAAGATCAAACGATATATTAAAATGCGTGCAGAACCAATACGCAGAAAGTTCTGCCGCTTTCTGCAGACCGGTTTTTATCTTGATCTTACGTACCGTGTTATCAACGGTTCGAAGTGCTATGCCGAGAAAACTGGCTGTTTCTTTTTGAGAGGCTCCCCATGCAATGCACTCAAGTACTTCACATTCACGTGCAGCAAGTTTGGCATTCAGTTTCATATTGTGTCAATTTAAAGGGGATACATCCCAGATGTCAATGATATTGTATTCAGAAAACACAGCACTTATCTTTTCGTACTTTGTCATGCTGATATCTATGATACCACCGTTGAGAAGACTGCTGAAATAAGTCAATCGAGAGATTTTAAGAGCGGACATAAGTTTTTCTCTAACTTCCTTTTTTTGCGAGAGAGTTACTTGCAAATAGCCTTTTTTGAATGAATAGCGTTTTTTCGCTATTGCTTTTGTTTCGTTTTTATCGTACATTTGTTTCATCGTTTTTGAAATAGCACTGCAAATATATTGGAAAATTTCAATATACGTCATATTTTCATTAGAAATATTCAATATGCGTGGAACTTTTATAGATAGATTAGATAGATATAAGGAATATGCCGGTTTAAATGATAATCAGATAACAATAAAGTCTGGTCTAACGGTAGGTATTATTAACTCTGCCCGGAAACGAGGAAGTAGTCTATCAGGAGAAAATATTGAAAAAATTCTAAGAGCATTCAAAGATATCAATGCACGCTGGTTGCTTACCGGTGAAGGTGAAATGATTCAAAATGATGGAGCTTTTGCAGCCAGCAATTCTAATAATGATAGTTTAACTATTTATTTAGGAAAGGAGAATAAAGAATTGAAAGTTAAAAATGAAGAATTAAATCGTGAAATAGGCAAGCTTGAAGGCCAGATCATAGAGCTTAAAAAACGTGTCCTCGTGGAGGATGTTGCCAAATGTGTCATTGCAAGCGGATCCGATTTGGCAGTAGAGAATACATAATTTCAAAATATTAGTTAGGTGATAAGGCAATCTTGATTAAAATAGCTATGAATTAGAAAACATATAATATAAAACGAATTGAAAATCAATAGACTAAGTTGTCGCAACGGAATCACAGAAGAAAAGTCGTAAATCGCTAATAAATAAGCATTTGCGACTTTTTCTGTTTCATTAATTAGGGGTAATTCTGTACAATGCGGTGATTTTTCTGTATGATTTATTTTCATTCTAAATATAATCTATTTTGATTATGTGCACAATTCGTTTTTCTCATGTTATTGTTCTGTAGACAGCTCTCCTTGAAATTTACGTAAAATAACATTTGTTACAGCTGTCCTAAAAACTACAAAAAAGTTAAAATGGTTTTGCTTCTATAGCTATGAACACTAATTTTGGGATATCAACTTTTAAAATTTAAAGCACATGAAAAAATTTTTGTTATCCATTGCGCTGTGTTGTGCAGCAACTAACTTTTTTGCGCAAACTACAGAACCTGGAAATCTAATTAACGAAGGAAAGGCAGCACTCGAAGCCAAAAATTACCAGGAAGCATTTACAAAATTCAGTACCTACCTGACACAGACAAACAATCAGGACTCTGTTATCGCTTACAACTGCGGTGTTTGTGCCGATAAAATCAAAAAACCGGAAGAAGCTCTCAAGTATTTTGATATTGCTATTCAAAAGAAATACAATCTGGGAAATGCATATGTAGGTAAAGCCGGTGCATTGAAGGATTTGAAAAAAGACAGTGAGTATCTTGCTACTCTGAAAGAGGGTATAGAAGCAGCTCCGGAAAACAAGACATTGAAAAGACTTCATACTAATTATTATCTGAATGCCGGTATTAAAGCACAAAAGGCTAATAAACTGGATGATGCTGAAGAAGCTTTCAAACAAGTACTTGCTGACGATGAAAAGAATACCAACGCATTGTACAGCTTGGGTACACTTTCTTATAATAAGGCAGCTTTAGTTCTGAAGAATGCAGCACCATTGGCTAATTCAGATAAAGCTAAGTACGATGCACAGAAAGAAATCGCTGACAAAAACTTCCAGAATGCTAAAACGTATCTGGAACGCGCACTTCCCTTACTCTCGGCAGACAAACCTCGTGAAAAAAGTATGATAGATAATATTAAGAAACTATTGCCGCAAATTGAAGCGCAATTGAAATAATCTATCGAAAAGAAGAATAAAAAAGCCGT
>NZ_CBVI010000138.1 GCF_000513195.1 Bacteroides timonensis | reverse complement strand
AGCCGTGTTGGAATTTCCCGACACGGCTTTTTTATTTATAGTATGTTATTTATTTCGTTTTTTTCAATACTACTGCTGTACGGGCAGGAATATATAACTTCAACCATTCCTTCTTCTCTTTTTCATAAAGAGGATCAGCAATAGTGAAATGTTTTACAGTGTCATCAGCTAATCCATTACCGCCATAAGCAGGATTATCCGTATTCAATACTACTTCATATGTGCCCGGAGAAACTAGGAAGCCATAATCGGTAAATGACTGTTTCGGATTGAAGTTGAACACAAAGACATAATCCTTACGCATGTATGCCAATATTTGGTCGCCGTCATTATGCCAGATTTCCTGAACAGGTGTTGCCTGAAAAGCTTTCACGCTCTTAATGATTTTGAGCATATCCGCATCAAAGTCGGCCATATAGTGGTAAGTAAGATTCTTGTTATCTACCAGATCCCACTGACGGCGGGCATACTTGCATGACCATCCATTACCCTCACGTGGAAAATCAATCCATTCGGGATGACCGAATTCATTGCCCATGAAGTTAAGATAACCACCATTGATAGTACTTGAAGTCAGTAAACGTATCATCTTGTGAAGAGCAATACCACGATTCACTGTGTAGTTTTCATCACCTTTCTGCATATGCCAGTACATATCGGCATCTATCAGACGGAAGATAATCGTCTTATCGCCCACTAATGCCTGGTCGTGACTTTCTGCATAAGATATGGTCTTTTCATCTTTACGACGATTGGTTACTTCCCAGAACATGCTGGATGGTTTCCAATCTTCGTCTATTTTTTCTTTGATGGTCTTGATCCAATAATCGGGGATATTCATCGCCATGCGGTAGTCGAAACCATAGCCGCCGTCTTCAATTTTAGCTGCAAGACCGGGCATTCCCGATACTTCTTCAGCAATCGTTATTGCTTTGGAATTTACTTCGTGGATAAGTTTATTGGCAAGTGTCAGGTAGCAGATGGCATTATCGTCCTGATGGCCATTGAAATAGTCTCCATAATTACAGAAAGCTTCACCCAATCCGTGACTAAAATAGAGCATAGATGTTACACCATCGAAGCGGAAACCGTCGAATCCGTATTCCTCAAGCCAGTACTTACAATTAGAAAGAAGAAAATGGATAACTTCATTCTTTCCATAGTCGAAACAAAGTGAGTCCCAAGCTGGGTGTTCACGTCGTGCGCCGGGGTAGAAGTATTGATTCGGATCACCGGCAAAATTGCCCAACCCTTCTACTTCATTCTTTACTGCGTGAGAATGAACGATATCCATAATCACTGCAATTCCCAATCCGTGTGCAGTATCGATCAACTCCTTCAGTTCTTCCGGAGTACCGAAACGGGAAGAAGCGGCAAAGAAACTGGATACATGGTAACCGAAACTACCGTAGTAGGGATGTTCCTGGATTGCCATAATTTGAATACAATTGTATCCGGCTTTAGCAATGCGCGGAAGAGTCTTTTCACGGAACTCATTATAAGTTCCTACTTTTTCTTCCTGTTGCGCCATACCGATATGGCATTCGTAGATAAGCAAAGGATCCGTATTAGGCTTGAATGTACGCTTCTTTACTTTGTATGGCTTTTCCGGTGCCCAGACCTGCGCACTGAAAATCTTGGTTTGTTCGTCTTGTACTACCCGTGTTGCCCAGGCAGGAATACGTTCTCCACAACCGTCTTCCCAATGTACAATGAGTTTGTATAAGTCTCCGTGTCTCATGGCATCTGCTGGGAGTTTGATTTCCCAAACACCATAATCCTTACGTTTCAGACTGTACTTCTTCAGTTCTTTCCATTCATTGAATGTGCCCACAATAAATATTTCTGTGGCGTTGGGTGCCCATTCACGGAAAATCCAGCCGTCAGCAGTACGGTGAAGTCCGAAATATAAATATCCCGAGGCAAAATCAGACAAAGTCTGTTTCCCTTTGTTCGTCAGTTCAGCCTCTTTGTCTAATACATGCTGATGACGGCCTTTGATGGCATCTTCGAAAGGTTCCAGCCAGGGGTCGTTTTTGATCAAATTCAATGTTTCCATAAAGGATGAGTTTTTGATTGATTGGATTATTATGCTTTCACTTTCACAATGACTTTCTTCACACCGTCAGGAGAAATGCCGGGAGCATGTCCGTCTTGAGGGAAAAATATAGCAAACATTCCAGGTTTTACAGTGATATAAGTTTCAGCCAGTCCTTCGAAGAAAGTAATATCTTTCTCTGCATTGTAGGGAGCATTAGCCGGTACGCAATCTTTTCCTGCGGTATAACCCATTACTTCTGCACCGGAGAGAGGAATCTGGATATCTATAAATTCATTGTGTGTTTCCAGTTTGGCTTGTTCTTTAGCTTTAGGGGTAGTTTGAGCTACGTTTACAACCAGGTCTTTACCTTTCAGTTCGGTTTTGCCAACTTCCATTGCGTTCAAGTCATGTGATTGCAAGAATTCAATAGCTTGGGCGAACAAGGGGTTCAACGATGCATATTTTTCTAAATTTTCTAATCTATCTACTACCATAGCTTTAATGTTTTAAGTTAGTTATATTATTATCAAATTTTATTCAAAGTCGTCAATCGTGTAATTCAGAAAATCAGCAAAAGGTTTCATTTGCTTGAAGATTTCCGCCGTACGATCCACGCAATCGGGTGCCAGAAAGAAGCTGTCCGGTTGATTGCAGTAGCAGGTATATTCCTTGCATTTCAGATATTGTACATATTCAAAATCCTTTGGAAACCCTTTGGGAGCTGTTTTCAGGAAGTCTTCGCCTATCACCGGGAAGTATTGCTTGAAATCCGGATTTTCAACTATACCGCGAAATTCGTCTATGTTATCATACACTGCCTGTCGCACGGCTTTCAACGTCTTAGGAGGCAGGCAATAGCTACCACCTGCCAACAGACAGTTGCCCGGTTCAATGTGAACATAGTAACCGCAGTGGTCTGATTTCTTACCGCGGGCGTTGATGTATCCGCCCAAATGAGTTTTATACGGGGTCTTGTCCTGCGAAAAACGCGTATCACGATAGATCCGGTAAGTACAGTCTTTGACTTGAACGCCACGAATACTTTCATCGAAAAGCGAGATACGGGTAATTATAGCCGATAACAGGTTCTCAAATTCCCCACGGGCTTCTTCATACAAGTCCTTATGAGCATTGAACCATTCGCGGTTATTATTAGCGGACACTTCTTTCAAGAATTGAAAAATAACAGGGATGTTCATATTGGTATTTTCCTTATTATCTGACAAAATTACGCATAATTTTCCTAACATGCTACAAACAGGGACAAAAAAAGCATCGGCTCTGGTAAACCGATGCTCCTTACACATTTATCAATCAAACAGACGCTTCTGTTTTTGATGTACTTACTTATCACAAGCGGGTACAGTCTCCTTTAATTAATCTTATATCTAATACTATGAAAAACACAATAATATAACACGTCTCCACAGAAAAAGTTCGAAGGGGTATGTGTGTTTTTATCATTTGTTTATATCTTTGTAGAAAAATTATACGAACATATGGAATATAAATATGATGAAGAAAGTGTGAATGCCCTGATGAAGTGGGCTGAGAACGCACAGTTACCCAAAGAGTTACAACTAAGTGAGGCCGAAAATATTGTGAATCTTAGACAATATGTGGTGGCAAATATAAACGATATCAAAGCGCATTATCCGGATGAGTTTTACAATCCGGCCATTACGCGTCTGTACAGGCTGAAGGAAAAACTGGAAGGAGAAAGCACCACGGAGTAACATAGAGTTCCACAGAGTAATCTTTATTCGAAAGAATCCTTATTACTCTGTGGAACTCTATGTTACTCCGTGGTGAAAATTTTATTATAACTTGATTTTCAATATCTTTCCACTATATCCTTCTACTGAAATTTCCGTAGCCTTATAAGGCAGCAAACTAATACTTTCCGTCTTTCCGGTTAGCAAATCTACTGCCGGATAAACATCCATTTGCGGTATTTGCAGGAAATCAAAGGCATGAGAAGGTACATTGATAGCTACATCTACTGAAATGTGGTCAAAGTTTACGATAATGAACAATAACTCTTTTCCGGCTTTGCGTAAGAATGTGTATTGTTTGTGCTCATTGAAGCGCCAGCCATTTGCGTTGGCATACATCAGATCAAAGAATTCTCCTTCAGTGATTGCTTTTTCTTTGTTGCAAAGCGTCAGGATGCGTTGGTAGATACTATAGATGTGTTTTTGGTCTTCCGTCAGCATCTTACCGTCGAATTTTCCACCATTTCGCCAGCGACGAATGGTATCCACGCTCCAATAATCAAAAATAGTGGTACGCCCATCTCTGCCACTGAAGCCTTCGCTATCCATGCCCAGTTCACCGAATTCCTGCCCGAAATAAATCATCATCGGATTGGTATTCATACAAGCTGAAACAATCAGTCCCGGAACAGCTTTACGCGGATTTCCGGCAAAGAAATCAGAAGCAATGCGCTGTTCGTCATGGTTCTCCAGGAAATTCAGCATTCGTTTCTCGATGCCACCCAGACTTTGCCAGGAACGGGTAATGGCCGTAGCCGAATCATAGCCACAAATCACATTGCGAAGCGTATCATAAAGCCCTACCTTATCATATAGATAATCAAATTTTCCGCGGAATATGTAATTTTGATATTCTGCCGGATTATAAACTTCTGCAATGAACAACAAGTCAGGATGCTTTTCTTTCACTTGCGGAATCACCCATTCCCAGAATTCAACCGGAACCATTTCCGCCATATCACAACGAAAACCGTCGATATTCTTGTCTGCCCAGAAAAGAAGGATATCCAGCATCTTTGTCCAGGTGTCCGGAGTGGGATTGAAGTGACAGGTTCCACCATTCTGATAGTCCACTCCATAATTCAGCTTCACGGTTTCGTACCAGTCGGTGATGTTGGGATAAGCATCGAAGCGATTGTTCCCCGTAGCTTTGGCAGGACATTCTTTATAAGGTTCCGCAGCCGATCCTTTCATATCGAACTGACCGTGCAATTCAGATTGAGGGATATAGTAAAAATTATTATATGGGCTGAAAGGGTAATTAGGGTCATCATTTGCACCCAACTGTGAAGTTCCGTCAGGTTGTGCATCCGAATGATATTGGCGGGCAACGTGATTCGGAACAAAATCGATAATGACTTTCAGACCGCTGCGATGAGTACGTTGTACCAGATTTTCAAATTCCTTCATACGTTCCGGTACATCGTTTGCCAAGTCCGGGTCCACGTCATAATAATCCTTGATGGCATAAGGAGAGCCTGCTTTGCCCTTAACAATAGCCGGATGATCGGGACGTATGTTGTAACGGCGATAATCCGTTTGCGTGGCATGCTCTATGATACCGGTATACCAAATATGGGTGGCTCCCAACTTCTTTATTTCATTGAGTGCCTTGGCTGTAAAGTCCGCCATTTTACCGCATCCGTTTTCCGTTATGTTCCCGTTATTGATGCAGTGATTATGATTGTTACCAAACAAGCGCGTAAACACTTGATAGATAATCATTTTTTCATCTTTCCCCATTCTATTTTTTATTTTATGATTTGATAATTACTTTCATCTTTCCAGATGGTTCCCTGATCCGCTTTCAACTGATCCAGAAGAGTGTTAGCGGCATTGTATCCCTGCATAAATATCTCTTCTGCTTTTTCCAGTTCGGTATTGCTGTATCCCTCCAGATTATACGGTTCTATTAATAAATCCGCTTTTTCCCGTTCGGGGAACGTATTGGCACGGAACATGAAGTGGTAGGAACGCATGGCAATACTTACAATATTCATCTTATATTTGTTCGCCAGTAGCGGACTAACATTTACTGCCACCACTTTACTGCAAACACGTCGGATGGTAGATACAGGTAAGTTCATAAACACCCCACCATCTACATAATGCGTTCCTTCTATTTTTACAGGAGAGAAGAGGACGGGCATACAGCAGGAAGCTGCCACACGTTCGGCAATATTCCCTTTGTGGAAATGCACCACACGTCCGTGATCGAGGTCGGTTGCAGTAATGATGAGAGGTATTTGCAATTCTTCCATCGTCTTTGCTTTCAGATTGGTTTTCAGGAAATCAATAAATTCGCCTAACTCGAACAAGCCCACTTTCGGTATGACTAATTTGGTCAGGTCCTGGAACTTATGCCCGGAGAAGTAATCTAGTACTTTATGCGGTTCGTTACCGTCTGCATAAAACACGCCTGCCAAAGCTCCTGCACTTACTCCCGAAAGGATATTTGGTTTGATGTCATGTTCCAACAATGACTGCATCACGCCCAGATGCGCAAAACCCTTGATAAAACCACCGCTCAAAGCATATCCTATAGGATATTTGTTCGTAAACCAATTATTTGATGTTGCCTCCATGTAAAAAATCTACCATATATTTGTTCGCCACGAAATTAGTGATTTTATCGTAGGTTGAAAGTAAAAAGGGAGAAAAATGTGCTAAGTATAGAGAAAAAGCAACGCCTGCCCCCAATTTATACAATCGAAGACAGGCGTCAGTGGGAATCGGGAAAATATTTAATCAAAAGCCGAAATCATCTACCTGAATTTCTTCCTGATGATTATCGGTGAAGGGTTTAGCCTCTTGCTGTACGGCATTTCCTTCGATGTATACGGCGCGGAAAGGGCGGGCAGGGCAGACATATTCACAACCGCCACAACCTACACAAATTTCCGTATCTATATGAGGAATTGTCAATCCGTCCTTGAAAGGAATCATCGACAGAGCTTGCGTAGGACAATGTTCCGAACAAGCTCCACAACTGGTTCCGTCACGGTAAACGATGCAGTTCTCTTCGATGAAGACAACTTTACCCATCTGTGTCAGGTGTTTCTGCTCTTTCGTCAGTGGCAGGATAGCTCCATTCGGACAAACATCCCCGCACACGGTACAATCAAAATTACAGAAACCCTTTTCAAAGAAAACGGTCGGCTGCATCATTCCTCCTAAACCATACTCCATAAAAGCAGGCTTCAGTACATGAGAGGGACATTTGCTGATACACAGGTGGCACGAGGTGCAATGTGCCTGAAAATGTTCCAGACTGATAGATCCCGGCGGTGTTATAGGCGTCTGACGTTTATCACTTTTCATCCCGGCTGCCGCAGCCGCTACGTTCTGCGCTTGTGCCATTACTTTGGGAGTTGCGGCGGCAGTTGTCAGCCCGACAAGTAAAAAACGGCGTTTGGAAGCGTCAGTCACCTGTTTCTCTGTTTTGAGGGGAGTGGTATAACTAAGTGCGTTCTGGCGACATTCACCCAAGCAATCGAAACAATCTACACAACGACTGTAGTCAATAATCTGTTCCGGGCTATTAATACATGAGGCTTTGCATTTAGTGGCACACAGTCCGCAATGATTGCATTTTTCTGTATCGATGCGTACTTTAAACAGAGAGAAGCGGCGT
>NZ_CBVI010000137.1 GCF_000513195.1 Bacteroides timonensis | reverse complement strand
TCAGAAAGCCAAGCAGCGTACCTACCGGGCATATTGTGTTGCACCAGGTACGTCCGTATTTCCATGCCAGAAAGCCAATTACCAAGAACGTCAACAGTCCGATAATAAAGGACGAGATACTCAGGAGAGAAGCGTCCACCTGATAGAAAGTATAGTTATTGAAACTTGAAAATATGCTTTCCAGCAAATTGTTTCCTAACATATATACAGGTTTAAACACATTGACCGTCATACGTCCGAAAGCGCTGTAAGGATCGAGCAGACCTAAAATGACCGTAAATCCGAAAAGAAAAGCTATAGCCGTTACACCCGCTACTCCCCAGCGCAGTATATTCCTGGCAGGCAAGTAGCGGAAACGTTTCTTTTTCTTTGCCGTTTTTTTAGAAATCCAGGTCACTATATCCTGAAAGATACCCATCGGACAAATTGTAGAGCAATAGATACGTCCCAATAACAAGGTAATCAGTATCAGCACTGCCAGGATGAAAAAACTGAGTGACATCAATGCCGGTACAAACTGTATATGCGCCAGTCTGTGGAAACTATTTGGCAATATTTCCGCAAAATCCAGAAAATAAAAAGTTATCAGCCCGAAGATAACAACAGACAGTATAATACGTGCTTTTCTCAACATAAGTGTGTATACTTTATATCGCTTGAATTAAAGCCTGATACGCTTCACATTCAGCTTATCCAAATCCATCGTTCCAATCTTCAATGCCTGCCCGTTAGCAAGGTGAGCTACACTTTCAAGCGGCATTTCGCGAACCTGGTTAAAGAATTTGGTGGCAGCCGTATCTACAGCCACGATATCCTGTGAAATAAATAATCCCTTGGTCAATACCACATCCGAAGCAGAACGTCCGCGCGGGCCATTCGTTTTCAAAACGCGATAGGCATCCACTACATTCAGCACTGCTTTCTTATCCATTGTACAGATATCGGCAATACATTGCTGCAAGTCGTTGGAATGGAAGAAACCGCGATCCCAGACAATACCCATGTGGTTTTTCATGGAAATCGTCAGGTTGGCGCCTCCATGGTTTTTCAGGATGGGCACATTGATCCATACATCACTGTTCAGAATAGCTTCGTGTACCTTGGCACTTTTCATGCGTACGCCTTTGGGCAATGAGACTGGTTTGTAGTAGCTTTCCAGATGAGCCGGCATAACCTTGGCACCCGCAGCTTTGGCAGCTTCTTCAATGCCGCTGTTCTTGTAGCACTTCTGCCAGTCATCGCAAGTATGATCAAAAACCGTAACCTCCTTGGCACCTGCGGCAAGACATTGCTTCACAATTTCCGCAACCAGCTTCGGATTCGTATTACCGGCCAGTTCGGGTACTTTATCCCAACCGATATTCGGTTTAACCACTACCTTTTGTCCCGGTTTGATAAACTGTTTCATGCCGCCCATTTCTGTAATAGCACGCCGGAACATCGCTTCCGGTTCTCCACCCATCACAGCTACCAGATCCACCTTACCGCCGCCAGCATTTGTCAGCTTTTGCGCCAGTATGTCCATTGCTTCGGAACGTTGCACGGTCATCACCGCCCCCGTCACCGCCAGAGTCTTTAAGAAATCCCTTCTATCCATAGGCCCTTCAGATTATTAATCTATTAATTATCAATTGTTCATAGTATCCATGGAAACTTAAAACACGTCTCGTCAAACAAGGCATAATCTGCCGTACCATTGACTGCGAATGTTTTTACCAGACGTGCCTCTTTCAGTAGTTCGCACGCCAGACGAATGGTAGATCCTGTCTTAATACGGTCATCTACCAATAAAATGCTTTTATCTTTAAAATCAAAATCAACCGGAGCGAGCAACTGGGGTGCATCGTACTTCGGATGCTGGTATTCATCCCGCAAATTGATACGTAGCAGATGCACTTCTTTTTGCAATCGCTGGTTGATGATACCTGCCGGAACGATACCGCCATTAGCAATAGCCACGATCATATCAAAATCAACGTGGAATTCAATTGTGCGGAAGCGTTCCAGCACTTCTTCCATTGTTTTTGCCATATTGTTATGGGAGATAGTCTATTATTAAAGTTTGGAAATAGCTTTCAGCAGAGCGTAACCACCGAACCATTGGATCAGCATACCCGGAATACCGATACGGAAATCTTGTACGGCCAGGAAGAAGTTACCACATATAGCCCATTCAAAAGCAGTGCCTATCACCTGGTAAGCAAGAATCACACCAAGCAATGCAACTAAGGATATCTTCTTTGTATATCGTGCGGCAAATGCAGCGGCTCCTGCAAGCAAACCGGATTTTATCAGCAATACAGGCAATGCAGCGGCAGCGGGCATACCAAACAGTAAATGATTAATCACCGGAGAAAGTAAAGCCGTAAGCAATCCTACACGGAAACCGAATTTATAGGCGGCAATCAGTGTAAAGAAATAGATAGGCAGCAAAGTCGGTCCGCCCATGGGAACCAGATGACAAAGCTGCGGCAATGCTATATTTCCTGCAACAAATAAGAATGCAAACAAATAGGTCTTCACGTTACTGAACGACAAAGAGTAGAGTTTAGCAGATGTTTCCATTATTCAATGATTAGATTTTAATTTGTTATTATTATATTTCTTCAAGATACAAAAGTAGGAGATGAGCGCTCATTTTGTTTGAAGATTTGTCTCAATCCTTACAGGTTTTGTATCGGTACATTTATATTAAGACTCTTTCGGAAGGAAAAGGTTTAAATCTTCACCAATTCATATTGCATATTGCCCAATCCGATCTTTTCCGCATGGCGCAATCCAGCCAGCCAGTCCGTATCCGGATGCATCATGTGGAACTTGTCATGGCCGCACAAATCATCGTGCTCATGTCCTGCAGAAAGGCGGTTACCCGTGTGCAGTATAGGAGCTTGGATGACCATATCCGCGCATGCTTTATCCAGAGCCACCGGGTCTGTAGAAGCCAGAATACCGAGGTCAGGTATAATGGCGGCATCATTATGATTCCAACAGTCACATTCCGGAGATACGTTCATTATAAAACTGATGTGGAAGTTGGGCTTATCTTTCACTACAGCCAGTGAATATTCGGCAATCTTATAGTTTAAGCGTTCGGACGTATCTTCATCGCCCATAATGGCGCCGTCATACTGGCACAAAGCGACACACTGTCCGCAACCTACACATTTAGCATAATCTATTTCTGCTTTGCGTCCTGCATTCAGGTGTACGGCGTCGTGTGCACAGTGCTTCACGCAGATATTACAGCCGATGCAATTTCCCGTATCTATTTTGGGCTGAGAGGCCGAATGCAGTTCTAGTTTTCCGGCTACGCTGGCACAACCCATGCCCAAATTCTTTAAAGCTCCGCCAAAGCCGGCCTGTTCGTGCCCTTTAAAGTGATTCATGCTGATGATAATATCCGCATCGGCTATGGCAGTACCAATCTTGGGGGCGGCACAGTACTCACCGTTCAAGGGAATTTCCCGGCAATCCGTACCTTTCAATCCATCTCCGATGATGACCTGGCATTGGGCGGATATAGGATTATAACCGTTTTCCATTGCGCTTTGCAGATGATCGACGGCATTGGCACGACGGCCTGAATATAGTGTGTTACAGTCCGTCAAGAAAGGTTTTGCACCATTGTTGCGCAATAGGTTTGCCATGCGAGCCGCGTAGTTCGGACGAAGATAAGCAAGGTTTCCCGGCTCACCGAAGTGAATCTTGATAGCGACAAAACTGTCTTTTAAGGGTAGCTGTTCAATACCTGCCCGCTTTACCAGGCGCTCCATCTTATCCAGAAGATTGGAAGTAGGAGAGGTACGCAGGTCTGTGTAGTAGACTTTTGATGTTTCCATATTACCTATTTATAGTTATAATATGTGCAAAAATAAGAGATATTATCCATATAAACAGGTATGGAAACAAAAAAAGTAGCGAAGTTCTTTCGCTACTTTAATTTGGCATTATCCTAACGGATCATCCTCTATACCACCGTCACCTCCTTGGTTGCCGCCGCTACCGTTACCACCGGAACTGCTTCCATCCGTATAATTTGTATCGATGGGAATAGCACGGGTTACGCTCATTTCTCCCAAAGTACGTTGGAAAATCTTTCCCGGAGTAAATACAATACGCTTGCGTACTATATTACTTGCCATAACTCCTTCCGCAGTATCCGCACTTTTGGCCTTAATGGTGGGGCGGAAGATGCCGAACTCTCCCTAACGGACATATCCGGGCAAAACAGAGTGAATTAGTTGGAATAGTGCTCGTTATGAAAGCAAATAGTACTACCTTTGTATGGTTAAGTAAATATTAGTACTCACCAGATATTGAAGAATCAGATGAATAGCAATTATAAAGTTGGGGATTTAATTTATGATGCGAATATTTATGATGGTATGAATACCCACATAGATGATTTGCTGTTTTACAAGCGATGGCTACCTAAAAATAAGGATGCCTGTATACTTGAACTTTGTTGCGGTACAGGCAGACTTACTATTCCGATAGCACAGGAAGGATATGATATCAACGGGGTAGATTACACAGCTTCTATGCTTGAACAAGCGAAAGTAAAAGCTGCCGGAGTAGGATTAGAAATAGAATTTATTGAGGCTGACATCAGAACTCTCGATTTACAGAAAAAATACGACCTTGTTTTTATTCCTTTCAATTCGATCCATCATTTATATCAAAATGAAGATTTGTTTAAAGCATTACGGGTGGTTAAAAATCATCTCAAAGCTGGAGGCATATTTCTGTTAGATTGTTTTAATCCCAATATCCAATACATTGTAGAACATGAAAAAGAATTAATCGAAATTGCTGAATATACCACCAAAGATGGGAAAGAAGTATTGATAAAGCAGATTATGCGATACGAGAGCAAAACTCAGATAAATCGCATAGAATGGCACTATTTCATTAATGGTGAGTTTGATTCGGTTCAAAATTTGGATATGAGGCTATTCTTTCCTCAAGAGTTAGATTCATACTTGGAATGGAACGATTTTAAAATTATTCATAAGTTTGGCAGTTTTGAAGAAGAAGCATTTTGTGATCATTCGGAAAAACAGATTTTTGTTTGCCAATGAGCTATTAATGAATAATATGAAATAACTATCTACAAGAAGGCATGAGAATCATAGATCATAAACCTGTTTTATTTGAAAAGTCCGCTCATAACATTTGGACCGACCCTTATATTTAGCAGCAAATATTAAAAGAGCACCTTGATCCGTAATCTGATGGTGCAAGCCGAAAGCAGGAATCAGTTCTGAGCATCAATAATTATCCTATGGGTAAGTACGATGCAATCACCATGATCTATTGTGATATGGGAACCCATCCGGATAGTGATCGTGACCGATTGCTGGACAATATATATCTTTCGCTGACTGATGGAGGTGTTCTCATTTTTGATGTTTTCTCGGAAGGGATTATTGATATTTATAAAGAACTACTCGGCAAGAATGATTTTACATCGAGCAGTGAAATTTTTATAGTAGCAGAAAAGTGAGTAGCAAAAGAACTTCACTACTCACTTTTTCACTCCGGTAAAAAGATTATCCTAATGGATTTTCATCTAAACCGCCATCGCCACCTTGGTTGCTACCGCCCTGATTTCCACCACTGCCATTACCACCGGAACTACTTCCGTCCGTATAATCCGTATCAACAGGAATAGAACGTGTCACGCTCATTTCTCCCAAAGTACGTTGGAAAATCTTTCCCGGAGCAAATACAATACGCTTACGTATTATATTACTTGCCGTTACACCTTCTGCCGTATCCACACTTTTGGCCTTAATGGTGGGGCGAAAGATGCCGAATTCTCCTAATTGAACGCTTTTTCCGTCATCAATATCCTCCGCTATCATATCAACCAAACCGCTGACTACTAAATCTACTACCTTTCGGTGGATTCCGCAAAGCCGACTAACCTTTGCACACGTTTTACTAAAACTCATCTGTCCCGAACGTACAGATTTCGCTACATACTTCTCTGTCTTTGTGTCGTCAAAGCCAAATACTCTTTTGGTCACTACATACTCTAAAGCCATAATAATTAAAGTTTAATAGGTTAAATAAAATAAGGTTCACTTGCCATCATTTATTTCTGATGACATTGCAAAGATAGGATGTAGTGCAGGAAGTATTGTGCTCTTTTGATGCCTTGGAGTGGGTTTTTCTGAGAAAAGTTGTAAATGAATGATTTAAAGCGCTTTATGAAAATCTATAGAACTTGCTCTTTCTTATAACTTTTAAAGATAAGAGCAAGATTCTTTTCTTTGTTATCAATTGATTCCAAAACCATACTTAAATCATAAGCTTTTTCAGGAAGTAGAAATACTCTGCGGCTTTTGTCATGCCATTTTAAGAATTACACCTTCAATATATAATAGTCTATTCTCCCAAACGGAAATCGCTAACATTATCGTGAGACAAAGAAATTTCTTCAAAACGACTTGTGCAGCTGCCTTTTTGAGGACACTGGCTACTGATGCCCAAATAGATGTTCTTTGGATAACAGTTCTTGTATAGACGAACCATGTTCCATTTTTTCTTGTCTATGGAATAATAGCTGGCAATGGTTTTTGTATCAGATGAAATCTTCAGGTAAACAGATGAAACATCTAATTTATCATGATTATTGTCATCGGATGTTCCTTGTGTTCTTACTGTAACAACACGGTGGTTACCATATTCATCCTGTTCAAATGCCAGTTTCTGCCAAAGTGAATCACAAGAGTATACAAAAAGGTCGGCTGCATTATATAATCCCTCTGTTGTGAACTCCGGAGTAACCTTGGCTATTAACGTAAAAGGTTTCGTATTTTCAACGGGGACGAGCAGGATAGGAAGCGTTGTATTTGACAGTTTTCCATTCGGGTCACTGAAGAAATCCAGTCCTTCGGCACAATGGAATTCCAATGCACCATCATCAAGCAGTCTCACGCAATTTTCAGCTCCATTGATGGCATTAGTGAAAGTGATGTTTCCCGCACTGATTTTGCAATCTGTAACTTTGTTCATAACTGTTTCGTTCATTGTTTGTTGAGACTCGTCTTGCTTAGCAGAATTGTTAGATTGGCAAGAAGCCAATATGATGCTTCCTGCAAGAATTACTTGACAAATAGTATTACTTTTCATTGCTTAATTGATTATAAATGATTATTTTTTTGCAAAAATAAGTAGTTTCGGCCATTCACACAATGGTGAAAAATAACCAAATTCATAATGGGACAATAAACAGTTTTGGGATTATTCAGAAAACAACTGGTTAACATCATCAGCATTTTCCGCCCGATGATGCTCGAAGTTTCTGAAAATGATATGCGCGTGACTGCCCATAAATCTTGTGCACTCGCTGCCCAAACGTTTATGATTGCTATGGCAAACGAAGGGTATGACACTTGTCCTCTGGAAGGTTTGGATAGCCGTCGGCTAAAAAGGATACTGAAATTGCCTCGTGGTGCTGAGATAAACATGGCTATCTCCTGTGGAATAAAGGACGGAAATAAAGGAATCTGGGGAGAACGGTGCAGAGTACCGTTTGGTGAAGTTTATCGTAGAATCTAAAGCAGTTCTTTGGGATTTCAAACCATGCACATATCAGCCCGTGAATGTGCTGATATGCAGTATGTCTATAAGTGAGTAGTGAATGAGCCCTAATAGTGGAAATATCTGGGAGGTCTCACGGACACCTAAGTATATACTTCTTTGGGTGGTTGAAATAAGATTTTTTGTGAGAAGTCAGCCGAAGCCTATAAATATCAATGCGATACATGGATTATTTCAAATTACTACTATATTTAATCTATCAATTTTAGAAATAAATCTGGAAGAGTATCAGCTAAACCTTCAACTAAATTCTTGTATCTATAATAGATATAAGGAAATGATTTATCTTTCGCACTTAATGGCGGATATTTGTATACTTGACTAATTATAGGAGCAGCGTAACTTAATTTGTAGGTACTAAACTGATTTGCAATTATACGAGCACTGTTTTGATCTCGCGTGTTAGCAACTTCGTGCATTAAACGCTGATATTCTCCATGTTTCGTCCAATCTTTGCTAAATGGAAGATTTGGAAAAGAAATAACATCGACTTCTTTGAGTATAAAATCTGTAGAGTTTTGTGACCAAGTTATAATAAACAAACGTAATCCAGATTGAACTCTTAATATCTCTTGCGATTGCCAACGTCTTACATCATTATCATATTGAATATAACCATCCTGGTTAATTCGTGTATGTTTTCCCAAGAAAAAATCATTATTGCAATGCATAGCAACTTCCGTGTTATTTGCATTCTGGAATTCTAGTATTGCAATTGGCTGAGAATATTGATTTGAAACAAAACAATCTATATTTGTAGGCCAAGCACATCCTGCACGTCTAAGAGCTTTATCAAAATAAGGTAAATCTTCACGTTCACGATATGGTTTTGTCGATCTTCAACCCTTAATTGTAGAGATCCAATCAGAGAAGGCATGATATGTATCGTATGAAACAATGAATTTACATGTGATAAGATCAGAAATAGTATACACCCATACAGCTTCCTTTTCGTTGCAATATAATACATATGTCAATGGGCAATTGAAGGTATTTGCGAAGTTAATTTTTCGCTGTAGGACTTCGGGTGTCTCTAATAATATTATTTCAGAAAGAACATCTGTTTCAAGAGATTCACCTGGAACAAAGTCCACTCTCGCACGTTCGAATAAATGTGTGACAACGTTGTTGTTGTTTTCGTTACATCCTTCAATGGCATCAAAGAAGAGGCCGGTCTTTTCGATTAGTATTTTCTTTGCCCAATTGGTAGCATCACTTCGCTCAGAAGTTTCCTTACGGTAATTTATAAATGCCATAATAAATTTGATTAGGTATTAATTAATTGTTTGCATCACATCTAGTAGATGCTCATAGCTGTCTACATCATGATATTTAACATTCTCAGTAGATATTTCATTGAAAAGTTTCTTGGCACAATTAATCTTAGCTTTTTCAATTGCACGAAGTTCCATTGAATCCATTGTTCCTTTAGTTTCTGCAATGAAAAAAAGATGCTTCACAGTGCCTTTTTTGAATGCTATTGCCCAATCTGGAGAATAGTTACCTACTGGTGTAGGAATATGAAAACCCTTTGGTAATTTTGCGTATACTGCAACTTCCTCTGCACTTTCAAGGCTTTGACAAAAAGTCTTTTCTATACTATCTTTCGCTGTTCCATCAGTGAACACATAATCTGTAATATGACGTTTTGCACGAATAGCTTTATCATAACCTGCACTATGTTTTTCTGCTGTAAAAATAGAGCTATCATATTTACCTTCAATACGGTTATACGAAATATGCTCAATAATTATAGTCGCTTTTTGAGCTTTAATTAGATTAATAACTTTCGTAATGAATTCTTCCGGATTAATCGCAAACATCATTTTTTTCTCCGGAGTTAATTTCCCCAAAATACGACTAGCTGTTATTCGTGTTAAGGTAGCTCCTTTGGCAATATCACCAATCAAATCATAAGGTGTTGTACATGCATGTGCATTTCGCAAGTTTTGTGAAAGTGAAGAGCCCCCACTAAATGTCGTTCCACTCTTAATTTGCAACTGAGATATTGTTTCATTTTGTTGTCCAGTTGTTATGCTATATCTTACTTGTGCAACATGTAAATCTTTATTAATTGCCTCAGATGCATTCTTAATCAATTCTTCACTGTCAAAACTTACAGTATATGCATACTTATGATTAATTTTTTTCCATAAATCCTGAAATTCTTTTTTATGAAAGTTTTCGTTAAGTGGGTTATCTTCAATTGCAGTATTGTGACCATTTTCAAACATACCATCCAAAGCGTGCTCATCAAAAATAGATTGAATGAGTTTGTGAACCGACTCTTCCATATCACGGAGTTTTTTGGGTAATGGTTCTAATGTTCCACTTATAGTAGCTTTGTGATATTCTTCTGTAATACCACCTTTAGAATCGATATAGTCGTTGTCTACAAGGTAAGAAATAATACTTGCCGCCTGTTGATCATCAATTGTGATAATATTTTCGCCAACCTTTAGTATTTTACCCTTAAAATATTCTGTAGTCGCTTTAGTTGGACGGTCATAAAGAACGTCTCTTGTCTCTTTTTGTAAATCAGTCACAAAAGTAGTATAACTTTCACTTGCAATTACAGTGAGTTTGTTAATTTCGTGAACTAGATCTTCACCTATAGTCTGTGCATCCATACGGGTTCCTGAGCTGTTCACTGCAAGGCGTAATCCTCGTCCAACTTCTTGACGCTTAGTTGTTGCACTATCGGAATGTTTGAGAGTACAGATCTGGAAAACATTTGGATTGTCCCATCCTTCACGTAATGCAGAATGAGAGAATATGAAACGTGTTGGTTCATCAAAACTTAACAAACGCTCTTTATTTTTTAAGATAAGATCATATGCAGAAATGTCATCTGAAATGTCTGAGCCTTTTTTCAATTCACTGTTAACACTATGCCCTTTCTTATCAATGCTAAAGTATCCACGATGAATATCATGAGTATCAAAGCGACGAAGATATATCTGATAGTCATCCTTTTCAGCTTCATCACCACTTGAACCAAATAATCTAAGTTTATCATTAAGTATATTGTTATACTCCTCTTCAAAGATTTTTCCATATTCTCCAAGAAATTCTTCTCCATCTTCATCATATTGACGATACATTGAAACATGATCTATGAAGAAAAGTGAAAGTGTCTTTATGCCTTTATGGAATAACGCCTCCTCCTTTTCAAAATGAGATTGAATAGTCTCACGAATTTGAATACGGCGCATATCCTTTTCAGAGATGTCACCAACGACATCTCCTGTCTTCATTGTTTCTCCATTTACAAACTCAATTGTGTTAATATCAGGATCAATATTATTTATTGTATATCCATTTTTGTACTGTTGTAACCCATTTGATGCTAAATACAAGTTATCTCTTATACTCAAAAGCTTAGTTTTTCGAGTAACACCATTTGCTTGGCGCACTTCGATTTCTAATTTTGCCATAGGAGGTTTATTACTTGAAACAACAATCTTTTCAAAGAAAATATATCGATCAGTACCTCGAAGATTGTGTATTTCAAAACCTTTTACTTGGATTTTTTTTACAAGTTTTTTATTGTATGCATCAAGAGCATCAAGAACGTATACCTCATTGTGATGATTTTTATGAGTAGCCGAGTAGTTGATCAAAAAAAGAGGGTTAAAATTCTTGATTCCTGTTTGGGTAGCAGCACCTCCCATTTTTTGTGGCTCATCTAAAATTACAATTGGACGATTTACCTTGATAACATCTATAGGACGACGACTATTAAACTCATCACGTTTTGAGTATATAATACGACTTTCTTTATTCTTTGCATCTTTTTTCATTGAGGTGGCAAATGCTTGGGTATTTATAATCATCACATTTATTCCTGCATCACTTGAGAATTTATCTAATGCATTCAAGTTACTACTATTGTAAATGAAAAATCTCGCTTTCTTGCCATAATGTTCCATGAAATGCTCAACAGTCATTTCCATAGACTTCTTTACACCTTCACGTATAGCAATGCTAGGTACTACTACGATAAATTTACTCCATCCGTACTGCTTATTTAACTCAAACATGGTCTTCACATACACGTAAGTTTTACCTGTACCTGTTTCCATTTCGACATCCAAAGATACACGCCCTATGTCTGAAAATAGTTTTGACGACTTATATATATTCTGCTGAGCTTGAATTGTATTAATGTTTTCAAGTAGTTGCTGATCAGACAAAACTATATCTGCATTACGATATCCAGCTGCATCCAGCTGCTCTTCAGCATCTGATACATCAATACTATCTCCCAAATCATTAAAATGCAACTGGAGAGCTTGAATTTCTTCTTTAGAAACTGTCTTTACCTTTTTCCCAAAATCTCTTGCATAAATAGTGTTATCACTGGTCTCGTCGAACTTTGGTTGGCCAGCAAAAACACCAACGATGCTTTCAACAGCATCAGTTTGATATGATTGTATCTTAAAATTAAATTTCATTTCTTTCATTATTTAATATACCTTAAGATGGGTATCAGGGCTATATGACTTAAATAACTGTTCAAAGTTAACAGCAACACTATCGTTTGCCATACATTTATCTCGCATTACAAAATAATATGGTTTGCTTTGAGCTATTTCAGAAATAACTTCATCAGTAACTCCCGGTTCAAAACAAGCCATCATATAACCATCTGCAACTGAATATACAGTTTTACCATGAATAATAGTTGTCTCAATTTTACTTGAGAGAGGACAATCTAATTCCAACATAGCCTGAAATAATAAATCATCAGCTGTTCTGTCTAGTTTTACATTATCAACAGTAGATTCAAATAAGTTCTGTGCAACATAATCGTTAGGAGTATACCATACTTGCTGCATGTTACTTGAATCTAGTTTTAACACACGAAAACCAGCATCAAACGAAGCATTGGGGTATGTTTCTTTTAGCATCTTAGATGCTTGTCGTATACGTTCTTTTCCTATCTCACAAATATTTTTGAAACCTGCCTTACTTGCTGGTTCAGTAGGCTCCTGCAACTGTACCATGATAAACTTTTTATGAGTACCATTTTTTGCATTCATCTCCATTACAGCATGAGCAGTTGTTGCAGAGCCAGAGAAGAAGTCCAAGATAACACAATCATCATCTGGTGCTGCAAAACCAATAATACGACTTAATAAAAGAACAGATTTTGGATTATCAAATATTTTTTTGCCACCAAGCAATTGTTCTAGTTGCTTGGTTGAAGCTCTACCATCTTCGTAATATATACTTTTAAACTGTTCTTT
This sequence comes from Bacteroides timonensis, assembly GCF_000513195.1. Classification (GTDB taxonomy): domain Bacteria; phylum Bacteroidota; class Bacteroidia; order Bacteroidales; family Bacteroidaceae; genus Bacteroides; species Bacteroides timonensis. Next base: position 13,590 of record NZ_CBVI010000137.1, on the reverse strand, counting down.
AACAGTCTCAATTCGCTTTTTAACGTGAGGTTGTGTTGTTTCATCTTTTCCCCACTCAATATCACCAACCTTATCGTAATCCCAGAAAGTTTTTTCAGTCCAGCGCCAACCAAATGCAGGCTTCACGCACGGTTTACCAGTAACAGGGTGAATGATATCAAATGTATAACCACCAGGTTTTGTATTAGATGAATTTGTGGAATTACTGTACACACCACGTTCATCCACATTGTTGTAATGAGATACTCCCTTTAAATCTATCTCATTGGCTTTTATCCATTGGCGTAATTGTTTCTGCTGTTCAGCAATGTCAGTGGTTTTGTGCTTTATCAATTTATATTGCGCATTAATCTTTTGAGCTTTGTCAGACTCAATAAACCATGGGGTAAGGAAATTCACATCCTTTGCAAAACAAAGAATGTACTCATGCTCTGTTGATATTTGACGAGGGTTGTTATCTGTAGCTGATTGCCAAATAATTTCACCAACAAAATTTGTTGATCCAAATAGTTCATTACAAATCTTTTTCAAATTCTCAACCTCATTCTGGTCAATACTAATAAATATTACACCGTCTTTTGTAAGTAGATTGCGAGCAATCTTTAAACGAGAATACATCATATTAAGCCAGTCAGTATGGAAGCGTCCATTAGACTCCATATTTGGAGATAGCTGATTTCCATCTTCATCATATTGGCCGGAACGCAACATATATTCTGATGTAGTCTGAGAAAATTTGTCTGAATATACGAATTCTTTACCTGTATTATAAGGTGGATCTATATAAATCAGTTTGACAGCATCCAAATAATTCTCTTGCAGGAGTTTAAGAACTTCAAGATTGTCACCTTCTATATAGAGATTTTCGGTTGTATTAAAGTCTCCATAGCTTTCTTTTATACAAGGGCGAAGCGTATTCGTACTTGGAGCATTTGCAGCAAGAATAGCTTTTCTTTTGTCGGGCCAAGAGAACTGGTAACGTTCATCTCTACCTTCTACGACACATGTAGAAATCTCTTGCATCAGTATGTCTTTATCAATAGCTCTAACTAGGTTGCCATTGATATCAATAGTTTCCGTCACAGCATTTGGAAACAGCGCAGCGAGTTTTGTGAAGTTCTCATCTGCCTGATTTTTTGTTTGCATTCTTAGTTTATTCATATATATCTTAAAATTTTATTTAATAAAATTCACACTATCCACCTTCTCCAATTCCTCTTTTAATGCTTCGTAAGCATAAATAGAGAAGCTAGCAGCAGCGATTGAATTTGACTATCACTTGATAAAGCTCGTTCCAAATCATCTACAACTCGCTCTGTGATATTATTGAATTTCTTGGGAGTTACTATAAATGTGCTCATTTTTATTTATCAAGTCCTTAACTTCGACGCCTAACAGGAAAGCTATCTTCGTTAAAGTATTTAAGTCGGGTTGTGATGAATTGGTACACCACTTTGATACGGTTGCAGGGTCTTTACCTAATTGATTTGCAAGCCATTTGCTTGTTTTTTTTCTCTCAACGAGAACTACTTTTAGTCGATTAATATCAGCCATCTTATTTTCAATTTATTTGCATCATACACAAAGTTAATGAAATTTGAATGATTAAAAGAAGAAAGAATAAATATTTTTCACATTTGGTCTCATTTTTCTTGAAATCAGTTTTGTTTTGCTATATTTAGATAGCAATTAGACGTATTTGGGTAATTTATTAAATGAAGGAAAAAAGCTCATTCCTTGTTTTTGTTTCATAGTATCAGAACTGACCTTTGCATAGATGATAAGTCAAATGCTTGTTGTGCCATTCTCTCATACAACATACCACAGTCTTAAATAGAGATAAATTATAGGTGTTTTTCTGCCTTATTCAGCTTCTTGTTATTCGTTTTTAAAGAATAACGGGAACATTTTTAAAGAATGTGCTCAACGTTTATTAAAAACGTAAAAAGCCTCTTTTAAGCCCGAATTTGATAAATATCAACAAAAAAGGCGGTAAATCTTAATGAAGATTTACCGCCTTTTCTATTTATTGCCTATTATTATTCTGGGAATGGATCACCTAAATTCTCTATTATTAGCCCGTATTGCTTGGGAGAGAGCCAACGATATTATAAGGCTGATAGCCCGTTTCAACTAAAGCTGTCGCCAGATTTGTACACCTTTTAATACTTCGTTGTAAAGATCTTACCGCATTTTTCGGAGTGGAACAACCGGGGAAATACATACCGGCCAATTCGGAGAAAGAATCAGTTTTGCCATTTGGTAAGGTTTTAGGTTTAATATTAAAATTCAGTTTTTTAAAGCTTTACAAAGATACTACATCAGAAAGGCGAAATCAAGTATTTGGGTTGGTTTTTCCGACTTTTCTTTTTTTTCATTTTTTATTCTTCTCATTTTCTGAGATAACATCTTGTATATTCGTTTTTTTAATAAATTTGCCCAACTTACAACGTAACAAAAAACAATATGCGACACTCTTGTATTTCCTTTCTCAGCATCTCTCTTTTTCTTCTCACGGTTTGCTCCGGAGAAAAAGGTTCACATGATCAGGTTTCTACAGTCAATATAGATAAAGGCGTTGAACACTTTGATGCGGACTACACTTCGGCACAATATCAGTCTCTTTTCAAAAATCCGAAAACGATCCGGCTGGAAACGAATGATAAATGCCTGTTGAGTGCTAATGCGTATCTGCTTAATGTGACTCCAAAGTACATAGTTATCGGAGATAAGACTAGTTTTTATTTCTTTAATGCCGAAAATGGTTCTTTACTTTCTGTGATGGACAGGAAGGGAAATGGGCCTGAAGAATACGCCGACATCTTTTCCCGCTTTTTTGATGAAGAAAAAGAGTTGATTTATGTTGCAACTCCTAATAAGACTAAATTATATAAGCCGGACGGGACTTTCGTCAGCGAATACCCCAAAGATAGTATATCCAACTTTATAGGTGTATCCAACGGATATTGGGGAACCTATAAAAGAGAGTATCAGAAATCGCACTTAGTAGCCTTCTTTGATAAGGACTGGAACATGAAACAATCTTTCTTTCCTTTCGATGCTGAATCGGTAATGGGTTTTTCAGGTGGCTATATCGTGCCCAGATTCAGAGACGGAAACGACCAAGTGTGTATTGTGATTAATGATACGCTGTATGCCAGCAGAAAGGAAAAACTCATTCCCGCTGTAGCCATCAATCAGGGCAAGCTGAAGATGCCGACAGATTTGAATGGCGATCTTGAACGTATGCTTACGGAAGGGAAATATTACATCAAGGCGGAAAATGCTTTATTGGTGAATGACCTGTTGTTTTATGATTTCTTCTGGAATGAGAGCAGGCATTATACACTATGGGATACAAATAGCGGGGAATTGCTGACTCATTCGGAAAAAGGATACGCCATGCCTTATAATGAGAAAGCAATTGTAAATACTCCCGTTTCCCTTATCCGAAACAACAAGGCGTATACATTGCTTTCTATTGATAAATTGGCTCAATATGGCTTAGCCAGTGAGGAGGATGACTCGAATCCTACATTGCTCTGTGTGGATTTAGAAAACTGAAATATAGTGTCCAGCAAGTCCAACCAATGTTCCCAATATTACGACATTGAATGCTATTATTGGCAAAGATTTTTTATCCGAATGTCCTGCCTGAATAAGCATTGGGATAGTTAGTGCCAATCCTACAACGCCTCCTTCCAGCCACCAGGAAATATGAGGTATGTCTACATTGAGAATAATGATTGAAACGAAAAAGTAATGGAAAAACGCCGAAACGGTGGAGTGGCGGGGAAGTTTCTGCATAATCATAGGAATGATGTCTATTACTCCGGCAACCAATCCTATAATTGCCGAGAAAAGTAATTTGTCCATGTCAGATATTATTTAGTTAGTGATGAAAAATCATCTGTTTTAAGCAGATTGAAAAGATACTCTTTGGCTTACTGTTTAGAAGAATGTCTGAGTAAGTTTGAATATAAAGCTGTCGCGGCATCAATGTTTTCCATGGCAGACTTCGATGTGGAGATTCTCTCCGGTATCAATGATGATGAGTAAGGCAGGGCAGGATTGATACGGTGCTGACTGAGGGCATAATTTATCCGGTTCATGCAGTTACATTTCTTGCCTCCTGCGTGCTCGTAATATTCTGACAGGAAAGTACTCATTACCTTTCTGGAGCGTGATAGTCGTTGCCTGAAGTTGTCAGCTGATAATCCAGTTATCTCACTCCCCAGTCGGCTGTCTACATCAAACATGGTTCCCAAAATGAAGATTAACCTGTCAAATGGATTTAAGCATTGAAGCAAAACGTTGGTGCATGACAATTTCAGTTCTTCCGAGAAAATCTTTTTCTCAGCCGGATTCGTTTGGTCAACTGAAAAGACGACATATCTGTCTATATCGCTCCCGAAGATTTCAAAAGATAAGGGATGATTTACGAATTCTTTATTTTTCTCATTGATTAAATGGTTTACGGCTATTTTATATACCCATGTCGAAAATAAACTTTTCTTTTTATCGGATAATCTCTGCAATACCAGATACATGCTTTACACTCTGCGGAGTTTTATAGTATGATTATAACAAATAGAATATACCATACATCATTACGAAATTAAATCCCGAATGTGCCGCTATTGCTCCCCAAAGTGAATCACAATACAGCTTGCATCTGAAAAATACCTGGCTGACTATAAACATTGAAAACACCCAAAGCAAGGCAGGAATCGGCAAGAAGTACCATGTTCCCAGTGTATAAACGATCCCGAAATGGGCTACATGCGTTAATGCAAAAGCCAGTGAATCAAAGTATGAAGCCTTTGTCTCTCCGAACTTAGGGACAAAGCACCCGTGAATAATGCCTCGATACAGGAATTCTTCGCCTATCGGACTAAATATCATGCTTGGAATAACAGCGATTGTGAAGTACAACAATTTATCATCTCCTGTTATACCACTGCTGGGATTATTTCCCCCGATATATACAAATGCGTTTTCGACAGATTGTCCATACAGAAAAGAAAATAAACCGAATATGGCCAAGCAAATAACTCCGCCAGACAGGAAAGAAACTCCTATTCTCCACCAATGCGCGGGACGTTTAAGCCCTATGTCTTTCCGACCATACTTTGTAAGAAGAATGAACGGGATAATCCACATGCTTAAAAATACGAACATAACAGTGCCGTAACTTCTGTCTACATAAGATTGTAGAACGATTATAAAACGGGGTATTCCGAATAACAATATGAGAAATACGCCTAATTTCCAATTAAATTGAAAATGATTGCTCCAGAATATCTTTAGATACCGATCCATAGCAGTAGAATTTATAGATTACACTTCTTTTGAAAGAATGCTCGTAAAATTACAAAATAAATCGAAAGGACAATCCGCTTTTACATTTTACATGCCCACCTTTTCTTTTATCCGTAATATTGGTTATATATTCCGTAATTTATATACCTGCATACTGGATAATACTCCGTAATTTTGTATCATTGCAATATGCTTTCCGAATCGAAGCGTTTGCTACGGAAAAGTAATCTATGTTTGAACTAAATAATACATCGTATGAAAAGACTTACATTCTTTATGGTAGCGATTATGGCGTTATGTTTGACCGCAATCGCACAGAAACAAAGTTCTAAGACATTGGTTGCCTATTTCTCGGCAACGGGAACAACAGAAAAAGCAGCCAAGGTAGTTGCTGAAGTCACAGGTGGCACTCTCTACGAAATACAGCCTGCGAAGAAGTACACTTCTGCCGATCTGGATTGGCACGACAAGTCCTCACGCAGCAGTGTGGAAATGGCGGATTCCAAATCACGTCCTGCCTTAAGCTCCAAGTCGGTGAACCTGGTGGACTATGATACTGTTTATATAGGTTTTCCCATCTGGTGGAATTTAGCTCCGAGAATCATTAATACTTTTATAGAAAGTGGTGATTTTTCAGGTAAGACGGTTATTCTGTTTGCCACATCGGGCGGAAGCAGTATCTCCAATTCCGAAAAAGAGTTGCAGAAGACTTATTCCAACCTGAAGTGGCAGAAAGGCAAACTGCTGAACGGTGCAACCAAAGAAGACATTAAACAATGGACTAAAAAATAAATTAGTATGAGAAAGAATTATGGAGCAAAACCCTTTTCCTATCCGCAGCCGGTGTTTATCATCGCTGCTTATGATGAAAATGGACTTCCAAACGCTATGAATGCGGCTTGGGGCGGTATCAGTGAGATGAAAGAGATCAGTATTTGCATCAGCGAAGGACACAAGACCACTGCGAATATCCTGAAGCGCAAAGCATTTACAGTAAGTATGGCGGAAGTGGGGCAAGTTGTTGCCTGCGATTACGTAGGTATTGTTTCCGGCAATAAGGTAACGGACAAATTCGCCCGTGCAGGCTTCCATGCTACCCGTTCGGAGTTTGTGGATGCTCCGCTGATTGACGAACTGTCCGTAGCGGTGGAGTGCAAACTGAAAGATTACAATCCCGAAACCTGCATCTTACGTGGAGAGATCGTAAATGTAAGTGTAGACGAGCGTGTACTTGATGAAAACGGAAAAGTAGATGCTTCCAAAGTAGCCCCTATCATCTTCGATCCGTTTAACAACGATTATCTGAAGGTGGGCGAAAAGGTGGGTAAGGCTTTTTCGGATGGTAAGGCATTGAAATGATTCTAAAATCAGGTCTTCATAAAAAATATTCCTCAAAGTATAGCTTAAATACTTTGAGGAATACAGATCAATGATACATTGTGATAGTTCTGTTAAACTATTTCATTGTCAATTTGTTTAATCACCCTGCAAGGATTTCCTACGGCTACGCAGTTGTCAGGAATAGAGTGGGTTACTATACTGCCGGCACCTATGACACTGTTTTTCCCAATTGTCACTCCCGGTAGGATTATTGCACCACCACCAATCCACGCTCCATCATTTATTTTTACGGGGAGTGCATAGGTTCTGCAAATACCTTCTCCTGCTTCCCAATCCGCCACGACTCTTTCTTGTAATTTGGTAGAGTGGGTGGCTGTGTATATCTGTACATTGGACGCTATCAACACATTGTCGCCTATCTCGATGATGTTGTTGTCTACAAACGTACAGTTCATATTGATGATAACCTGGTCACCGATGAAAATATGCTTCCCGTATTCGCAATGGAAATCAATATCGATGTGGACATGTTCTCCTATCTTGCCGAACAAATCATGAAAGATTCGCTTTCTCTGTTCCGTGTCGGCATAATCCGTTTCATTTAGCTGTTTCAATAATCTTTTAGCATTCAGCGTCATATCTGCCAATACTTTGTCACCGCCATTAAACGGTTCTCCGGCTAAGCACTTTTCCAATTCTGTTTTCATATATTGAGATCTACTAATTTTTAGAGCATTCAAGTCATTACGGAGATGACTCACTCATCATATTTAATGTGCCAAAGATAAGAAAAAGATGCTTTTCGCCATAGTTTTATCTTTTTTTCATCAAAAAACGCCTTTTCAGCCATTCACGTACCGGTTCGTCATACAGTTTAAGGCAAGCATACGCGATAGCGATGGATAAAATGAAGATGGAAACTGCAAGCAAAATATGCATGCCTAAAGGTGCGTCCGGATGATTCCGTGCCCAGGCTATCTGCATATAAATCAGCGGAAAATGTGTGATATAAAGAGGGTAGGAGATCTCTCCGCGAAATTGGCAGATGGCTACGGAACGTTTTCCTGTCACATTACTGCCTGCTCCCATCGCTACTATTAAAGGGAACATAATAAGTACACAAAAAGCTTCGTAGGCACCGTTCATCCACATGGCTTCCGTGCCGCCGATGCGGGGCATAACTAAAATGGCAGCTATCAGCAATGAACACCAGTAAAATCCTCTTTTTATCTTTATCAGTTTGTTGATGCGGGAAAGCAGTAGCCCCACGAAGAAAGGATAAAGCAGTCGGGATATACCGATGTAGAGCTGATCGGGAGTAAGGCTCCATCCGCCGATAAAGGTATATGCAGCCGCTTCTCTTGTGGTCAACAGACCAAAAGTATCTATATTGAATGCTATGTCGATAGTCAGTAACGCTGCCAGGGCGACAAAGATTCCCAAGGCGATTTTAGAGAAATGGCGAATAAATAAAGCATAAAGGATGTTTGCTATATACTCCCACATTAGCGACCAGGTAGGGCCGTTCAGGGAGTTTACTTCCCACCAGCCCCGTAGATCCCATGAAACTGGTGTGGGAATCATCAGGCAACCCAACAGAACCATCAGGAGGACTTTCCACCAAGGTGTTTCCATAATCAGAGGGAAAGCGGAACAGTCACCCAGATAGAAAAAGACAGCTCCTATTAACGTGCCCATAATCACCATAGGATGTAGGCGTACCAGGCGTCGCTTAAAGAAATCTTTTATGAACATCCTGTCCCAGCGGCCATCATAGGCATATCCTATTACAAAACCGGAAAGAACAAAAAAGAAATCCACAGCCAGATAACCATGATTCAAAATCTGATGGGCAGGGCCCACAGAATAATTTACGCATTTATCTTATCGTTTATTAGAATTGTCTTATATTTGCATATTCTACTATATAAGGAAGAAAATAATAGAAAATATTAAATTATAGTATAATGCCCCAATCTGAAAGACGTTCTTTTACTTTCGAGAATGTTCATCTTGCGCCCGATGAACAGATAGGTTTGCATCAGCAATCTACCTGGGAACTTTCGTATGTGATCGTAGGTTCCGGCATGAGGTTGATAGGCGATATGACAGAGCCTTTTCTTGGTGGAGAGGTAGTTATGATACCGCCGGAAATTCCGCATTGCTGGTATTTTGAGGGCGATGATACGGATGCGCAGGGCAGGATTGCGAACATTACCGTGACGTTTGACAATGATTTCCTCGATAGGTGTTCCGGTACTTTTCCTGAACTGTGCGGATATATAGATAAGTTGAAGAAGAAGCATGATGCGGTGAAATTCGATAAGGAAAAGTCGGAGGCAATCATTGGCCTTCTGGAAGAGATGTGTAATCAAAGTGAAGCTGAAAGGATTGCGTCCATGATAAAGCTCATCCTGATAATGGCAGATAGCGGCAGTGAGCACGTGGTAGGTAAATATCAGAGGATTGACAAAGAAACGAAGCGTATGAGTCAGATCCAGACATATGTTATCTGCAATGCAAAGCGGGACATTACGCTCGATGATGTGGCACGGTATGTAGGCATGAACCGGGCTTCTTTCTGTATATTCTTCAAGAAAGCTACCGGAAAGACTTTTGTCACTTATCTGAACGGGTATCGTATAGGTTTAGCCTGCCAGCTTTTGAAGCAGAAGAGAATCACGGTTTCAGAAATCTGCTATAATGTTGGCTTTAATAATGTGCCATATTTTAACCGGACTTTTAAGCGTCATAAAGGTGTCTCCCCTTGTGAATACAAACAAGGCGGCAAAGCTGATGCTAACGAAAAAAAGGAAAGTGATATTTAATACCTATTTTATATAGTTTTCTTTTTCCATATAATAAAGACCTTCGCCACGATCACCATTCTCCAAGTCGGTCAGTTCTAATTTGAATACACGATAAGGGAGGTCATTCTGCAAATGCTTAGGGAGATCTACCGTCAGCAGATAGGCGCTTCCATATTCATCGGCATCGTAGTATTCTTTTATTTCCTGCTTCATCAGAATGGAAACTTCTTCGCCATCTATCCAGACAACAACTTTCAGTTGATCAATTGGTGGAGCCCATTGAGCCGCTTTGGCTTCCTTGCTTTGGGCTTGCTGTTTCTTGTTGCTAAGATCTTCATTGCGCACAATAGAAGTCGGTTCGGAGGTCTTCATCCATTCGTAAAAGCGTGTCAGGCTCATGGGACGGACATATATCTGATAAGCAGGCATAGCGCCGGGGATGCGGAATGCACGTATTCCATAAACTTCCATACGATGATATCGTATGTTTAACGTAGTGTCGCGATCGGCAATAAAATCCCATGCCCAAAACTCTAAACGGTGTTCCGCTTCGGGTAGTCCAAGTTTGAGGGCTGCGTGCGCATAAGTAGGATAGTAGATAGCATATACACTTTGATATTTTCCTTTAGGTACCCTGGCAGTGTAGTAGCCATCTTTATTAGTGATACCTTCTGATACAGGATTGAATCGGGGAGTGTACCAACATACGGAACAACTATCTATCGGTTGCCCATCGAAATCCGTCACTCGCCCACTAATAGTTACTGAATCTTGTTGCTGTGCGTGTCCGACTATATAAAATGAAAAGGACATCGAAATACAGAAAAGAAGTCTGATTATCTGTGTCATAGTAGTAGATATTTTGGCGAAGATATGGAATTAATTTAAAAAAAACGAATAGGATTCTATTTAATATTGGTTGATTATCAGAATTGTTCTCTTATTTCCCGTGATTTGAAGAGAATTCGGAGCACTGTGAATACTGGTATAATAGGGAAATCTCCCTAAATAATAGGGAAAAAGATAATATTATATGTTTTTCTCCACTTATATTTGTAGCAACATAAAAACTAAAAACAATATATACAATGAAAACAATAAAACTGACATTAGCACTACTGGCATTTGCAATCTGTATGGGTAGTTGTGCCATGATTTTAGGGATTGACAGTAATACCCTGATGAAAATTCAGAAAGGGATGACTAAAGAGGAGATCACATCCATATTGGGACAGCCGATGCACCGTAGCTTCGATCACGAAGTGGAAGGATGGAGGTATGAGAAAAGTATTTCCGGAGCTCCCGGTATAACGATCATCGACCTTGGATTTGTGGATGGAAAAGTGACTTATATGGATTCTTACGAGAAGTATACCAATCCCCCTGTAGCGGTTTATCCGTCTGTGGAAATCGGTGGAACGGCTCCTTCCCGTCCGCACGTCACCGTTGGAAGGGTGATGGACGAAAGGGATTTCCAGTCTCTTTACAACAAAGTGAAGGGCAAACCTTTCAAAGACGATCAACTGGATTTGCTGGAAACCGGAATCGGTAACAGGGGATTAAGTTGCAAACAGTGTGTGCGGATGATGTCGATATACCGGTTTGATGATGACAAACTGGAAGTCCTGAAAATCTTAGCTCCGAATATTTCCGACCGGGAGAATTATGACGAGATAATCAATGCACTCGATTTTATCTCCAGTGAAGAGAAAGCAAGAAGTATTTTGGGAATAAAGAAGTAAAATGAAAAGGCGGTAAATCCATGCGAGGAAATACCGCCTTTTACTTTGTATGGAGTTACATTTATCCTTTTCGACAGATACAGTCCGCAAGATGATCGTTGACGAATCCCGCAGCCTGCAAATGGGCGTAGCAGATCGTAGATCCGAAGAACTTGAATCCTCGTTTTTTCATATCCTTGCTCATGGCATCGGATTCGGGAGATGATACCGGAATCTCACTCAAGGATTGAAAGGTATTGATAATCGGTTTTCTATCAGGAAAGAACGACAGTGTATATTCATAGAAACTGCCGAACTCCTTTTGTATGGCGAGGAATAGCCTTGCATTTGTGATGGTAGATTTGATTTTCAGACGATTCTTCACGATACCATCAAAGTGCATCAGCCGCTCGACATCTTCATCGGTCATTTGTGCTACTTGTTCGGCATCGAAACCACAAAAGGCTTTGCGATATCCCTCACGTTTTTTGAGGATGGTTATCCAACTTAATCCGGCCTGGGCGCTCTCCAGCACAAGAAACTCGAACAGTGTCTTGTCGTCGGTCACTAAATTTCCCCACTCTTGATCATGGTATTTCACATACAGTTCGTCAGTTCCGCACCAACCACAGCGTCCGTTTACAAAATCTTGCATAATTATAGTACTATAATGAATGTACAAATATAGTTGATTCACAATGGCGTGCCAAATTTTAATAAGTTATTCTATTTCAGATTCTTCCTTTTCTTGGATAAACTGCTATTCATCAGCCTTATTACTGAGTTCTGCGCTCAGTCTCAATTTAATTCCTATCTTTACAGCAGAAAGCAGGCTTGAACTATTTCTTATTTATCAATTCAATATTTAACGGATTATACTATTATGGATACTCAAAAAATGAAAGTGCAAAAATTAGTGCCAACGGAATACAATGGTAGATGGGGCTTTTTAGATGCTGCAACAGGCGAAGAAGTCGTACCGTTTATCTATGACTATGCCCATGCTTTTTCTGTAGGATTGGCATTAGTTCGGCAGAATGGTTGGTGGGGATATGTAGATAAAACGGGAAAAGAAGTTATTCCATGTATATATAATCCTGCATGGTCATTTACCAAAACCGGGCTGGCAGCAGTATGCATGGAGGGTAAATGCGGTTTTATAGATCAGACAGGGAAAGAAGTTATTCCTTTTATATATGATGACGCCCGCTATTTTAATAAAGATGGCAAAGCAAAGGTGAAGCTGAACGGTGAAACGTTCTTTATTGATGTGAAAGGAAATCGGGTTGAATAAACATGAAATGACATACATGAATTTATGATTGATACAGACGAAATAGTATTAAAGCCTCTGCTTGGCGAAGATATATTGTGGTTTGATAGATGGTTGAGGAAAGATTATATTTACAAATGGCTATGTCCGGATGGGGAAGAACAGAAGGAGGCTTGGTTGGATGAAGTCAGTAATAGAGATGGTAAATATGACTTTATGAAACATTTTATTGTTTACTATAAGGATAAGAAGATCGGATATTGTCTTTATGCTGATTGCTTTTTCTTGAAAGACTTGGAGGAAGAAGGGCACGACTTTGAGAGTTTGTATGGAGACATATCTGAAAAGAATCATACGTACGAGATCGGATATTTGATTGGCGAAGAAGAGTATCTGAATAGAGGTATCGGTAAAATGATTATCAGGAAGTTGGAAGAAAAGATCATTGAATTGGGAGGACGTGAAATAGCGGCGGACCCTTCCGAAGAGAACACGGCTTCAATAAAGGTGATGCTAAGCAATGGGTTTAAGAAGAAAAGTGATGGGGATTACAGAAAAATAATTTAGGGTACACTACCTGTAAATTAGGAGTGGAAAACAGTACTTACGAAACTTAACTTCTTAACTTTTGCTGAAGTGATAAATTAGCCGCGAACGCATGTTGCGTTTTTTCTTTTGACAATCAGAAAGACGGTTCTTACTTTCTTCTAAAACAGCGTGTATGAAGTTGAACTCATGGACAAAATGATTCTCTGATGATTAATGATTGTATATCAATCTGTTATGTCTCAAAAAAAAGACAAAAAGTGTACTATTTAAGGGTCAAAATAGGTTCAGGGTCACTTATACCCCTAATTCCTGCTTAAATGAATAAGATATTTTAAATAGATGTAAATAAAACATACTATAATAGTGCTAAACTACTAAGGAATAAAGATTTTATTATTCACTCTTTATCACTTCCGCTTTATTGTTTTACTTTCTGTATTAAATATTTACCTATTTAAGGCTTGTTCGGATTGTAATATTCCAAATCTACTGAAATACGTTTTTTGCAAAAGTCTAAAAAGCCAACTATCTGTATATTAGCATTATATTGGCTGATACAAATAAAAATGACCTC
>NZ_CBVI010000136.1 GCF_000513195.1 Bacteroides timonensis | reverse complement strand
TGATGCAAAACTAGCAATATTCCGCATTACAAGATTGCTAGTTTTGCATCATGACATTGCTTGTTATAGTTATTGGATTTAATTTGTTTTATAGCTGATTTTAACTCCTGATTCTTATTATTCATTTAAGTTTCATAAGTACTTTAACTCCTGAATATCATAACTTGCGAAACTTCAATTATTTATTTATCTTTTTTAGAATATTCCGTATGGTAGTCTTAACGCCTGTGGAGTAATATTCGGTATCTGCATTCTCTAATATGAGTTGCAGCTCTTTCAAAAGTTCCGGCTCAGACTTGCAAAGCTGGTAAGCCATTCTGATAGATAATGCCTGCACACCGATACTTTCTTGTGGGGCCAACATGTGATCCAGGCAATAATTTAGCAAATCGACAGAGACAGGATCAGATGCAGGTACATTATATAATATAGACAGCAATAACCGTTTGGAACCATCATGTTGGCAGACCAATAATCGCTGAATAATATCATCCAGCAATGGAACAAACCAGCCGGGATGCTTCTCACTTACTTTCTCACATGCCCATATAGCCCGCCATGAAACAACGATTTTATCATCGGAAATCAACTGGTATATATCTTTAAGGTATTCCGGATGCAGGCATATTTCCTGCACCAGCTTATCTATTGATAGTTTGCAAAGAGGCATTGCAAGGGTGTTTTTGTATTCGTCGATTTTCTCCATATCATGCATGTTTTTGCAAAGATAATGCAAATCGAACGCAGAACTTTCATGCTTGCATGAAAAAGTTATGCTGAGATGCAGCTTATCTTATCTAAAGATAATGCAAGTTGAATGTAGAACTTTCATACTTACATGAAAAAGTTTTGTTGAGATGCTGTTTATTTTCCTATTCTGAATGCGGATAGTATGATTACAAAATAAAGGGCCGTCTTTGGTTAAAAAGACAGCCCTTACAAATATGTTGTATTTAAGGATTATGCAATACCGTGAGCAGATACCTCTGGTGCAATCTTCTTGATCAGCCCTTGCAGTACAGCACCTGGGCCACATTCTGTGAAGTCGGTAGCACCATCAGCAACCATATTCTTAACAGTCTGTGTCCAGCGTACAGAAGCTGTCAGCTGAGCAACGAGATTCTTCTTGATCTCTTCCGGATCAGTGTGAGGCAATGCATCTACATTCTGATAAACCGGACATTTGGGAGCGTGGATTTCAGTGGCGTTGATGGCTGCTTCCAATTCAACTTTTGCAGGATTCATCAGTGGAGAGTGGAAAGCACCGCCTACCTTTAAAGGTAAAGCACGTTTCGCTCCGGCAGCCTTCATCAGTTCGCATGCCTTGTTGATGCCTTCGATAGAACCGGAAATTACGATCTGTCCCGGGCAGTTATAGTTGGCTGCAACGCAAACTTCACCTTCAGCGGTTACTTGCTCGCAGATTTCTTCTACTTTGTCATCGGAGAGGGCAATGATAGCCGCCATTGTAGAGGGCTGCGCCTCGCAAGCTTTCTGCATGGCCATGGCACGAGCATAAACCAACTTCAATCCATCTTCGAAACTCAATGCACCGGCAGCAACCAGAGCAGAGAACTCGCCCAATGAGTGACCGGCAGTCATCTCGGGTTTAAAATCATCACCCATACAAAGTGCGGAGATAACGGAGTGGAGGAATACAGCAGGTTGAGTTACCTTCGTTTGACGCAGGTCTTCGTCCGTACCGTTGAACATAATATCCGTAATGCGATATCCCAGGATATCATTGGCTTTTTCAAACAATTCTTTTGCTAAAGCGGAGTTTTCATACAAGTCTTTTCCCATTCCTACGAATTGGGCACCTTGACCCGGAAATACAAATGCTTTCATACTGTTCTTGTTTTAGTAGTTAATTAAAAAAGTGGTGCAAAGGTATAGCTTTTTCTGATATTGACCGCACAAACGAAAGTTTTTTGTGCAATGCTATCGAAACCGAGGACGAGAGTTACAGTGTTTAAAGGAGTTCCTTGCGCACAATCTCCGTATCAGAGCCGTGTCAAGTCCGTACCTGCTCCGTGTCTATAGGATAAGTGCTGATACGGACTTGATACGGAGCAGGTACGGACTTGACACGGAGTTGATATAGAGTTGATATGGAGATAGTACGGAGATGGCGTGTGAAAATACAATAAGAGCCCACATTTTTATTTCTTGCACAAGATACTAAAATCCTTAAGAATAAAGCACTTCACTCTTATTGTACTTCCTACAATTAGCTAATTCTGCTGTTTATCAATAATACATATTGTATTTTCAACGATAAGGCTATGTTTTGATATTGTAATAAGTACGATATGTATTATATTGAAAAATAATGCTTTACAACATAGTATTTTTTAAGTTTCTATTGCTTGAATATTCAAAAAACCTGTTTATATTTGCAGCGCTTAAACATGGATATTATGCAAAACATGGAACATAAAACCCCATTGGCAAACAATCATATCTCAGTAGACTGTGTAGTGATTGGCTTTGACGGAGAACAATTAAAGGTTCTGTTGATAAAACGTGTAGGTGAGGAGCAAGGTGAAATTTTTCACGATATGAAGCTTCCCGGAAGCCTGATCTATATGGATGAAGATCTGGATGAAGCTGCCAAACGTGTGTTGAACGAACTGACAGGATTGAAGAATGTCAACCTGATGCAGTTCAAGGCATTCGGTTCCAAAAACCGGACGAAGGACCCGAAAGACATTCATTGGCTGGAACGGGCCATGGAATCGAGGGTGGAACGTATCGTTACGATTGCTTACCTGTCATTGGTGAAGATAGACCGGGCGTTGAGCCGGAGTCTGGCTGATTTCGAAGCATATTGGGTGGCACTGCAAGATATTAAGGCATTGGCTTTCGACCATAATCTGATTATTAAAGAAGCATTGGTATATATCCGCCAGTACGTGGAGATTAATCCGTCGGCCTTGTTCGATCTGCTTCCACGTAAGTTTACGGCATCACAACTGCGTACTTTATATGAATTGATATATGGCAAGCCTATTGATGTGCGGAACTTCCACAAGAAAATAGCGATGATGGAATACGTTGTTCCATTGGAGGAAAAACAACAGGGAGTTGCTCACCGTGCCGCACGCTATTACCGATTCGATAAGAAGATATATAATAAGGTAAGAAGATAAAGAGATTTATGATTCATCATAAGCGGAATAAATCATAGATCAAGGGTCATAAATTTCAAACAAAATAAATCATAAATCAAAAATCATAAATTAAAAGCATGTATTTATTAGGCTATGACATTGGAAGCTCGTCCGTAAAAGCGAGCCTGGTAAACGCCGAAACCGGCAAATGTGTATCTTCTGCTTTCTTTCCGAAGACAGAGGCGGCAATCATTGCAGTTAAACCGGGTTGGGCGGAACAAAATCCCGAAAGCTGGTGGGAAAATCTGAAGCTTGCCACACAGGCTGTCATGAATGAATCGGGTGCAAACGCAGGTGAAATCAAGGCAATCGGTATCTCTTATCAGATGCATGGATTGGTATGTGTGGACAAAGACCAGAATGTGCTGCGTCCTTCCATAATCTGGTGTGACTCGCGTGCTGTGCCTTACGGACAGAAAGCTTTCGAAACGCTGGGAGAAGAGAAATGTCTCTCACATCTGTTGAACTCTCCGGGTAACTTCACTGCCTCTAAACTGGCATGGATAAAGGAAAACGAACCGGCCATCTACGAACGGATTTATAAGATTATGCTGCCGGGTGATTACATCGCCATGAAGTTGAGCGGTGAAATCTGTACCACTGTTTCCGGACTTTCGGAAGGTATGTTCTGGGATTTCAAAAACAATCGTGTAGCCGATTTCCTGATGGATTATTATGGTTTCGATAACTCTCTGATTGCGGACATCAAACCCACATTCTCCGAACAAGGCCGTGTGAACGCTGCCGCAGCAAAAGAATTGGGATTAAAGGAAGGTACACCGATCACATATCGTGCAGGCGACCAACCGAATAACGCTCTTTCACTGAATGTATTCAATCCGGGAGAAATTGCCTCTACAGCAGGTACTTCGGGCGTTGTGTATGGTGTGAACGGTGAAGTGAACTATGATCCGAAATCACGCGTAAACACATTCGCTCACGTAAACCATACGGACGAACAAACCCGCCTGGGTGTATTGCTTTGCATCAATGGTACGGGTATTCTTAATTCTTGGGTGAAACGTACGATCGCTCCCGAAGGCATCTCTTACAATGAAATGAATGTACTGGCATCACAAGCCCCTATCGGCAGTGCAGGTATCAGCATTCTGCCCTTCGGTAACGGTGCGGAACGTATGCTCGAAAATAAAGAGATCAACTGCTCCATCCGTGGCTTGAACTTCAATCTGCATAGCAAACAACACATTGTGCGTGCAGCTCAGGAAGGTATTGTATTCTCATTCAAGTATGGTATAGATATTATGGAAGGTATGGGTATCCCTGTACAGAAAATCCATGCAGGCCATGCAAATATGTTCCTTAGCTCCATCTTCCGCGATACGTTGGCAGGTGTGACGGGAGCTGTGATCGAACTGTACGACACGGACGGTTCGGTAGGTGCAGCCAAGGGAGCAGGTATCGGCGCAGGTATCTATAAGGATAATAACGAGGCATTCGCAACGTTGGAAAAACTGGATGTTATCGAGCCTAATCAGGCTAAGCGCCAGGAATATGCAGATGCTTATGCACGCTGGAAGCATCGTTTGGAAAAATCAATGGCAAAATAATGCTAACTTAACTCTCCTCTGAAAACGAGGGGAATTAGAATAGTACAGTTAATAATTAAAACATAATTAACCCTTTAAAATTCAATTAAAATTATGGCAACAAAAGAGTATTTTCCCGGAATAGGAAAGATTAAATTCGAAGGTAAAGAGAGTATGAATCCGATGGCATATCGTTACTACGATGCTGAGAAGGTAATCATGGGTAAGAAGATGAAAGATTGGTTGAAGTTTGCTATGGCTTGGTGGCACACTCTCTGCGCAGAAGGTGGTGACCAATTCGGTGGCGGAACGAAACAATTCCCTTGGAATGGTGACTCTGACGCTTTGCAAGCAGCTAAAAATAAATTGGATGCAGGTTTCGAATTCATGCAGAAGATGGGTATCGAATACTATTGTTTCCACGATGTAGACCTGATTTCTGAAGGTGCAAGCATCGAAGAATATGAAGCTAATCTGAAAGCTATCGTAGCTTATGCAAAAGAAAAACAAGCTGAAACTGGTATCAAGCTGTTGTGGGGTACTGCTAACGTATTCGGTCATGCACGTTATATGAACGGTGCTGCTACCAATCCTGATTTCGACGTTGTAGCACGCGCTGCTGTTCAGATCAAGAACGCTATTGACGCTACTATCGAACTGGGTGGTTCAAACTATGTGTTCTGGGGCGGTCGCGAAGGTTACATGTCTTTGCTGAACACTGACCAGAAACGTGAAAAAGAACACCTTGCAAAGATGTTGACTATCGCTCGTGACTATGCACGTGCTCGTGGCTTCAAAGGTACTTTCCTGATTGAGCCGAAACCGATGGAACCGACAAAACATCAGTATGACGTAGATACTGAAACAGTTATCGGCTTCCTGAAAGCTCACGGTTTGGATAAGGATTTCAAAGTAAACATCGAGGTTAATCACGCAACTTTGGCTGGCCATACTTTCGAACACGAACTGGCTGTAGCTGTTGACAACGGCATGTTGGGGTCTATTGATGCTAACCGTGGTGACTACCAGAACGGTTGGGATACTGACCAATTCCCTATCGATAACTACGAACTGACTCAGGCTATGATGCAGATCATCCGCAACGATGGTTTGGGCAATGGCGGTACTAACTTCGACGCTAAGACCCGTCGTAACTCTACCGACCTGGAAGATATCTTCATCGCTCACATTGCAGGTATGGATGCTATGGCACGTGCTCTGGAAAGTGCAGCTAAATTACTGGAAGAATCTCCTTATAAGAAGATGTTAGCTGACCGTTATGCATCATTCGACGGTGGCAAGGGTAAGGAATTCGAAGAAGGCAAATTGTCTTTGGAAGATGTTGTAGCTTATGCGAAAGCTAACGGCGAACCGAAGCAAACCAGCGGTAAGCAAGAATTGTATGAAGCAATCGTGAATATGTATTGCTAATATATTAAGGTGATAAGGTGATGAAGTGGTAAGGTGATAAAGTAATAAAGTAATATCACCCTATCACTCTACCATCTTATCACCTTTTTACTCACATTTATCAACCTAATCTTTTTTATCATGAATGATGCTAACAATGGTAGTAAACTCTACCTATATTCTATTACAACCGTTGCCATTTTGGGAGGCCTGCTGTTCGGTTACGATACGGCGGTAATATCGGGCGCGGAGAAGGGCTTGGAAGCTTTCTTCCTGATGGCTACGGATTTCCAATATGACAAGGTGATGCACGGTATCACTTCTTCCAGTGCACTTATCGGCTGTGTGATCGGTGGTGCTCTTTCCGGTCTTTTCGCTTCCCGTCTGGGACGACGCAATTCGTTGAGACTGGCATCCGTGCTGTTCTTCCTGTCTGCATTGGGTTCTTATTATCCCGAATTTTTATTCTTCAACTACGGTGAGCCGAACATGGAACTGCTCATCGCATTCAATTTGTATCGCGTATTGGGCGGTATCGGTGTAGGCCTTGCCTCTGCCGTATGTCCGATGTATATCGCAGAAATTGCACCCTCTAACATTCGTGGAACGCTGGTATCTTGTAACCAGTTTGCCATTATCTTCGGTATGTTGGTGGTTTACTTCGTCAACTTCCTGATTATGGGCGATCACACGAATCCTATTATCGATAAAAGCACTGAAGGTATATTGTCAGTGAATGCGGCTTCGGATATGTGGAGCGTACAAACCGGCTGGCGTTATATGTTCGGTTCGGAAGCATTCCCGGCTGCATTATTCGGCTTCCTTCTTTTCTTCGTACCGAAGACTCCGCGTTATCTGGTGTTGGTACATCAGGACGAAAAGGCATACTCTATCCTGGAGAAGGTGAATGGTGCAAACAAAGCAAAAGAAATTCTGGCAGAAATCAAGGCTACTTCCAAGGAAAAGACCGAGAAGTTGTTCTCTTATGGTGTGGCAGTTATTGTTATCGGTATCATGCTTTCCGTATTCCAGCAGGCTATTGGTATTAATGCAGTATTATACTATGCTCCGCGTATTTTCGAAAGTGCGGGTGCTGAAGGCGGTGGCATGATGCAAACTGTTATCATGGGTATTGTAAACATTGTATTTACGCTTGTAGCTATCTTTACTGTAGACCGTTTCGGACGCAAGCCGTTGCTGATTATCGGTTCTATCGGTATGGCGGTAGGTGCATTTGCAGTGGCAATGTGCGACAGCATGGGAATCAAGGGTATTCTTCCGGTATTTTCCGTAATTGTATACGCAGCATTCTTCATGATGTCATGGGGACCGATTTGCTGGGTATTGATTTCTGAAATCTTCCCGAATACCATTCGTGGTAAAGCTGTGGCCATTGCGGTAGCTTTCCAATGGATATTCAATTATATTGTATCGTCCACGTTCCCGGCACTGTACGACTTCAGTCCGATGTTCGCATACAGCTTGTATGGCATCATCTGCGTTGCAGCCGCCTTCTTTGTTTGGCGTTGGGTACCCGAAACGAAGGGCAAGACTCTGGAAGACATGAGTAAACTCTGGAGAAAAAACAAATAAAATTCTCTCTCCTTTAATATCTTATAAATGCAAAAAGGTGCAACCGGTATGTTTCGGTTGCACCTTTTCTTTTTTGATAAATATAAGCTCGGAATCTTTAATTGAATACGTATCGCAGACCGATCTGAAGCTTCCAACATTCGCTGTAATTCAAGTTTCGGGTGAAGCTTTCGGTAGGATAATTACCGTCACTATCTTTGTACATAGAGAAAATAGGAGTGTTGCTCTCATCCTTACCCTTATAGGTCAGAATTCGTCCACCATTAGCGCCGGACATGTTTTTCGTTACACCCCATTTGCTGTTCAGCAAGTTACCTATATTCAGAATATCCAGGCTGAGTTGCAGCGTATTCTTAGTTTTGCCAATCTTCACGAAGAAGTCGCGACTCCAACGGAAATCAAAGCGGTGTACCCAAGGAGCACGTGCAGAATAAGCTTCGGCATATTCGCCTTTATGCTTCTTCAGATAAGGGTCTTGATTCACAAACATCCAAAAAGCATCTGCATCTTCGGCACTCGTGAACTTGATTTCATCTTTAGTCTCCGGAATGTAAATAAGGTCATTGGTTACGCCATCGCCATTCATATCATTAGAGTACATAAAGCTATAGCCACTGGATGAATATCCGCTATAAAAGAGGCTGAAATTCGAAGATGTTTTCTTATTCAAATGTACGCGCCAGTTAATGGAAGCAACTACACGGTTGGGAGTGACATATTGCGAACGCATGAGTCCCGAGCTGTTCGGTCCGTTGATGGATGGAACGTTTGTCCAGGCGGAATTAGCATCCGAACCAGGCATACCACTGATTTCCTTTGATTCGGTATGAGTATAGGCTGCCATAATATTTACATTCTTGGCGGGTTCTGCCATTACGGTAATGTTACCTGTCCATCCCCAACCTTTAGAAGTGTTTGTTAATACATTCGCGCTACTAATATTCGTGTGTTGCAGGAAGTTTTCAGGATAGATGTAACGATCATCCGGTCCGTTAAAACGTGACCATGTATCTTTATCCGGAGCTTGCACGTTGTAGTTGTATTGGCGCACCGCATTGATATCTTTAGAGAACATTCCTTCCAGTGTGACCATCAGCGGGAAAGATACAGGCAGCTGGTAATCCAAAGCTAATGAGGTTTTCCAGACTTGCGGCATCTTGAAGTCCGGATCGATGCCCACTATGGAGCTTGGCAATACACCTTCTTCCGGACTGATGGTGGTAGGAAGTCCCAATGTGGAAATCATCTGGTTTACATCCGTTATCATAGTACCTTTCAGCAAATCCAGGCGGGGATCGCGACTGGTTACGACACCATCCTTATATCTGGTCGTAATACTTACCAGATTTTGAATCATACCCGAGTTGGTAGGCATATTGGTAAAGAACACCAAAGGAATACGTCCGGTGAAGAATCCTGATCCACCACGCACTTTTAATGTCTTATCATTGAACACATCCCAGGTGAAACCCACACGCGGTGAGAATTGCAGTTTGTTATCGGGCCATGCACCCGTATCAATATGCATACCGTTGAAGTCCAGATTATAGATAGCCTGATTACGCATAATATCATTCAGGAAACTGAGATTATCCATACGTATACCGGCAGTCAATTTAAAGTTATCGCGTATGTTCCATTCATCTTGCAAATAAACACCCAACTGACCGAATTTCACGTCCGCAGAAGGTTTGGTATTACCATTGTACCCATAAGCCAAGGCAAACGATTCGGGTGCAGCTCCATTTTTGAAATCCTCGAAGCTGGAATAGCGGTAATATCCGGTTCCGTTACGCATGTATGAGTTTCCGGCTTTCTGACGTTCGTAGCTGATACCTGCCGTTAATTTATGAGCTCCCAGGTAATAGGTGAAGTTATCCACAATAGTCATAACCGTATTTTTCACCAGGTTGTTATAGGTAAACAACTCATAGCCGGCAGTCATGTAAGGCTCTAATATCTGATTACCGTTTTCGTAGTATCCGGCCATAATATCAATGAAAGGGAAGGGGCTGGAGTTCGTGCCGCGTTCATCTTTCATGTCACTGTATGTAAACAACAGCTGATTGGAAACGTTGGAAGAGAAACGGCTGTTCAATTCGGCAGTAGCCGAGTTTACAATGTTCTGCAAAGAATAGCAAGAGTTTGCATAAGACATGGAGTAAGCCGAAACACGGTTGTATGCCAAACGATACCCAGTATTTCCCGAACTGCCATTGGGTGCGTTCCAGGTTTTATTATTGGTAAAGTTATAGCGTACGCTCAACTTATTTCCCTGATTGATATTCCAGTCAATACGGCCCAGTAACTTCAAATTGGTGACATCAGCAGGAAAATCTGTGAACGAACCGGTATTGTATCCGTATTTGTCTTTCAGAATCTGGGAGAATTCCGCCAGATCTGCTTCCGTAGTACGTGAAATAGTGGAGTTATTCGGGTCTTCTCCTTCTCTTGCCGCACGCCATGTAATTACTTGCTGCGGGCTCTTTTCATACTCTACATTTGCAAAGAAGAACAGCTTGTCTTTAATGATAGGACCACCAAATGTAGCACCGTAAACAGTCTTGGACTCTTCGGCACGCACACCGAAATCAGTATCGCCAATTTTGTTACCGCGCATCACTTCATTGTTGAAGTACATATAAGCGCTACCTCTGTAAGCGTTTGTACCCGATTTCGTAATGGCATTGATACCTGCACCGATAAAGTTTGCCTGACGTACATCGTATGGGGCAATTACTACCTGCACTTCATCAATGGCATCCAGCGAAATAGGATTTCCACCTCCGGGCAAATCAGACGACAGACCGAAGTTGTTATTCATATTCGCACCGTCTACCGTGAACGTATTGGAACGTCCGTCACGGCCGCCAAAGGAGTTTCCTGAAGCATACGGGGAAATGCGGGTAAAGTCGCTGATACTGCGGTTAATGCTGGGCAATGTGGTGAGCTGTTCAGAAGAAATATTGGTAGTAGCTCCCGTTTTTTCAGCACTGAATTTTGACTTACTGGCCGTAATAGTGATTTCTCCCAATAATTCCGAAGCTTCGTGCAGGGTTACATTCAATGAATAAGTTTCACCCAGTTGCAGCTGGATACCTGTATAGATTGCCGTCTGATAACCTATGTAAGATACCGTCACCTTGTAAGGACCACCGGAGCGCATACCTTGCAGACTGAAACGTCCGTCTACATTGGTAACAGTACCGTAACTGGTTCCGGAAGGTTCGTGTACGGCTACAACCGTAGCGCCGATGACAGATTCTTCGTCAGCCATCACTTTACCACTCATTCCGGCAGTAGTTACCTGTGCCTTGAGCATTCCTGTAAGGGAAAGCAAAAGCACAAACAGGAATAACATCTTTTTAGCCATGATTTTTAAAATTTAAGTAAGAAATAAACTGAAAGTTGTAGAAAACGATGCAAAAGTATAAAAAAGCAAAATACTCTTATTCCTAAAGTGTTAAATCCTCATTTCTTTTTTATTGCAAAATCAGTCTCTCACAAAAATGTGCATTCCGGGAGACAATGTATAAGTTTAAACCGTACCTTTGCAGCGGATTTAACTTTTGGTATAAAAAAGAGACATTATGGACTCATTGAAAATCAACAAAGTACAGTTGCGTAATTTACAGATAGAAGACTACGAGCAACTGGCGCAATCATTCACCCGTGTATATACGGATGGCAGCGATGTGTTTTGGACACACAAACAAATTGAAAAACTCATCCGAATTTTCCCCGAAGGACAGATTGTAACCGTGGTAGACGAAAAGATCGTCGGCTGCGCACTTTCCATCATTGTGAATTACGATGATGTGAAGAACGATCATACTTATGCACAGGTGACGGGTAAAGAAACCTTCAATACCCATAACCCTAAAGGCAATATATTATATGGTATTGAAGTCTTTATTCATCCTCAATACCGTGGACTTCGCTTGGCACGCCGTATGTACGAATACCGCAAGGAGCTTTGCGAAACTCTGAACCTGAAAGCTAT
The DNA here is from genome assembly GCF_000513195.1 of Bacteroides timonensis. Lineage (GTDB taxonomy): Bacteria > Bacteroidota > Bacteroidia > Bacteroidales > Bacteroidaceae > Bacteroides > Bacteroides timonensis. The sequence continues at coordinate 6,908 of NZ_CBVI010000136.1, read as the reverse complement.
TATGTTCGGCGGGCGTATTCCCAACTATTATAAATATTCGGATCAACTTCGCCCGAAAGAGTATATAGATAAGGTAAAGCAGAAAGAAATTTTCGACCCCGTATTGACCTTTCAACTTTCCAACGACTTCCACGTACGCAAGGTGATGCGCAATTACCTGCCTAATGATGAAGAGTCCAAGCATTATGCTTGTCTGTTGCAATGGGATAACATTTACTATCAGGAGCCTACGGAAGAATATATTGCACCGAAAACCACCGTGCGCGTAGGATTGGTGCAGTGGCAGATGCGTAGTTATCAAACACTGGATGACCTGTTTGAACAGGTAGAATTCTTTGTGGATGCCGTGTCCGATTATAAGAGTGACTTCATTCTTTTCCCCGAATACTTCAATGCTCCGCTGATGGCAAAATTCAATAATGAAGGGGAATCACAGGCCATTCGCGGACTGGCGGCTTATACTGAAGAGATTAGAGAACGATTTGTTAAGTTGGCTATCAGTTACAACATCAATATTATTACGGGTAGCATGCCGCTTATTAAAGAAGATGGACTTTTGTATAATGTCGGTTTCCTTTGTCGTCGCGATGGTAGTTTTGAGATGTATGAGAAGTTGCACGTCACACCCGATGAAATAAAAAGCTGGGGATTAAGTGGCGGAAAGGCTTTGCAGACATTCGATACGGACTGTGCTAAGATCGGCGTACTGATTTGCTATGATGTGGAATTTCCGGAATTATCCCGTATTATGGCAGACCAGGGTATGCAGATTTTATTCGTTCCTTTCTTGACGGATACGCAAAATGCTTACTCACGTGTAAAAGTATGCGCCCATGCCCGTGCCATCGAAAATGAATGTTTCGTAGTCATTGCCGGTAGTGTAGGTAATCTTCCGCGCGTGCACAATATGGATATTCAGTATGCACAATCAGGTGTGTTTACTCCCTGCGACTTTGCATTCCCGACGGATGGGAAGCGTGCAGAAGCCACACCGAATACAGAAATGATACTGGTATCCGATGTGGATCTGGATTTATTAAATGAATTGCATACTTACGGCAGTGTGCGCAATCTGAAAGACAGAAGAAGCGACTTGTATGAGGTAAGGATGAAGAAATAGAGTCTTTCGTTGCTCTCCGTACGATTCTACTTTATCTCGAACCTCACCAGCATCGAATAATTCAGTTTTATCGTACGGAAAGCATCGTAAGCTTCTGCCTGTGATGAACTTACATTGCTCTGGGATGCAAAATACCGGGAATAACCTGCACTTTCCTGCGGTTCGACAATGCGAATGACATCTCCCAAGCGTTTGCCTAATGCTTCCACCAAATATTCAGCTTTCTTTCGTGCAGCTTTCAATGCCTCTATCTTACCTTTTTGCCGATAGACCTGCATATCCTTGTTTTTCAGTTCCCCGATACGCATGTAGTTGATACCTTTCGTGTCGATAACCTTTAGAATCTCATCTATCTGACTAAAATCAGTCAATGTGATATCAAACCGTTTGGATACCAGGAATTCAAGTCCGCGTTCACGCCAATAGTCACCTACTTCTTGTGTACGGATGGCGTCTTCCGGAATCCCGATCTTTCGTAAGGCAGCTCTCAAATTTCGCTCTATTCCAGTCAATGGCACTTTGGTCCGATAATTCTCCGGTTTGGACTTTCCGTCAAATTCCTCTTCCCAATATTCTTTAATCTCGATAAGATAATGAATCTCGTCGGGTACAAGGGTTATTTCCGAGGTTCCGGTTACTTCAATATACTTCGCATTATCACTGTCCTGACTGAATGCAGTGCCGCACACCAATAGAAATACGGCAAATAATAAAAGTCTAGTTTTCATAATAGTATGTTCTTTAGAGAATTATGTTTGCAATGATACAAAAAATGAGGATATTGTAAAAGTTTACATCCCCTCATTTTTATATTATCAACAATTTATCCCTTTATATCCCAAATTCCGCAGCTGCGTTCCAGCTCGACGAGTGCCGCATTATAATTAAACAGCGTTTCTATATATTGCGCCTGAACTTCATCATACGTCCGTTGTGCATTCAGTATTTCCAACAGAGAAACTTCGCCCCGGTTATAACTGTATATTTTACCTTCAAGCACATCCTGCGCCTGTTTCAGGATTCCACCTTCGTAATGTTTCACTTGAAGTGCCTGCGATTGGAATTGCTGATAAGCTCCCAGAACTTCCCGTTGTACCTGCAAGCACATTTGCTCATATTGCAATTCTGCCTGGCGGGCATGGAAACGGGCAGCATTGACCGCACCTCTATTCAGAGAAGAGAAGTTTAGAGGAATCGCAATCCCCGCACTGACTCCATTGAATGCCGGGGCAGGTGCTTCTTCATTGCGTACACGCTTGTTATGGCTCCATCCTAATGAAAACTCCACATCAGGACGCTTTTCACGCTTAGCCAGAATCAGTTCACGGTGTGCAACCTCCGTATTCTTCAAAGCTGCCAGCAAATCAGAACGATGTTCTATAGCTCCCTCAATCAATCCGTTCAGCACAAATACCTGTTCCGGCTTTTTCAGTTCTTCCACCGGATGAAACAGCGTATCTGTAACTGTGGTTCCAACAAAGAGGGACAGTTGCATATATGCCTGCTTTAAGTCCGTCTCAGCTTGCAGCACCTCGTTATACATGATGTCTGCTTCCAGCCTGCTTTGTATCGCTTCCACCTCCATGATCTTGCCAGATGCCAGACGAATACTATCGGATTTCGCCAGGTCGTACATATTGCTCCATGCACTTCTCTTGATGTCACTGAGTTGTTTTTGCTTCATTACTTCCAGATAAGCAATGGTGGCGTCCGCCTGTAAATTCCGGAAATAATCATCCAGCACAATCTCCGCCAGTTCATTTTGGCTGCGTGCCAACTTGATGCCGGCTGTACGTCTTCCAAAAGTTACGTTCTGAGAAAGTTCCAGTTCGTAGCTTTGCCCCATTTGCAAAGTATGGTCTTCATTGTTGGAATAAGTAAAAGAGAGCGACGGATCATCAAATACCTTGGCAGCTATCACATCTGCATGTGCGGCGCTGACATTCATTTTCTCCGCTGCATATTCCAGATTGTCGGCACTTACTTTATGCATATACTGCTTATAATTAATCGGCTCTACAGTCTGTGCCTGCACTGAACAGGCACAAACGATAAGGGTAAACAACGCAATATTATATCTTTTCATTTCCATCCTTTTTATCTTCCTTTTTTTCCATCATATAATATAAAGTGGGGAGAATATACAGTGTCACCACAGTAGCAAACAGCAATCCGTATACAATAACCGTTGCCAACGGACGCTGTACATCGGAACCAATTCCCGTACTCAGGGATGCCGGAAGCAAACCCAGCACAGCAACAGTAGCCGTCATCAGAATGGGACGGAAACGATGGCGCACACCGGTAACCACGGCATCGCGCAAGTCGCGCCCCCGTTCGCGCAAATTATTGATATGCGAAATCATAATCACTCCATTCTGAATAGCTACACCAATCAGGGCAATGAAGCCTACGGCAGAAGATACATTCAGTGTCATTCCCCGTACATTCAGTGCAAGCATACCGCCGAAGAGTGCCAGCGGAATGATACACATCAATAAAGCCGCCTGCCGGAATTTGCCGAGGGCAGCAAACAATAATAGTAACATAATGCCCAATGTCAACGGAACTACCACACCCAAACGATTGTATGCACGATGCTGGTTTTCAAACTGTCCCGCCCATTTCAGATGAAAATCTTCGTGATTGTATTTCACCTGGTCATCAATCATCCTGTTCGCTTTCTGCAAGAAAGAAGTCAGGTCAATACCACGCAGATTGACGCGGATTGTAAGATGCCGCTTATTCATCTCGCGTGAAATGGTGCTTGCCCCTGTGGTCAGTTTGATCTCCGCTACCTGGCTCAATGGTATCTTGGCGCCTGTGCCCGAAGTCAGCATCAGATTTCCAATGCGTTCCGGTGTATTGCGCGTCTCTTCGCTGAAACGGCAGATGACGTCATACGACTTACTACCCACAAAGATTTGCGAAATAGCCTTGCCGCCAATGGCGAGTTCTATCAGATCGGCCACGTCCGAGACATTCAATCCGTATTGGGCAATACGGTCACGGTCTGCTATAATCTGAAGTTGGGGAAGGGGAGGCTCCTGGTCTACGGCAACATCCGTCGCACCCGGTATCTGCTTGATGACATTAACTACTTTATCGGCAATATGACGCGTTTCCGCGATATCTTCCCCATATATCTTCAGCGCAAGATCACTGTGCGCACCTGCTATCTGGTCCATCACCATGTCAATAATCGGCTGGGAGAAACCTACCGAATATCCCGGCATGGTCATGAGCGTATCATTCATCGCTTCAATCAGCTTGGCTTTATTGCGTCCTGTAGTCCAGCTATCGTAAGGTTTCAAAATCCTACACCACATTCGATGTGCGAAAGGGAAAAGGCTTCTGCACCTTCATCGTCACGCCCCACCTGTGTCATTACGTACGACACTTCCGGAAACTGCCCCAGCTTATGTCTTAATTCAGCTCCCATCTCCTTGGAACGCTCGATGGAGATACCCGGAGGCAATTGTACCTGAATCCAGATAGCCCCTTCGTCCAGGGGAGGGAGGAAATCTTTTCCCACTGCGTAGCTCAAAACACCTGCTAAAACCAGGATTCCTGCCAATACTCCCAATACGGCTTTCGGGCAGTCAATTACACGAACCACTTGTGCGTGATACAGCATCTGCAATTTTTCCAACCAACGGTTATGATATACTTTCCGAGGCTTACGGTAAGCCATATATGCCAGTCCCGGAATCAGAAACAATGCTACACACAGAGCGCCTATCAGTGCATATCCCACTGTATATGCCATCGGTGTAAACAATTTCTTCTCGATATGTTCGAAGGCAAACAGGGGTAAATAAGCGGTTATAATAATAAGGATAGAGAAGAAGATAGGGCGGGCGACTTCCGTTGTACGCCGTAAGATGGAATCTTCTTCCAGTACTTCATCGGGATGCCGTTCACGCTTCTTCAGAATTGTTTCCATCATCACGATAGAGCCGTCTACAAGGATACCGAAGTCAATGGCTCCCAATGAAAGCAGGTTGGCAGGTATATCCGTCACGTGCATCAGGATAAAAGCTATCAGCAGCGATAGGGGAATGGTGACGGCAACGAGCAATGCCCCCCGCCAGCTCCCTAAAAAAAGAATAAGTACCACTATCACTAGGATCATACCCATAAACAGTGTATGCGAAACCGTGTGTAAGGTCATATCCACCAGGTTTGTGCGATCCATAAAAGGATGAATGTGTGTACCTTTTGGTAGTACTTCGTTGTTCAGTTCGTCAATAGCGGCATGTACTCCTTCGAGCACTTGTGAGGGATTCTGACCGCGTAACATTTGCACGATGCCTTCTACACCGTCAGAGAAATTACGTTTACCATCATAAAAGCCCAGTACACCCTTTCGCTCCAGGCTGCCATATTTCAACTTTCCGATATCATCCAGGTACACAGGTACTCCATTATCCGTTTTGATAACGATACGTCCTAAATCTTTCAAATCCTTCACCAGACCGATACCACGAATCACGTAACTCAGATCACCCCGGCTCAACATACTTCCTCCAGCGTTCACATTGTTCATTTCAACTTTCTCTGTCACGTCAGAAAGGGAAATGTCGTACTCTTCCATCTTACGTGGATTCAGCTCGATCTGATACTGGGTAGTGATGCCGCCATAGTTGCTTACATCGGCTACGCCTGTCACTTGTTTCAGTCGGGGAATAATCACCCATTTATGCAAATCGGTGATCTCACGCAGGTCTAGATTATCGCTTTCAATGACGTAGCGGAATATCTCTCCGGTGGGCGAGGTCAGGGGATTCAGCCCCGGTACGGCATCATAAGGTAATTCTACATCTACCAGGCGCTCCTGCACACGCTGGCGTGCCCAGTAGTCATCAATTCCGTCATCAAACACCAGTACCACGGTGCTCAGTCCGAAGGTGTTTTTGCTTCGCATCACATTCAATCCCGGCAGACCGTTTACGGCCCGTTCAATGGGAATTGTGATTTGTTGTTCTATCTCTTCGGCAGCCAGTCCCGGCACTTGTGTCACAATCTGTACGGTGGTATCCGCAATATCCGGATAAGCATCTATTGCCAGTCTTGTCCATGAATAGTACCCCACCACGGCAATGAAGGCAAACAATACGAACATCAGTCCTCGACGATGTATCGCCAGAAAAATCAACTTCTTCATACTATGTAACCCCGGTGTTTAGTTGGCATTCAGCAGATAGAAAGCACCGTCCGAAACATACTTTTCCCCAGATTGTAGGCCGGAAGTGATGACACTCTTGTCACCATCCGTAGCAGAAGTTTCCACTTTTCGTTTCAGGAATTTATTGTTGCCCGAAGAGACCAGTACATACGCCTGTTCTTCTTCCTGCAAAATGGCGGAAGTCGGGATCAAGATGCTTTCAGCAGGCTCGTCAGTCAGTTTCACTGTGGCATACATGGCAGGCTTCATCAGTCGCTCTTTATTATCGCATGCCACTAATACTTCTACCGAACGCGTATCTTCATCCAGCATTTCGTTGATATGGTAGATTGTACCGCTGAAGGTCTGGTTCGATTGCGATACCAAGGATATTTCCACTTTTTTCAATGAAGAGAGCAGGGACATATCTTTTTCTTTCACATTGGCAGCTACCCATACTTCATTCAGATCGGCTACCACGGCTATCGGGTCGGCATCGTCTTTCATGAATTGCCCGATTACAATGTTATTCTTCACTATTTCACCGGAAATGGGTGAACGGACAATCATAGGCTGACCCAGTACTAACTGGTCTGGTTCTATCTGGAATACTTTCAGCGC
>NZ_CBVI010000135.1 GCF_000513195.1 Bacteroides timonensis | reverse complement strand
TTTTTCAGTTCATAGTTCACTTCGGCTTCTTCCACTTCTTTTTGCGCACTTACTTTGTGTGCATACAAGTCCTGTTCCCGGCGCAGATTCTTGGAAGCCAGTTCCATTTCCTGTTTTGCCTGGTAGTAGACTTTTCCGGTTTCAAAGAAGTCGGGCGAACTGATTTCAAACAGGGGACTGCCTTTATCCACTTTTTGTCCCAGACGGATAAAGGAACGCGTCACCCGTCCTGCAAACGGAGAGGCTATTTCTGCATAATGGTTGGGTATGGCTTTCACGATACCCGAAACTGTGAATGTCGTTTCATGCAACTCTTTCTGAACTTCGCTTATTTTCAGTTTCTTGGCGATGGGGGATTCCGAAGATACCATAATAGTATCTCCTGAGACAGAAAATTCCAGGTTTTCCTCTTCTTTTTGCTGACCGGTACAGGCATAGCACATCATGCCGGTCAGGCACAATAAATATATGTATTTCATTTCTTCGTCGTTATGATAAGAACTCGTTTTTCTTCATGTATTTTGGGAATAACAGATTAAGGTTTTGCATATGCTCTGCCTTTCAGGCTACATACGAAAATAACAAAATCTGTTCAGCATACATGACAGGGTGGAGAACGTAAATGGAAAAACCGGGCCGTGCGAACAATCCGGTTTGCTCCATGCAACAGGAAGATGAAACTCAGGAAAAATAAAATAAAGGGAACTATCGGTAACTCATGCGAACTGTCCAGGCATAATAAATTGAACCAGGAGACGGTTTCCCACTGTGCCTCCGTGTGCGAATGGTGCATACCCGGAAGGTAGGGGTGGGAGTGAGTTACGAGGAAATGATCGACTACATGTGTATGGACAAAGGCTGTGTTCCCCACGTAGTAATAAACAAATACTACTATCAGTACATACTTTACGATGTTGGAAAGTAACCTTTTCACATGCAATGTTTTTGCTTTGGCGACAAAGGTAGTGCATATTTCAGACACTATCCAAGGAGAGGAGGATTTATTTTAGAAAAAACACAAGGGGTTAGGAGTTCCTGGAGTTCCATACTCAACATCTAAAATTTCATCAAAAGTCCGACAATCTTTTATTGATTTTGTTTTTGGGGTGACTTTGCTCATAATTTATCTCTCTATATAACGTTTTTTCTCTAAGAATCTATTGTGAGTTTTATTTTTCTACAAAGAAAGAGAAAAGATTAATCTCAGCAATATATTATCATGCATTTAGCACTATCAATTAGGCGAATGAATTAAGCTAATAAGAATGATCTGAAATCATAACACCTGAAACATCTCGTTAATAACCGCAAACAACGTTTTTAAAGAATAACCGGAACGTTTTTTAAGAGCGTATCCAATGTTTATTAACAGCGCAGAAATATGCTTTCAATCCCAATTTAAATATAAATCAACAAAAAAGGTGGCAAATCCTTGTGAGGAAATGCCACCTTATCTTCTTTTTTGCCTATTATTATTCCAGATACCGAACATCTGAAATAACTATAATCTATTTGATTTGCCAACGAGTAAACCACCCATAATTATCCGGCATACAGCCTGTATTACATAATATAGTTGTCAGATTAATGCACCGTTTAAAGGTTTCCGAAAAGAAAGACTAACTTTTGCCATTTTACTAAAGGTTTAGGTTTACAATAAAACTCAGCTTAAAGCTTCTACAAAGATACAACATCGTAAAGGCAAAATCTAGGGTTTTGACTGGTACTTTACACTTTACCAGCTATCTTCCGATTTATCTTTCCCGATAAGTGCCATTACCCGTTTTTTATAAAGATCCGCTGCCAGGGCAATATTCTTTTCCGCATCGGGTGTTCCCATACCATACACTACGAAAGGAGTCTGCCATACCATCCCTGCATGCACAGCGCCACCCTGATAAGGACGCAAGAGTTCATCCACCGTGAAGCGATTTCTTCCTCCACTTCGATACGCATCAAATTCAGAACCGGTAGTGGTAGCCACCAACAAAGGTTTACCGGCTACTGCCGGAGTTTTTGCCAAATAGGTAAATATCCCGTCCTGCCATTTCTTTAATAAAGATGGTGCCGACATCCAATAAAATGGAAACTGATATACCACTGCATTGGCATGAGATATAATCCGGCTCCATGCATCCATATTGAGAATATCTTGCTCTGACATCTCGTATAGATTAAATATAGCCACATCTTCTATATCCTTTATGGCATCAAACAGGGCTTTATTGACTTGTGAGTTTTCCATGTTGGGGTGTGCCAGAAGTACCACAACCTTTTTTAGATCTTTGTCCATACTATTGTTTTTGATGTTTTGTTTGGGTGAATAATCAATTATGACAGGCAAAAATAACAAAAAGATTTGTGAATAACACTTCTTTGTAGAGTCGTATTCCATTTAGATACGTTTTTTTCTATTCAATAATATCTTTTCTCTAACTTTTTTGTAACTTTGCACCCTTAAAATAAGGAGGGTTGCTTTAGCACGTCTCAAAGTACCCCCCTTGATCGTTAAATTGTAAATAGTTAAATTGCAAATAAGATGGGTAAGAAGTTTGCCGAATATTCGCAGTTCGACCTCTCAAAGGTAAACGCGGAAGTGTTGAAGAAATGGGACGAGAACCAGGTTTTCGCCAAGAGTATGACAGAACGTGAAGGCTGTCCTTCTTTCGTTTTTTATGAAGGACCGCCCTCTGCCAACGGTATGCCGGGCATTCACCACGTAATGGCTCGCTCCATCAAAGATATTTTCTGCCGTTACAAAACCATGAAAGGTTTCCTGGTGAAACGTAAAGCCGGATGGGACACACACGGACTTCCTGTGGAACTGGGTGTGGAAAAAGCAATGGGCATCACCAAGGAAGATATCGGTAAAACGATCTCCGTAGCCGACTATAACGCTGCCTGCCGCAAAGATGTGATGAAGTTCACCAAAGAATGGGAAGATCTGACTCACAAGATGGGGTATTGGGTAGACATGACCGATCCTTATATCACCTACGACAACCGCTACATCGAAACATTGTGGTGGCTGTTGAAGCAACTCTATACAAAAGGGTATCTTTATAAAGGATACACCATACAGCCGTATTCTCCCGCTGCCGGAACAGGACTGAGCTCACACGAATTGAACCAGCCCGGTTGCTACCGCGACGTGAAGGATGTGACCTGCGTGGCACAGTTTAAGATGAAGAACCCGAAGCCGGAAATGGCAGAGTGGGGAACTCCGTATTTCATTGCATGGACCACCACTCCGTGGACATTACCTTCGAATACTGCGCTTTGCGTAGGCCCGAAGATAGACTATGTAGCCGTACAAAGCTACAACGGATACACCGGAGAGAAAATCACCGTTGTACTTGCCAAAGCTTTGCTCTACACGCATTTCAATAAGAAAGCGGAAGACATTGCTCTGGAAGATTACAAACCGGGAGACAAACTGATACCGTTCAAAGTTATAGGAGAATATAAAGGTCCGGAACTTGTAGGTATGGAATATGAACAACTGATACCTTGGGTGAATCCGGGTGAAGGTGCATTCCGCGTAATCTTAGGTGACTATGTGACTACGGAAGACGGTACAGGTATCGTACATATCGCTCCGACATTCGGTGCGGACGATGCCCAGGTAGCAAAAGCTGCCGGTGTTCCGCCGTTGCAACTCATCAATAAAAAAGGCGAACTCCGCCCGATGGTGGACCTGACCGGTAAGTTCTATAAATTGGACGAACTGGACGAGAACTTCGTGAAAGAGCGCGTAAACGTAGATTTATATAAGGAATATGCAGGCCGTTTCGTGAAGAACGATTACGATCCGAATCTGACAGATCAGGACGAAAGTCTGGACGTAAGTCTCTGCATGATGATGAAAGCCAATAACCAAGCGTTCAAGATAGAGAAGCATGTGCACAATTATCCGCACTGCTGGCGTACGGACAAACCGGTATTGTATTATCCGTTGGATAGCTGGTTCATCCGCTCTACCGCTTGCAAAGACCGCATGATTGAGCTGAATAAGACGATCAACTGGAAACCGGAAAGCACTGGTACGGGACGTTTTGGCAAGTGGCTGGAAAATCTGAATGACTGGAACCTGAGCCGTTCACGTTACTGGGGTACTCCGCTGCCTATCTGGCGTACGGAAGACAACAGCGCGGAAATCTGCATCGGTTCTGTTGAAGAGCTTTATAATGAAATAGAGAAATCCGTAGCTGCCGGATTCATGAAGTCTAATCCTTATAAGGATAAAGGTTTCGTACCCGGAGAGTACAATGGAGAAAATTATGATAAGATAGACTTGCACCGTCCGTATGTGGATGACATCATCCTCGTATCGAAAGACGGCAAGCCCATGAAGCGTGAAGCGGACCTGATAGACGTATGGTTCGATTCCGGAGCTATGCCGTATGCACAAATCCACTATCCGTTCGAGAACAAAGAACTGCTGGATAGCCATCAGGTTTACCCTGCCGACTTTATCGCCGAAGGTGTGGATCAGACTCGCGGTTGGTTCTTTACACTCCATGCAATCGCTTCAATGGTATTCGATACCATCTCTTACAAGGCTGTTATCTCTAACGGATTGGTACTTGATAAGAATGGTAACAAGATGTCCAAACGTCTGGGCAATGGCGTAGATCCCTTCTCGACTATCGAGAAATACGGATCTGACCCCTTGCGCTGGTATATGATCACCAACTCTTCTCCGTGGGATAACCTGAAATTCGACGTAGACGGCATCGAGGAAGTTCGTCGTAAATTCTTCGGTACCTTATATAATACATATTCTTTCTTCTCCCTCTACGCCAATGTGGACGGATTTGAATACAAGGAAGCTGACGTGCCGATGGCTGAACGCCCTGAAATCGACCGTTGGATACTCTCTGTACTGAATACACTGGTGAAAGAAGTGGATACTTGCTACAGCGAATACGAGCCGACAAAGGCCGGACGTCTGATATCCGACTTCGTAAACGACAACCTCTCCAACTGGTACGTTCGTCTGAACCGTAAACGTTTCTGGGGTGGTGAATTTACGCAGGATAAGTTATCTGCATACCAGACTCTGTACACTTGTCTGGAAACCGTTGCCAAACTGATGTCGCCCATCGCTCCGTTCTATGCCGACAAGCTCTATATGGACTTGGTTACCGCAACAGGACGCGACAACGTGGTATCCGTACACCTGGCTAAATTCCCCGAATATAACGAGGAAATGATAGACAGAGAACTGGAAGCCCGTATGCAAATGGCACAGGACGTAACTTCTATGGTATTGGCTTTGCGCCGCAAGGTGAACATCAAAGTACGCCAGCCGCTGCAATGTATCATGATACCGGTAGTGGACGAGGAACAACGTGCCCACATCGAAGCAGTAAAAGCTCTTATCATGAGCGAAGTGAACGTGAAGGATATCAAGTTCGTAGACGGTGCCGCCGGTGTGTTGGTGAAGAAAGTGAAATGTGACTTCAAGAAGATGGGACCGAAATTCGGCAAACAGATGAAAGCCGTAGCTGCCGCTGTAGCGGAAATGCCACAGGAAGCTATCGCTGAACTGGAAAAGAACGGTTCTTATACTTTGCAACTGGATGGTGCGGATGTGGTTGTGGAAGCCGCTGACGTAGAAATCTTCAGTGAAGACATTCCGGGATGGCTGGTTGCCAACGAAGGAAAGCTGACTGTTGCCCTGGATGTAACCGTTACAGAAGAGCTTCGCCGGGAAGGCGTTGCCCGTGAGTTGGTTAACCGTATTCAGAATATCCGCAAGTCAAGCGGTTTGGAGATAACGGACAAAATAAAGATTACATTATCAAAAAATCAGCAAACAGATGATGCGGTAAACGAATATAAAGACTATATTTGTAACCAGGTTTTAGGAACCTCACTGACGCTGACCGATGAGGTGGAAAACGGCACGGAACTTAACTTTGACGATTTCTCCCTGTACGTAAGCGTTGTAAAAGAATAATAATACTAACGATTTAACACGTAAAGTTATGGCAGAAAAAACAAGATACTCGGATGCTGAATTGGAAGAATTCCGCGCCATTATTAATGAGAAGTTAGAATTGGCACAACGCGATTACGAATTGCTGAAAGCCAGTTTAACCGGAGCCGATGGTAATGATACCGACGATACGTCTCCTACGTACAAAGTTTTGGAAGAAGGTGCCAACACTTTGTCCAAAGAAGAAACGACACGCCTGGCTCAACGTCAGTTGAAGTTTATCCAGGGTTTGCAAGCCGCATTGGTACGCATCGAGAATAAAACGTATGGTATTTGCCGTGAAACAGGTAAGTTGATTCCTGCCGAACGTTTGCGTGCTGTGCCCCATGCTACACTGAGTATTGAGGCCAAAAATAACGGTAAGAAGTAAGGATGAACAAATACCTCACGAAAGGTCGCATTGCGCTGCTCGTTATTTTCTCGGTATTAATTGCTGACCAGATAATCAAGATCTATGTCAAGACTCACATGTATTGGCATCAGAGCGAAAACGCCATAAAATGGCTTTATGAGAAGCTGGGCATGGTAGATGCAGAACCGCCTACATGGTTTTATATTTACTTTACCGAGAATAACGGTATGGCGTTCGGTATGGAGATATTCGGTAAGTTATTCCTTACCTTGTTCCGTATTGTTGCCGTAGGAGCGATAGGGTGGTATTTAACGAGAATAATCAAGCAGGGCTTGAAGACAGGCTATATCGTATGCGTATCTCTGATTCTTACGGGAGCGTTGGGTAACATCATCGATAGTGTATTCTATGGTGTGTTGTTCAATGAGAGTACGCATTCGCAGATAGCTTCATTCCTGCCGGAAGGCGGAGGATATGCTCCTTTGTTCTACGGAAAGGTGGTGGATATGTTCTATTTCCCTATCATTGATACGAACTGGCCTCAATGGATGCCGTTGGTAGGTGGGGATCATTTCATATTCTTCAGCCCGATATTCAACCTTGCCGATGCCGCTATCAGTTGTGGTATTATTGCCCTGTTATTATTTTACAGCAAATATTTGAATGACTCTTATCATGCAATAAAGAAATCATGAAAGGTCTGCGTCAAATTCAATGGTTTAGCATATTCCTGTTAGCATCTTGTTTGACAGCCTGCCAGGTAAAAAGGCCGAAGGTGGTCATATCGGATGCTAAGATGGAAAATGTGCTTTATGACTACCATATAGCAAAGGCTATGGGGGAAGAAGTCCCTTATACTGATGGCTATAAAAGGGTGTTGTACATTGAATCGGTGTTTAAAAAGCATGGCATTACGCAAGCCGAATTTGACTCTTCGATGGTTTGGTTCACGCGTAATCCGGAAGTACTCACCAAGATTTACGAGAAAGTAAACGCAAGGCTGAAAGCGGAGCGGGATGCTGTCAATCATTTAATTGCCATACGTGACAATAAGCCGAAGGAAAGTCTTCCGGGTGACAGTATTGATGTATGGGCATGGCAACGTATCTATCAGCTGACAGGTATGCCGATGGACAACAAGATTACTTTCGTTTTACCCTCAGATACCAACTTTAAAGACCGCGATACTTTGCGGTGGAACGTTCGTTTCCGCTTCCACAACGGTGCGCCTGATTCCCTATATGTTCCCGTCATGGCTATGCAGATTGTCTATAAGGACAGCATGATCAGTGATATTCAGAAAGTATACAAATCGGGTATGGAAACGATTTCACTCTTTGCCGATACATTGGGAAAAATCCAGGAGATACGCGGATATATCTATTATCCCGCAGCACAGGCCACTCGTACATTGCTGACCGACCGCATTTCACTGATGCGTTATCATGCTACGGATACACTGTCGTTTGCTAAGAATGATTCTATTCAGAAAGATTCTGTTAAGACAGAAAAAATAGAAACTCAGAAACTCAAGAAAGAGGAACTGAAACCTGTGGAAGAGAAGATAAACGATAATCCGCGCAGACGTGATGCTGCCCGTCCTCGTCCGTCTTCGGAACCTGCACTGAAGAAGGTGGACAAGCCGGAACATCTTCAATTCCGTAAAGATAAGCCCTGATGATCAAACGATTCGCTTCACATTTTATTTTTCTGCCCGGACATGGTTATCTCAAACAATATGTGGTAGGGGTGGAAGAAGGACAAGTCGTGTCCGCCTTTCCCTTGACAGAGGAGATTGAAGGTGTGGAATGGTTTCCCGGAGTCATTGCTTTATTGGATAATGAAGAAGATATTTCCAAAGGGTACTCCGGTATATTTCAGAAATCAAATGAAGTATTACAGGAACTTCCGGAAGTTTTCTGCCAAGAAACGTTTCCTTCCGAAATGAGTGCTTATCTACTTTATCCTTTCGATTTTACAACGATGCAGCCTGTCGGCGGAACTCAGCACAGACCACTGCGGTAGCAATCGCTACATTCAGTGACTCGGACGTTTCCCTCTCTGCAGGATAATTGGGAATATAAAGTTTGCGGTTAATGAGTTGCTCCACTTCTTTCCCGATTCCGTTACCTTCATTACCCATCACAATCAATCCGTTGGATGATAATTTCTGTGTGTACATATTTTCTCCATCGAGGAAAGTGCCGTAAACAGGTATATCCTTCAGGCTTTGAATGAGGTCGGGCAGGGGAGTATAGTGCAGTTTCACACGGGCAATGCCTCCCATGGTGGCTTGAACCGTCTTTGGATTATATACATCTACGGTGTTCGGGGAACAGAAGATATGCTCTATTCCAAACCAGTCTGCCAGGCGAATGATAGTGCCCAGATTTCCCGGATCTTGTACGTCGTCCAGCGCCAGACAAAGCGAATGGCTGATGACGGAAGCATCCGTTCCATATTCCGGCTGCTCGAATACGGCAAGTACTTGTTGGGGAGTTTTCAATAAACTGGCACGGGAAAGGTCTTCATCAGACACTTCCGAAACATCTCCTACCGGAAGCTTGGGATGTTGCGATAACCATTCGGGCGTAGCTGCCAGAAAGCGGCAGGGAAAATGTCCTAACAAATCGCCTACCAGTTTAGGACCTTCTGCCAGAAAGACTTTTTCTGTTTTACGATTCTTCTTCAGCTCCAACGAGTGGATATATTTGATGCGGTTTTTGCTCAGTGCCATAGCTTAAATGTTATCGTTTGGCAAAAGTACGTGATTATTTCTATATAATCAAAAAACGGAACACACTTCATCCGGTTTTTTATTTCGGAAAAGAAAAAATAGATTTATATTTGTAGTCAATTATGCGCAATTTATTAATTCTGGTATGAAGAAAGGCTTCCACTACGCACTACTTACTGCTGCCATACTTACATTAGCTTCCTGCTCGACCACCAAATATGTGCCGGATGGTTCATACTTGCTGGATGAAGTGCGCATACATACTGATAATAAAAATGTGAAGCCTTCTAATTTGTCCATATATGTACGGCAAAATCCGAACTCCAAATGGTTTAGTCTGATTAAAACCCAGCTGTATGTTTACAACTGGTCGGGACGTGATTCTACCCGCTGGGTGAACAGGGCTTTACGCAGGCTGGGAGATGCCCCCGTTATCTATAGTAAGGAAGAAACTGAACGTTCACGGGAGGAAATGACGAAAGCCGTTCAGAATATGGGGTACATGGGTGCTACCGTAGAGTACATTCCCAAAATCAAGAAGAAAAAGGTAAAACTGGCTTATAAAGTAAACACTGGAGAGCCGTATATTGTCCGTAGCCTGAAATATGATGTTCAGGATGAAAAAATCTGGGAATATATGCAGAAAGATTCTGCATCGACCTATTTATCCGAAGGTATGTACTTCAATGCCAACATACTGGACAGTGAACGTCAACGGATCACGGGTAACCTGCTTCGCAACGGTTATTATAAATTCAATAAAGATTATATTTCTTATACGGCAGATACGGTACGTGGCACTTATCAGGTGGATCTGACCTTGCATCTGGCACGATACAGACAGCATTCCGGTGCTGAATTGCAGGACCATCCACAGTATACGATTAATAAAGTGAATTTCATTGCGGACTATGACGTCCTGCAATCTTCAGCTCTCAGTAGTGTGGAAATCAATGATTCGATACACTATAAAGGGGTTCCCATATATTATAAAGATAAATTGTACCTGCGTCCTAAAGTATTGACTGATAATCTGCGGATAACTCCGGGAGATCTTTACAACGAACAGGATGTGCAGCGCACTTACTCCAACTTCGGACGTCTGCCGGTATTGAAATATACCAATGTACGTTTCTTCGAAACACAGGTAAGTGATAGCACAAAGCTGAATGCCTATGTTATGCTGACGAAGAACAAACATCAGTCTGTATCTTTCGAACTGGAGGGAACGAACTCTGCGGGTGATTTGGGTGCCGCGGCATCTGTATCTTTTCAGAACCGCAATGTATTCAGAGGTTCCGAAACTTTCCTGGTTAAGCTTCGCGGAGCTTACGAAGCTGTTTCCGGTTTAGGGTATAAGAATGACAACTATACGGAACTTGGTGTGGAAACCAGTATAAACTTTCCCCGCTTCATGTTTCCGTTCATATCCAATGACTTCAAGCGGAGGATAAGGGCAACCACGGAATTCGGGCTGCAATATAATTATCAGATGCGTCCCGAGTTTACACGCATCGTTGCATCCGGTTCATGGAGTTATAAATGGGGGTTGCAGCGACAGCGTTCGCAGCATCGCATAGACTTGCTGGACATCAACTATTTGTATATGCCATGGATAGAACCCGAGTTTAAAAACAATTTCCTGAACGATGAGAAGAACTATCTACTGGAGTATAACTATAAAGACCGTTTGATTGTCCGTACCGGGTACAGCTATATCTATAACAGCGCAGGACAAGCATTGATGAACAATGCAGTGATTGGTAATTCTTATAGTATACGTTTCAACTTTGAGTCTGCTGGAAATCTCTTGTATGTGCTTTCTAAAATGAGCAATTTAAAGAAAAATGATCAGGATGAATACACTATCTTGAATATTCCGTATGCACAATATATAAAAGGTGACCTGGACTTTGCCAAAAATATCGTCATCGATAACCGTAACTCCATTGCATTTCATATTGGGGGAGGTATTGCCATTCCTTACGGAAACGCACGGATGATTCCTTTCGAGAAACGTTATTTCTCGGGTGGAGCAAACAGTGTACGCGGATGGTCGGTACGTAGTCTCGGTCCCGGTACTTTCTCCGATGAAAAAGGTAACTTCATGAACCAGTCGGGTGACATCAAGCTGGATGCCAGTATAGAATACCGCACACGTTTATTCTGGAAGTTCAGAGGTGCTTTGTTTGTAGATGCGGGAAATATCTGGACGATTCGCGAATATCAGGATCAGCCGGGGGGTAAATTCAAGTTCGACCAGTTTTATAAGCAAATAGCCGTAGCTTACGGTGTGGGATTACGTCTGGATCTGGATTTCTTTGTACTTCGCTTTGATGGTGGTATGAAGGCTATTAACCCTGAAAAGGGAAAGGATCGTTATCCCATTCTGCGTCCTGACTTCGGACGTGACTTTGCTTTCCACTTTGCAGTAGGTTACCCATTCTAAAAAAATCGGGAGGGGTATAAAGAACAACGGGCGAATGATTACTCATCCGCCCGTATATTCAAGTTCTTTTCTTAATTAGCGTGCAGCGTAATAAGTGTTGATCATCGTTGCCTGACGAGCAGCTGCTACGCCTTGTGCATCCAATGTCACATTCATTGCTTCACCATTCGGCAGATACATCTGTGCAGTACCATCACCGTTCATTTGCAGCAATTCAGTGCTAACACCTTCTGCAACAACATTCCAAGTGTTCAATTCTTTGTCGTAAACCAGCTCCATAGCAGTGGTTTCACCTTCTTTTGTGATAGAGTAACCGTTCTCCAATGTTTTTACGAGATAGTTTCCGTTTTCACCTTTTACTTTCTTCACATCACCCACGTTAGCCATCGGATTGGAACCGCTCCAGAATTCAATGGAGTTGATTACCAACGCATCTGCCAGATAGCAAACAGGATATACGGGGATAATGTTGCAAGCCAGATAAACAAGCTCATTAACAAACTTTGTACCGATACTTTGGTTCCAATTTACCAATTTACTGTGCAGGCCGAAAGAACCGATACAAGAACTGAAAAGAAATGCGCCACAAATCATCACGGTTGCAGCCAAATTCAAATTACTCTTTTTCATAATTACTTTCTTTTGTTTTACTGAGTTTATTGATTTAACTCTTTGCTCTTTTTCTTCGGGCAAATATAAGTGCTTTTTGTGAAAAATACACTTAAATAAGAGACAAAAACAAATTTTCAGTTAAACAGCCCTGGTAAAATTAAGGCTTTTTGGGAGTCAAAGCCTTACCCAGCCAGTGGTCTACGGCAAACTTTCCGGGACCGATAATATACATCAGTACGTATACCACCAGATATATGAAAGCCAGTTCTTTGACCGCAAACGGATCGTTTCCGTGAATAACAAAAAATGCCATCCCCATTGTAAATATCATCGGCAGCATTGCCAGACGATAAAGGAAACCAATGATAAATGCCATAGAACAAGCCAATTCACCGAATATAGCTAATCCCAGTGAAAGAGGACTGCCCACACCCAGCGGGTCGGGAAATACAGCGGATAACTCCTGATAATTAGACCACTTTTCGATACCGTGATTCATTAATAACACACCAAATATAATTCTCACTATTAATAATATAGCAGACGTTGCTGCTCCATCCGGTTTAGACGGGAATAAAAATTTGTAAAGCATAGTCGTTCGTTTTAAACATTTATATTTAATATAACGAAAAATAAGGTATTATGGTTTATCTCTGCGCAAAGGTTTTATAATTACCCGCAAAGAAGGATCGTATGTAAAGTAACTCCACATCCAGTCTACAAAGATAAACAGACGGTTCTTTACACCGACAATACTCATTAAGTGGATGAATAGCCATGCTGCCCACGCGGGGAAACCACCGAAACGAAGTTTTTTCAGTTCCACCACTGCGTGATTACGTCCTATGGTAGCCATGGAGCCTTTGTTGTGATAAACAAAAGGTTGCATTTCAAGTCCCCGTTCCTTTCTATCCAGATTCTGGATCAGATTACGGGCTTGCTGAATGGCTGGTTGAACTACTTGTGGATGTCCTTTCGGGTATTCCTTGGAAATCATAAGTGCAGTGTCACCGATGGCAAAAATATTGTTATAACCCTGAACACAGTTGTAAAGATCGACAAGAAGACGATTACCGGAACCATAGGCTTCCTCTGCAAGTCCCTCTATGCTGTTGGCGCGTACACCTGCAACCCAAAAGACGTTCATTGTTTCCAGAGTACTGTTATCACTCAGTGTCATCGTTCCATTCTCATAATTCGTAACTTGCACACTGGTTATGATCTCTACATCACGTTTTAATAAGTAATTTGCCACTTCTTCCGAAGATTTTTCAGAGAAAGCGGAGAGCAGACGGGGAGCACCATCCACAAGAATAATGCGCATCAGGTTCATATCAAGATCGGGATAGTCTTGCGGAAGCACAAATTTTTTCATTTCTGCCAATGCACCGGAAAGTTCTATACCCGTAGCACCGCCACCTACGATGACAAATGTCATGAGCCGTTTCCTTGTCTCCAGATTGCTGGTATTCTGTGCTTTTTCAAAGCTTTCCAGAATCTGGTTGCGATTAAACAGAGCTTCTGCAGTGTTCTTCAGGGCCATCGTCCGTTGAGACAGCCCATCATTACCAAAATAGTTGGTACGGCATCCGGTAGAGACAACCAGATAATCGTATGGAAGAGCTCCAATGGAAGTCTCCAGAATATTATCTTCGGGAATCACCCGTTGCGCCTCACAAATACGTATATGGAAATGTTTTCTCTTTTTAAATATCTTGCGATAAGGAAAAGATATTGCACTCGGTTCAATACCAGCGGTTGCTACCTGATAGAGTAGGGGTTGGAAAATATGATGATTATTTTTGTCCAATAACACTATCTGGAATTTATCGCTTTTCAATTTGCGTGCCAACTTCAATCCACCGAAGCCACCACCCACAATCACAAGTCGTTTTCGTCCCTCTTTATCGGGAATATCCATTTTTGTTTTCATAATGAAGTTCGTTATTCGTTCTAAAAGAATAACGTTAAAATGGGAATAAAGTTCTGAAATTCTTATTTCTTCCCCCTTTTTTCTTAATGGAAGAAGTTTGAACAAAACACTTCACAAAATTGTTGTTATATGATTAAAATAAAACTAAATTTGCCGACGTAGTTTTCTACAGGTATAATCATGGACGCTAAACTAACGAAATGGCTATTACCGGTGCTGTTATTGATAATAGCCACCGATATATGGGCACAAGGCCCCACAGGAACAGATGTTTCAGTCGACTCTTCTGTATCCGTAACTGACACTTTACCACAAAAGAAAAGTTTCTTCAAGAAATTCCTGGACTATTTTAATGATGCCAACAAAGAGAAAAAAAACAAGAAGTTTGACTTCAGCGTTATCGGAGGGCCTCATTATTCCAGTGACACCAAGTTCGGTATCGGCTTGGTAGCCGCCGGATTATATCGTACAGATCTGAATGATACCATCCTTCCGCCATCTAATGTATCTTTATACGGTGATGTATCTACGGTAGGTTTCTATTTGTTGGGGGTACGTGGAAATCATCTCTTTCCACAAGACAAATACCGTCTGAATTACAATCTTTATTTCTATTCGTTCCCCAGCCTGTATTGGGGAAAAGGATATGAAAACGGTTCTAATGACGATAATGAAAGTGATTACGACCGCTTCCAGGCACAAGTAAAGATAGACTTCATGACTCGTGTAGCGCGGAACTTCTATATCGGTCCGATGGCTGTCTTTGATTATGTCTACGGCCACGATTTTGAAAAGCCCGAACTGTGGGAAGGAATGAAAGCACGGACTACCAATATAAGCCTCGGATTCTCATTACTCTATGATTCACGGGATTTCCTCACAAATGCCTATAGTGGCTATTACCTGAGAATAGACCAACGGTTCAGTCCCGCATTCCTCGGTAATAAATATGCTTTCAGCAACACAGAGCTGACTACCAGCTATTATCATCCTGTATGGAAAGGGGGAGTATTGGCTGGGCAATTCCATACGTTGCTGAATTACGGTAATCCGCCTTGGGGATTGATGGCAACATTGGGAAGTTCTTATTCTATGCGTGGCTATTACGAAGGGCGTTACCGTGATAAATGTGCCATGGATGCGCAGATAGAGCTTCGTCAGCATGTCTGGAGGCGAAATGGCGTAGCTGTATGGGCAGGAGCGGGAACCGTATTTCCTAAATTTTCCGGCTTCGAAGTTAAACATATCCTCCCTAATTATGGTTTTGGTTATCGGTGGGAGTTCAAAAAGAGAGTAAACGTAAGGTTAGATTTAGGGTTTGGAAAAGGCCAGACCGGATTTATATTCAACATCAATGAAGCTTTTTAAAAACATAAAGAAATGGTTGGAAAATCAGGAGCACTTGTTCTATCTGTTCCTGCTGATCCTGATAGTACCCAATATCATCCTCTGTTTTACAGAGCCGATACCTGTGGTGGCAAAAGTATGCAATGTACTGTTGCCATTTGCTTTCTATTATCTATTGATGACTTTGTCGAGAAACTGTGGAAAGATGTTCTGGATACTTTTCTTATTCATCTTCTTCGGAGCTTTCCAAATAGTACTGCTTTATCTCTTCGGACAGTCCATTATTGCTGTGGATATGTTCCTGAACCTAGTAACCACTAATTCAAGTGAAGCTATGGAGTTGCTGGATAATCTTGTTCCGGCATTAGTGAATGTGATTATTCTTTATATACCGGCATTGATTCTGGCTGCAATCTCCATTATAAAGAAGCGGAAATTATCTCCGGAATTTATCCGTCGGGAACGGAAAAAGGCATGGATTGCCTTACTCATCGGCTTTATCTCATTGGGCGCCGCTTATGGACTCGATAAACGTTACGAGCTGAAATCGGATTTGTATCCTGCCAACGTGTGTTATAATGTAGCACTCGCATTCCAGCGTAATGTCCAAACAAGGACGTATCACCGCACATCAGAGAACTTTACTTTTAACGCCCAACCTTCCCATCCGGAAGACAGACGGGAAATTTATATTATGGTAGTGGGCGAGACATCCCGCGCCCTGAACTGGAGTCTTTACGACTATGATCGGGATACGAACCCTGAACTTTCTAAAATAGAAGGAGTAACTTCTTTCTGCCATGTTCTGACGGAATCGAATACTACGCACAAGAGTGTACCCATGCTGCTTTCTCCTGTTTCTGCACAGAATTTCGATTCCATTTATTATCGGAAAAGTATCATTACCGCTTTCAAAGAAGCCGGTTTTCAGACAGCTTTTTTCTCAAACCAGCGATATAACCATTCTTTCATCGACTTTTTCGGAATGGAGGCAGATACCTACGATTTTATCAAGGAAGATTCGGATGACTCCAATTACAATCCGTCCGACGACGAACTCCTGAAGTTGGTAGAAAAAGAGCTTGAGAAAGGAAATCAAAAGCAATTCATCGTGTTGCATACCTACGGTTCACACTTCAATTACCGGGAACGTTATCCGGAAACTGCTGCTTTCTTCTTACCGGATTTCCCCGTAGATGCAGAAGTGAAATACAAAGATAACCTGATGAATGCCTACGACAATTCCATTCGGTATACGGATAATTTCCTGGCACGTATCATCCACCTATTGGAGGAGCAGCAAATAGATGCCAGTATGCTTTACACGTCCGACCATGGGGAAGATATCTTCGACGATGGCCGACACCTGTTTCTTCATGCATCCCCCGTTCCGTCCTACTATCAGCTACACGTACCTTTCCTGCTGTGGACATCCGACAGTTATAGGGAAGAGTATCCCGGGATAGAGAAAGCTGCTTCGATGAACCGACAGAAAAATATATCTTCCAGCATTTCTTTTTTCCAGACTATGATGGAACTGGCCGGAATAGAAACTCCGTATCGCAATGACAGCCTATCTGTCATCAGCCCTCTCTATACAGAGAAATCGAGAGTTTATCTGAACGATCATAATGAACCGCGTCCACTGGATGATATAGGAATGAAAAAAGAAGACTTTGAGATGCTGAAAAAAAGAGGTATAGACGCACAATAATACTGTAAATGAAATGCCCCCAAAAGTTTTATATCTAACTTTTGGGGGCATTTCATTTACTTTTTCTTCCTGATCTCCTCTTTCTCCAGATTTCTAACAGAAGGAATACACATCATCAGAATTGCAGTCAGCACAATGGCAAAACCACAGTATATAAATATGTTACCTATTCCCAAAGAGTCGGCAACAAAGCTTGTCACAAGCAAACCGATGATAGAAGGGAACAAACTTATACTGTCGAAAAGCGAGAAGACGCGTCCCAAATAAATCGGCTTAAACTGCGTCTGCAATAAAGCGGTAAAAGGACCGGATAAAAACGGCACGATAAGCCCTTGTACTACCGTCAATATGGCAAAAAAGACATACCCGTTACCGGGCAACATACCACATACAGCCAGTGCCAGGCCAAGTACCGCATAAGAGAACGCAATCATCAGTATCTTCCTAATCTTAGGATTCCAGATTCCCAGTAATGCCCCTCCGGCCAACATACCCGCTCCGAAAAGCGTTTCTATCAAACTAATCTGATAAGCTGTTCCGGAGAAAGTATGCAGAGTCATCAGCGGCATCAGGGCGACTATCGGCAACACAAAGAAAGTAATCAGGATCTCTGTAACCATCACCCAACTAACTCCTCGGTTGCGCATAATCACATGGAAACCGTCGCGCATATCGTTCAATACACTCTTAGCTGAGATGTTTTCCTTCTTCGGATTCGGAATGTAAACAAACAGTAAGGAAGTGCAGGCAATGATTGCGCCTGCCACATCCAATAACATGACCACACTCATATCGAATGCCAGAAGCAGAATCGCTCCCAACGCAGGACCGCCGATATTACAAACAGACTGGATAGCCTGGTTAATCCCCGCAATACGGGTCAGTTCCTTTTCCGGAGCCAGCAATGGAATGGATGATTTCATTGCCGGTGAATGGAAAGAACCACCAATGGAACGAAGCGCCAATAATATATAGATGTGCCACAATTCCACAATATCCAGGTAAAATAGCAAAGCGATGATACCGGAACAGAGTGCAACGAAACTATCTGCACCTATCATAGTCCATTTCCGGTTCCAGCGATCCACATATACGCCTGCAAATGCCCCTAACAAGGCTTGCGGCAACAAGGCGGCAATCATGGCAAAGGACAAAACTTCCGCAGAACCCGTTTTGAGACTAATCCATAAGACGATAGAGAACTGAGCGATGGAACTACTTAATATAGAAAATAGTTGCCCGCTCCATATTATGATAAATTTTTTCTTCCAATTATTCATGATGAGAGTGAAACAAGGTGAGATTAAAAAAGGTTCTGAAACTCAATTGTTTTCAGAACCTTATCTTCGTACACCCTCAGGGACTCGAACCCTGGACCCATTGATTAAGAGTCAATTGCTCTACCAACTGAGCTAAGAGTGCATCGTTTTTCTTATTTGCGGGTGCAAAAGTAGTCCTTTTATTTTATTCATCCAAGCAAAATAAAATCTTTTTTTCGATGAAAGCGGCTTTTTTTTTTAATCAAACTCATACAAGTCGGAGGGAGTGCTACGCTTTAAAGCGCAGAGTTGCACATCTTTACCTACCAATATACCTTTACTCTTTAATTTCCATTCCACCGTCTTGTAAGCAAGTTCCGGATGATTATTGTCTTTGCTCAAATGGCAAAGCCAGATATATTTCAAGTCTTCCGTGATATTTTCAGCCAGGAACTCGGCAGTTGCAATATTGCTCATATGTCCCGTACGGCTGGTGATGCGCTCCTTTAAATACTGCGGATATGTACCCATACGCAGCATTTCATCATCATAGTTAGCTTCCAGTATCAGGTAATTCGCTTTACGGATAAACTTGGCAGCAGTAGGGGTGATTTCACCAAGGTCGGTAAGGAACGAGAATACTTTTCCGTCGATTTCAATGCAATAACCCACATTGTCCGTACCGTCGTGGGGAACTTCAAAAGACTCAATGTGAAAATCTTCCAGTACCATCGGTTCTTCTTTCTCCAGATAATGGACGGAAGAGTGGAGCTTCTCCGTCATGCAATAACTTTTGTTGATTCCCTCGTGGATACGCGCAGTTGTGTAGACAGGGATATGCAGTTTCTCACCCAGTCCGCCTACAGCTTTGATATGGTCTGCATGGTCGTGTGTAACGAATACCGCGCGTATTGTTTCCATACCGATGCCCACTTCCTTCAATGATTTCTTAATAGTACGTACCGCTATACCAGCGTCAATAAGTATTCCGTATTTTTCAGTGCCTATATAATAGCAGTTGCCACTACTTCCGCTCGCAAGGCTTATAAATTTTACTTTCATTATGTTCTCCTCAATTTAGAAAAAGCCGCCACTTTTATGGCAAAGTGACGGCAAATATACATAAAAAATGAGATATTCAGACCTTGGCTTTCTTCTTTTTGTCGATGGATTGGGTGATTTTGGCAAATACTAACAGTGCCAGTGCAGATATCAGACCGATAGCGGCGAAATAGTACCAGATATAATGCGCATTTGCGCTGGCAGCCTCCCATGCTTCACGAGTCTCAAAGAGGACAGGATCGGGACAGTATTTTGTCAACAATACTCCGGCGATACCAAAACCGAAGATGGAAGAGAGGAAGGAATGAAGATGGCTAAATCCAAGATACATACCTTCTTCACCCTTAGGCGCTTGCAGGGAGAAGTACTCCAGATAACGCGGTGAAATAAAACATTCTGCCAAAGCCTGTATCACGATACCGGCTATCATCATTAATGTGATATTGCTCATTCCGCTTACCACGTCATTTCCAAGCAGGTTACCGCATGCCATCAGCAGAGCCGAGAATGGGATAAGGAACATACCGATATTCATGGAAGTAATAGCCGAACGTTTCGCCATCAAACGCGTCACGAAACTAACGCAGCAAACCACTACAAACGGGTTTACATTGGCTATCCAACCCGGCTTGGCAGTTTCGCCCGCCATACGGATTACATATTTAGGCATCGTAGCGTATAACTGTTGCTGTACCATCCAGAATCCCGTTATAATCAGGATAAGAATCAGCAGACGCCAGTTCGTAATGATGCGCAGGAAGCCCTGGCCGATTTCACGCATACTTTTTCCTTCGCCTGCCGTATGGGTAGATTTATAGAGCAGAACAACGGAAAGCAATGCCAATATGGTCATCGTAGCAGAGAAATAGTTGATATAGATATACGCCTGATCTCCAATAACATTCCGCAACGGGTCAATCACTGTTTTTCCGGTAAATGCGCCAATATTCACCATCATATAAAAGATGGAATAACCGCGTGCGCGGTTTGCTTCCGTAGTTTCTTTTGCCACTGAAGCCGAAATAATGGATTTGATAAACGATCCGCCCACCATGATAACAAACAGCACAGGAACAATCATCCAGCGGCTATCGCTATCCGGCAGTCCGGTGAAACGGGTTGCTTTACCATATTCCACCAAACCGGCAGCTTCCGGCAAGGTAGGGAGAATTCCTAAACCCAGATATCCGACAGACAGCAGCGAAAAAGCAACAATCATGGATTTCCGGAAACCTATCTTATCGGCATAAGCACCCGTGAAGATAGGCAAAAGATAAAGACCACCGGAAAATAAACCGGAAATCATACTCGCTTCAAGGTCGTTGAAGCCTAAAATAGAAGAAAGATAAATGGTGAGAACGATAAAAACGGCATAATACGCCATACGTTCGAACAGTTCGACCGTGTTGCTTACCCAAAAGGCTTTAGTAAACCCTTTAGATACATTTTTGGGTGATTGAGTCATCCTAATATTATGTTGTTAGTGAAAAATTAAGCGCAAAAATACATTTTTATGAAATTATATGCAAATTTCTTTCATATTTGCCTATTGTAAATTGTAAAAGGGAGAGAACGCTTTGTTTTTTCAATAAGATTCGTATCTTTGTTCTGTAATTTTTCAGCATAAAACTATGACAATAGCAGTTGATTTCGATGGAACTATAGTAGAACATCGCTATCCCCGTATCGGTAAAGAAATTCCTTTTGCAACAGACACTTTAAAACTGTTGCAGCAAGATCAGCACAGGCTCATCTTGTGGAGTGTGCGCGAAGGTGAACTTCTGGAAGAAGCCGTTGCCTGGTGCAAAGAAAGAGGAGTGGAATTCTATGCTGTCAATCGTGATTATCCCGAAGAGAAACGGCAGGATTGTGGATTCTCCCGTAAACTGAAAGTAGACCTTTTCATTGATGATCGTAATCTGGGCGGATTGCCCGATTGGGGACTTATCTATCAGATGATTAAAGAACATAAAACGTTCCGGGATATCTATACGCAAGGTAATATTCCTGCGGAACAGGACAAAAAGAAGAAGTGGTGGTTTTAGAAAATACCGTCCGGACTTTACCTAACTTATGAAAGTCCGGAGCAGTATCTTCATTGAGAAGAAAAAAAAGTGAGATGAAAAAATGAGTGTATATTACTTATGCTTTTTATGAGTATCTCTGTAACCATAACTATATCCGTAGCCATATCCGTAACCATATTTCTTTTCCGCCAGATTACCACCATTCACTACCAAAGATATTTGATTCAGTTGCCCTGACCGTTGTATCTCTACAATTTCAGACAATACATTCTTGTGCGTATAATTCATGCGACACACATAGAGTGTGAAATCAGTCACTTTACTCAAGCTCAATGTATCACTAATCAATCCCACCGGAGCCGAGTCCACAATGATATAATCAAACTGTTCACGAAAATACGCGAATACCTCTTTCAATCGGGCTCTTTCTAACAGTTCTGCCGGATTAGGAGGGATAGGTCCGGCAGGTGCGACGAATAATTGCTCGTGTACTCCTGACGGGAAGACTATATCTTCCGGTTTTATCTCATTGTCCGAAAGGTAACTGGTCATACCTACATGACTCTTTATTCCGAAGTACTCCGCCAGTCTGGGACGACGGATGTCCAATCCTACTACCAGTACCCGACATCCCAGAAAAGCAAAGGTCAGAGCCAGGTTGATGCTAATGAAACTCTTTCCTTCTCCGCTAATGGCGGAGGTCATCAGGATACATTTTTTGTCACCGTCTTCGGTAAGGAAACGCAGATTGCTTCTCATGCGGCGAAAAGATTCTTCCATGATACCGTTTTGTCCTTCTTCAACGCCACCACCTTCTTTGGTATAAGGAATGATTCCCATTACAGGAATTTGTGTACTCTCAACTTCTGCTACCGATATAATTTTAGTATGGAAAATTCCTCCGAACAAAATAACTCCTGCTGTCATTACACATGCCAGAAACAGACTTCCGGCATAGATCATCATACTTCGCGGAGCTATCGGTCTATCAGCAGATAGGGGAGCATCAATCACTCTTGCTTTGTTCATTGTGGCTGCCAAAGAAATAGCTGCCTGTTCACGCCGTTCAAGTAACATCAGATATAGGTTTGCCTTAATTTGCTGTTGACGGTCTATGTTATTGAACTCCCTTTCCTGCTTCGGCATATTTCCGATACGGGAGTTGAAATAATCGGTTTTACGCAGAATATCAGTACGTGCTATGCTCAGTCCGTCTTTCACACCGACCACAGAACTTACTACATTTCTTCTCAATGCATCAATGCGAATATCCTGATTAACAATCGTCGGATTATCTGCTTTCATGGTGTTCATCAGCCGCTCACGTTCCAGCAGTTCCTTGTTATATTCGTTAATCAGTTGCATCAACTCCGTATTGGCAATGCCAGTATTCACCGGTAATAGCGAGAAACGGTGTTTATCATCCGATAAATAGTTATAGATATAGTTAGTCATATTTAGCTGCATCTCCACATCCAGCAACTTCTTTTCGTACTCATTATTCGTATTCAAATCCAGAGTCATGTTGGTTTTCAAATCGCTCAGGCGTTCTTTTTGTTTGTATTGCTCCAGATGCTTTTCTACAAATCCCAGTTCGTTGCTGATACTGTCCAAACGTTCTTCCAAAAAGATGAGTGTATTTCCTGTCACCTTATTCTTATCATCCATTGCATCCCGGTTGTAGACTTCAATCAACTTAGCAAGAAAAGCTTCTGCACGGTTCTTATCCGTATCCTTGAAGGTCAGGCTGATGATAGAAGTTTTCTTTGAGGTAGTAGTGACCACCAGCTGACCGGAATAATCGTTCACGGCATCGATAGGACGGCAAATACTAATCTTTATGGTCTCGGAAAACTGATGTCCGGGCAGTAATCTTAGAGTGCATCGTCCGGCAGGAGTTTCCACAAAAGCAGGGAAACCTGTGAAAGTCTCCGTTACACAAATATCGTCCAAGGCGCTGCTCACGGCATAACGTTCACCTGTTTTCTCTACTTGTATCAGTAATGTCCCGCTCAATGTATCCATGGATGCTTTGTCCATAGAAGCAATGATGGGAGGTGTAGCGGTTTCATTATAGAAAAGTCCATCTTTCACCTTGTACTTCGTATGCAGATTCAACTCATTAATCACTTGCAGCAAGATAGAGCGTGAGCGCAATATCTCCATTTCATCTTCAATCTGCGTATTTGCAGAGGTAAGGGAAGAAGGAGCGACTTTCTGAAATAACTCGTCGATGGCCTTATTGCTTCCTTCCGAATCTTTGATGACAACAGAAGCCGTTGCCTGATAGACGGGAGTAGTTACATGTACATAAATATATGCGCCGGCAAGTGCTACCACAGCAGCCAGCAGAAACCACCGCCAGTGTGCCAACAGTTTGTAGAAAAGTTCAATCAGGTCTATTTCTTGTTCCTGCATTTGGTTAGTGTCTGTATGATTGGTGTTCATATATAGATTGTATTAGTAGTGATTTTATACTTTTTATCGTAAAATGTTGACCATTAATCCCGCCAGAGATATGAGAATAGAGGTTATGGAAATCAGAAGATTGGTGGAAGAACCTATGTTGGCACTTTGTTTCTTCGCCTTGTTCGGCTCCACGTAGACGATGTCATTCTGCCGTAGATAGAAGTCAGGGGAATAGATGATGTTTTCATCATTCAGATTGATGGTGATAAGTTTTTGTTTGCCGTCTACGGTGCGGATGATACGTACATTATCCCGCTTCCCGTATATGGTCAGATCACCCGCCATTGCTACAGCTTCAAAGACATTCACCTGTTCGTTATTTACGGTATAGACTCCCGGGCGGCTTACTTCTCCAATTACGGAAATCTTATAGTTTACCAACCGGACAGTCACGATGGGACACTCTTTCAAGTAGCGTTCCAGTTTCCCCACAATCAGTTCAGAGGTTTCTTGAGTAGTCATTCCACCTACTTTCAAGGTGCCGAGTACAGGGAAAACGATCTCGCCCTGATTGTTCACCAGATAGTTTTGCAGGGTAGGTTGTGAAACTAAATTAGTGGAATTGATTCCTGTTTGCGAAGCAGGTACCACTAAATTGAAAGGCAAGGCGGCTTCCGGTTCAGAACAACTGACGGAGATGGTAAGTAAATCTTTAGGCATGATGCGAGCATCATATTCTATAAGAGTATCTTGAAATCCCCCATTCAACTTTTGCAGATAGGATACTCGCCTGCTTGATGAACAGGAAGAACAGAGCAGGCATAGAAAAGTTGCCGCACATAAGACAGATATAATATTTCTCATCGTGTATATCCGGTGCCGAAAGTCCCCATACGACACCTATAAATAAAATAAAAGCGTGGGAACTGTTGCCATCATCTGTCAAGAGGTATCGCCAAACACCCGGATATAGATAATAAAGACAACAGCCCACGCTCTACTATACATTTGGATATACAGCGAGCATGAGCGTTTTGTTGCCTATTATTCTTATATCCATTTGAAATTTGGCGATTTCCTTGACAAGAATAATATGGTAAACGCTTCTAACTATTTAATATGTAATCTTTTAGGAGTATATCAGAATATTCCTAAAG
The DNA here is from genome assembly GCF_000513195.1 of Bacteroides timonensis. GTDB lineage: Bacteria > Bacteroidota > Bacteroidia > Bacteroidales > Bacteroidaceae > Bacteroides > Bacteroides timonensis. The sequence continues at coordinate 6,474 of NZ_CBVI010000135.1, read as the reverse complement.
ATGTCGCAAAGTTAATGAATAATTTATAAAAGCCAATAACATAGAGAAATTTTCTCTTTCATATATATAATATCTCATGCAAGGTTAAAGGATATACCCGATTATTATTAAAGAAAAGTAACATTATTCTTAAAAAAAGCGTTGGATGCGTATAAAAGAAAAGGAGCGCATCAATATAACTTTGATGCACTCCTTGCTATGGGTAAAATAGTTCTTCTTTTAGAACTTGAAGAAATTCTTAGCGTTATAGTAGCTGATATCTTCAATCATCTGGTTCACGCGGTCCATTTCAGAAGCCGGAATTTCACCATTTTCAATATCACGGCCAACAAGATTACACAATGTACGGCGGAAATATTCATGACGCGGATAGGAGAGGAATGAACGAGAGTCCGTCAACATACCTACGAAACGGCTCAACAGACCCAGTACGGAAAGAGCATTCATCTGTTTCTCCATACCGTCTTTCTGATCGAGGAACCACCAGCCGGAACCAAACTGTATCTTACCCGGAATCGTGCCATCCTGGAAGTTACCCAACATAGTGGCAATAACTTCATTAGCGCATGGATTGAGGTTATAAAGAATAGTCTTCGTCAACTTGCCTTTGGAATTCAAGCGGTCGAGGAATTTAGACATTGCCTTAGCAGTAGTAAATTCACCAATAGAATCGAAACCGGTATCAGCACCGAGCAACTTGAACATCTTACTGTTATTGTTACGGATAGCGCCATAGTGGAATTGTTGTGTCCAGCCTTTTTCCCAGTCCATTTCACCGAAGATAACCAGCATAGCTGATTTGAATTTCAGGATTTCTTCCTTGGTCAGTTCTGCTCCACCATACACCTTATTAAATATAGCTTTGATTTCAGCATCTGTATAGTCTTCTGCGTAGAATTCTTCAATGCCGTGGTCAGACAATTTACAGCCTTGTTCAGCAAAGAAGTCATGACGCTTGCGCAAGGCAGCTATCATATCATCGAAATTAGAGATAGCAACGCCGCTTACTTCGGCCAGTTTCTCAACGTATGCACGGAAGTCAGCAGGAACTTCTACAGCCATTGCCTTGTCAGGACGCCATGTCGGCAACATCTTGATTTCAAAACCACTTTCGCGTGTTTGAATATGATATTCCAGAGAATCAATAGGATCATCCGTAGTACAAACTGCTTCCACATGATAACGGCGCATCATGCCACGGGCAGAGTATTCCGGCTGAGCCAGCTTCTCATTACACTCGTCATAAATCTCACGGGCAGTCTTCGGGCTCAGGATCTTATCGATACCGAACGCTGTCTTCAACTCCAGGTGTGTCCAGTGATACAAAGGATTACGGAAAGTATAAGGAACGGTTTCAGCCCACTTTTCAAATTTTTCCCAGTCGGAAGTATCCTTACCTGTGCAGAAACGTTCGTCTACACCATTGGTACGCATAGCACGCCATTTGTAATGGTCGCCGCCCAACCAGATTTCAGTCAATGACTTAAACTGATAGTCGTCTGCTACCATTTTAGGGATTAAGTGACAGTGATAATCGATAATCGGCATCTTGGCCGCATGTTCATGATACAACTTCTGTGCGGTTTCTGTCTGCAACAGGAAGTTTTCATCCATAAATTTTTTCATTCTACTGTGTTTTAAGTATATAAAAATATTACTTTCTCTTTTTTATACCTATATAATATTGATTGTAAAGCTAATAGGCAAGATATTGGTTTTTGCTTTTATTAACCGTTATCGAACACAAAAGTAGAAAATTTACTTGGAGAAACAAAATAATTCGTATCTTTGCCGCAAATATTTATAATATTTAAGTTTTAGACATTGAACCTTTAGTGCCTTAAAACGAAGGAGACAAAGAATATGGAAAACAAGAACTACACCATTAAAGACATTGCCCGCATGGCGGGTGTTTCTGCCGGAACTGTGGATCGCGTGTTGCACAATCGGGGAGATGTTTCTGCCGCCAGCAGGGAGAAGGTTCAAAAAGTGCTTGATGAGATAGACTACCATCCTAATATGTTTGCCATTGGTCTGGCAGCCAAGAAGCGCTACCGTGTTCTGTGTATTATACCTTATTATGTGGAACATGACTATTGGCATTCCGTTGCAGAAGGCATCAACCGTGCCGCACAAGAGTTGCGTCCTTTTAATGTAAACGTGGACTTTTTGTGCTACCATCATGCCGACCGGCTTTCTTATGAAAAAGCCTGCGCGAAACTCCGCAAAGAAATAGTGGATGCCGTATTGATCGCCCCCAATTTCCGTGAAGAGACAATGTCGCTGACATCTCATCTGGAAGGAAAAAAGATACCTTACGCATTTATCGACTTTAATATAGAAGATACCCATGCACTCTGCTACATCGGCCAAGATTCCCGAACAAGCGGGTATATGGCCGCTAAAATCCTGATGCGTAAGTATAGGGAAGGGCAGGAGCTGATATTATTCCTAAATAATAAAAAGAACAGTCCGGCAGAAATACAAATGCAACGACGCATGGACGGTTTCATGAATTTTATTGCACAGGAGCATGAGAATCTGGTGGTTCATGATGTAGTACTGAATAAAGAAGATGATGAAGCCAACCGCCGGACATTGGAAGATTTCTTTGCCGCACATCCCAAAGCGGTATTAGGAGCTGTCTTTAACTCACGCGTCTATCAGGTGGCAGGATATCTACAGGAAACAGGACACCATTTGGAAGGATTGGTTGGATACGACCTTCTACCCAAGAACGTGGAGTACCTGAAATCCGGCGAAGTAAATTATCTCATCGGACAACGACCGGGACTGCAAGGATACTGTGGCGTAAAAGCTCTGTGCGACCATGTCGTATTCAAACGTCCAGTGACCGGTGTAAAGTATATGCCTATCGACATCCTGATGAAAGAAAACATCAATTTCTATTTTGAATTTGAATAAACATCATAATATCAATCACTTTAAAAACGATTTTTAAGCATGAAAGCATTAAACAAACAGACCGCTCCCAAGGCTCAGCGCCCGGAACGTATCATTCAATTCGGTGAAGGAAACTTCTTACGTGCATTTATCGACTGGATTATTTATAACATGAACGAAAAAACTGATTTCAATAGCAGTGTTGTAGTAGTTCAACCCATCGACAAAGGTATGGTAGACATGCTGAATGCACAGGATGATCTTTATCACGTAAACCTGCAAGGATTGGATAAAGGAGAAACAGTCAATAGTCTGACAATGATCGACGTTATCAGCCGTGCACTGAATCCTTACACTCAGAACAATGAATTCATGAAGTTGGCTGAGCAACCGGAAATGCGTTTTGTAATCTCCAACACTACGGAAGCCGGTATCGCTTTCGATCCCTCCTGCAAACTGACTGACGCTCCGGCTTCTTCTTATCCGGGCAAACTGACTCAACTGCTGTATCATCGTTTCAAGACATTCAACGGTGATAAGAGCAAAGGTCTGATTATCTTCCCTTGCGAACTTATCTTCCTGAACGGTCACAAACTGAAAGAAACCATCTACCAATATATCGAATTATGGCAATTGGGTGATGAATTCAAGACTTGGTTTGAAGAAGCATGTGGTGTATACGCTACGCTTGTTGACCGTATTGTTCCGGGATTCCCGCGCAAGGATATTGCAGCAATCAAGGACAAATTGCAGTATGATGATAACTTGGTGGTACAGGCTGAGATTTTCCATCTTTGGGTCATCGAAGCTCCGCAGGAGATCGCCAAAGAATTCCCTGCTGACAAGGCTGGTTTGAATGTATTGTTCGTTCCTTCTGAAGCACCGTATCACGAAAGAAAAGTAACGTTGCTGAATGGCCCCCACACTGTTCTTTCTCCGGTAGCTTACTTGTCGGGCGTAAACATTGTGCGTGATGCTTGTCAGCATCCGGTTATTGGTCAGTACATCAATAAGGTAATGTTCGATGAGTTGATGGAAACATTGAACTTGCCGAAAGATGAGCTGAAGAAGTTTGCGGAAGATGTATTGGAGCGTTTCAACAATCCGTTTGTTGACCATGCCGTTACCAGCATTATGCTGAACTCTTTCCCGAAATATGAAACTCGTGACCTGCCTGGCTTGAAGACTTATCTGCAACGCAAAGGTGAATTGCCTAAGGGACTGGTTCTCGGCTTGGCCGCTATCATTACTTATTATAAAGGCGGTGTTCGTGAAGACGGCGCTGAGATCACCCCGAACGATGCTCCGGAAATCATGCAATTACTGAAAGACCTGTGGGCAACAGGTGATACCCAGAAAGTAACCGAAGGTGTACTTGCTGCAACTTCTATCTGGGGCGAAGATTTGAATAATATCCCGGGACTTACCGCTGCTGTGAAGGCTGATCTGGATTCTATCCAAGAAAAAGGTATGCTAGAAACAGTGAAGGGTATCCTTTAATTAATCTATAAGTATCGTAAAGAAGGGTGGAGCAGTGGCTTCACCCTTTTTCTATCTTCCACGCCCCAATAGTACGCGTCGCACTGTCGAAGTTCACACCCACCTTGACTATCTGTCTGCCGTCCGGCAGGTAAGGAATGGCGTACTGTTTGCTGTCTATCTGAGCTAAAGCCTCCTCGGGAGTACCATCGAACTTAAACTCAAAAACGTAAATGGCGTCTTTCATCTTCACGACAACATCCGCGCGCCCAATGGCGCTTTTTACTTCGGTGTCCACATATTGTCCCATCAGGCGGAACAAAAGGTAGAAAATGGTCTGATAGTGCTTTTCGGTTTTGTTCTCCAAATCATTAGGTATAGAAGCGAAAAAGGAACGGGTGCGCTCCAGACAACTTTCAATATCGCCTTTGCGTAAATCGCGGATAAATGAGACGACATAGAAAGTGTTGTTCTGCCCGGGAAGGTGTACGTAGGCAGGCAACAGGGATTCTATAAATCCTTTGCGTACTTCTCCGTTGGGGTATGCCAACCGATATATCTGAAAATCCGGATCATAGCCTTTGATAGTAAGATAACCACTTTGATAAAGTACCGGGATAGGACTTGTTATGTGTTCGGTGGGTGCATCAAACTGTTCGTCGGTAGCTTCTACACTTTCCAGTTCACGCACATCAAAATCCGCTTCCTGTAGCAGGTCTATCAAGAAAGTAGGGGTACCCGTGGAAAACCAAAAGTTTTTATATTCCTTTGCATTGAAAGCATTGAACAGGCTGAATGGGTTGTATATGTCTTCGCAATGCTTGCTAAAATGATAACCGTCATATTGCCGCTTCAGATGCAAACAGGCTTCCTCGTAAGTTTCACCGTTTACTTTAGCCATTTGCTCAATATCCGGCTTCAGTTGTGTCAGTAATTCTTGCTCAGTGATACCACACAGTGCGCTGAAGTCATCACGCATACTAATATTCTGGAGGTTATTCAGTTCGCTGAATATGCTCATCTGGCTGAATTTGCTGATGCCCGTAATGAAAAGAAAACGCAAGTATTGTCCCAATCCTTTGAGCGGACTGAAGAATTTGCGCATTTCGTTGCGGAGCTGTTTTTGCAACTGAATATCGGAGTTGCTGTCCAGCAGGGGGGCGTCATATTCGTCAATCAGTACGGCTATGGGTTTTCCGGTCTGTTCGTAGGCTCTCAATATGATTCCTTGTAAACGGGCAGCAGGAGTTTCTTCTATCCCATTTTTCCCATAAATTTGTTCCCAGCGGGATAGAAAGAGATTTAACTGTTCTTGCAAGTCGAACAAAGTGGTATATTTGGTCAAGCTGAAGTCTATATGCAGCACCGGATAAACTGTCCAATCCTTTTCCAACCGCTCCATTGCTAACCCTTTGAAAAGTTCTTTTTTCCCTTGAAAATAAGCTTCGAGCGTAGATACAAGCAAACTTTTGCCGAACCGACGGGGGCGGCTAAAAAAATAGACTTTATCGGTATTAGCCAATCTGTAGACTAATTCCGTCTTATCAACATATACGCATTGCCGAGTGCGTAATTCTTCAAAATTCTGTATTCCTATCGGATAACGTCTGTAGTTTTCTTCCATATATGCTGAATTTTAACGTTTACAGTTACAGCAAAGATAATACTTATTCTTCGAATTCACACATTTATACGAACCAAGATAATCGATTAACGCAAAAACGTAGTATTCCTCAATATATACCAAGCTCTGGTATAATCTTTGGGTACTAACAGAAAAGGGCGTAGTACGCTACAGGCGCCGGAGTGATGATTTTTCTCTCTTGAGGGATCAATATGGCCACATCGTTATGGCCAACACTGCATGCATAGGCCTGTTTGCTATTTCCTATATCAATTTCTGGGATAAAGATACCCTGTTGTGCTGCAGCCGATGGCAAGGCATCATATTGTTGAATCTCCGGACTGGGAAAGTAACATCTCCTCCATTTAATTATGGAAAAGATATCCGGGAAGTTTTGCTTGATTCTAAAGGAAGAATCTGGCTCGCACCTTATAATGACGGTATCCGGTATCAGGGAAAACGCTGAA
>NZ_CBVI010000134.1 GCF_000513195.1 Bacteroides timonensis | reverse complement strand
CCCGAATTAACTAAACGAGGCAGAGCTTATGGAGAAAATAAACGCAGTAATTACAGGAGTCGGAGGATATGTACCCGATTATATCCTAACCAATGATGAGATTTCCAAAATGGTCGATACCACCGATGAATGGATTATGGGGCGTATAGGCATAAAGGAAAGGCGTATTTTGCATGAAGAGGGACTGGGAACTTCGTATATGGCCCGCAAGGCTGCCAAACAGTTAATGCAACGTACGAATTCTCAACCGGATGAAATTGATCTGGTGATTGTCGCTACTACCACTCCTGACTATCGTTTACCTTCTACAGCCTCCATCTTGTGTGAGCGACTGGGATTGAAACGTGCTTTTGCTTTCGATGTGCAGGCAGTTTGCAGCGGTTTTCTGTATGCGCTGGAGACGGGAGCAAACTTTATTTGCTCGGGAAACTACAAGAAGATTATCGTGGTAGGGGCTGAGAAAATGTCTTCAATCATAGATTATACCGATCGTGCCACTTGTCCCATTTTCGGTGATGGTGCGGCAGCTTTCATGCTGGAACCTACTACGGAAGATTTAGGTGTAATGGATTCAGTGCTGAGAACAGATGGTAAGGGACTACCTTTCCTGCATATTAAAGCAGGTGGCTCTGTATGTACTCCTTCGTATTATACGCTAGATAATCACATGCATTACATTTATCAGGAAGGGCGTACGGTTTTCAAATATGCCGTAGCCAATATGGCTAATGCTTGTGAAGCTGTCATTGAAAGAAACCATTTAAGTAAAGACGATATTGACTGGGTAATTCTCCACCAGGCCAACCAGCGCATTATCACTGCTGTAACGCAACGCTTGGAGATTCCAACTGAGAAAGTGATGGTTAATATCGAGCGTTATGGTAATACGAGTGCCGCCACACTTCCGCTTTGTATCTGGGATTTTGAAGATAAGCTAAAGATAGGCGATAACCTCATCTTTACAGCATTTGGGGCAGGGTTTGCCTGGGGTGCTATTTATGTAAAGTGGGGATATGACGGAAAAAAGGAATAGTAGCTCGGTAGTATTCCCTATAACTTTTCTTATTATAACAACCCGGATATACAAATAGTTTATCCTATCACCTTTTGCCAAACCTTCATTTTATTTCTTTTTTTGAGTATCATATATATTGAAGTTATTATAAAATATTATCTTTGTGGGGAATCATTGCATGACAACACATTGTTAACCAAACAATAACTTAAAAAACAACCAACGTATGAATCATGAACTATCGATGAGCGCCAACCAGTTGGTGGCTGCTCTTCAAAAACCGGCTTCCGAATTTACGAAAGCAGACATTATTTCTTATATCAAGGAGAACGATATCCGCATGGTGAACTTCATGTATCCCGCTGCAGACGGGCGACTGAAAACATTGAATTTTGTCATTAACGACGCGGCTTACCTTGATGCCATACTGACTTGTGGTGAGCGTGTAGACGGATCAAGCCTTTTCCCATTTATCGAAGCGGGCAGTAGCGACTTGTATGTAGTGCCACGTTTTTGCACAGCCTTTATCGATCCTTTTGCTGAAGCTACAACGCTTTCCATGCTTTGCTCTTACTTCAATAAAGATGGCGAACTTCTGGAAAGCTCACCGGAATATACGTTGCGTAAAGCTTGCAAAGCCTTTACTGATGTAACCGGAATGGAATTCCAGGCTATGGGCGAATTGGAATATTATGTGATATCAGAAGATAGTGGACTGTTCCCTGCCACTGACCAACGTGGCTATCATGAATCTGCTCCTTATGCCAAGTTCAATGACTTCCGTACCGACTGTATGCTGCATATTGCAAAGGCGGGCGGACAGATCAAATACGGGCATTCCGAGGTAGGTAACTTCACGCTTGACGGTAAAATCTATGAGCAGAATGAAATTGAATTCCTGCCGGTACGTGCCGACCTGGCTGCCGATCAGTTGATGATTGCGAAATGGGTTATCCGTAATCTGGCCTATCAATACGGGTATGACATTACGTTTGCTCCGAAAATTACAGCCGGAAAGGCCGGTTCAGGATTGCATATCCATATGCGTATTATGAAAGACGGTCAAAACCAGATGTTGAAAGACGGTGTACTTTCTGAAACTGCCCGTAAGGCTATTGCGGGAATGATGGAGCTTGCACCTTCCATTACAGCTTTCGGTAATACGAATCCTACTTCTTATTTCCGTTTGGTGCCGCATCAGGAAGCTCCGACAAATATTTGTTGGGGTGACCGTAACCGTTCCGTATTGGTACGTGTTCCGCTGGGATGGTCGGCAAAGACAGATATGTGTATGCTGGCTAATCCGTTGGAAGCTCCCAGCCACTATGATACAACACAGAAACAAACTGTGGAAATGCGCTCTCCGGACGGTTCTGCCGATTTGTACCAACTGATAGCCGGATTGGCCGTAGCATGTCGTCATGGTTTTGAAATTGAAAATGCTTTGGAGATTGCAGAAAAGACCTATGTGAATGTGAATATTCATAAGAAGGAAAATGAGGATAAGCTGAAACAATTGGCTCAACTCCCTGATAGCTGTGCCGCTTCTGCCGATTGCCTGGAAAAACAGCGTGCTATTTTCGAACAGTATCATGTATTTAGTCCTGCAATGGTCGATGGAATTATCAGTAAATTGCGTTCCTATGAAGATCGTACCTTGCGTAGTGAGGTACGTGACAATCAGGAGGAAATGCTAAAACTGGTTAATAAGTATTTCCATTGCGGATAAAGCATAATTTGTAGATAAAGAGTCAGGGTAGTGTCTTTGTATTACCCATAATAAAGTAGAGCGGGGATGTATCTAAAAAGATAGTCCCCGCTCCGTTTTTTATATAAAGTTTTTGTGTTTCTGTTTTTACTTAATATACACTTGCCGATTGAATAACTATCTTTTCTAACAGCTCCTGCCTTCCTGCGGCAGTTGATTTTCATACTTCTCCATAATTGTTCCTCCGTCTTGTGCTAAAATCGTTCCCGAAATCAGCAGATCTGCTAATGTTATTAATTTCTGTTTCATATTATTTTCCGTTAGAGTTTTATTCTTGTTTTCTGATGTTGCAAAGGTAGGCGGTTCCGTTGGGGTGGGGGATAACGATATCACATGTATAGTTTGCAATTATTCCCGATTTCAGTGAATCGCTGCTTTTTCATGAAAGAATAGTGGTTCAGGTAAAACAATATCCCTAAAAGGGTTTGCTTTTCCGGTTGATTTTAATAGATTTGCCGTTTACTCAATAAATTGATTATAAAACAGAGCTTTATGACATCAAATGTGAAACCTTTAGTTTATAAAATGAATATAGTGGTTGACTGTAAAGATGCAGGAGTTTTAGCAGAGTTTTACAGTAAATTGCTGGGATGGGAGCTGACGCATCAACGTGCGAACGGTTGGGCGGCTATCACTTCTCCATCCGGTATGGTGATGGCGTTTCAGGAGATTGAGGAGTATCGGCCACCTGTATGGCCTTGGGAAGAAGGTAAGCAGGGACAAATGCTTCATCTTGATTTCTATGTGGAAAATCTGGAGGAGGCTGTGGCTTATGCCATTCAGTTGGGAGCCCGGCAGGCAGATGAGCAGTATTTCAGGACTTCACGAACGATGTTTGATCCGGCAGGACATCCCTTCTGCTTTGATACGGAAGAGGCTGAATAAATGCGCAAAACAGTTACTGAACAACAAAGAATACCCCATGTCCGAAATTGCAAACTATTTCCTTTATAGAAATGCCGAAGGAGAAACCGGCTTGTCCGCTAACAGCATTGACGATCTGAATCTGGATGACCTGTTTGCCGAAATAGATTATTGTCATTCCAGCATAGGCAGGCAGTATTTGTATTATCTTCTGCTATCGGATAAAACCTCCGGCATGGAAAAGCAGGAAACCTTTCTGTCCTCATTGGCAACTCATGCGGAATTACGCACTCTTTTAAGCAATGCACTGAAGGAATTGGATAAGCCGGATGCTTATTCTATCGTATCCATTCTGGAAAACGATAATACAGGGATTGGTGCTAAGGAGATGGTTCTTATTAATATCTGCCGGTTTCTGCCTTTGCTGTTTCTGGCTCTGATGCTGCTCACTCATTCGGGGGTGTTTCTTACTTTATTTGTCTTTTCATTTGTGGCGAATGCAGTGTTGCACTATCGTAATAAGGCGAAAATCCAGAGATACTTTTTCTCCATACCTCAGCTTCTGAAGATGATAAGGCAGGCGGGAAAGCTGGCGCAGAATAAGGAGTTTGTCTCTGTAGATCCTTCTATCACGACCGATCTGAAAGCTGTGGAAGGTCTGAAGAAGTATATCTCTTATTTCCGTTTCAACCTCAGTCTGGATAACGACATGGCTATTATGTTTTATATGGTAGCGGAATTAATCCGGGTATTCTTTCTCCACGAGGCGTATGCGGTAGGTAGAACTTTTCATCTGTTGAAGGAGAAGACAACGGCAATTCACAATGTTTACCGCTTCATAGGTTTTCTGGATTCTATTTTGTCTGTTGCCATCTTGAGAGAGGAGCTACCTTATTACTGTCTGCCGGGAGATAACAGGGCAGGGGAGCGATTGCGTACACAGGCTGTGTATCATCCTCTGATAGAGAACTGCATTCCGAACGATATGGTGCTGCATGAGAAATCGGCATTGATAACCGGTTCGAATATGGCGGGTAAGACCTGTTTCATGCGTACGATAGGAGTGAATCTGTTGGCAGCGAAGGCACTTCATACCTGTTTCGCAGAAGTCTTTGAGATAAATACCGGAATTTCTCTTCTGTCCTCCATCCACCAGGGAGACAACCTGATGGAAAATAAGAGTTACTTTATGCAGGAAGTGACGACTATCAAGGATTTCGTAGATGAAAGCGGTCATGGGAATCATCTCTTCCTGCTTGATGAATTGTTCAGAGGAACCAATACCAAGGAACGGGTAGCGATTTCGAAAGCTGTGCTTTCCTGGCTGGTGAAAAGTGATAATCTGGTATTTGTTTCTACGCATGACCTGGAACTTGCCGATATGCTGGAAGATGAATACGAATTATACTATTTCAGCGAGTCGGTGAAAGACGGCATCCTGTCGTTTGATTACAAGCTGAAACGCGGAATCGCCACCGAACATAATGCAATCAAGATATTGGAGATCTGCGATTATCCGGCTCCATTGGTAAGTGAGGCTCTTTCACTTTACTCTACTTTATAAATCAAAACTCTGCTATTGGGCAAGTCGGGTATGAAAAGCGTTCCGTCCACCAAGGTCATGTCTGCGGGACCTGTTAAGCCCTCTGCTACGGGAAGAACTGTCTGCTGCTTGCTTTTCATGTCGATGGCACTGACGCTTGCGGGCGTCCAGCTGCTGATGTACAGTGTTTTCTTATCTGCCGACACTGCGATGCCGTCGTACTGGCTGGCTGCGTTGACGAATATTTCGGCTGCGGGCTTTTTCAAGTTCGAGACTTTATATATGACATTGGCCTCCGTGGTGTTTCCGTCGGCAGGATAGGAGGCGATGTACATTGTGTTGCCATCTATCGTAATTCCGTTGGGGCCGGTAATGTCCAGCCATTTGACGGGAAGCGAGTTTTCCTGTTTTGCCGGATTGCTGATATCCAACGTATAGATGCGGCCGCTGTTCGTTACGGAAATATAAAGGGTATTGCCGGATGCAGCCAAATCGTTCAGGAACAAATCGTCGGCGGGGAAGCGGATGATTTGGGGAGGTTGGGCTACCGCTTTCAGATTATATATTACCAATTGGTTGACATCACAGATATACAGGTATCCATTTCTTTCGAACATTCCTTTCGGAGCGGAAAGATTACCGTCGGCAGGGATGAGGGTGGTTATCTTGCCGTCCTTATAATATAGGATATAGCCTTTCTTTTCCCGGTTCAGCGGATTCAGTTGCTCCGTGCCGAAGTTGGCAATCAGTATCCCTCCATTGTAGGGATAGGTGCTTTCACAGAAACGGATGCCTTCTGTAATTACTTTGGTGGTCTTGCCTTCCGGCATGCTTCCGGCATAGGCAGGTGTCAGTACTCCTGTGAGGACTATTACGGCCAGTGTCTTTAAAATCAATGCTTTCTTCATAATTCCTATCTTTTAATATTTCGTTTGCAAAGATAGGGGCGGGCAGACTGCCGGTCCTTGCCTATTCGGTTCAAATATCTGTCTGTTTGGCTCTGTATGCGCTTGGGCTGACGGAATATTGTGCCTTGAACAAACGGGCAAAGTGTGAAGCGCTGATAAAGCCACTTGCGTCTGCTATGTCTTCAATGCTTTTATCCGACTTTTCCAGCAGGAAGGCGGCATGCTCCAATTTCTTTTTCCGTATCCATGTCATGGGTGCTTCGCCATATAGCCGGGTGAACTCCCGCTTGAAGCCGGACAGGCTGCGCCCCGCGATTTTGGCAAGTTCTTCTACTGTTTGCGCTGAGTAAAGGTATCGTTCCAGTACGGATGTGATGGAGGGGTTCTCGTAGCGGGCGGCATCGAGCAGGAAGGAGATGATGATCTTCCGGTAGGGGCTGTCTAATAGGAGGTAGATGAGTTCCATGAACTTCAGGCGTACCATTTCGCTGAGAAAGGGGTTGTGTTCTTCGCTATAACCTACCAAGGAGGAAAACAGGCTCTGAATGGCGGGGCTGTTGGGGATGATCTTTATAGCTTCTTTCTTCTTCGTCTCGGCCAGTGCATCCGGGATGGTTTCGTTGAGTTGCTCCACTACGTAGCGGGCCACTTTCTGGTTAAAAAACAGCATCATGCTCCGGAAGCCTTGTTCTCCAGCAATGTACTCGGACATCACGTATTCTCCTTTGGGAATCAGAAACAATTCTCCGGCATTGATGCGGAAGTCCGAATGGGAGACGTTGATTTGCTTCACGCCGGAAAGGATATAGACGAGAGCGTGCTGGGTGAGGAAAGTGTCGAAGTTTTCCGTGCCGTATACGTTGGTGTATTGCAGCAGGCAGACGTGGTCTTTTTGCCTGGAGTAGTAGTAGGAGAGGATATCATCCGGGACAAACAATCGTTTCATAAGGAGTATTTTAATAGATTAGACGGTGCAAAGATAGAATTAAAAAACGGTGTATTGTGATGCCGGGGATAGATTTATGACTGATAGGATGGGGGAAATGAAAGATGATGTGTCAAAACTGAATAAAAGAACGTAAATCTTTGTTTTGACACACCTTCTTTGCTGATGGTGACACCAGGTTGATTACTTCTTTGAAGTGTCTACGAACGTATGCACTTTGCCTTTAAGGTCGTTTGCTTTTTCGGCGATAACGGAGGTTTCATCAGCTACTTTGTCGGCGACTTTTTCTCCGGCATACAATGCCTTTTCTTTGGCGGACTCAATCAGGCATTCGGTATGTCCTTCAATTCTGTGCAGGGCATCGAATACTTCTGCTTTCATTTTTTTTGCTCTTGCACTGCGGGCAAAGCCATAAGCCAGTGCTCCAAAGATTGAACCTATTCCAAGGCCAATCAAAAAGTGAGAATCTTTACATGTCATAATTAAACAGGTTTAATGGTTAAAAACTAAATTAATGTTCTATTTTGGTCAGAGAACAGAGTGCACAAGGCATTAGTTCAACGGGTAGGGAAAGAATTACTACTATTTCACAATTTATGAGAATCAGGAGTTGAATTAACTCTTTCTTTTCCGGTTATGAACAAAACGATAATCCGATATGATAAGCACCTCTAATATAAATAATAAATATTTATAAAACAAAACATTTGCGAGATCAGTCGCATACTTAGGGGGTCTCAGTATGATACTTAGGGTACCTCAGTATCATATTGAGGTATCCTAAGTATGATACTGAGATAGCCTGATTATAACACGCCTGATAATCAAGTATTTACAAAACTAATCTTTGGTGGTTATAAATTAGAACAAATAAACTATTGAAATAATGAATTAATTCGTTTCTTTCGGCTTATGAGCTAAATAGATACGCGTCGTCCGCGTACCCATTCTCCCCCTAAATTATCATTTAGCTCATTACCATACCGTTATAAATCAAATTCAATACCAGATTCGTATAATTTATGAATATTCTCTTGTCGGATTCCTTTAGCTTTATCTTTGGCGCTCATAAACATTACTACTGCACGTACGTTCTGTGGTACAAGCAGTTTTTTGAATCATGTAATTAAAATCAATGCTTTATGAATGTAGAAAGAAAAAATGCGAAAGATGACTTACGGCTCTACATGCCGGAAGTTATCGAGATGCTGAAGCGGGAAGGAAAGTTCCCGGCAATGCATGTTTATGCTTGCACGCTGCGTTCCTATGAGAAATTTTGTGCAGAGGAAAGGTATCCGAAAAACACCACTGCTTCCCTATCCATGCAGGAGATTTTCACCCCTGAGAGGCTGAAAGAGTATGAGGACTGGCTGGCTGGACAACAGTCCAGTCCGAACACGATTTCCACTTATATGCGTACGTTGCAGGCGGTGTACAATCGTTGGATGTCACCGGGTATAGAGGGGTACAATCCGGTGCTGTTTAAGGATGTTTATACGAAAGTGGAGTCGCGTACCAAGCGGGCGCTGACGGCAGAGCAGATGGAGCAACTCAGGAATACGGACTTTAGTGTGCTGACACTGCGTCAACAGCAAGTGCTCACCTATTTCCTGCTGATGTTCATGTTGCGCGGTATGCCGTTCATTGACCTGGCACACTTACGGAAGTCGGATTTGAGAAATAGGCGCATCACTTACCGTCGGCACAAGACGGGGAAACTGATGGTGGTGGATGTGCCGCCCGATGCGATGAGGCTGTTGCAGAAATACAGGGACAAGACGGATTCGGAGTATCTGTTCCCGTTACTACATGGAGGCCTGTTCATGGAGGAACATCACCACCGTTATCAAGAAACATTACGGCATTTCAACCGGGAGTTGGCGCGGTTGATGAAGCAGTTATTGCCCGGTGTTTCCGTAAGTTCGTACACCGCACGCCATACATGGGCTACACTTGCTTATCATAGTGGTGTACCTGTGGGACTGATAAGCCAGTCGTTGGGGCACTCGTCCATTCGGGTGACGATGACTTATCTGAAACCGTTTGATGCGGAGGTGATAGACAGAATAAACAGACAAGTGATTTCCTTGGTGAAGAAAAGTAAAAAGAAGAAAGATGGCAGATTTAATATGCTGTATGGCACTTCGTTGAGGTGAAATTACTTGCATAGTAACGGCAAATAGCAGCTACAAAGTTGCGTCTTTTTTGACAGAAAAGCAAACAAACCCTAACAAAATATGAATAAATCTTATATCGGACAGCAAAAACAATATTAAAATTAGTCCCTGATACATACAGCTTTCGATTTTTTACCCCAGCAGGCAAAAGGAATCGTGTTTCCGCTTTATCCTTTGAAAGTGGAATGCTTCTTTACGTACCTTATTATCAGGAAAACTTCTTTTTACCATAAAATGATGCCGTCTGAAAACGCCTTTCCGGTCTGCATCAAATGGTAGCTTGCCGTTACTATGCAAGTAATTCCAACAAACGCATTAATTATACTGTTTATGAAGAATATAGAACTTCCCATCAAAAGAGGGGACCGTGTGTGGGTGAAGGTATACAATGAGCGAAATGGCTCATTCACTTCGCGTATGGCGGAGGTTATATCTATATTGCAAATGTATGTTTCCGGGGCAGACGTACCGTATGTAGCATTGCGTTATCTGGACGACCGCAGCTATGGATGTATTCCCTATGAACAAGTCACCGAAGTCTGCGACGAGTCTTTTTCTGAATAATGACACTGTAGTTTTGTTGATACTAATAGCCCTGCTTTCTTCATCCGCCAGTATCGTCTGACAAAGAAGAAAAGCAGGGCTTTCTTTTATAACCAACCCGAAAACTTTCTGATATACCAGTTCTTTACCAATTGAGTCAGCACGCAATAGGAGAGCAGAATACCCACCAGCCACGGGAAGTAACTCAATGGAAGCGCCTGCAGACCAATGGATGCTCCGAAAGATGTGAACGGTATCACAATTCCTATAACCATCACCAAAGTAGTCATACCGATTACGGGCCAAGTGGCACGGCTCTGTATGAACGGAATTTTCCGTGTACGTATCATGTGTACAATCAGAGTTTGCGAAAGCAGCCCCTCAATAAACCATCCTGATTGAAACAAGGACTGATGTTCCGGACTATTACAGCCAAACACATGCCACATCACCAGATACGTGACAATATCAAATATGGAACTGATGGGCCCGATGTAAATCATAAAACGTTTCAGGTCTGATGCATCCCATCTGCGTGGTTTTCTCAGAAACTCCGGATCCATGCGGTCGAACGGAATGGTAGTCTGCGAGATATCATACAGTAGATTCTGGATGAGCAGATGAATCGGCATCATCGGCAGGAACGGTAGAAATGCACTGGCAAACATGACACTGAACATATTACCGAAGTTTGAACTTGCCGTCATCTTGATGTACTTATTGATATTCCCGAAAGTCTTCCGGCCTTCCAGTACTCCGTCTTCCAGTACCATCAGGTCTTTTTCCAGCAAGATAATATCGGCGCTTTCCTTGGCGATGTCCACAGCGGAATCTACCGAAATGCCGATATCCGATTGCCGTAAGGCGGCAGCGTCATTGATACCGTCTCCCAGAAATCCTACGGTATTCTCCTGTTCCTGTAAGATGGAAATAATCTGTGTTTTTTGCAGAGGCGTCAATTTAGAAAAGCAGGTAGTGGTCTTTACACGCTCTTTCAAAGTAGCCTCATCCATATTCTCAATATCCGGTCCGGTCAATGAATAACTTGTGTCGATACCGACTTGCCGACCTATGGCTTTCACTACAATATCATTATCCCCCGATAAGATTTTAACTTCCACACCATACTCATGCAGTTGCTTAATAGCTTCTGCCGCAGATGGTTTCGGAGGATCAAGAAAAGCCAGGAAGCCAATCAGAACCATTTCCTTTTCATCACTCACGGAGAAATTGCCCACCTTCTCTATATAGCTTTTCTGAGCAACGGCCAGTACTCTCATTCCTTTCCGGTTCATTTCTTCACTGATCTTTTGGGCTTTAACCTTCAGTTCATCCGTCAGAGGCTGCACTTCTCCATTGAATTCAGTGTGCGAACAGATACTGAGCATCTCTTCCACAGCACCTTTGGTGATGATCTGGCGTTTCCCTTGTTTGTCTTCTATCACTACGGACATTCTCCGGCGGATGAAATCAAACGGTATTTCGTCCACTTTGGTGTAGGCATCCTTCAGATGTTCCAGCTTCAGTTCTTTTACGTGCGAGAGGATGGCTTTGTCCATCAAATTCTTTAACCCGGTCTGAAAATAGCTGTTGAAGTAGGCGTGACGCAATATCCGCTTGCTTTCATCATTGCTGCCATCCGCATTGATATATTTTTCCAGAACAATCTTGTCGCACGTCAGCGTACCCGTTTTATCGGTGCAAAGAATATTCATCGCACCGAAGTTCTGGATGGCATTCAGATTCTTGACAATCGTTTTCTTCTTCGACATGGACAGAGCACCCTTAGAGAGGTTCGCGGTTACAATCATCGGAAGCATCTCGGGCGTGAGTCCCACGGCTACCGAAATGGCGAAGATAAAAGCTTCGAACCAATCCCCCTTCGTAAACCCGTTGATGAAGACGACGAACGGAACCATGACCAGCATAAAACGGATGAGCAGCAGGCTTACTTTGCTGATCCCCCTGTCGAAAGCAGTAGTGGCACGGTGTCCCGTGAGGTTGCGGGCGATAGTACCGAGGAAAGTCCTGTTGCCGGTTTCAAACACGATACCTTTGGCTGCGCCACTGATAACGGTGGAACCCATGTAGCAGATATTATCCAGTTCCACGATGCTGCCTTTCCGGTATTGCTTTTCTTTTACTTCCGGAAACTTCTCTATCGGTTCCGATTCCCCGGTCAGGGAAGCCTGGCTGATGAATAAGTCCTTGGATTCGATGATGCGCATGTCTGCCGGAATCATGTCTCCGGCTGCCAGGAAGACGATGTCTCCCGGAACCAGTTCCGTAATATCCAATTCTTCCTCACCACTTCCGGCACGCTTCACGAGACAGGTATTCTTTACCATTTTCATTAGCGAGTCTGTGGCTTCGTTGGCTTTCCATTCCTGCCAGAAGCGCAGGATGGCACTACACACCACCATGACGGTGATGATGACGACTCCCGTCCATTCCTGTTCTCCCGGCTCTGCCATGAGTACGTCGATGACGAGTGATATGACTGCCAATCCGGTCAGCACTCCTATAAACGGATTGATGAAAGTTTTGATAAATACGATGAATGGATTCTTCTTTTGTTCGTGAACCACTTCGTTCTTTCCATAAGTAAGTTGACGGTCTTCAACTTCTGCTCTTGTCAACCCGAGCCTTGTCGTTTGCAAGTATGAGTAAACGGATTTTGCCGGTTGTGTGGCAGTCAAGAATACTTTCTCGGAGTTGAGTGTATACTGAGGCTGCTGTGACTTTTTCTTCCACTTCATAATCTCTTTCCTTTTTTGAAGTTACTAATTGCGTTTCTATTTCACGGCGCAAAAGTAAGAACGGCTTCGTGGAGAAGCCGTTAGAGATTTATTAGAGTAGTATTAGAAAACCATTAGAGAAATCAGATATGCGGGAGTTTAACGACATAAGTGGTCCCTTCACCCGGATGCGAGAAGACAGATATTTCCCCTTTATGCAGGCTCAGTATCTTTTGTGCCAAAGTCATGCCGATGCCGTAGCCGGATGCCACATCTTTGTTTTCGCCACGGTAAAATAGTCGGAACAAGTTCTCTTTATCCTTGTCCGACATGCCCACACCGTCGTCCGAAAGGCGGATGATGGACCATTCTTCCCAGAAAGAAATCTGGATAAAAGAAGTTTGGTTCCGGGAGTACTTGCAATTGTTTTCGATGAGGTTTACGAACGCTGTTGTAAGCAGGTAACTATTACCGATTACTGTGAGCACCTTGTCGTCTTCGGCTTCCTGCTCGAATACGAGTTCCACATGGAAATCGGGGTGCGCCCTCAATACAAGTTCCCTTGCATCGAGCAACAGTTCGTCCAGACGGATTTCTTCTCTTTTGATCTGTTCCGGTTCATAATCCGCTTTGGCAAGGTTCAGTAATCCGTCGATGAGTTTAATCACTCTTTGCGAATCCTGCAACGCGTTGTGGATGGCGTTTTGGTATTGTTCGGGACTTCGTTCTTTCTGCACGGCAAGATCAAGTTCGGCAGAAAGCGCAGCCATAGGGGTACGCAGTTCGTGCGATACGTTGCTGACAAACATCTTCTGCGAGTTGAATGATTTTTCCAGTCTGTCGAGCAGGGCATTGAAGGTAAGGCTCAGTTCGCCTAATTCGTCTTTTTCGTTCTTGACGGGCAGGCGTTTGTTGATTCGTGAGGCGGTTATGTTCTCCGCTTCTTTCACGATGCTTCTGATGGGTGCTAATGCGCTCCGGGCAAGGAGGTAGCCTACAATAATCAGCGCGGTCAGTCCGCTGAACAATAATAGGGCAAGTGTGTCTTTCAGGATTTCCCGTTTGGCATATCCGTAGCCGTCATAAGCGGCGGCGGTAACGATGTAATCCTTACCTTCGAAAGTATAGATGATGCCTACTCCTTGGTAATCTTCAATGTAGAAGTCTATTTCTTTCTTCTGAAGGATGCGCTCTATCATTTCCGGAGTTTCCTTTATGATGTCGTTTTGCAAGGCATCGTGGTATAATATCCGGAAGTCGGTGTCGTAGACGGCTACTTCTACTTCGTCAATAAACTTTTTATTGTTCAGGTAAATGGATTGCATGGTTTCGGCATCCACCTGATTATTCAGAAACAGATGTGCCTTGGTGATCGCTTCACTTTTCAGATTCCGGAAAAAGGCATTGCTGCGCGAGTGCTCACTGACGTAGTAGATGGCGGTTATAAATACCAGGAACACGGCGGCTGTGATACAGGTGTACCGCAGGGTTAAGGCTGTCATAGTTTATCCGTCAGTATAAAGCCCATACCGGCTTTGGTATGGATTAGTTTGGTGTCGAAATCCTTGTCTATCTTTTTGCGGAGATAGTTGATGTATACGTCGATAAAGTTGGTCCCGGTATCAAAGTGGGTATTCCAGACCTTTTCAGCTATCTCTATACGGCTGAGAACCCGCTCTGCATTCTCGGCCATGTAGAGTAACAGATTATATTCTTTGGGTGAAAGTTTGATGGGAGCACCGTTTCGGGTTACATTTTTTCCTTGTAGGTCAATGTACAGGTCGGAATATCTGATCTCCCGGGGCTGTGGTGCAGCTGCTTCATTATTACGTTTCAGCAGTACCCTGATTCTTGCATAGAGTTCGCGGAAATCGAAAGGTTTCACCATGTAGTCATCGGCTCCTGCGTCGAATCCGTCCAGTTTATCATCTGTAGAGCCTAAGGCTGTCAGCATCAGGATAGGGATGCTTGGGTTTGTCTTGCGGATTTCTTTACATAGCTCAAAACCATCCATCTTGGGCAGGATAATATCAGAAATTACCAGGTCGAAAGTATGGGCACGGAAGAGACGTAGTCCCATGACACCATCGTAAGCTACCATGGTTTGATAACCATTCTCTTCCAGTCCATTCTTGAGCAGGCTGGCTACTCTTGATTCATCTTCAATAATCAATATCGTATGCATGGTCCGTATTTTTTATAGATTCCAGTTGTTTTTGTTTGAGACCATACAAATATAGAGATTATTTGTGGGTTTCTCTTTTCTTACTCTTTTAATAAAGGCAACTGGTTCAGCATATTCTTGATTTTAATAGCGATACGTGGCATCGGTTCGGCTACGGTCAACCCTACCAGGTCATATTCGGAAGCAATGTCGTTAATCACGCGGACTACTTCCTCGGTCTTCATACCGTCCGGTTCTACGCCGACGCCTGCTATCATGTCGGCAGGATCTATCACGTCCAGGTCAAAGTGGATGACAACTTTGGAAGCTCCGGTACTTTTCAGCCATTCTATAATGGCGGAACTGTTGTCCGCTGTTTCTTTCGGTGCCAGACCTTTTATGCCCAGTTCTTTTTGCCGTTCCTGCATGCCTTTGTCCCATGAACGCAGTCCTACGATTAATGCTTTGGAAGCGTCAAACTTACCGGGCAGTAAGTTCATAATCTCTTCGTCACCCATTCCCAGGCAAGCGGTGAGAGCCATGGCATGATACCCTTTGTATTCATCATAAGGCAGGTTAATGTCCGGATGCGCATCTATCCAGACTATGGCTACATCGTTCGGGTATCGGGCGGCCAGATAAGTGAACGGAACAACGCTGGCCGAACATTCTCCGCCCAGGGTGATGATCCGGTCCGGTTTGTTTTCGTTAAGTATATCGAGCGCAGCCTTACTTTGTTTGACAATCACGTTACGGGAGCTGATACCTTTTTCAGTTGCTCTGTCGTTTATATCGAGAGATACCGGAACTTCCACGGTTTTCTGATTGCTGTCCGGAGCCAGCAGGTTCAGTAACTGAGCACCTAAATAATAACCTCTGGAAGAGTCTTCTGCCGGAATATCCGGCATCCAGTGATCTACAATTCCGCCTTGCCATTGCGGATAAATCAGACGGAGAGGGGTGGTTTCTTTCTTCATATCTTTACTTTTTACGGGTTGTTGTTTTAGTCGAATGGCACCTCCCACTTCTCATCCTGATAAGCGGCGAAACACATAGCTATCTGTTCTTTGCTGTTCTTTTCTTCGGCTAATTCCGGTATCTCATCCAGAGAGAAATATCTGCTTTCAGTTGTTTCTATGTTGCTTTGAAAACTCCCGCCTGTAACTTCGCAAAGAACAAAGGCTTTGCAAACATTGTATGCATAAGGAGGCACGTTGTGCAGGTTTCTGTCCTGCAAAGCAATCAGGCGTACAGCCTTTACGTCCAGTCCGGCTTCTTCTTTGACTTCTTTCTCCGTATTGGTTTTGATGCTTTGGTTGACGTCTACCCAGCCACCGGGCATAGACCATACACCGGCTTTTTCCTTTACCAAGAGTATTTTCCCGTCTTTAAAGATGGCGGCACGGGTATCCAGTTTAGGTGTTTGGAAACCGGTTTCATTGCAGAATAATTCTTTTACCTTCTCTACCGGCAGATCGCTTTGATGGCTCATGATCTCTGCCGATATTTCCCGGATACGTTCAAAACGCTCGATGTCGAAGGGATCGCGGGAGTAGGTCAGTCCTACCTGACCTATGAATTGTAATTCCTTGGCCCATTCGAGCCAGCGGGGATCAGTGTTCTTGTTCATTGGATATCTGAGTTTAAAGTATCATATACAATTTTGGATATACTGGCGATGATAGCTGCATTATCTGCATCGGTTTCCTGCGACTCCATCACGAAGACAGCTATATAATATTTCTGTCCGTTGGGCAGGATAACAAAGCCTGCATCATTATCAGCGATCTTTATCCCTTCCGGAGTCCGGTCGGAAGAGCCTGTCTTATGGCCTACGATTACGTCGGCGGGTAACTGGCCTTTCAGCTTATCTTTTCCGGTAGAAGTTTCCTGCATGATTGCCTGAAGGAAGTCTTTGTATTGAGTTCCAAATAGAGGTTGCTTGTCGGCTATATTCAATAATCTGACAACTTCTTCCGGAGTACTCCAGTTCAGATAAGCATCTCCGGAGGTATGCATGAGGGTTTCTGTTGCCGCAAGATTACAATCCTTTATTCCTAACGATTTCACATACTCATTTACTTGATCTATACCGCCGACATATTCTATAAGGATATCACATGTATTGTTATCGCTTTTCGAAATGGTGTATTTTAGCAACTCTCCGAGAGAAATTGTAATATCCTGATCGGGAAATTCATCTCTTAACGGACTGTATGTGTTGGGCGTCAGTTGAGAAGACTTCACTTCAATAAGACTATCTAAAGCAATATGCCCTTTATCCATCTTATCCAGAACAGCCAGCCCCACATGAAACTTGAAGACGCTTAACAGGGGGAAATGGATTTGATTATTATAAACGGCTACAGTCTCATCATTGGCGAGTACGGCAACGCCTACCGTAGCTTTCTTATCTTTCAGAAGGGAATCTATTTGTTGTTCTATCTTCTGCTTCGGGGTGCGGTTGGTGGTATTGCATGCACTGAACAAGATTGCCAGCGCTATACAGCTTAAAAAGAATTTTGCTTTCATACGTGAATTATAAAGGATTAATAGTATCAGATGGTAATCAATTTCTCATTATTTTTTATAGTTGTTTATTTCCGGGTGATTCAGGAATTAGTATTAATTCATAATCAAACACGTCCAGCCAGCGATCGAATTTCAATCCGACTTTCTCAAAGTGGGAGACTTGCTTAAAGCCAAGTTTCTGATGCAGGGAATTACTGGCTTCGTTGCCTTCCGTGATGCAGGCTATCAATGCGTGATAACCTCTGTGGCGGCATTCGTTAATCAACGTCTGCATGAGTTGTTTTCCTATTCCTTTGCCTTGATATTCGGATGCCAAATAAACAGTTGTTTCCAACGTATACCTGTAAGCCGCTCTTTCTTTCCAGGCATGGGCATAACAGTACCCGGCAATTTTACCTTCCGCTTCATAAACGAAGTAAGGAAAGTGTGATACTATTGCGGTTATGCGTGAACGCATTTCCTCTTCGCGTACAGGCTCTGTTTCAAATGTAATCACACTGTGTGCGACATACTCGTTGTAAATGGCTGTAATGCTTCCGGTATCTTCCGGCCTTACTTCTCTTATCATAACAAGTGCAATTCTTTAGCAATCCGGCAAGCTTCAATAGAATTGTTTACCTGAAGTTTCTCCAGGATATTTTGCCGGTGCCGGTTTACGGTGTTTATACTAATGGATAATGTCTGGGCAATGTCCTTACTCATTTTTCCCTTATTTATCAATTGCAGGATTTCTTTTTCCCGCTCTGACAACAGGTCGTTGCAATTCTGCTTTTCCAGTTCGAGGGTTTGCCCGTCTGCCGAGTTAAGAATGGTGCAACTTAACGATGTATCCATTGAAAAGTTGTAAAGGCATAAGGATAACCATACACTTCCGTTTGAGTGGCTCGCTATATAAAACATCCTGTGCAAGATGTGTACATACCTGCCCGAATGATCGCTCATGCGCATATTGTGTATAAGGTAGTAGTCCGGACGTTTCTTTTCCGGAACACTTTTCAGGAAGTGGAAGAAGCGGAGTTCCTGCAAATGCTTTTCCTGTAAGTCGTCCGGATGGATGTGACTGAATATTTCTTCTTCCCATATCGACTGAATGGTCTTGGCGGTATTTCGTTCTGCCAGTCCTAGTTTCTCGGCTACTCCGCCGTAATAAATATAACTAATATTGGCTTTCATATCGCTCAACACTGCTATGGCATTTTCGGTCTGTGCATATATGGAAGCTATATGTTTGCACTCATTCAGGCGTTCCGTCTGTTTCTGTTCCTCGGTGAACGCTTGTTTCAGTAGCTCTTTCTTCAGTTTATTTACGATGTCCATACGGTATGAAGATGGAAAAATGGTTATTAATCAGTATTGCCGACTTATCTGTAAGCTTTTACCTTTGCAAAGGTAATGAAAACTAATGGTTATTTATTTAAGTGCAATAAATTATGGAGAGTGAAAAAGCAAAAGCGAAAGCCGGGAAATTGTATGATGCCAATAATGATATAGAGCTTGTGTCGGAGAGGGAAGCTTGCAAAGAAGTATGTTATGAACTGAATAGCTTGCGCCCTTCACAGAAGAAGGAACGGGAGAGCATTATCCGCCGACTGTTTGGTAAGACCGGAAAATCTTTCCTGATAGAACAGCCGTTTTATTGTGATTACGGATATAATATCGAAATAGGGGAGAACTTCTATTCGAATGTGAATTGCGTCATTCTGGATGGAGCTAAAGTTACGTTTGGCGATAATGTTTTTGTAGCTCCGAATTGTGGTTTCTATACTGCCGGACATGCCTTGGATGCGGAACGGAGAATTCAGGGACTTGAATATGCTTATCCTATCACTATCGGAAATAATGTGTGGATTGGTGCCCAGGTCTGTGTGTTGCCGGGAGTGACGATTGGTGATAATACGATTATTGGTGCCGGAAGTGTGGTCACAAAGAGTATTCCTGCCAATGTGCTGGCTGTCGGTAATCCTTGCCGGGTGCTACGTACGATCACCGAAGCGGACAGGGCTAAATATATGTCAGAATAATAATTCATTAAAATAATACGAGAAATGAAAAAGTTACTTTTTAGTCTGTTGATGATGATTGGGGTACAAGCCTCCTTTGCGCAGACATTGGAAAAAATGCAGTGGTTCAACGAACCTGAACAGTGGGAGATAAAGGATAAAAGCCTTTCGATGTTTGTCACTCCGCAGAGTGATTATTGGCGTATCTCTCATTATGGCTTTACTGTGGATGACGCCCCTTTCTATTATGCAACGTATGGCGGTGAGTTTGAAGTTAAAGTGAAAGTGACGGGCGATTATAAGGCGCGCTTCGACCAGGCGGGACTGATGCTCCGCATCGACCATGAGAACTACATCAAAGCAGGCATTGAGTTTGTAGACGGTAAATTCAATCTGAGTACAGTAGTGACTCATAAGACCAGTGACTGGAGCGTAATCACGTTGGATAAGCCTGTTCCTTATATCTGGATTAAAGCTGTCCGCAGGCTGGATGCCGTTGAAATCTTCTATTCGTTCGATGACAAGACTTATACGATGATGCGGAATGCATGGTTGCAGGATAATATTCCGGTGAAGGTTGGATTTATGGCTGCCTGTCCCGACGGAGACGGGTTTAATGTTAAGTTTGAGAATTTCAAGGTAAGGCACCTGCCTGATATGCGCAGGTTGGAATGGTTGAAAAAGAATGCGGA
Organism: Bacteroides timonensis; assembly: GCF_000513195.1. Classification (GTDB taxonomy): domain Bacteria; phylum Bacteroidota; class Bacteroidia; order Bacteroidales; family Bacteroidaceae; genus Bacteroides; species Bacteroides timonensis. The sequence continues at coordinate 76,869 of NZ_CBVI010000134.1, read as the reverse complement.
ATAAATAGGGTTAGTTCAATTAAGTTTGGTAAAAAGACAAATGCCGGCAAAAAGAAGAGTGATTCTTTATTTGCCGGCATTTATTCTGTTTTGAAATTTAAAGAAATTCTTTTCTGAAATAGTCTTGCTTAATATCCTATGGTGAAGCGCTCCTTGTGGTGGTGCTTCTGTTCCAATTCGTCTACCATTGCCACGGCATAGTCTTCGACCGATATATTGCTGTTTCCGTTGGCATCCACCACCAGGTCATCTTTTCCGATACGGAACTTTCCGGTACGTTCTCCCGGTGTCATGTTGGCGGCAGGGGAGAGGAATATCCAGTCAATAGCGTTTTCTTTACGAAGCGTATTCAGATAGAATTCGCCTAAAGACTTAATGCCGGGCAGAAGCTGTGCGGGCACATCGTCGGCATCCATCACCATCTTGCCGGGGGTATAGAACAGGGTTCCGGCACCGCCCACAATTAACAGACGTTTCACGCCGGCTTGCTTCACGCTCTCCACTATCAGGGGATAGTTCTTCAGGGTGTCTTCATATATATGGGGATTCTTCCAGCCGGGGTTATAGGCGCTGATTACGGCGTCTTTTCCTTTGCTGGCCTCTTTCAGGGTATCTGTGTCGGTGACGTCGGCTTCGACGATTGTCAGGTTCGGGCTACTGACGGTCATTTTCTTAGCATCACGCACAATGGCGGTTACTTTATGGCCTCTGTTCAGCAATTCGTTTAGGATGGCGGTTCCTACGAAACCACTTGCTCCTATCAATACTACATTCTTCATGTTGTTCGTTTTTTTAGGGTTTATATGATAACAACCGTCTTTCTGTGAAAGAAGTTTTACGAACGACATTCTTTTAGGGAATGTTTAATCTTCTAAGTACTAATACTTGTCGAAAAAGGAAAAACAGGAGTGTGGAAGTGATTTTCGACGACCTATGAATTCCTGTATCACCTTTGCAACCCGGTTGCACTCCCCATCTCTTACCTTTGCACCGGACAAAATAATAAGATTAAGATTATGGAAACAAAATGTCAGTGTTGTTGTGCACATACACATACTTCTCCGCAGAGCAAAGAGAAAGAGCAATCTATGATTCGTAAGATAGGAACTCCGGTGCTATCAGGTATATTCCTTATCACGGGTATCATCTTCCAGCATCAGGAATGGGCATGGTTCAGCCAGCCGGTGGTTGAATTCTGCTGGTTCCTCTTGGGCTTCCTGCCCGTGGGACTTCCTGTGATGCGCGAAGCATGGGAGGGCATTTTGCGGAAAGACTGGTTCAATGAATTCTCCCTGATGGCCTTAGCCTCACTCGGAGCATTCTATATCGGAGAATATCCGGAAGCTCTTGCCGTGATGCTGCTCTATACTCTGGGAGAGATGTTGCAGGATAAAGCCGTGAACCAGGCTACCCGCAATATCCGTGGTCTGCTCGATGTGCGCCCCGAACGGGTGGATGTATATCGTGAAAACACGCTCCGTACAGTCTCTCCCCGCGACGTCAATGTGGGAGAAACCATTGAAGTAAAACCCGGCGAGCGTGTCCCTCTGGACGGAACTCTGCAAAATCCGCAGGCCGTTTTCGATACTTCGGCATTGACCGGAGAGAGTATGCCCCGCAATGTATCAGCAGGCGGTGATGTTCTTGCCGGTATGATTGTCAGCGGACAGGCAGTGCGCATACTGGTGACGAAACCTTACGACCACAGCACGCTGGCACGCATCCTCAATCTTGTGCAGGACGCAGCGGAGCGCAAAGCGCCTGCCGAACTGTTTATCCGGCGGTTCGCCCGCATCTATACGCCGATTGTCGTACTTCTGGCTTTTCTGATAGTAGCCCTTCCTGCACTTGTTGCGGCAGTGCACCCGGGCCTTGACTATGTATTCAACGATTGGCTTTATCGTGGCTTGGTTTTTCTTGTAATATCCTGCCCGTGTGCATTGATTATCAGCATTCCGTTAGGGTATTTCGGAGGTATAGGGGTGGCTTCCCGTATGGGAATTCTGTTTAAGGGAAGCAATTATCTGGATGCCATTACCCGCGTGAATACCATCGTCTTCGATAAAACAGGTACGCTGACTACCGGTAGTTTCCGCGTGACATCCATACAGGCGGCTAATCTTCCTGAAGATGATTTGCTGCGTCTGGTATTGTCTGTAGAAAAGAAGAGTACTCATCCTGTGGCACAAGCTGTTGCCCACTTTGCTGCCGAACGAGGTATAGAGCCTTTGGAAGTAACTACACTGAATGAACTGGCGGGGTATGGTCTGGAGGCTGAAGTAGAGTCTCGTAAAATCCTTGTTGGTAATATCCGCCTATTGAAGGACCGCAAGATATCCGTACCCGAAGAACTGGCAGACTGTGTAGCCACTGTCGTAGTCTGTGCCGTCGACGGACAATATGCCGGATACCTGCTGCTCTCGGATACCTTGAAAGAGGATTCGATAGATGCTATTAAAGAATTAAAGGCTTTAAAAATAGATAATATTCAAATGTTATCCGGTGATAAACAAGAGATTGTTGATATCTTTGCCGCAGAATTGGGAATTGGCAAGGCTTACGGTGACCTGCTTCCCGGAGATAAAGCCGTCCATCTGGAACAACTCAATTCCGCCCCGGACGTGTCTGTAGCCTTTGTGGGTGACGGAATGAATGACGCTCCCGTACTGGCTCTCAGTGATGTGGGGATTGCTATGGGCGGGCTGGGTTCGGATGCTGCCATCGAAAGTGCAGACGTAGTTATCCAGACCGACCAGCCGTCACGGGTGGCGACAGCCATTTCCATCGGACGGGCCACAAGAAAGATTGTGATGCAGAATATTATCGGTGCCATCACTGTGAAAATATTGGTTTTGCTTGCGGGTGCTTTCGGCTTTGCCACGCTTTGGGCGGCGGTGTTTGCCGATGTCGGGGTAGCTTTGCTGGTTGTTCTCAATTCGGTTCGCATATTAGGCAAGAAGTTCTGAGTAGTATGAAAGACGTATATCTACATAAATTGTCCCTTCGGGATATCAAACCTACAGCGATGAGGCTGTTGATTCTCCGCACCATGATGGAGATGAAGCGGGCTGTGTCCATGGCAGACCTGGAAGATAAGCTCGATACGGTTGATAAATCCACTATTTTCCGGACACTGACCCTGTTTCTTTCCCATCACCTGATACATGGTGTGGACGACGGAAGCGGTTCATTGAAGTATGCCGTTTGCGAAGACTGCTGTATGTGTACGGTGGAAGACCAGCACATGCACTTCTATTGCGAGCGTTGCCATAAAACCTATTGCATCCGGAGTGTGCACGCCCCGTCAGTCTCGCTTCCGGAGGGATTCATGCAGACGGGAATTAATTATGTAATCAAGGGGATTTGCGCCGACTGCGCAGTCCATAAGAAAATAGACACAGACGATTGAGCGTATGAGACATTTCTATATATGTCTCCTCTTGTTAGGCTTTCTGTCAGCATCTGCCTTGGCAAGCGGAGATAAAGAAACAAAGGATATATATACGGAACAGTATATCACGGACATCTATATGGATGAACCGGAACGCGCGTTGCAACTGCTGGATGAAGCTGAAACAAAGCAAGCGTTGCCCATATACATGGTGGATGATTTGCGTAGCATGGTCTACTCATACCTGTATCAGGATAAATCGGCATTCCACTATGCCCGCCGGGCCTATGTGCACGATTCTATCTCCGGGAACAACCCTGATCACTTGTTGAGGATGACTATAACTCTGGCCGACCTCTCCCATACCCTGAGTGACTATAAAGAAAGCAACCGTTATGCGGTTGAAGGACTGGAACTGGCACGCAGGCTCGATGACCCGCAGTCGGAATGCAAGTTACTCTTCTGTATGGGCGAGAACAAATGGATGCTGTCATTGAAAGAGGAAGGGTATGAGCTTTTCGACAAGGCAATTGCCCTGTTGGATGGCAGGAAAGATAAACTGAGCAAGTCGATGCTCTCCTACTTCTATGGGGTAAAGATGGGATACCTGATTAATGATAACCGGCTGAAAGATGCCTTGCAGGTAGGTTTGCAGCGTGAGAAGTTGCTGGATGGGATGAAAGGCAATCCGGAAGTGCGTGAGGCTTTCCTCGACCAGCAATACGGATATGTCTATTCCAAATTGTCCCGCATCTGCCATTTGCTGGGAGATGTGGAACGTGGGAAAGAGTACCATAAAAAATACCAGTCTACCCATGTCTATAACACTCCTGCCGGTAAGCGCGATGCCACCCCTTATCTGTTTGTCACCAAACAATATCAGGCTGTAATAGACCATTGCCGCGACTTCAAGGAACTGATGCGCCGGCAAGACACCTTGAATATCCAGTACATCGGCGTTCTGCAACGGGAGATAGACGCCTATCTTGCCCTGAAAGACTATGAGAAAGTTGCCGCGTTGCGTGCTTCCATCCTGTCCATAACGGACAGCATCTACCGGCGTGATAAAACCAATGCCGCACTGGAATTGGATAACCTTTACGAAGTGAACGAGAAGGAAGCTCGCATTGCGGAACAAGCTTTTCAGCTTACCATACGTACCATTACGTTAGTCTTCATCCTCTGCATTTCGTTGTTGTCGCTGTTCTTCCTGTGGCGTATGTGGGTGCAGAACCGCAAAATCAAGCGTAAGAACCAAGTGCTGGTGGAGCGCATCAACGAGCAAATGTCCATGCAGACGGAGATGAACCGCTTGCAGGCTGATGCCGAGAGAATATCTGAGGACCAGCCTTTCCCGGAGACGGAACAGACAGAACCGGAAGCATTCGCCGGCAACGAAGAGGAGGCCCAGATGAATAAGATGATTTTCGGCAAGCTGGATTATATTATCAAACGGGATAAACTGTATCTGTCCGCCGACTTATCAAGAGAAGAACTTGCCCGGATGGTCAAGATGAACAATACCCGTTTTGCCCGGATGATAAAAGAGAATACGAAAACCAATTTGAACGGATATCTCAATAATCTCCGCTTGAATTACGCCATGCATTTATTGAAGGAACATCCTGAACATACATTACGTGCCATTGCCGAAGCGTCAGGCATCAATAGTATGCCTACTTTCCACCAATTGTTCAAAGCAAGGACGGGTATGACTCCTTCCGAATTTAAGAATACAGAGAAGGAACTGAAAAGGTAATATTTTGTATGTCAGTGATATATCACTTTTTTTTATATATTTGAGGACAATTCTTTATATGTATGGCAAACTGTATATCAGTTATTTTTGCGATATTTTATTCCTTTGCAATATTATAACGACAAAAATCTGTATATACAATGTCTATATTGTGTCTAGCCATTCAAGTTGCTTTTGTTGTTTCAATTGTAGCGGCAGTCTATTATTTCCGATTGTATAAACTTCATGGCATATCAGTAAAAGAGTGGGAAAAAATGAAGGAAGACAATTTCCTGATGCGGGAGTTGCTGAATAATCTTCCTATTCCGACTACGGTGAAGGACATCAAGGATAACTGTAACTATCTTTTTTGGAACAAGAAATCTGAAGATTTATATAGTGTCTCTCAGGACGACCTGATCGGGAAGAATGCAAGTGTTCTGCCTCCCGAAATTTGTTCTGCCTTTCAACAGACAGACTGGGAAACGATACGTTCCGGTCAATCAAACACCTTTCAGCATCTGATATTGGCTGATGGGTACAAGCATGCTTTGAATATGTATAAGCAGTTGTTGTACTATAAGGGCGAGCCCCGCTGGCTGATTAGTGCGGCTGTGGACGTTACGGAAGCAACAGAAAAGCGGTGCCAGTTGGAACAATTGGATATTCAGCATCGCTTGCTGTTGAAAGCTACCGGTATGAAGCTGTGGACATGGGATTTACGGCGTAAAGAGATTACCTGGAAAAGAGACGGTGAAGGTGGAACGGACAGAATAGTAGATGCCGACGAACATCTGCTGCTTATCCTGCCGGAATACAGGGAGAACATCCACCGGGCATTGGACAGACTGAAACGAAAGGAAACGGACTTCTTTGACGAGGAATTCTTGCTTCGGGATGAAGACGGCGATCTTTCGTGGAGAGAAATCTACGGAGCTGTATATCAGTATGATGAAGATGGCGAACCGGTCGTCTTGGTGGGGGGAACTCTGATGATTGACAAGAGAAAGGCACTGGAGCAGGACTTGCGGGAAGCAAAAGAGAAAGCGGAAGAAGCCAACAGGTTGAAGTCTGCCTTTATTGCCAATATGAGCCACGAGATACGTACTCCGTTGAATTCTATCGTCGGTTTCTCAAGCGTACTGACTATGACGGAGGATATGGAGGAGAAAAAGGAATATAACCGGTTGATACAGCATAACAATACCCTCTTGTTGAAGGTGGTGGATGATGTTCTGGAGCTTTCGAAGTTGGAGGCGGGAGACTTTAAACCGTATCCTGTATGGTTTTGTCTGTCGGACCTCGTTGTGGAAAGTGCCGCCGAGTGCAGGATGAAGGTTGGCGGAAAGCTGGATGTCCGGGTGGATAAACCGGAACGGGATTATATGGTGGAACTTGACGCTCAGTATATCAAACGGATATTGAGCAACTTTCTGTCGAACGCTCTGAAAAACACCCAAAGCGGCCATATTGATATAGCGTACAGCATAATAGATGGGGGTGTCAAGATTAGTGTGAAAGATACAGGCTGCGGTATTCCGCAGGATAAACTTCCGGTGGTTTTCGATCGTTTCGAGAAAGTGGACTCTTTTACGCAAGGAGTTGGGTTAGGGTTGCCCATTTGCAAATTAATAGCAGAGAGCATGGGCGGAACCATTGGGGTGACTTCGGAAGTGGGTGCAGGTACTACGTTTTGGGTTACACTGCCTTGTGCTACGGCACCTACTTCTCAATTACACAATGAGGCGTTAATCAACAACCTCTATTCCTAATCCTGTCAGCAGTCCTTCCAGTCCGTAGCGGGAGAACCGGGCTTTCTTCAGGCGGTTGGCGGAAGGGTTCAGGGCGTAGTTGCGGGCGGTGCTGAAATCGGCCTTTTCCAGGTTGGTGTGATGGAAGGAGGCATAGCAGAGGTCGCACTCGGTGAACTTGGCTTCGGGGAGTTGCGTTTCCATGAAGTCGGCATTTTGCAGATCGCAGCGAGTGAAGCGGGTACCTTTCAGCTTCATCTCGGTGAAAAGGGCGTAGGAGAGGAGGCAGTTGCGGAACTCCACGGACAGGCCGAAGCGGTTGCTGAGAGTGAAGTTGATGCCTGTCATCTTGCAGTCGGTGAAGAGGACGTCCAGCCAGGAGGTGTTGTTGGCTTTCACCAGTGACAGGTTGCATTCTTTGAAGGTGCATCTCTCAAAGATAACTCTGCCGATGCTCTGGCCGGAGAAGTTACATTTGTCGAAGGTGCATTCGTAGTAGTTGGGTTCCAGCTCGTCGATGGTGAAATCGGCTTTTTCGATGGTTTGGTTTTCCATATCGTGGGGTTGAAGTTGATCTTGTTCAGCCTCTTGAAGAGGGGTTATTTGTTGCTGTTGTTGCCTATTTCGTCAAAATCTATCCATTCCAGATAAGGGTCGATGAGGGTTCGTTCGATTACTCGGTTGTTTTGTTCACGACTGTATTCGGGGATGAAGCGCACTTTGGTATCGGTGATTTGCTGGGGGCTGACTTCTTCGGGTGTGTCCACTCCCTGGTTCTCCGATTGACAAGTGAGATAGAATGTCCCTACGCCCTTTAGCCGTACGGACCGACCTTCGCTCATCAGTTTTGCCAAAACTTCCCCCAGATTCACAAGCACCGCATACGTATCTCCCGGACTTACTGTAGATATAAGCGCCAGACGTTTTGCCACATCATCCGTTGTAGCCGTACGGCCTTTGGTTATTGCTCTCGGATACCACTTCCCATGTATTTTTTGTTTTTTGTAGAAAGCCATGTTGATTTCTCCTTTCTTTATGGTTTAATAGCCTTGATGCTACGACTGAGCGAGGCTTATCTATATCATTAATATATCATCAATACGGATGATGCCTACCATCAATACGGATGATGGTTATCATCAATACGGATGATGATATGCCGAGTCGCAAAGATAGCATAACTAATCCGTAACCTGTGCATGGCAAAGGTAGTATTTCAGCCTCGTACGATAAATTAATTTCTTGCCTTGAACACAGGCTCTATTTTCTGTATCTCCGATTCAAAGCCGAACCAATATCCCCGGTTCTCTTCCTCGCCGGCAGGCAGGAAACAAAGCCGGAGGTTCTCCCTGTATTCCCCATACAGCACTTCCCAATGTTCGGGACGCACCTGTCGCTTGGTCTTTACCCGTTCTGCCGGGAGCTTCTTCAGCGACATGCCCGCTTCTATCCAGGCGATGCTTACTTCCGACTGATATTCGGGATAATGCCGTTTGCAGAACTCATACAGGATGAGGCCCCGTTTTTCAAGACTCATCGGTTGATCTATCAATCCTATCCGTATCAGATGTTCCAGAAACTCGTGCAGGAACGTTTCGTTATCCAGAATCAGTCTTCGGGTGATACCCTGCCAGGCGGGAGCATTATAAAATCCATCCAGCAGGCGCGAAAGTTGCCGCGCGGTTTGCAGTTCGTCCACATTGATTTCGCGGGTTTGCAGCACCTCGTAGGGGGGGAACGGGGAATATTGTATGCCCAGTTCTTCCGCCCTGCGGCGCATTTCCGTGCCGGGAAGCAGTTTCAGGGACTCCAGTTGTATTTCTCCGGCGCCATATTCCGCCAATACGCGGATGTCTTCGAATATCTCCGAAAGTTGATAGAGCGGGAGTCCGGCAATCAGGTCGGCATGCGTTTCCATGTTGGGGAGGGCACACAGGAATTTCAGCCCTTCCAGCGCATCCGACAGTCGGCCCATCCGCCGGCTTTGCACAAGCACCGGTTCGCGCAGGCTTTGTATGCCGGCTTCCAGGTGCAGCAACCCTTCGGGCAGACGCTTTAATTCCTCTTTCAACTCTTCGGAGAGTAGGGCAGGGTGCATTTCCAGGTGGAAACGTATGTCGGGGGCAAATTCAAGGAACAGTTCCAACAGCTCTTTTGCCCGGCGGGCATTATAATTGAAAGTACGGTCGAGCACGCGTACGTTTTTTATTCCGTGCCGGTGGATGATTTGCAGCCGTTCGCGGATTGCCTCGATGGACAGGGTGCGCACAGGCTTTTCTCCACCGCTGACGCAGAAGGCGCAGGTGTTGAAGCAGCCCCGTGTGGTTTCCAGTTGAACGAAAGGCTTGCTCCAGTTGAAGAAACGGCTTTTCTCGGGGGGGACGAGGTGATGGAAGTCCAGCACACGGGCGATGCCGTTGTCGATGTAATTTCCGTTGGAGTCGAGGTAACAGAGTCCGGGGATATTCTTCCATTCCAACGGTTCGTTACGGTAGGTTATCCATTGCGGGAATACCTCTTCGCCTTCTCCCCTGAATACGCAACTGACAAACGGGTTGCTGCGCAGGAAGAATTCATTGTCTCCCAGAAATTCCGGTCCGCCCAATACGATGCAGCATTGGGGCAGCAGGGCTTTTACTCTTGAAATGATGTGCAACAGTTGCTCGTGATTGAACAACCAGGCGGTGGCGGCAAGCAGGTCGGGACGGTGGCGGTAAACTTCGCCCGCTACCATGCCCACGTTCTCGTTGATGGTGGCGGATACGATGTCCCATTCGATGGAGGCATCATTGGCTATCTGTGCATGCAGTGCCGGAAGTGCCAGTGAGGAGTGGGCGTATGAACTGTTCAGGTCGAGCCAGAGGATTTTCATGCTGGTTTGTTTAATTTCATGACGTACAAAGATAGGGCATTTGGTCGGAAATCTTTCAAAACGAACAAGTCTTTTTCATTTTGGGAAGTAGGGTATATCTGGACAAAGTAATGCTATGCTATTGATTATTAGTTTGCTATGTTGCTCTTATTGGTTTTGGTATGCACTTTGCAATGATGGATGATATGAAACTCTATATCATATCAAACAGATTACCGGTAAAAGTAACCCATTCAGACGGGAACTTTTCGTTTGTGCGTAGCGAAGGCGGACTTGCCACGGGACTTAATTCTCTTCAGACCTCTTGCGAGAAGCACTGGATTGGTTGGCCGGGTTTGTGTGCGGGCAAGGAAAAAGAGAAATCAGAGATTACATCTGAATTGGCTGCAATGAATTTCCACCCTGTATTCTTGTCTGAATCGCAAATCCAGGACTATTATGAAGGATATAGTAACAGTACTATCTGGCCGCTTTGTCATTATTTCTATGCTTATACGTTGTATAAGAAGTGTTTTTGGGAGGCCTATCAGGAAGTGAACCAACTGTTTTGTGACGAGATTTGCCGCCTGGTACGACCCGGAGACAGGGTATGGGTACAGGACTACCAGTTGATGTTGCTTCCCGCCTTGTTGCGGAAAGTCTATCCGGACTTATGTATAGGTTATTTCCATCACATACCTTTCCCGTCTTATGAACTTTTCCGCATCCTTCCAGAGAGGGCCGAAATACTGAAAGGATTATTGGGAGCTGATTTTATAGCTTTCCACACCCACGACTATATGCGGCATTTCATCAGTGCCGTAGAACGTGTGCTGCGTCTTGAGTTTAAACTGGATGAGGTGCAGTTGGGCAACCGTGTGACGCGGGTAGATGCTTTGCCTATGGGTATCAACTACGATTTTTACCATGCTGCCTCCTGCAATCCTCAAGTACATCAGGCCATCGACCGTACCCGTAAGCAGTTCGGCAATCACAAACTGATACTGTCCGTAGACAGGCTCGATTACAGTAAAGGTATCCTGCATCGCCTCTACGGCTTTGCTTCTTTCCTGGAACATCATCCTGAATATCACGGAAAAATGACATTGGCTATGGTCATTGTCCCTTCGCGTGACCATGTCGGCAGCTATGCCGAACTGAAAACCCGCATAGATGAAGAGATCGGCTCCGTCAACGGACGCTACTCTACGATGGACTGGACACCGGTTTGCTATTTCTATCATGGTTTTTCCTGGGAAGAACTGGCGGCTATGTACTGTGTGGCGGATATTGTTTTGGTGACCCCTTTGCGCGACGGCATGAATCTGGTGGCAAAGGAATACGTAGCCGCAAAGTCGGATAATCCGGGAGTATTGATATTAAGCGAAATGGCAGGTGCGGCTGTAGAAATGACCGATGCCATACAGATTAATCCGAATGACACGGAGCAGATAGAAGCAGCCATCTGTACTGCATTGGAAATGCCGGTAGAAGAGCAGATGAGGCGTCTGAAACGTATGCAGGCCATAATCTCTGTTCAGACTGTGGACAAGTGGGCAGCTGACTTTATTCATGAGCTGGAAGATGCCTGTGCGAAGAACGAGCAGTTCCGACAAAAGCGCTTGTCGGCTGCTGCCATTGCTTCACTCAGACTTAGGTATGCTCAAGCTGGCCGGCGGTTGATATTGCTGGATTATGACGGTACGCTGGCGGCTCTCAAACCTCGTCCGGAAGATGCGAAGCCGACACAGGAACTGATAGCACTGTTGCAACAGTTGGCTGCCGATCCGGCAAATCATGTGGTAATAAACAGCGGGCGCGATCACTATACTTTGGAGAAATGGTTAGGGAATCTCCCGGTTTCCTTTGCGGCGGAGCATGGAGCTTTCTACAAGGAAAACGGTGTATGGCATAAAAACACCCGTAAGATGGACTGGGGGAATGGCTTGCTGGCAATCCTGCGTTTGTTTGTCAGCAAGACCCCCGGTGCCCGTCTGGAGATGAAGGAGACTGCACTTGCCTGGCATTACAGGGAGAGTGATGTGTGGTTGGGGAGCTTGCGTGCCCAACAATTGGTGAACACACTCATCTCTATCTGCACCCGGCAGAAATTGCAGATCATGCAGGGAAATAAGGTGGTGGAAATCAAGTCGCCCGATTATAATAAAGGTTCCGAAGTCAGTCGCCTGATAGCCGGTATGCATTATGATTTTATTCTGGCAATAGGGGATGATACCACGGACGATGATATGTTCCAGGCATTACCCCGGAATGCCGTGACGATAAAGGTGGGCAGTATTTCGGAAATGGCCGGCTATAATCTGCCCTCGCAGACGGATGTATTGCCTTTCCTGAGGGCTCTTGCCGTTAATAGTAAAGATACGAAAGATGAAAAGAAACGAATGAGAACAACCTTCGGCTTCCTGAAAGGATTGCTGCGAAGGAATATAAAATGATTACACAATGAATTTGAATTATGGTGTCGTAGGCAATAGCCGTACTGCTGCCCTCATCTCCGAAACGGGGAATGTGGAGTGGCTGTGTTTTCCGGATTTTGATTCACCTTCCGTTTTTGCCGCCCTGCTCGACCAGGAGAAAGGTGGATGCTTTGGTTTTGAAGTAAGTGGAGATTACCGTATATCACAAACGTATGTTCCGCATATCAATATACTCTCTACACAGTTTGCTTCGGAAGCGGGTGTTTTCGTCGTGCTCGACTTCATGCCCTGCTATCGTTCAAAGGACAGTAGCGGACATTACATTCCGGCGGAATTCTATCGCTATATCCATTGGATAAAGGGGAGGCCGGAATTTAAAGTCAACTATAATCCGGCTCCTGACTATGCACGTGGTAAAGTCATGTATAATGTGACCTCCCGTTATGTTGAAACCTACTGTTCTTCAGATACCAGGGACAGGCAATATCTGTATTCTTCCTTACCTCTGGAGGATATAACCGCCAAAAAGACAATAGTACTGGAAAAAGATGAATTCCTATTGTTATCTTATAATGAAAAAGTTATTCCGATAGACATTGAACGCGAGAAATTAGAATACTGCCGGACACTGGTCTACTGGCTGAACTGGACTAACCGAAGTAAGAAGTATACACTCTATAATGAAGTGATAGAGCGTAGCCTGCTAGTGCTGAAGCTGATGTCTTATTATAATGGTGCCGTTTTGGCAGCTTTGACTACTAGTTTGCCGGAAACTATTGGCGAGGTACGTAACTGGGATTACCGGTTCTGTTGGCTGCGTGACGCTTCCATGTCTATCGAGACGATGTTCCGGGTGGGGCATGCCGGTGCTGCCCGCCGTTTCATGAAATTTATCCAGTCCACCTTCGTGGCCAGTCGCAAGTCATATCAGATCATGTATGGAATACGTGGTGAACGCAAATTGACTGAGGTTATTCTGGATCATCTTTCCGGATATAAGCATTCGAAACCTGTCAGGATAGGGAATGATGCCTATCATCAGAGACAGAACGACTCTTTCGGTTATCTGATGGATTTGATCTATCAGTATTATCGCCTGATGCCGGGCACACTGGACGAGATAGAGGATATGTGGGAAATGGTGAAAAGCATTCTGGTCACGGTTGTGGAAGATTGGCGGGAACCGGATAAGGGTATTTGGGAGATCAGGGGTGAAGGACAGCATTTCGTGTCCTCAAAGGTGATGTGCTGGGTAGCCTTGGATCGTGGTGTGAAGATAGCCCGTATGCTGGGCAAGTATGAGGATGCCGAGCGTTGGCAGAAGGAGGCGGAGGATATTCGGGAAGACGTCATGAAACATGGTTGGAAAGAGGATATGCAGAGTTTCTCCCAGGCTTATGATAATCAAGCCTTAGATTCGTCCTTGCTGCTGATGGAACCTTACGGGTTTATTCAGGCTGATGATGTCCGTTACCATAAGACAGTGGAGGCAGTCAGGAAAGCTCTTTTCCATAAAGGATTGATGTACCGTTATAAGAATGAGGATGATTTCGGTATGCCCTCTTCCGCCTTTACAATTTGTACCTTTTGGCTGATACGGGGATTGTTCGTCACGGGCAGACGCGAAGAGGCAAGATGTCTTTTCGATGAAGTACTGAAATATGCCAATCATTTGGGACTTTTCAGCGAAGATATTGATTTTGACACGAAAGAGCAATTGGGCAACTTTCCGCAAGCGTATTCTCATCTGGCATTGGTGAATACGGCGATCTTGTTTGCGGAAGAGGATAAGAGACTGGCTTTTATACGACCTTGACAGCATAATAGTGCCTCCATTGTAATAATAATGCAATGGAGGCATTGTGGTTATCTGATTTTTCTGAGTTATTTTTCTTCAGAATCTCCGATGACTTTGATTTTAACGCACTCACTTGGAACCAGTTTCATCAGTCCGTCGATGAATTCACGACTGCATTCGATCAGTGTCTCCTGCTTCATTTCTCCCTGAGAGGTTGCATAAAAGTTGAACAAGTCATCTGAATCGGGAAGTTTTGTTACGATATAAGTAATATCCGTTGACTTTTCATTGTACTCTTGCGCTAAATCATCGGCTCTTGCCCAGAATTGTGTTGATTTGTCACCACTGATTTCTACGACTGCAATTAATTTTTTGCTTGTTTCCATAATCATTTATTTTAATTATAACGTTGTCATGTTACTAATAGAGGAATAAACATTCCATAATACTACTCGCAAACCGGATGCCAGTATCTTGGAAATAAACGTTGTATTATTTATTTTCAGACTATTTAATCTTAAAGATACCGTCGATGCCTGCTTTGCAGATTCTGGATGAAAAAATAACAACTGTGCTTTTTTTATGTTTTTAGCCATTCACTTTTTTTGCATATATTCTTATGAATAGCTTGGGAATTTACTAATGTTTGCAACGTTATATATGGCTATTGGCAAGATCTGATTTATAGGGTGGGGAACATTTGTGCATGTTATGGTTGTGGGATGAATCAGAAGTAATCATGCAAAAAGGGAAAATGTGAACATAAACAGTCGATATATAGACAGCATCTTATGTGCTAACCCGCTAACTTTGCCTCCAAATATCAAATGATTGTTATGAGAAGGCTACTGTTCATTTTTTCCTTTTTCTGCCTGCCCGTTGTGAGTGCAGGCGCACAAGATACTCTGGCATTGGAAGACTGCCTGAAGATAGGTATCGAGAACAACCTGTCCCTGCAAAGTAAACGGAAAGAGATACAAAAGGGAAGGTATGGCATCTCCGAGAACCGTGCACGGTTGTTGCCCCAAATCAATGGTTTTGCCAATTATAATGACAATATCGACCCGCCCGTATCCGTCACTGACGGCTCCGCTTACGGCACACCCTACAATGTAACCCATACCTTGCAATACAATGCCAGCGCAGGTTTGCAGCTCCAGATGCCGCTCTATAACCAAACCCTCTATACCGGTATCTCCATTGCGCAGACAATGGACGAGATGAACCGCCTCACCTACGAAAAGGCGAGAGAAGACCTCATCTTGCAAGTCTGTAAGATGTATTACCTGGGACAAGTCACCGCCGAGCAAATCGCACTGATAAAAACCAATATCACCCGTCTTGAAGAATTGCAGAACATCACGCAGGCCTTCTATGACAACGGAATGGCAATGGAAGTCGATGTAAAACGGGTGAACATCAATCTCGAAAACCTGAAAGTGCAGTATGACAATGCACAAGCCATGCTGGAACAGCAATTGAACCTGCTGAAATACATCATCGATTATCCCGCAGAAAAACAAATAGCCTTAGTGCCGGTGGATACCGAAACCATCACCCCCGTAGCGTTGACCGGACTTTCGGAGAGTCTATACGAACTCCAACTGCTGCAATCGCAACGCCAACTGGCGGAGCAGCAAAAGAAGATGATTGGTTACGGATACATCCCTTCCCTGAATCTGACGGGCAACTGGATGTTTTCCGCTTACACCGATAAGGCTTACCACTGGTTTCATTCCGGTCCTTCCGGTCATTGGTATCGTTCCTATGGCTTAGGGCTCTCGCTGCGTGTCCCCATCTTCGACGGTCTGGACAAACGCTATAAAACCAGAAAGGCGGTCATTGATATCGAAAACATCAAACTGGCACAGGAGAACACCCGCAAGAATTTGCAGACCCAATACCTGAATGCTACCAACGATCTGATGAACAACCAACGGAATTTCAGGAAACAGAAAGATAATTATTTGCTCGCCGAAGATGTATATACCGTCACTATGGACCGCTACCGCGAAGGCATCACCTCAATGACCGAAGTGCTGCAAGACGAAATGCGGATGAGCGAAGCCCAGAACAATTACATCAGCGCCCACTACAACTATCGGGTGACTAACCTCATGTTGCTGAAACTGACCGGGCAAATAGAATCATTAGTCGAATAACACGTTAATCAATAACATCTAAATATGGAAACTGTAGAAAACAATAGCGCATCCAATACGCATCAGGAGAAAGCAAGGAAGTTGAGAAAATTACGCCGTTGGCAAATCGTAATCAGCCTGTTGGGAGTAGGCGTCATGATTTGGGGGATGATTCAAGTGGTCTGTCTCTTCCTGGATTACAAGCAGACCGAAACCAGCAACGACGCCCAGATAGAACAGTATATATCTCCCGTCAACCTGCGTGCCTCAGGGTATATCAGGAAGATTTATTTTACCGAACATCAGGAAGTTCGCAAAGGAGACACCTTGCTTGTACTGGATGACCGTGAATATAAAATCCGCGTTATGGAAGCGGAAGCCGCCCTCAAGGATGCGCAGGCAGGCGCCACCGTCATTGGAGCCACCTTGCAGACCACGCAAACCACTGCATCCGTTTACGATGCTTCCATCTCTGAAATAGAAATCCGTTTGGCCAAACTGGAGAAAGACCGCCAGCGTTATGAGAATCTGGTGAAACGGAACGCTGCAACCCCCATTCAGTTGGAGCAGATAGAAACGGAATACGAGGCTACACACAAGAAACTGGAAGCCGTGAAGCGTCAGCGGAAGGCGGCTCTTTCGGGAGTGAACGAAGTGTCTCATCGCCGTGAGAGTACCGAGGCGGCCATTCAGCGGGCAACGGCTGCGGTGGAAATGGCTAAGCTGAATCTGTCTTATACAGTAGTCGTAGCCCCTTGTGACGGAAAGTTGGGACGCCGTGCCCTGGAGGAAGGACAATTCATCTCAGCAGGGCAGACCATCACTTATATCTTGCCCGATACGCAGAAGTGGATTGTTGCCAATTATAAAGAAACCCAGATTGAGAATCTGTGTCTTGGGCAGGAGGTGATTATCACGGTGGATGCCATCAGCGACAGAGAATTCACAGGAATTGTTACGGCTATTTCGGGAGCTACGGGCTCTAAATATTCGTTGGTTCCCACCGATAATTCTGCCGGAAACTTCGTGAAGATACAGCAACGCATACCGGTTCGTATCGATTTCACCAATCTCTCCAAAGAAGATAATGGGAGACTGGCGGCAGGTATGATGGTAGTTGTGAAAGCTAAACTCTGACGCCATGCCCTCGTACCCTAAAAACTATCCTTTCTACAACTGGGTGCCTAAACCGATAGGCATCATCATTATGTTGTTACTCTTTATTCCTATCCTTACGGTGGGTGGCGTTTACTCTGTGAACAGCACCGAAATGATGAGTGGACTGGGCATCATCTCCGAACATATTCAGTTCACTAATTTCGTCACGTCCATCGGAATGGCGGCTTTTGCTCCTTTCCTGTATCGCCTGATGTGTATCCGCCGGGAGAAGATGATGTGCCTGGCAGGGTTCTCGCTCATGTATGTCTTTAGCTATATCTGTGCGGAGACGGACAGTATATTTATTCTGGCGCTTTGCAGCCTGCTCATGGGCTTCTTGCGGATGGTACTGATGATGGTCAATCTGTTTACGCTTATCAAATACGCCGCCGGAATGGAAGCTACCCGCAACATCACTCCGGGATTGGAGCCTGATGATGATAAGGGTTGGAACAAACTGGACATTGACAGGTGCGTCAGCCAACCGGGCATTTATCTGTTCTTCATGATTTTAGGGCAATTGGGCACGTCGCTTACGGCGTGGCTGGCTTTTGAGTATGAATGGCGGTATGTGTATTATTTTATGATGGGTACGGTGTTGCTTTCCATCTTGGTTATCTTTATCACAATGCCTTATCATAAGTTTACTACGCGCCGCTTTCCTATTAACTTCAGGCAGTTTGGCAATGTGGCGGTGTTCTGCATTACATTGGTTTGCATCACTTATGTGCTGGTTTATGGTAAAGTCTTGGATTGGTACGATGATGCGTCCATCCGCACCGCCACCCTGGTTGCGGTTGTCTTCGCCTGTCTCTTTTTCTATATGGAGAAGAACCGCCATTCACATTACCTCCTGTTGGATGTCTTTAAGTTACGCACCATTCGTATGGGCATTTTGCTTTATCTGTTACTGATGATATTCAATTCGAGTGCCATGTTTGTCAATGTGTTTACGGGTGTCGGTATGAAATTGGATAATTATCAGAATGCGACATTGGGCAACTGGTGTATGGCGGGTTACGCCATTGGTGCTATCTCTTCTATGATATTGGGCTCCAAGGGAGTACATTTCAAGTATCTGTTTGCGGCCGGCTTCCTGTTTCTCGGATTGTCGGCAGTATTCATGTACTTCGAAGTGCAGAGTGCCGGATTATACGAGCGGGTGAAGTATCCGGTCATTATCCGTGCCACAGGTATGATGTTCCTTTATGCCCTGACGGCTGCTTATGCCACGCAACGCATGCCCTATAAGTACCTTTCTACTTGGATTTGCGTCATGCTTACCGTGCGCATGGTGTTGGGACCTGGCGTCGGAGGCGCTCTTTACTCAAATATATTGCAGGAGCGTCAGCAGCATTATGTCACCCGCTATGCGCAAAATGTGGATATGCTTCATCCCGAGGCTTCCGCCTCGTTTACCCAGACTGTTCAAGGCATGCAATATCAGGGAAAGAGCAAGCAGGACGCAATCAATATGGCGGCAATGTCTACCAAAGGGCGGATTCAGGTGCAGGCCACCCTGTCTGCCGTAAAAGAAATGGCGGGCTGGACTATATACGGTTGCCTTATTTGTATGATATTCGTACTGATTATTCCTTATCCTAAGCGGAAATTAGTAACTTAGCACTGTTTTTTTATATAGCTTGTGATATTATGGATACTCAGCAGGAACGTTTGTATCGTCTTAACCATGCATTATTAAGTGGAAAAGATGTTTGTAGTTCGGAAGGTATGCTTCATGATTTTCCGGAGTCATTGAAGAAACCGTTTCAAGTGAATGGAGTGGGGGTGGTGGTTTGCCGTCAGGGAAGTTTTATGTTTACTCTTAATCAGAATAGTTTCTCGGCCAAAGTGAATGAGACTCTTTTTATTCCCGGTGGTTCTGTCTTTCAGGTATCCCGGCAGTCGGAAGATGCGGAAGTATTCATCCTTGTTTACCAGACAGAGCCAATACGTGACATCATAGGCAATTGTGTGACTTCGATGCATCTCTACTCACAGCTTGCCACGGAGCCATGTTACGTATGGAGTACAGGTGAAGAGAATGAAGTCCTGAAGTACATGTCTCTTTTGGACAACACTTTACGGATAGAGGAAAATACATTCAATCATTATGAGCAGAAGTTACTTTTGCTGGGGCTGACGTACCGGCTCTGTTCTATCTATAACCGTAAACTTATCACGCAAAGAGCATCGGTAGGGCATAAGCATGATATTTTCATACGGTTGATTCAGTTGATTGAAAAGCATTATATGGAGCAGCGAGGCGTGGAGTTTTATGCAGATAAACTTTGTTTGTCACCTAAGTACCTTTCCGTATTGTCCAAGTCTATTTGTGGATATACGGTACAGGAACTGGTGTTCAAAGCCATTATCCGCAAGAGCATTTCATTGCTTAAGAACACGCAAAAGAGCATACAGGAAATATCTGATTACTTCAACTTCCCTAATGCTTCCTACTTTGGCACGTTTTTCAGGAAACAGACGGGGGAGTCTCCGCAGCAGTATCGGAGGAAGTGAAACAATCTTCCCAAAAGCCTGATATATAACAAGAAAGAGGAATATCATTACTGAAATTCCTCTTTCTTTGGGTGACTGATGGGACTCGAACCCACGACATTCAGAACCACAATCTGACGCTCTAACCAACTGAACTACAGTCACCATGTTTGCGTCATTTCTCAAACGCGGTGCAAAGATAGGTATTATCTTTGATACTGCAAATATTTGGCGAAATATTTTATTGAAATATGCATTATTTTTTATTCTCCTTAATTCCTACATTGTGCTGTTGGAGGAGCTTTCGGGCATTTTTGACGAAGATATTCAGATGGTTACGTGCAGCTTCCGGGAGCTTTGAAATAGATGCGGAATCTGTAGGATAAAGCACATAATTTTTTTCTTTGGTGAGATTGGGACGTGCTGTCCATACCAAATTATATCCACGACGTTGTACTCGAACTTGCGGGGAGGCAGATATTGTGGTGTCTTTTTCTAATTCTAATGTGAAAATAAGTCCTCCGTCAGTATTTACTTTGCTCATGTTGGAGATGAAATTCCCTAAAGAATATACTACAGCGTGTTGTGCTCCGGTAATGCTATCGGTGCGTAGTTCCATAGGTTGTATAACATGAGGATGGCTACCGATGATATGGGTAACGCCCTGTTTCAATAGCCAATCAGCCAACTGTCGTTGTTCGCGACTAGGTAGCGATTGGTATTCGTTTCCCCAATGCATACAGGCAATGATAACATCAGGTTGCCATGTTCGTGCTGTATTGATATCCTGTAACATGATTTTCTTATCAATATAGTTCACTATGTTGGGAGAGGATGGCTTAACTCCATTGGTATCATAGGTATAGTTAAGAAGGGCAATTCGAAAACCGTTTTTGTGAATGAATAATGGGTATCGTTGACAGCGTTCTTCTTCATTTCTATAAGTTCCGGTGTAGGGGATACATAAGGAATCTAACATTAGGATTGTACGTTCCAAACCTTTTTTACCGCGGTCGAGACAGTGATTGTTAGCAGTTAACAGAACATTGAAACCGGCCTCTTTAATGGCATATAAATATTCATCAGGTGCGCAGAAAGCCGGATAACCACTATAAGGTTTTCCACCGATAGGTACTTCTAAATTGCCGATAGCGATGTCCGCCCCACTGATTTGCTCTTTTACGAGAGAGAAGCAGGGAGAGTAGTCATAAGTCCCTTTATCTGTATGTGCGGCGTCAAGCTGGGCTTTGTGTTGCATCAAATCACCTACAAATAATAGAGTGATTTTTGCAGGGGGGATTGTATCAATGGATTCCGGTACTACTTGTTCCTGTGCTGTGCTACAACACGATATAAAGAAGAAAAGTAATGCAAGAGGGATTGTCTGTTTCATGACTTTGAGTGGATTAAGGTTCCACTGGATAAAATAAATACCGAAAGGAGTCGAGTTGTCACAAGAGGCTCCTTCCGGTATTCGGTATTTTTATTATTGATATATTGCTTTCTTACCAGCCAGCAATGTATTCTTCATCAAAGAAACGATGGTCATCGGTCCTACACCACCCGGTACAGGAGTGATAAATGAACATTTCGGAGCAACCTCGTCAAACTTAACATCTCCAGTCAGTTTGAAGCCTGATTTTTTTGTAGAATCCGGTACACGTGTAGTACCTACATCAATAACCACGGCACCTTCTTTTACCATTTCAGCTTTCACAAAATTGGGTTGTCCCAATGCAGCGATGATGATATCGGCTTCCTGGCATTCTTTTACAAGATCTTTACTCCGGCTATGGCATACGGTTACAGTAGCATCTCCCGGATAGGCTTTCTGCATCATCAGTGCAGCCATTGGTTTACCGACGATATTACTGCGTCCCAATACTACACACTTCTTGCCCGAAGTTTCTATTTGATAGCGTTTCAGTAGTTCAAGAATACCGTTAGGAGTTGCTGATACATAGCAAGGCAATCCTATGGACATGCGACCTACATTGATGGGATGAAACCCGTCTACATCTTTACGATAATCGATAGTTTCAATCACTTTTTGCTCAGAGATATGCTTGGGTAATGGGAGCTGTACGATAAATCCGTCAACATCTGCATCTTCATTTAATTCACGTACTTTAGCAAGGAGCTCTTCTTCCGTAACATCCGCTTCATAACGGATGAGGCTGGATTTGAATCCACAAACTTCGCATGCTTTCACTTTGGCAGCAACATACGTTTCGCTGCCACCATCGTGGCCTACAAGAATTGCAGCAAGGTGAGGGCATTTGCCACCTTTTGCTACAATTTCTGCTACTTCTGCAGCAATCTCCTGTTTTACTTGTTCAGAGATTGCTTTTCCATCAATTAATGTCATATAAATATTTTTTGTTTTGATTATAATTTATCTTGCATTGGGGACCTAAAAGAGTATCGCAAATATAGAGCAAATAACCGAATATAACAACAATCCCGCTGACTTCATTTAAAATATGAAATTAGCGGGATTGGTATACTTGCAGTTTATCTTTATTATTTTATCTTCGGCATCATTTTGCCCATCTTGCTACCCGTTACCATCTTCATCATCTTGCGGGTTTGGTCAAATTGTTTCAACAGGCGGTTTACTTCCTGAATATTCGTACCACTACCTTTGGCAATACGTTGACGACGCGAACCGTTCAGAAGAGCTGGGTTACTGCGTTCTGCCGGGGTCATCGAATAGATGATAGCCTCAATACTTTTAAATGCATTATCATCAATATCAATGTCCTTAATAGCTTTACCTACACCCGGTATCATAGAAGCTAGGTCTTTCAGGTTGCCCATCTTTTTGATCTGTGCAATCTGACTCAAGAAATCGTTGAAATCGAATTGATTCTTGGCAATCTTCTTTTGCAGGCGTTTTGCTTCTTCTTCATCGTACTGCTCCTGGGCACGTTCCACCAATGAAACGATATCACCCATACCAAGAATACGGTCTGACATACGTGAGGGATGGAACTGGTCAATGGCATCTAGTTTTTCACCTGTACCCACAAACTTGATCGGCTTGTTCACCACCGAACGAATGGAAAGAGCGGCACCACCACGGGTGTCACCATCTAATTTAGTCAGTACAACACCGTTGAAGTCAAGTCGTTCGTTAAACTCTTTTGCTGTGTTTACAGCGTCCTGACCAGTCATGGAGTCTACTACAAACAAGATTTCGTTTGGATTGATTACTTTTTTAATAGCGGCAATCTCGTTCATCATCTCTTCGTCTACTGCCAGACGTCCGGCTGTATCGACAATGACTACATCGTATCCTTTGGCTTTAGCCTCTTGAATGGCGTTTTCGGCAATTTTCACCGGATTCTTGCTATCAAGTTCAGAGTATATTGGAACTCCAATTTGTTCAGCTAATACGCGCAACTGTTCAATAGCGGCAGGGCGGTATACGTCACAAGCCACCAATAACGGCTTCTTGTTCTTTTTCGTTTTCAGCATTCGTGCCAGCTTACCTGAGAAAGTTGTCTTACCGGAACCTTGCAGGCCGGACATCAAAATAACTGCCGGCTTTCCTTCCAAATCAATCTCTGCTGTTTCGCCACCCATCAATTGAGTCAGTTCATCGTGCACGATTTTTACCATCAACTGACTGGGCTTTACAGCTGTCAACACGTTTTGTCCTAATGCTTTTTCCTTAACGGTATCAGTGAAAGTTTTGGCTACTTTGTAGTTTACGTCAGCGTCCAACAGTGCTTTGCGCACATCTTTCAGGGTTTCCGCAACATTGATTTCGGTGATCTTTCCTTCACCTTTCAGAATTTTAAACGACCTTTCCAGTCTTTCGCTTAAATTATCGAACATGATGATATAATTCTATTTATAAATTACAAATTACTCTTATTGAGGCGCAAAAGTACAAAAAATCCACGTATCTACCTTCATTTAAGGCAATAATATTATTCAACCGAGGTAGCGGGATAAGTGAAAAGAATAGTTGGACCTTCTTTGCTATCGGGGATTACCTGATATGTACCGCCAAAGTGTTTTATAAACAGACGGTTGACATCATTACGCAAAGCAGAGTCTTGATTGGCATATTTGAGGTCTGCGAGGGGGCAGTTGGTGATTTTAAAACGTAATATTTCTCCGTTCTTGTTCAGAGTGAAGTTGAGATCGCGTTCTTCTTTGAAAGAAGCGAATGGACAAGTTAGAATACTGACAACGAATTGCATGAACCGGTTTGTGTCTGTATGGATGATATATTCGTCAATGTTACTGATGAAATGAGTATGCAAGGTAGAATTCTGCATATGTGCCATTCCTACAGCATCGTTGCAGAGCTGTACGATGTCATAATTACTCATTTGGAATTTCATCATACCGGCTTCCAGGCGCGACAAATCAAGGACATTGTTGACTAAACGCATTAGCTGATCCGTGTTTTGCTGAATAATTTCCGCATATTCTTTGCGGGTTTGATCGTCTATTTCCGCTTCGTTTGCTATGATTTGTGAGAACCCCAATACCCCGTTCAGGGGAACACGGATGGCGTGACTCATATTGGAGAGGAAACGATTCTTCATTTCATTGGCTTCTTCTGTCTGTCGTGTGGCTTTATGAGTTTCTTTTTCTGATATCTTTAGTGCTTTTCGTATCAGATTGATGCGGAACATATAGCCGATACATAAGATCAGGATGATTCCGAGACTCAAAAGAATACTGGTTTGTACACGATTTCTTAGTTTTCCACGTTCCCATACCAATTGGTTCAGATGATGTATTTCTTTGATTTCCTCCAGTTGTTTAGCTGATATGGTAGCAGTCAGTGAATCCTGAATATGATTGGAACTTTCGTACAGTGGCAGGGCTTCTGCATATTTACCCATTTCTTGCAGAATGTCAGCTTTCCGCGATAATTGTTTGGCATACTCCATTTGGGCAGATTCAAATTGTTTCATCTTTATCAGAGCAGAATCTATATAGAGAAGTGCAGCCTGATAATCTTTTGTATGCCGGTAATACTCCGCACTTGCATCATAATACAGGGCCATATAAGGAATATAACTCTGCGGAGTTATGAAGCCTTGAGCTTCTTCTATATGATATTTAGCCGAGTCTATCTTTCCTATCCCTATATAATAGTAAGTTTGAAATATTTCTGAGAATAAATAAAGATTGAAATATGATTCATACATATCCGGATCTAAACTAAGCATTTCTTGCAATAGCTGTTTGTTTTCTTTCAGATACATCTTCAGGCTTGAATAGTCTTTCTGGTCTTTACTGAATACAATTAGTTGATTCAGAACATTAAACTGTGTACTGCTGGTTGTTTGTTCCGAAACATATTTGTGAGCTTTTCGAAGCGCTTCTCCTTCTTCTTTTGTACGGTTGGTTTCATGGTATGCACTTGCCAGACATGAATAAGCAGCTATACGGCCGTCTGTGTTATTCAGTTCTTCTGCTTTCTCAAGCATTTTTAATGATTCATTGATGGCATATTCATATTTCTCCTTATATGTATAAGTATAAATAAGCAATTTTTGTGCATTGAAGTACAACCTGAAAAACTCCATGCGTTCGGCAATGGGTTTCACGTAGTTCACCAGTTTACTGACACTATCGACTTCATTTTTATTATAGTAGTACAATATTTTGAAATATGTACTGCTACATATATATTTAGGATTTTTTTGGCGCTGTGCTTCGTTGAACATTTCTTCAGCATATTCTATATAATGCGGAGAGTTTTGTTCGGTAAGCACGAGTTTTTCAAGCAATTTTAATCTTGTGGTGTCATGCGGAAGTGTACGCAGCTCAATTAACAGGCTGTCTGCAACAGCTGATTTTTCTGTTGTATTCTCTGCGAATGCGAGGAAGCTTTGCAGGAAAAGAGCGAGTATTAACAAGGTTTGTTTCATTGCGCTGCCTCCTTTCTGTTGACAGAGTGAATCGGGTGAGTAAACAAGAATCGGGAACCATCCTTATATTCAGGATCTATCCATATTCTTCCACCAAAACGTTCTACAATCAATTGACAGATAGAGAGTCCCAATCCGCTGCCTTGGGCATTTTCATTCAGCTTTTCAAAACGATTAAATATCTGTCCCTGTTTTTCCGGGGCAATCCCACAACCGGTATCTGTAACTGAAAACACAGCCATTTCTTCTGATTCTTTCTCCAATAATAAGGTTATACTACCTTCTGTGGTAAATTTGGTTGCATTAATCAGCAAGTTGATGAGTAACTGCTGGAGACGTGCTTCATCCGTATAGATTTCCATTTTTTCCTGAGACGTTTGGAATAGGACTGCGGCGGATGTTTGCTTTATCTTCTCTACCGTATCCACTACATTGCGACAAATAGCTACTGCATCGCTGTTTCTAAACTGGAATTGCATTTTCCCGATTTCCAAACAGGAAAGGTCAACAACATCGTCTATCAGCTTCAAAAGTAAGTCTGAATTTTGCTGAATGATTTCATTGCATTGTTGTCGGGTTCCGATGTCAATATTAGCATCGGTCAGAATAGATGAGAAACCGGACAAGGCATTTAGTGGAGTGCGTATTTCATGACTCATATTCGACAGAAAAAGACTTTTGGTACGAATGGAGTTCTCAGCACTTTGCCGGGCTTTTTCCAATTTATGTTGAGATGCAATCAAGCGTGCATTGATTTTACGAATATAAAGTACGGATGCAATAGATATGCCTAAAATGAGGATACAACCTATAATTGAATAAAAAAGCAGACGGCTTCGCTCACTTTGATTATCCATCTCAAGACGGTCCACCTGATATATGGTTCGCAACAGGTTTATCTGGGTGGAATAATTACGGGCATTGATAGAATCTCGTGCAATGTTGATGTCCTGAAAAATGGCGCATGCCTCTCTGGGTCTGCTTTGTTTGGTATACAAGTACGCCAGTGAATTCTTCATTTTCAGATATCTGTTATAGACATTGGCATTGCTAGTATTGATGGTCAGCTCATTATATAATTTGATAGCTAGTTCGTCATCTCCAATTCTTTTGGCATATTCAGCTTGTATATATTTCAAGATAGAACTATGAAAATAAAACGGATAGTATTCATACCATTCTTCTGCTTCCTGAATATATTTCCGGACTTTATCCATATCATTATTATAGAGGTAATAATATGCTTGGAAGATATTTTCTATGAAACGGCTGTGCTGGTTATCATTCATTTGTTCCATCTGATCCAAATGGGCTTTAGCTTCATCCATCCTTCCTTTTCTGATGAGGGCTGGAATTAGTTGAATCAAGACTTTTTCCTGTAATTTTTCGGAGCCGGAAACTTTATGCAACTTCTGCATGGCTATTTGGTATTCTTCGATAGCCTCGTTGTTCATGTGGGCATTCAGATAAGTATCGCCTATTGAGCAATGGGCTATGGCTATGCCGATATCGCATTTCATTTGAGTGGCCTGTTTCAGCATGGCATTCGCTTTTTCCAATGCATCGTTGATATGCCCGCCTGAAGCAAGGGCATAGGCGGACATCTGACGCATAAGGAACATGTATTTATAGTCCTTCCTGCTGCGGAATACTTCTACAAGTTCGTCCTCCCATTGGACGATATCGCTTAATCTGACTTCCTGGGAATAACCTAAGTTGTTATCCATCAGGTATTCTATAAGATGTATACGTTCATCTTCCGAATCCTTGCTTGCAGACAGGATATAGGAAGCGCCGTAAAATAGCATCAACAATGATAGCATGAACGTTTTACTGAGCTTCACTTTATTAACTAATACGTTTTATACAATGGCATATGACTAATTGCGACAAAAATAACTAAAAAGGACGAGATATCCGAAAATGTCTCGTCCTTTTTGTATATTTAATCCTATTTCTTGTTGATTATATCCTTTGACTTCAGTTTTAGCTGTTCATACTCATTAGGAATTCGTCGTTGTCTTTGGTTTTTTCCATACGATCTTTTACGAAATCCATAGCTTCTATCGGGTTCATATCAGCCAGATATTTGCGGAGTATCCACATGCGATCCAATGTTTGCTTATCCTGCAACAGATCATCGCGACGAGTGCTGGAAGCAACAATATTGACTGCAGGGAAAATACGTTTGTTGGACAGGTTGCGGTCGAGTTGCAACTCCATGTTACCTGTACCTTTGAATTCTTCGAAGATAACTTCGTCCATTTTAGAACCGGTATCAATCAATGCAGTAGCCAGGATAGTGAGTGAGCCACCATTTTCAATATTACGGGCGGCACCGAAGAAACGTTTGGGCTTGTGTAGTGCATTGGCGTCCACACCACCTGAAAGAACTTTGCCGGAAGCCGGGGATACCGTATTGTAAGCACGTGCCAGACGGGTGATAGAATCCAGGAAGATAACGACATCATGGCCACATTCTACAAGTCTCTTTGCTTTCTCCAGTACGATACCTGCAATCTTTACGTGGCGTTCGGCCGGTTCATCAAAAGTTGAGGCAATCACTTCGGCATTTACGGTACGTGCCATGTCGGTTACTTCTTCCGGGCGTTCGTCGATAAGCAACATGATCATGTAGACTTCCGGATGATTTGCTGCGATAGCATTGGCTATATCTTTCATCAATATGGTCTTACCGGTTTTAGGTTGTGCCACGATCAATGCACGCTGGCCTTTACCGATAGGAGCAAAAAGGTCTACTACACGAGCTGACATAGAGTCTGAATAGCCACCTTTGCACAATCTGAATTTTTCGTCGGGGAATAATGGCGTGAGGTGCTCAAATGGTACGCGATCACGTACGAAAGCCGGGTCACGTCCATTGATTTGTTCCACTTTTACTAATGGGAAATATTTCTCACCTTCTTTGGGAGGACGGATTACACCTTCTACAACATCACCGGTTTTCAGACCAAACAGCTTGATTTGAGATTGCGATACATAAATATCATCCGGTGAAGAAAGGTAATTATAGTCGGAAGAACGAAGGAATCCGTAACCATCCTGCATGATTTCCAGTACGCCGGTACCGGTCAGGATATCGTCGAATTCGTATACTTTTTCACGCTCAATTACCGGTCTGCGTTCTTGCACAGGAGCATAGTTATCACCGGCATTTTGTTGTGCGGGACGTTGCTGCTGAACAGGACGCGGGTTGTTGTTACGATTATTATTGTTGTTGTTGTTATTGTTATTGTTATTGTTATTGTTATAAGGAGTGTTATTATTGTCGCGAGGACGAAGGCGTGGGCGTTGTGCAATAGCAGGTGTGGGTTCTGTTACGGGTGTTACGGGAGTCTCGGCTTTGGTAGCTTCGAATTTGCCCAGCAGTTCTGAAGGGAGTTCTATTTTCTCAGTCGGGAGATCTTCGATGGGAATGAAGTCATCTTCGGGTTCTGATAAGATAGGGCTGTCCTCTATTACGACTTTCTTAACTACTTTAGGTGTTTCGGGCTCAAAACTCAATTCCGGTTCAGCTTTTTTAGGCTCTTCCTTTTTTGCGACAGGCACAGGTGCAGGTATGGGAGCTTTTTCTTCCGTCTTGACTTTGCGAGGACGTCCCGGTTTACGTTTCGGGGAGGTAGAGTCTTCAGCTTTTTCGGGAGTGGCTACGGTGGTGGTTGCAACTATTTCAGGAGCTTTCTCTGCTACCGGGGCTTTTGCTGCCTCTGCTACAGGTTGTACCTTGGCTGCTGCAACAGTGGCTTCCGCTTTTGCCTTAGTGAGGTCACCATTTTTGTTGGCGGTGAAGACTTTGTCAGTACTCTCTTTTTTTACGGTCACGCGGGTGCGTTTCTGTTGTCTGTCCACTTTACGCTCTTCTTTCAGCTTTTCAGCGGCAACCTTTTTGGTAGCACCTGCGATGGCTTGTTCATCAAGTATCTTGTAAACAAGTTCTTCTTTTTTTAGTGAGTCTGTCTTTTTAATACCCAGTTCTTGGGCAATAGATTGAAGTTCCGACAAATTTTTGTCGTTCAATTGAATGATATTATACATACAGTATATATGTGAATGGTTTAAAATTTCTTTTGTTATTGGACAGATATGTTCACACGGCTGCGGTTGTCGTCACAAGCAACGTGGCAAATATACCTTTATTTAATATAATGATTATGGGATATTTATTATTGAACCGGAAAACTGTTAGCTACCCGCACTTAGGAGTTTACAGAATGTTTCAACGGTGCAAAGGTAATAAATATTTTTGGTTTCATAAACAATTCGTCTTTTTTTTAATTTTAAAACTTTATCTTTGCTTGATAAACCAAGAAAAAACGCATATATTTATGGATATAAACGAAGTTCATTTCATCTATTTTTCGCCTACTCGTACTTCTAAACAAGTTGGCGAGGCAATTGTTCGCGGAACAGGACTAACAAATGTTGTTACTACTAATTTAACACTGCATGCTGCTGAGGTAGATATTCCGGAGAATACACTGACTGTTATTGCTGTGCCGGTGTATGGCGGCAAGGTAGCTCCTTTGGCTATGGAGCGTTTGCAGGGTATTCGTGCATCGGGATCTCCGGTTGTGCTGGTAGTAGTCTATGGTAACCGCGCGTATGAAAAGGCTTTGATAGAATTGGACGCATTTGCTTCTGCTCAGGGCTTCAAAGTTATTGCCGGGGCTACTTTTGTGGGAGAACATTCGTATAGTACGGAACAAAACCCAATAGCCCCAGGGCGTCCGGATGCAAATGATTTGCAATATGCGGAGGAATTTGGTGCGAAGATACGGACGAAAATAAATGCCGCCGTTGATATGGAGCACCTGTATCCGGTGGATGTGAACCGTATTCAGCGCCCGCGCCAGCCTTTTCTGCCTTTGTTCAAGTTTCTGCGCCGGGTGATAAAGTTGCGTAAAAGTGGTATTCCTTTGCCGCGTGTACCGGAAGTGAATGCGGAACTTTGCACGCATTGTGGCGTTTGCGCTGTACATTGTCCTTCGGGAGCTATTCTGAAAGGTGACGAATGTAATACGATTGCCGAAAAGTGCATAAAGTGTTGCGCATGCGTCAAAGGATGTTCGTTCAAGGCGCGGACGTATGATACTCCGTTTGCTTCATTGCTTTCAGACTGCTTTGTGCGGCAGAAAGAGGACCGGATTATTTTATAGTTTTAATCACCACAGAGTAACACAGGGTTTAATTCTTTTGATTTTAAATTAATTAAACTCTGTGTCGCTCTGTGTTACTCTGTGGTGAATGAATTCATAGCCCGACAGAAACGAATTAATTCATTGTTTTAATAGTTTGTTTGTCCTAATTTATAATCACTAAAAAAGGGATTTATAAATGCTTGATTATCAGGTATGTTATAATCAGGGTATCTCAGTATCATACTTAGGGTACCTCAATATGATACTGAGATACCCTAAGTATCATACTGAGACCCCCCTAAGTATGCGACTGATCTCGCAAATGTTTTGTTTTATAAATATTTATTATTCATATTGAAGGCGTTTATCATATCGGATTATCGTTTTGTTCATAACCGTCCGGTAATGAGTTTTTCACCACAGAGTAACACAGAGTTTCACGGAGTTCTATTCTTTTGATTTCAAATTGATTAAACTCTGTGAAACTCTGTGTTACTCTGTGGTGAATGAATTCATAACCCTACAATCAAGGAATAAACTTCAGAATAACAACTTTCCGTGTTTGGGCGTCTATTCTGAAACGATTATCAGTACGTTCGCCTATCAACCAAATGATGTGGGAACCACTGCAAAGCACCCATTGTTGCTCTTTGCGGGAAAGGGAGAATTTTCGATCAGTAAGGTAATCACTGACCTTTTTTCGTCCGGTCATACCAAAAGGAACGAATGTGTCGCCTTGTCGGCAACGTCTGACAGTGAGAGGTTGTTTTAGTTTGTCCGCATCAAAGCAGGCAGTGTTTCGGTCGCGTGGAATGACGAAATCATCCGTGATTTTTAGTTCTTCCATTGTCAGACGAAAGGGCAGGGCAGGATCATCTGGAGAAAAGACTGTTGAAACATCTTCTGAACAGACCGGTTCTAACAGTAGAAGCTCCCGATCTTTAATCACGCGCCATTCTCCGCTAAGGAATATCTTTCCCGGTTGCCCATTCAGGGAGGTGAAAATATCTTTGATCTGTGCACCGTTGAATCCTAATGGAGATAAGATCTCAAATAATAAAGTTTCCGGTGCAGGTTCTTGGAACAAAGCACTGATTAGGATACCTTGTTCGGTTTGCACTTTCTGCTTACCTTCTTCTATACCTTTCTTATATAAGAGAGCTGCATCATTCAGATGTTCTGCGGTGCGGAGAAGGCTTTCTTTTACAGAGGGATTGATCTCCTGCATAAGGGGCAAAAGGTTGAGGCGTATCTTGTTGCGTGTATATTCGTCTTGCAGGTTGGTGCTGTCCGTTACGTAAGATTGTCCGATTTTTTGTAGGTATTCGGTTATTTCTTTCCGGTCGAGGCATAACAAGGGGCGAACAATGTTTCCGTTTTTGGGGCGGATACCCAATAATCCGTTGATGCCTGTTCCACGAATAAGGTTGAGCAGGAGAGTTTCTACACTATCATCTTTATGATGGGCCACGGCGATGACGTCGGCCCCTTGTTGTAGACGGAGCTGCTCAAACCAGGCATAACGTAATTCCCGTGCTGCCATTTCAATGGATATGTGGCGCTTTTCCGCTTCTTCCGTGGTTTGGAAATGTTGAATGTGTAATGGAACTTTCAATTGTAAGCATAGTTCGCGGACAAACATTTCATCTCGAACCGACTCATCGCCCCGCAGATGGAAATTGCAATGTGCCGCCTCACAAGTGTACCCCATATCAAGAAGTAGACGCAACAAAGCTACTGAGTCCGCTCCACCGCTCAATGTTATCAGTATTTTGTCTTCTCGTGTGAAAAGCTTCTCCTGATCAATGTATTGCGCTATTTTCTTTATATTCATAATGGTGCAAAGATAATATTAACGAATTGAATTCTTTCTAATTCTTCGGAACAAAGTGGAGAATGGAGAATATTTCTCCTTATTTAAAAACAATCTAAATAATTTGTAGGCTAAATACAAATCATTTATCTTTGCATCCAAATTAAAGAAAGAGAGAAGACTATGCGTTTATCCGAATTAAAAACTGGAGAAAAAGGTGTAATCGTTAAAGTACTGGGGCATGGCGGTTTCCGCAAACGAATTGTAGAAATGGGCTTTATTAAAGGCAAGACTGTAGAGGTTTTGCTGAATGCACCGCTGAAAGATCCAATAAAATACAAAGTAATGGGGTATGAAATCTCTTTGCGCCGACAGGAGGCAGGGATGATTGAAATACTCAGCGAACATGAGGCGAAAGAGCAAGTGACAAAACCGAATTATCATCCGGGAATGAGTGAAGATATTTATCCGGGGGAAGAAGAACTGAAACGTATCGCTCTCGGTAAACGTCGTACCATTAATGTTGCATTAGTGGGTAATCCAAACTGTGGGAAAACTTCTCTGTTTAATATTGCTTCCGGTTCACACGAACACGTTGGTAACTACAGCGGGGTTACAGTGGATGCCAAGGAAGGCTACTTTAATTTTCAAGGTTATCATTTCCGCATAGTCGATTTGCCCGGTACATATTCGCTATCAGCATATAGTCCTGAAGAAATGTATGTCCGTCATCATATTATTGATGAAACACCGGACATTGTTATCAATGTGGTAGATTCGTCCAATCTGGAACGTAATCTGTACCTCACTACCCAGTTGATTGACATGAACGTGCGTATGGTGATGGCTCTCAATATGTACGATGAACTGGAAGCCAGCGGCAACACGCTGGATTACATGAAACTGAGTGAACTCTTTGGTGTTCCTATGGTTCCTACCGTTTCGCGTACGGGCAAAGGCATCGAAGATCTTTTTCATGTTGTTATCAGTATTTACGAAGGTGCCGACTTCCTCGATCAGAAAGGCAAGGTACGTGCAGAAGTGTTGAATGACCTGCGTGAATGGCATCGGGAGTATGTGCCCGGCTATACCGGTGGGGCTCATAAAGAAGAAGAAGTACGTCATCATGGATTCTATCGTCATATTCACATTAACCACGGTCCTGAACTGGAACGCAGCATTGAAGAGGTGAAGCGGGTGATTAGTGAGAATGAGGGTATCCGTCATAAGTATTCTACCCGCTTTCTTGCCATCAAGCTTCTGGAGAATGATACGGATTTGGAAACACTGATTAAAACTTTACCCAACGGCAAAGAAATCATAGATGTCCGTGATCAGGAAAGCCGCCGTATCCGAGACGTGCTGAATGAGGATTGCGATCAGGCTATCACCGATGCAAAATATGGTTTTATATCCGGTGCACTGAAAGAAACCTTTGTGGATAATCACTTGGATAAAGAACATACTACACGCGTGATAGATTCCATTGTAACACATCGTGTGTGGGGATTCCCCATTTTCTTCCTGTTCATGTATCTCATGTTCGAAGGGACGTTCGTGCTTGGCGAATACCCGATGATGGGTATCGAATGGCTGGTAGAAACCCTCGGCAACTTTATACATGCCAATATGGCGGACGGACCGTTGAAAGATCTATTGGTAGATGGTATTGTAGGTGGTGTTGGTGGTGTGATTGTCTTCCTGCCGAACATTCTTATTCTTTATTTTTGTATATCGTTGATGGAAGACTCCGGTTATATGGCGCGTGCTGCATTTATCATGGATAAGATTATGCATAAGATGGGGTTGCATGGTAAATCCTTCATTCCTCTGATTATGGGTTTCGGATGTAATGTACCTGCTATTATGGCTTCGCGCACTATTGAGAACCGTAAAAGCCGACTTATTACCATGCTCGTCAATCCGTTGATGTCATGTAGTGCCCGCCTGCCTATTTATTTGTTGCTGGTAGGTGCATTTTTTCCGAACAATGGTAGTTTGATACTGTTATTAATATATTCAATAGGTATCCTGTTGGCGGTATTGCTGGCGCGTTTATTCAGCCGTTTTCTGGTGAAGGGGGATGATACTCCGTTCGTAATGGAGCTTCCGCCTTACCGTTTACCGACAGCAAAAGCCATTTTCCGTCACACGTGGGAGAAGGGTGCACAATATCTTCGTAAAATGGGAGGTATTATCATGATAGCTTCCATCGTAATATGGGCATTGGGATATTATCCTGACCATGATGCGTATGAAACGGTTGCCGAACAACAGGAGAATTCCTACATCGGACAGATAGGAAAGGCTATGGAGCCGGTGATTGTACCTTTGGGTTTTGACTGGAAACTTGGTATCGGTATACTTTCAGGTGTGGGCGCTAAGGAATTAGTGGTAAGTACACTGGGCGTGCTTTATACGAATGATGCTGAAGCAGATGCCGTAAGTCTTGCCGAACGTATTCCGATTACGCCATTGGTAGCTTTCTGTTATATGGTGTTTGTATTGATCTATTTCCCATGTATAGCTACGATTGTAGCAATCAAGCAAGAATCCGGTAGTTGGAAATGGGCGTTATTTACGGCAGTGTATACCACGTTGCTTGCGTGGATAATGGCATTTGTCATTTATAGAATAGGAGGATTATTTGTATGATGAATTGGCAACAATGGGTAGTTGCAATCCTGTTACTGTTGTGTATTGTCCGGATCGGATGGGGAATTTATGCATTTTTTCGCCGGACAAAAGAAAATGGTAATCCATGTGCAAATTGCGTAACCGGTTGTGACTTAAAGCGATTGATGGATGAGAAGCGTGCAGAGTGTAGTGTGACAAAAAAAGAAAAGAAGAAAAATTGCTGCGGATAGTTGGAATTTCCAAAAAATGTACTACCTTTGCAACCGCAAATGAGAAAAGATTGGTTCCTTGGATGAGTGGCTTAGTCAGCGGTCTGCAAAACCGTGTACGGCGGTTCGAATCCGCCAGGAACCTCAAAACGAACAAAATGCCCTGAGTAGAAATACTCGGGGCATTTGTTGTTTATTGACCTTCAGTAACTTAGCTACCCTGCCATTTGGGTGGAAAATCGTGCGAATGTAGACCGCATGTAGTCCGAGCCTCCTAAAACGATACGATTGTAGCACATGAAAAGTATTAATTTTAGGTTTTTCCCTATCAATAATTATAGAATTCACCAGTTAGTTATCATTTTCCCATATTACTTTTGTTACAAACCAAAAGAAATACGCCATGAAAAAGATTCTATTTATCCTATTTACAGTTCAGTTTGTTTTAGCTCCCCATATAATGAAGAGCTATAGTGTTAATTCTATCGAGGATAGTTACGAATATTCGATAGTCAATCAGGGAAAGAAAACAGTCAAAAAAGACATTTGGGATAATACGATTATTGAAGATGATAATGGTAATAAGATTACGATTAAAAAAGATATTTTGGGAAATACTATTATCGAAGACAATAACGGCCATAAGAAAACGATTAAAAAAGATATCTTTGGCAATACTATTATCGAGGATAATAATGGTTATAGAAAAACGATCAAAGAAGATATTTTTGGCAATACTATTATTGAGGATAATAATGGCAATAAGAAAACAATCAAAAAAGATATCTTCGGCAATACCATTATTGAAGACAGTAAAGGGCACAGGCAGATTATCAAAAAGGATATATTCGGAAATTCCACTATCGAAGACTATTAGGTAGACATTCTTTTTCATCCTGTTTTCCCTTTCGGAAAAAAGTATCCATGAACCCTAATTGTTCATGGATACCATTCCGTTCGCGTGGCTGAATATTCCTTTATCAATCAGCAATTGTATAGTATGTTCCGTTACCATATCTAAATTGTTTCCTTTCCTACTGAAACCAAGAAGTTGGGAAGTCAGCCGTTTCAGATCTTCTGTCGGCATGGATATCTGTTGTTCTATGGCATAGCGGGCGGCACTCATTACTTCCAGGATCGGAATATCCAGAATGTCGCGTTTGGAGTTGATGCGGTAAAAGTCGCAGTCTTTAGCTTTCTCTTTATCCTCCCAGTAAATTATAGTATCTCCTGATAAGGGGTCTTTATATGCATCTTCAAGAAGACTGTCGATAAATACCTGTAGACGGGTGGTAACTCTTGTTAGATTCCAAATTCGTAATATCCTTTTATATAGCAGAGTATTTGTTATAGGTTGTTCAATCTTGACTATTTGTTGAAGTTGTTTTTTAACCTGATAGGAGGAAGCCATTACGGTATCGATATCTGTACTGTAGCCTATATTGGGCAAGTCAGCAAATATATACTCTCTTTCTCGATTGTTCACTAACTCTACAACAGGTTCATTCTCTATACTGAATGTTTTCAGAACATTATTCTCTGTCGGAAGAGGAGGCTGTTCTTCTACTTTTGTGTTTTTTAAATCTTCCAGCTTTTTGATAATGCGCTCCACGACGTTCTCCTTATGTTCAAACCAGTCGACGGACCATACACGCATTACATTCCAGTGGAGCATCTGCAAAACATTCGGTTGTACTATTTCACGGTCCCTTGTAGTCTTAGTTTCATAATAGTTCCTGCCGTCACACAATATTCCCAGAATATATGTATCCGGTTGCAACGGATTGACAATCGCTAAATCCACCTTAAAGTTTGACCGCCCTACCAGAGTGTCCACTTTATAACCGCGCTGAGTAAGTTCCTGTGCAATTAAAGTAATAAGATTACTTTGTTGCAGGTTCTGTAGTTGGATGGCCGGAATAGGTGAGGTACCGCGTTCTGCAAATTCAAGGAACCTCTTTAGGCCTTCCACACCTTTGGACTTTGTACGTTTCAAATCTATTTGTTCGGAGCGTAAGGTTGAGAAGATAATCATCTCATAACGTGCACGCGATACGGCTACATTCAGACGACGCTCGCCACCTTGATTATTCAATGGTCCGAAATTCATAGATACATTGCCATTCCTGTCCGGACCGTATCCTATAGAGAAAAGAATAATATCCCGTTCATCACCTTGTACATTCTCCAGATTCTTGATGAAAATAGGTTCATTACTTTGGAAAGCTTTTTCTTCCAACTCAGGATATTTGTTCAGTTCCTCAATGAGCATATCTTCTATCAGGTTTTGCTGTACCTGGCTGAAAGATACGACACCTATACTTTTTTGGGGAACTTCAGATGTACGTAGCCGGTTCAGTATTTCTTTCACAATGGCTTCCGCTTCGGCATGATTGCTGCGTGTACGTCCTTTATCGTATGAGCCGTCTACCTGAACTAAACGTACTTTTGAAATTCTGTCATCCACAGAAGGAAAAGTATATAGCTTTCCATTGTAATACTGAGAATTACTGAAAGCAATCAGACTTTCGTGTTTGCTCCGATAGTGCCAGGTCAGATAACGGGATGGAATGGATAACGAGATGCAATCATCCAGAATGCTTTCCATATCATCAAATTCAGCTTCTTCCTCGTCTACTTGTGAAGAGGAGAAGAAACTTGTCGGAGGCATTTGCTTGGGATCGCCTACTACGACTAATGCGTTACCGCGGGCTATTGCACCGACTGCCTCGCTGGTAGGCATCTGTGATGCTTCATCGAAAATAACAAGGTCGAACTTCTCTGTATTCAGATCGATATACTGAGCCACTGATATCGGACTCATCAACATGCATGGACATAACTTGGGCAGCAGAGTTGGTATCTGGTCTATAATTCTCCGGATAGATGTGCCGCGTCCTCCGTTTGAAATGTTCCTTTTTAGAATTCCTATTTCGGAACTGGAGGCGGCTTCCATTGTCAGTGATGGTATTTTGGCTGCTAATCTACAATATAGTTCCTTTTTACTCAACTCCTGAAAATCTACGGTCAACTGTTTGTATTTACTGATCATTTCCTCAAATAGCAACCCGTTGAAAAGACGTAAAGTTTCGTCTGCATCAACGGTCTTTAGAGCTAATTGGTGATAAACACCCTTCATATACGCATCAGAAGCTTCCGATCCGCTTTTATGCTTATTTGTTATATAGTTGATAATTACGGTTAAATGCAGGGATTCCAATTCTCTCTTACGGATGCACCATTGTCCCCAATCTTTAATCTTATTGAAGTGAGTTAACCAAGTATTCAGTAGAACCGGTAGTTTCATTTCAAGATTATTATCCGGCAGTTGTATGTTGCATAAACCTTTTATTTCATTGAGGACCGTATTCAACTCGTTGGATGTATCGATTAGTTGCTTGAATGTATTTTCATTAGACTGCTGGAATGCGTTCCAGTCAATGCTGATTTTATTTGCAAATTGATTCAGAACTTCTGCAAATGGTTGTTGGACGATTACTGCATATTCCGATAAAGTATTGTAAATCGTCGGAAGACTCTTAAGTATAGAATCAATATCATCCCATTTCTCTTTGCTCTTTCTTCCTAAGAAGCCGAAAGAAGATGATAATTCGGAAGATTGTTCCTGAATGATTTTATTATTCTTTTGATAAGCATTTAGCTTTTCTAACAGGCTTGGTATTTGTACCGCTTGCAAACTCGTATTGTAAAGTTTGAGTTTTTTCAAATAAGAACGTTTGGCAAAGAATTTGGGTAAGAACCATTTCAGTTCGATAGCTTTCCACTCTTGCTGAAGGGCAAATGCATTTTCTTCTAGAATTTGGGGTGCATAGTCTTTGCCTAGTTCGGTTTGTAACTGATCTCGTTTACGACCGGACAGGACAACGTTTTTCCATTCTTCTATCAAGTCGGTATTACCACCCATTTCCAATAACGTTTTATTCAGATATGGGATGGATAGAAGCTGGGTACACATCTTGCCCATCCAATTGATCCCATCCCAATTATCAGGTATTGAGATTCCCAGACTATTTGAAAGCAACTTTCTGTTAGCGGTAATCGAAGTGAATAAATTTATAAAGCGCCTGATTCCGGCCTGTAGTTTCTGAGAGCTTTCTATGGAAGTATCGTATGGTTCCAGTCCCTTTAACGGGTGGTCTTGCGGATGCCCTGTTATCTGAAAAACTGTATCCAGTTCTTGGATCTTTTCGTAAAAGTCTGTCAGTTGATTCTTGGTGATGGAGGGCAACAGAGAAAAGTCGATAGACAATTCATCTCCCTGTATTGATAAATAGTTTGTAATGCAATCGTAGAGAGAGAAACCGGAAGCATGGGGGTGATGCAATGCTTCCATATAATCGATTAATTTCTTTCTACGCTCAAATAATTGCATTGAAGTGCTTTCAAACTCGACTGGAGACTGAATGTGAATGACTTCTATGGCTTTCTGAAGCTGAGCTAGAAAATGGGATTTAGTGACTTTATTGGAATGTAGTTCCAGGCAGAACGGATCTAATCCTATCTTGGTCAGACGGTTTTGTACAACAGAAAGTGCCGCCATTTTTTTCTGCTACAAACAGCACACGCTTTCCTTTGTACAGGGCATTGGCTATCATATTAGTAATGGTCTGCGATTTGCCGGTTCCCGGAGGGCCATGCAATATGAAGCTCTTTCCTTCTCCTGATTCAATGACAGCTTCCAGCTGCGAAGAATCAACATCAACAGGAATGGCAAAATGGATAGGTTCAAGATTTCTATCTATTTCTCTGGCGTCAATCTCCGGAGTCGTATCCTGCCATTGAATACGATTTTCCATCAGACTGGCTATAATGGCATTTTCTTTCAATTTGTCTGCATTGGTATGAATATCGTTCCACATGACAAACTTGTTGAATGAGAATAGCCCCAACATGGATTCTTCCACTACATCCCAACCTTTCATATTGCGGATGCAGGTGCGAATTGTAGCGAATATCTTTTTCACGTCTACGCCGCTGTCGTCTTTCGGCAACGGATTCAGCCCAGAAAGATTAACGCTAAACTGTTGTTTCAATAGTTCGACGAGCGTTATATTCAATATAATTTCTTCATCTCTGGTGCGAATGATATATCCACTTGAGCCTCCACGACGCACAATATCTACCGGTAATAGCAAGATAGGAGCAAAGCGTGGTTTCACACTCTTAGGAGACTCGTACCACTTCAAGATTCCTAAAACGAGGAATAATGAATTGGCACCATTTTCTTCAATGGCGGTTCGCGATGTACGGTATACAAATTTGAGTGAATTCTGTAGTTCGCTTTCTGTCAGATAAGAACGGAGTTTTTTGTTTCTCAGCTCGCTGATTACTAATTCTTCCAAATTCTCTTTCCATAAAGAAGAATCATAGAGTCCTGTCTCACCCGGTTCTATTTTACTTTTAGCGGGACTGGATAATATCTGGTAGTTTTCTCCGGCTTGCAGATGATCTTCCAGATGATCAATTTCGAAAGATATGAATGGTATAACTCTTCTGCCAAGCCGGATGTTGATCAGATTATTGCGTAGAGAAAAGTCCAGTAGTTTTCTTTCCCAAATGATTTGCTTGGTTATTTCATCTTTGCTGTCCTCCAGTTTTATTTCATACCGGTCCAGTTGGTGTATTCTTTGGGTTACATTCTCATGTTCTATTCCACTGTTTTCTATTTGCCATTCACCGTTATGATTTATGCGTTGTGGCAATGGACGGATTTTATCCAGTCTGCACCTATATACATCAATAAACAGCTCGAATCTGTTTTCTTCTTTGAGTTCTCTCTGAGCCATTGTAGCAGCTTCTTCAAATGAAATGTTTTGGGAAGATGCCAGTGCGGTTGTCTCTACTAATACAATGTCGCTGATGCCATTTGCACTCCCTTTGAGTAGAAAGGAAGCATCATCGCCTACGGTTTGATGATAAATATCTTCTGTAAGCCATGCACCTACCAATATATGTCCTTTCAACAAGACTAAAAGAGGATGAATGCCATTGGCTTCCAGACAGGAAGCATAGAGTAAAGTCAGGTCTATACATGTACCTAGTTTGCTGGTGAGTACATTATCTACCAAGCGGATACGCTGCCCCGAAGTTTCAAAGCTAGCTGGAACCGTAGAATATATTAAAGATTCAGACCGGAGAGCTTCATAAATAGCAGCTATCTGTGCACGTACTCGGTTGGGGTCCTGTGTCTGATACTCGTCTAAGGCAGAGTTTCCGGTCCACTTTTCGAGGAATTGTGAGGCTTTTACGCTTATTCTTGAAAGTATGGGATGATTGGGAGTAACAAATGTAGCTAAGAGTTCGGGCATAATCCTGGAACCGGTCCACTGATCGTATGCCATTAGTTTGATGGGAAATGTTTGCTGATGGGCTATCTCACCGGAAATCATAATAACCAGATGAAAGATAGTATCGATGCCTTCTGTCAATTCGATTAATTTTTCACTTTCAGGTGATATTTCCAGGTTGTTGATTTGAATGTTCTGTCCGTGCGGAATAACTTCGAGAATACTCTCTGAGTGCTTAATAAGTTCTCCATCTATCGAAACTTTGATATTGTTCCAATCGACTTCATCACTGTTCATTAGTTCGCAGAAATTGCATGAAGGCACATGGTTGTGCATCATTGCATAATTGATGCATGGCAGGTATTCCAGGTGGATTGTTCCATTGAAGGTGCCTGTAATTGTGTTGTCGTTTCCCATTGTTGTTATAGAATTTAACTGATAAAAGAGGTGATCCCATAATATCATTCCCGGATTCAAAGTTATAAATATAATGCTAATAATCTATACTTTATTTATAATTTAGTGAGATATTTGTCGCCTATTTAGTTCAAAAAGGATTCACCCTATTGTCCATTGTGCTGATTTTTGTAATATTTGCAACGCTTTAGAACAAAAATCACTGTTGAATTGTTTAATAACTGACAAATTTTATATCTATATGTATATTACTCTCATTGTTTTATTCCTTTCTGCGATATTCTTTATGAGTGGCAAAGTGCGTTCGGATTTGGTGGCGCTTTGTGCTTTGGTGTTACTAATTATATTCGGTATTCTAACTCCGGAGGAAGCATTGACCGGTTTCTCCAATTCCGTCGTGATCATGATGATAGGATTGTTCGTTGTGGGCGGTGCCATTTTTCAGACGGGTTTGGCGAAGATGATCAGTAGTCGTATCCTAAAATTAGCCGGTGATAGCGAATTAAAGCTTTTTATTCTTATTGTACTGGTGACTGCCTTCATCGGCGCTTTTGTCAGCAATACCGGAACGGTAGCTTTGATGCTTCCTATTGTTGTCAGTATGGCTATGGGAACACAGATTAATGTCAGTCGCCTGCTGATGCCGCTTGCATTTGCCAGTAGTATGGGAGGTATGATGACACTTATCGGTACACCACCGAACCTTGTAATTCAGGAAGCACTGACTTCTGCTGGATATGCGCCCCTTACTTTTTTCTCATTTACTCCTGTCGGATTGGTTTGTGTAGCTGTTGGATTGGTGATACTGATTCCATTGAGCAAAATTTTCCTGACTAAGAAAGGCGATAAGGATCGTAAGGGCAAAAAGAATAAATCACTGAAAGAGCTGGCAGGAGAGTACCAACTGTTCCAGAACTTGTGTCGGGTACGAGTGGAGAGTAGATCTCCTTTAACTGGAAAGACCATACAGGAACTGGGTATTCCACAACGTTATAATGTGGGTATAATGGAGGTTCGCCGTCAGTCATCTTCTTCGCGCCGTCATTTCTTTAAGACGATGAGTCAGGAAATGGCCGCTGCTGATACCATTATCCAGGAGAATGATATTCTGTATGTACTGGGCGATTTTGCGAATGTGGAGCGCTTTGCAGAAGAAAATACATTGAAGTTACTGGATACGCATGATGCAGAAGGCACCGTAGAATCAAAGAGTGATGAACTTGAATTCACAGAAATCGGTATTGCTGAAATTGTATTGATGCCTGCTTCTAACCTGGTCAATAAGCCGGTAAAGGATTCTGGTTTCAGAGAGAAATATGGGGTGAATATTCTGGGTATCCAACGCAAACGTCAGTATATCCTGAAGAATCTGAAGGATGAAAAGATGCATTCGGGGGATGTGCTGTTGGTGCAAGGGACATGGGAGAATATAGCGCGTTTGAGTGAAGATCCCTCTGATTGGGTAGTACTCGGACAACCGCTTGCTGAGGCTGCCAAAGTAACCTTGAATCATAAAGCACCTGTTGCCGCCATTATCATGTTGGGAATGGTGGTAATGATGATGTTCGATTTCATCCCTGTCGCTCCGGTAACGGCAGTAATGATTGCAGGTTTGCTGATGGTGCTTACCGGCTGTTTCCGAAATGTGGAAGCGGCATATAAAACTATTAACTGGGAAAGTATTGTTCTGATTGCCGCTATGTTACCTATGTCGTTGGCGCTGGAAAAGACCGGAGCTTCCGAATTGGTGTCCCAATCGCTGGTAAACGGGCTAGGTAGTTACGGACCTTATGTGTTATTAGCTGGTATTTATTTCACCACTTCGCTGATGACTATGTTTATTAGCAA
Source organism: Bacteroides timonensis (assembly GCF_000513195.1). Classification (GTDB taxonomy): domain Bacteria; phylum Bacteroidota; class Bacteroidia; order Bacteroidales; family Bacteroidaceae; genus Bacteroides; species Bacteroides timonensis. The sequence goes on along the minus strand of NZ_CBVI010000134.1, from coordinate 32,810 downwards.
TACGGCTACGGCAGTACTTCTTGCACCGATTGCGCTTCAGTCTGCCATACAGTTGGATTTGAGTCCGTATCCATTCCTATTTGCCGTAACCGTGGCAGCCAGTATGTGTTTTGCTTCTCCGTTCTCAACTCCGCCCAATGCATTGGTGATGCCTGCAGGACGTTATACATTCATGGATTATGTTAAAGTAGGTTTGCCTTTACAGATAATTATGGGAATTGTGATGATCTTTGTGCTCCCGTTATTGTTCCCGTTTTAAAATAACTAAAGTATAAGATCGATGAAAGTAGTAAATAGTTTGATTTTTATCCTGTTTGCCCTTTGCTGTTTATCGGGCAAAGCACAGGAAGCAGCTGCCGATAGCACCGGCTACATTGTAAGAGTAGGGGAGATGGCTCCCAACTTTACCATTACCCTGACAGACGGTAAGAAAGTTACCCTTTCCGAACTTCGTGGAAAGGTAGTGATGTTACAGTTCACCGCCAGTTGGTGTGGTGTATGCCGCAAGGAAATGCCTTTTATCGAAAAGGATATCTGGCTGAAACACAAAGATAATTCTGCATTTGCTCTTATTGGTATAGATCGTGATGAGCCGTTGGACAAAGTGATTGCATTCGGCAAGTCGACTGGCGTTACTTATCCTTTGGGATTGGATCCCGGTGCGGATATCTTTGCCAAATATGCACTTCGTAATGCCGGCATTACCCGCAATGTACTGATTGATAAAGACGGACGCATTGTGATGCTGACCCGCTTGTACAATGAGAAGGAATTTGCCGCATTGACGAAGAAGATTGACGAAATGCTGTCAAAGAAATAATAAACAGAAAGTCCGGGTTGACCTTATTTCAAGGTCAACTTGGCTAAATAATCGTAGTGCTTTCCCTCTTTTACCAACTCCGCTTGGAAACCATTTTCGGCTGCATAAAGACTGAGTGTCTGGAAATCAATGTAAAGCCAGTCGAATGACTCTCCCAGAATATCCTTATATTGCATCTGGAAGTCTATTTCTCCATAATAGTCACCTGCCAGATCAATCACAAAACTTCCGTCTTCTTCCTCAAACAGATAGCGCAGATCACTGGAGTCCATAAAGATGCAGCCGCTGGGTTGTAGCAGTTGCTTCATTCTTTTGAAGAAGGCAGGCAGGTTCTCCAACTTACCGATGATTCCAGAACCGTTCATCAACATTAATATTGTGTCGTATGTCTCTTGGAAATGCTCATCGAACAGATTGAGTAATGTGGCATGCCGTATACCGCGTTGTTGCATTACTTCTACTGAAAGCGGTGAAATATCAATGGCATGTACATCTTTGCCTGCTTCCTGCAAGGCAAGACTATGACAACCGCTTCCGGCTCCCACATCCAGAATCTTTCCCGTAGCCAGTTGCAGGGCGGTACGTTCCAGAAGAGGCATCTGCTTTTCCATGCGAAAAAGTTCCTTTACCGGAATTTCATCCTCGTCGAATTGTGAGGAGAAGACCCGTAGCCGTTCGGCCTTGTTTTGTTTATAATAATCGGCAATAGCAGCACCCATCGGGTCCTTATCAGCAGAAAGCAGTGTAGTGTTCATTCTATTCAATCTTTAAAAGTTGTCCGCAAAGATACGAAAAATGCAGGCTATTGGTAGAAAAAAACTATCTTTGTGTCGGCTTATAAATGTAATAGTAATAGAAACCGAATATGAGTATAGAAGATGCAATAATGGGCGGTATCGTCTTTAAAGGAAAGAAAGACAAACCCAAAGAAGATGGAAAGGTGAAAACTAAAGCCAAGAAGAAATCGTATATTACTGGGAAACATGGTTCCGGTGCTGCCAAGATGAAGGCGGATATACGAAAGAAAAGGGCAGGTCGTCATAAATAAGATGGTAAAATGATAAATGGTAAGATGAGGAAATGTAATCCTATCATCTTACCATTTATCATTTTACCATTCTTTCATCATTTTGCCGGAAGCACCTCTATCCAGTAATCATCCGGATCATGGATGAAGTACAATCCCATAGCTGTATTTTCAAAGCATACCCAACCCATTTCTTTATGGTATTGGTGAATAGCTTCATAATCACCGGTAACACGGAAGCATAAATGGCTTTCGTTTTCTCCAAGTTCATAAGCTTGCGGATGATCTTTCAGACAAGTCAGTTCCAGAAGGAAACCTGTGCTGTTGTCTGTCAGGTAAACCAATGTGAAGGAGCCGTTTGAGGCTTCTTTACGATGATGTTCTTTCAATCCCAATGCTTTGTCATAGAAAGCAATACTACGTTCCAAGTTGGTAACGTTGATATTAAAATGATCGAATTTAGCTTTTATTTCCACGTAATTAGTGATTAGTTGTTAGTGATTATTTTACGAATGCTTTCAGAATTTCACCCACATACATGCGTGGCTGACCTTCCATCGGAGCCTGTGAAGGCATCTTCTTACATTCCAAAACAACTGACGGTTCGGTTTGGTTTGCCGGATAGAAACGAACAGTGTAAGTTTCTGCCGTTTCCATCTGTTCGTAAGGCTGGTCGGGAGAAAGGAAGCTGAAAATAACAGGCTTGCCTGATGATTTGCCCAATGAACCACCTGCATTTGCTGTCATCATGGTCATGTTGAAAGCATCCGAGCCGATTACAAGCACTAACTTGCCCGCACCCATTTGGATGGCATTTGCCGGTAATTGATCTGGAGCTACTTCTTTGTAACCGGGTACTGTACCTGACGTTGCAGGAGTAGCCGGGGTGAGCGGAGTGGCAGGGATTACTGTGACTTTGCTGGTTTCTGCCGGAGTCTTCACTTCAACTTCTGCTTTTGGGGCAATTACTATCGGGCCAGAGTTGATAACACTCTTTTCCTCTTTCTTAGCTTCCTTCTGCTCAGCTGCTTCGGCTGCTTTCTTAGCAGTGCTTGCACTGAGGGCTTCGGCTGCTCCAAGGGCCAGGTCGTCTACAAAGTCTACTGTTTTTCTACGCCATTTGGCAAGTCCGCGCACCAATTTGGTTTTGGCTTTATTCAGTGCGTACTTGTCTACAATCCATTCTTCTGCCGTATATTTCTCTTTGCCTTCGCGATAGTTGAAACGGATTTTCTCTACTTCCATCGTACACTTCGCAGGTGCGCAGACTACTGAAATCTGGTAGAGTATTTTTGTGCGATCCAAAGAAAGCGCACTCGAACTGAACACGATCCATTCGTCTCCCGTACCTACGATTTGTCCTTCTTCCGGATTGGTGTAGACTACGCGACTGGTGTTTTCATTCTTTTTCAGCCGTGCTTCCATCCAGTTCTGCATGCGTTTGAAGATTTCTTCCTGCGACATGCCGGGAATGCTGAATTCTTTGGTGAATACCACTTTTCCATCTACTTCGGGTACTGCACCTGCCAGATACTTGCTGTCGTCATCTTTATCTTTATTGGCGTCTGCAAACGCTGTGGCCGGCAGACAGATGCATAACAGCATAAAAAGAAACTGTGTCAAATTTTTCATAATGCGTATGTTTTATTGAGTAATATCGAAACTTTCGCCCCTGCGGGTGATGGACAGGAAACGACAACCTTTGCTTTCGGCAAACTCCCGGAAAGCATTTCCGCCCTTGTATTCCTCGCTGAAGTGCATAGGAACAAAGATAGCGGTTTTTATTCGTTCCACGAATTGTTCCGCACCTTTCATATAGTCTTTCCCGATACGGTTGTCCACTGGAAACATGGCTACGTCTACCGAAGGGGCGGTCTGCTGGAGGTACTTCACCTCGGCAAGGAAGTCGCCTTCCGCTTTTCGGATTTCCTGTGGGGTGGACTCTTCACTCCAATGCCAGTTATTCAGGTCTCCGGCATGGAACAGCCGGATGCCTTGCAGGTCGATCAGAAAAGAGATGCCCACGTCCGTGGAGCCGAATGCTTCGATACGGATATTCGGGTCTTCGTACACATCACCTTTATTTATATAGGTGGCATCCTCACGTGTGGCGCGACGATGTTTCAGAATGTCTTTAGAGAAGATGTAGTGAATATCCGGACGCTCGGCCTTCCATAAAAGAACTTCGCGATTAAAGTGGTCGGGGTGAAAATGGGAAGAGAGCACATATAGTTCTCCGGGGCTTCCCAACAGATAGTCATGAACGATACCTTTATTATATTCCGTTTCAGAGGAATCTTTGTAGTAATCGATAATGACTGTCACTCCGTCCGCTTCAATCGCGAAGCCGCTATGGTAAATGTAATCAAGTTTCATGCAAGGGTCAATTTATAGCGCAATATTACGAAAAACGCTACACAAACCTTGGCTTTTAGCTGTTATTTTTATCTAAAAGACTTACATGGGCACTTCCATCAGCAGGATATGCGAGTCTTTCAGTGTTTCCAGCTCAAAGCTGTGAGTGTCATATACACCCATGCCGTCACGGCGTGAGAGTACAGTGTCGTCCACCTTCACTTCACCTTCGATCACGAAGATGTATACCCCTGCATGCGACTGGTGCATGTGGTAGCCGATCTTTTTGCCTGCTTCTATCTCTCCGATGGAGAACCATGCCTGTTGCAGCATCTTGGCAGGAGCGTCACCGTCCGGTGAAACAATCAACGTCAGTTCGTTCTTGCGCAGCAATGGGCGGATGTCATAATCCTGATAGGCAGGTGGTGTATTCAGCTTCTCCGGCATTACCCAGATTTGCAGGAACTCTACCGGTTCGGTGTCACTGCCGTTCATTTCGCTGTGATAAATACCGGTACCGGCACTCATGGTCTGTATGTCACCCGGCGTGATGGAGCGGCTGTTCTTCTGGCTATCACCATGTTTCAGCTTTCCTTTCAAGGGGATGGAGATAATTTCCATGTTTTTATGCGGGTGGGTGCCGAAGCCTTTACCTGGTTCTACACGGTCGTCGTTCAGTACGCGCAGGGCACCGAAGTTCATACGGCGCGGGTTGTAGTAGGTGTCGAAACTGAATGTATGGTGACTGTCGAGCCAATCATATAGAGCACGTCCACGGCTTTCCGCTTTGTCTATTACTTTTTTCATAATTAATTCCTTTCTTTTAAATGGTTGATATGTTTAGATAACAAACTGGTTTTGAAAAAGTTTATGGTCAGATGTTATCCTCTGCTTATAGCAGATTTTTATTGTTAATTTTATATCTTGACTTCATTTTCCAAGGCTTTTCCGCTTGCAAAGTCTTTGATATTCTGAAGTGTGGTAGTGGCGATATTCTCCAATGCTTCACAGGTGAAGAACGCCTGGTGTGAGGTGACGATGACATTGTTGAAGGAAAGCAGACGTGCCAGTACATCATCGTCGATGATGCGGTCCGACTGGTCTTCATAGAAGTATTCGCCTTCTTCCTCGTACACGTCCAGTCCGGCAGAACCGATCTTCTTGTTCTTCAATCCTTCTATCAGTGCGTTGGTCTGGATCAGTTGTCCGCGTCCGGTATTGATAATCATTACGCTCTCCTTCATCTTGCTGATGGAGTAGTCGTTAATGAGATATTTGGTTTGCTCGGTGAGCGGGCAGTGCAGGGAGATGATGTCCGAACTGTGGTAAAGCTCATCCAGCGTGGTGTACACCACCTGATGCTCGCGGGCAAAGTTATAGTCGGGGTATAGGTCATAAGCCAGTATGTTCATGCCGAAACCGCGCAGAATCATAATCAGTTTCTTGGCAATCTTTCCCGTACCGATGATGCCGACCGTTTTGCCGTACATATCGAAACCCAGCAGTCCGTGCAGAGAGAAATTACCGTCTCGTGTACGCCAGGTGGCACGGGGAATTTTCCGGTTCAGCGACAGCATGAGGGCCACCGTAAATTCTGCTACGGCATAGGGCGAGTAGGCGGGTACGCGTACTACCGTGATGCCACAATCAGCGGCTGCTTTCAGGTCTACATTGTTATATCCGGCACAGCGCAATGCCAGCAACTTTACGCCATTGTCCGCCATTATGCGAAGCACTTCCGCGTCTGCGGTGTCGTTTACAAATATGCAGACGGCATCTACACCCTGTGTCAGTATCACGTTGTGTTTATTCAGATGACCTTTGTAATAGCGGAGTTCAAAACCGTACTCTTTGTTCTTGTCATTGAACGAATCCTCGTCATAGAGCTTCGTACCGAAGAAAGCAATTGTATATGCCATAGTTTATTGAAGTTTTTAGAATTTATTGTATGTTATATAACACACGGATGGCTGATAAGGTTCATAGGCGACTCCGTATCCTATAGAACCGAATTTGCTACGGACTTGGTACGGAGAAGATACGGACCGGATATGGGGAGGTTACAGGATTGGTCTGGAAGTCGGGTATATTCCCACTACGACTGAACAAGGTGGAACACCAATTATTCATACAGTCAGCAACTTACGTACTTCTTCATGTCTGAATTTCCTTCTTTTCTTTCCGGTTATGAACAAAACGATAATCCGATATGATAAGCACCTCTAATATAAATAATAAATATTTATAAAACAAAACATTTGCGAGATCAGTCGCATACTTAGGGGGTCTCAGTATGATACTTAGGGTACCTCAGTATCATATTGAGGTACCCTAAGTATGATACTGAGATAGCCTGATTATAACACGCTTGATAATCAAGTATTTACAAAACTAATCTTTGGTGGTTATAAATTAGAACAAATAAACTATTGAAATAATGAATTAATTCGTTTCTGTCGGGTTATGAGTTAAATGGGAATTTATCGGTGTGTTTTTAATTTTTCAGACGCGGATAACGCGGATGACGCGGATTTTAAAAGCTGCGCTATCATTTCGAATGAAAAAAAGAATCCGCGTCATCCGCGTTATCCGCGTCTGAAAAATTGCTTATACGCCGCAGGGAACCAACGGTCAGCGAAGCTAAACTTTGCCGGGGCGCTACGCCCCTAAATTATCATTTAATTCATTACTTTCCGGTTATGCATTATCCATATCTTCTTTTCTTTAATAAGTTTCATTAGAAACAGTTTGTTTTTCAATTAATTTTTGCCTGTAATGTATCTTTCTGCACAAAACGTTTTTTGATGTGCAATATTGTTGTACCTTTGCGCCCGCTAACAATTAAAAAAGATTTAGATGAGAAAATTTTCGTTGATTAGCCTTATGCTGCTAATCGTTTCAACTTCAACTTTTGCAGGAGGACTGCTGACAAATACAAATCAGCATGCCGCCTTTCTTCGTATGCTATCCCGTGGTGCTACAACTGAAATAGACGGTGCTTTGTCCAATCCGGCCGGTCTGGCCTTTTTGCCCAATGACGGTTTTCATATGTCTTTGAGCATTCAGAGCGCTTTCCAAACAAGAAATATCGATGCTTCGTGCGAAGGATTGGGGCTGAATAAGTATTATGAAGGTAAGGCGTCCGCGCCTGTTATTCCCAGTGTGTTTGCCGCTTATAAGGCGAGTGACTGGACGCTTTCCGGTTTCTTCGGCATCACCGGTGGCGGTGGAAAGGCTTCGTTTGATGATGGTCTTCCCATGTTCGATGCTATGGTGATAGGCGGATTGGGAGCCAAAGGCATTCCGAGTAATGCCTATTCGCTGAAAAGCTACATGGATGGCAAACAGTACATCTATTCTGTACAGTTGGGCTTGACTTATAAGGCGACGGACTGGCTTTCTGTCTTTGCAGGTGGTCGCATGAATTACTTTACCGGTGGCTATCAGGGTGCATTGAATGCCAGTGCCGCCACTAATTTGCCTTTGCCTACCGGAGGAACGATACCTGCCGGCACGGAGCTTATCGGCATCGACTTGGATTGTAGTCAGACCGGATGGGGATTTACTCCGGTTATCGGCTTGGATGCCAAGTTGGGCAAGCTGAACATTGGCGCAAAGTATGAGTTCATGACTAATTTGAACATTGAAAATTCCACTAAAGAGAACTCGCTTCGTATGATTGGTACCGCCGAAAGTGAATTGGCGGATTATAAGCATGGTGTGAATACTCCGAATGATATCCCTTCCATGCTATCCGTGGCTGTTGCCTATGAGTTCATACCGGTATTGCGCGCATCTGTGGAATATCACTTCTTTGATGACAAGAATGCAGGAATGGCCAATGGCAAGCAGAAGTTTCTGACAAAGGGAACAAACGAATATCTGGCCGGTATTGAATGGGATGTAACCAAGCATCTGACAGTGAGCTGCGGTGGTCAGATTACAGACTATGGATTGTCCAACGACTATCAGAGTGATACCAGCTTCTCTTGCGATTCTTATACTTTGGGTCTTGGAGCAAAGTTGAAGTTGAGTGAAAAAGCTAATCTGAATGTTGGTTATATGTGGACTACCTATGAGGATTACACTAAAACTTCTCAAAACTATAACAATACCGGATTGACTGGTACCAATGTATATAGCCGCACTAACAAGGTGTTCGGTCTTAGCATTGATTATAGCTTCTGATTTTTATAATTCTTTTATATATCAAGGAAGGGCATGCGGCGGGAAGAGCCGGCATGCCCTTTCTTTATGCTGTATTTATCGGTATTTAAGCCGATAAATAGTACTTATCGGCTTAGATACCGGTAAATATTAAGTGAGTAATCGTAATATTGAGCTGAAATGCCTGATACATATACTGATGATAAAAGCACATCCAATGCTGAGGAGAGTACCACAAAGTACGTATTCCGTAGAGATAGTGGTTTGCTTATTATCTCGAAGGCGAAGAAGCCCCTTGGCAGCAATGAGAAAACCGACGGCACTGTATTGATTGAGCAAGATTAATATAAAGGTTAGTATTCGCTCCATGTTTCCAATCAGGTGCCCGGCACTGGGCAATGTTTTTTCAGTGCGAGGGGTTACATTAAACTGCCTGAGAACAAGGGTGATCAGTATGTTGGTAGGTTTGAACAATAGTAAAAAGCCGAGTATCAGTAGTATCAGTTCTTCATTCAGTGGGAACGGCTGAGAGAGTGGGGATATTTTCACTGCACAAAATGCTAAGACACTCCAATGGAGCAACTGGTCCCCGAAAAAATAATGGAGTACCCATCGAGGATATTTCTTTTCGAGATAAGATTTAAAGATGTCAATTGCGGTGTGAGACAAAACAATCAGAATAAACCATTTAAATGCACCATGACAAATGGCGACCGGGATAAACAAGAGGGATATGATGAGGATATGTGTATAAAGTTCCTTGCTTCTGATGCCTTTCTTCCTTTTGTTGTCACACATCTGCTGCGATTGCAGATAAAAATCTCCGATGATGTGGAGAATAAGCAATAGTAAGAATAGCTTTGTTATTTCCATAGTTTAGTGTTGTTTTCTATGTAGTTTATAGCCTGGATAATGGCATTGCTGCCAATAGAAGTAGAGTGTTGGTTGACGGTAGACTGACTAAGCTGGGTGATGAGAGAAATCTCATTCTCGCTTTTTCCAATCAGTTTATAGTATAGTACTTCGCATTGTTTGGCTGTAGAACGGTTCAACTGGTTATCTATGAGTTCACCTATTGCATTGCAAAGCATATCTTTATCCTTGTCATCTCCTGTCCAAAAGAAACTTTTCTTTATGATTACTTTCTCTTTCTGGCTGGTATTTTGATCTTTGAGATTTCGGCCTGCCCGGTAGATGGCGTCACCGTCTAAAATTCCGTTCCGTATATCCACTGTCTTCATATCTCCGATACCAACAGAAACCCTTACAGCATAATCCTTGAATAATTTACGCCGTTTAACTTCTGTATTATCTCTTACGTTTTCCGGGAGAAGTATATAGGACTTTATACAGCATTTTAGTGCAATAGCTAGACGGAGGGCTTTTTCCGGAGATGGACAATAACATTCGATATAATCTCCTTTAATGATTCGTCCATATCCGTTGTACTCCTGCTCCATATAATCAATGAACCGGATGATTCTATTTCGCAATTCACTGAGCTCTTCCGGTGATAATGATGTTGAGGCCACTATATCTGCTGAAATAACGGAGTGCTGTTTCATATCTGAATTCTTTGTATATTGAATTATAGTTGTGACAAAGGTATATATAAATATCGGTATATTTACCGATAAATAATGAAATAGACTGCCTGAAACAAACTTTACTGTGCGTTTCAGGCAGTCTATTATTTGCTAAAAACAGTCTCCTAGCCTTTAGAATGAATATTGTACCAACAAATTCATTCGGTTGGCATGGTGTGTTGAATTGCTGAAATCTGTACGCCAGCCACGGAGGTATTCGGCTCCTACCTGCATGTTTGGAGTGACATTCCAGAATACATTGGCTACGAGATACTGTCCGTAGCGATAACTGTTTGGTTGATCGTTGGGATAACCATTCTCAGAATATAATCTGGACATACTGTATGTGCCGGATACGAATATTTTCGGACAGATATTATACTGTGCCCCGGCAAACCAGCCCAGCATAGGCAATGCCTGCATCTTGCCTTCTTTTTCTGGATTGGGAACGATGTCCACATTCAGATTGCTTATATCATTCAAATATTGTCCGATACCTTTTCCGTAAGTAGCCTGTCCGAAGATTTCCCATTTCTTACTGAGATTGAACGAGGTAGATGCCTGTACGCCCCATCCGGTAACATCGGATGCATGATTACTGAGCGTGCTGGTATACGTCATGCTGCGCACGATACCACCCACACGAAGATGGCTGTTAGCTCCCCAGCCATATTGGGCGTAAGCGGTAAAGTCCGGCATACGTTGTTGGGCTACGCTGAGTTCGTCATTCGTGGCGCCATCTACGCTTGGCACTTCGATAGATGCATGGAAACGCCAGTTCTTCAGACCTTTGTAAGTGTAGGCAAGTTGAGTGGCACGGTAGAAAGTTGCACCATTGGGACCCTGGAAGTCGATAGTGGACGGCAATGCAGCCAAATCCATGAACCCACCATAAGTATAACCCACCGTTACATTACGGAACGACATATAAGCATTTCGCAACTGGAATACCTTATCGCCGCCACGGAAGTTACCGGCAGTGTACACAACGAAATCACCCAGCAATTTAGTATGCCCTACCAGTTTCAGGAAGATGGTGGAAGTACTAGCATCCATCTGGAACTGGTTCTTTACTTTGCTGGCATTCGGAATGTAGGCAGGGATGAAGTCCATGTTGTCCACAATGCCGCCAAAGTCATATTCGGCAGTGGCACGCACATATCCGCCGATACCAAGGGCGAACTTTCCTTTTTTATCCATCAACAGGAAGCGAGGCGCCTGTGGATCGTGGATGTACCTGAACTGTGATTCGTTCATGATACGGACGATCTCGTCGCCTGCCTTGTCGATGGTAACCATGACGATGCCGTTAGATGCCTCGTCATCAATAATCACTTTTTCTTGTGCTTTAGCCACGGACGGAATGAGACCGATGCCGCACAACAGAAACATTACTTTTAAGATTGTCTTCATTATTAAGTTAGGTTTTGGTGAATGCCCTTTGAACAACTTAAATTAGAAATGGTTTTGCGGTCAATAGAAGAAAACGTATCTTTGTAGCCGATTTAACGATCTTATGATGCCGTGAATAGCGGTCGTGTATTCTAGAACACCACGTAAAAAACAGGATTTATGAAGCAAAAAGTATCTGTACCCTTTATGCTGCTGGGTATTCTATTTAATGTTTGTCTGATTGCAGCTAATCTTCTTGAAACTAAAGTTATCCAGGTTTTCGGTATTACCGTTACCGCAGGGTTACTGGTTTTCCCTATTTCTTATATTATCAATGATTGCATTGCTGAGGTGTGGGGCTTTCGTAAGGCACGTCTCATTATCTGGAGTGGCTTTGTTATGAATTTCTTTGTGGTGATGCTTGGATTGATAGCCGTAGCATTACCGGCTGCGCCATTTTGGGAGGGGGAGGCTCACTTCAACTTTGTTTTTGGAATGGCACCTCGTATTGTAGTGGCGAGTCTGACGGCTTTTCTGGTTGGTTCGTTTCTCAACGCTTATGTCATGAGTCGTATGAAAGTGGCAAGTGGCGGACGGCATTTCTCGGCTCGTGCCATCTGGTCGACTGTAGTGGGGGAGACGGCAGACTCTCTGATATTCTTTCCTGTTGCTTTCGGAGGAATTATTGCTTGGCCTGAATTACTGGTGATGATGTGTATTCAGATTGTATTGAAATCCCTGTATGAGGTGTTGATTCTTCCGGTCACTATCCGTGTTGTGGCAGCTATTAAACGTATTGACGGTAGTGATGTATATGATCAGGATATCTCTTACAATATATTGAAAGTCAAAGATATTTGAAATAATGATAAATACTGCAAATCAGGAGTTAAGGAATTTGAAGGAGTTATCAGTCTGCAAGCAGACTTCGGAGTTAAAGCTGATACTTCCGTTTTATATATATGATAAAATCGCTTCGAGGAGTATCGGCGTTTACTCCTTTAACTCCTAAACGAAGCGATAACTCCCTTTAACTCCTGATTCGCATTAATAATGAATAGTTGTGAATAAAGAAGTTGCATTAGTCGTATTCAGTGGTGGACAAGATTCTACCACTTGCCTGTTTTGGGCAAAACGAGAGTTTAAGAGAGTAGTTGCTTTGAGCTTCCTGTACGGACAGAAGCATGAGAAAGAGGTGGAACTGGCACGGGAAATAGCCGGTAAAGCTGGTGTGGAGTTTGAAGCAATGGATGTGTCTTTTATCGGTAAGTTGGGGCACAACTCACTGACGGATACAACGATGCTTATGGATCAGGAAAAGCCAGCCGGTAGTTATCCCAATACATTTGTGCCGGGACGTAATCTCTTCTTTCTAAGCATTGCTGCTGTATATGCCCGTGAACATGGTATCAATCATATCGTGACAGGAGTGTCGCAGACTGATTTCAGCGGATACCCTGATTGTCGGGACACCTTTATCAAGTCGCTCAATGTTACATTGAACCTGGCTATGGACGAGCAGTTCGTAATTCATACTCCATTGATGTGGATCGACAAAGCGGAAACCTGGGGATTAGCAGATGAACTGGGAGTGCTCGATCTGATACGGAACGAAACGTTGACTTGTTATAACGGGATTCAGGGTGATGGCTGCGGGCATTGTCCGGCATGTAAGTTACGTCGTGAGGGATTAGAGAAATATTTAAAGTAGTTAAGTATTTAAAGGAATTATCGCTTCGCTTAGGAGTTATAGGAGTTAGAGAATAGTACGTATCGTATTTTTCCCACTGTGATATAAATGAGAGTATTGGCTTTAACTCCTGATTTACATTAAAAACAAATAGTTATGACCGAATTAAAAGATCAACTGTCCCTTTTGGGGAGAAAAACAGAATATAAGCAGGATTATGCTCCTGAAGTGCTGGAAGCTTTTGATAATAAGCATCCCGAGAATGATTATTGGGTACGTTTTAATTGCCCGGAATTTACCAGCCTATGTCCTATAACCGGGCAGCCGGACTTTGCGGAAATCCGTATTAGTTATATTCCTGATATAAAGATGGTGGAAAGTAAAAGCTTGAAACTTTATCTGTTTAGTTTCCGTAATCATGGCGCTTTTCATGAAGACTGTGTGAATATTATAATGAAGGATCTTATTCACCTGATGAATCCTAAATATATTGAGGTAACAGGACTTTTTACTCCGCGTGGTGGCATATCCATTTATCCTTACGCTAACTATGGACGCCCGGGTACGAAGTATGAGGGCATAGCTGAACAACGATTAATGAATAGAGAATAAAAAGAGATAGGGGTGGTTTTCGGAACACCCCTTATTTATATGAATATCACTTCTTGATTATTACCAGTTCGGTAGCTTTCAGGATTTCCCCACTTTCAATCTTTTCTTTGATACATGTTACTTCTACACTGTCCTCCAGTAATACTCCAGGAACTTTATCCGGATTTGCGTCCATAGTGCTGATGTTTATTGTATCACCATTTCCCGTAATCAGGGTGATATTATTCATTGTAGCATCATAAACTATTCCATTGAGTACTTGAGGACGATTCTCTTGTTTACAAGAACTGATACTTCCCGCAAAGAAAGCAAGAACGGAGAGATAAATTAAGTTTTTCATATATAATAGCTTTTCGTGATAATTGTTGAATGCAAATATAAGACTATTTCTAAGAAAATATTGATAATCACAAGGAAAATCTTTCTGTTCATGAACTAAATGCTGCTTCTCTGTGTTTTAATACAGTCAAGTTATGCAATCATGAGAATACTACATATAAGATATCTTTTACTTCTTTTTCTTTTATCTTTTTCTTGTTTGGTATCTGCCGGTGATAAGAAAGAGAATTCCGATACGGATTTATTGATTATCAGCAGTTATGTATCGGGTGCTCCATGGAGTCAGACTATCATTTCACATATCATGCAGAAAGAGTATGACCGGAAGGATGTGAGTATGAATGTGGAGTACATGAATATCCTGACGATAGAAACTCCTGAGATACTGAACCAATATAAAGAAAATCTTTTTTCAACTTATGGTAACAACCCGCCTAAAGCAGTGTTGATGTTGGGAAATGCTCCTTTGATATTACGTGATGATATGCGTAGACACTGGGGAGATATACCTTTGATAGTATGTGCTGAAAGTAGATATATAGGGCCGGATTCTACCTATATGTACAATCAGATTATTCCATATAAAGATCGTATCTACTTGAAAGATCTGCGTAATGAGTATAATATGACTTTTCTTGCTGCACGTGCTTTTATACCGGAAAGTGTCCAGTTGCTGCGTCGTATGATTCCGAATCTGAAGAATTTACTGTTAATAGGTGATCAGACTGACCGTGACATTGATTATGACCAGCAACTCTCAGAGTTGATTAACACTGAATATACAGATATTAATTATAAGTTTTTATCAGCAGGTGCTTGGAGTCCGGACCAGTTGTTGGATACATTGCGACAAGTGGTTCCGGAGGAAACAGGTATTCTATTTGCTTCATGGTTCCACAAACGCATGTTTGCGGGTAATATGCTTATGATGGCAAACTCTTATAAAGTGATTGCCAACTCTACATTGCCTTGTCCGCTTTTTGCATTATCTTCTTCTATTTCAAGTATTGAAGAAGATGGGACTATAATAGGAGGGTGTGTATATGATATGAACCTGTACTGTGAGGAAATTGTGAAGATGATTAATGCTGTAGCTGATGGCAAGCAAGCGCGGGATATTCCATATTATAATCCGAAGCCCATGGTTCTTTTTAACTATCCTTACATGGTGGATTTTGGCTTGTCTCCTAAAAACTGTCCTCCGGGAACGGTTTATTTGAATGCTCCTCCTACTTTCTTTGACAAGTATCAGTCTGCTTTAGTAATAGGTAGTATTACTTTATTAGTAGTTGTTCTCTTTTTCCAGCTTCGTAGGAATAAGATTCTGGAACGGCTTCAGCAAGTAGAGCAGAATCAGCGTTTTACTCATTCTAAGATGGCTATGGCATTAGAGGTGGTTGATTTGCTGCCGTGGCAATGGGATTTGCGGACAGATGAAATTACATATAGCTCCTATAAGCCGATAGAGCCGGGAAAAGAAGAAGTCTCAGAAATGACTTATACCACCAATATAGATGACTATCTTACCTTTGTTTGTGAAGAGGATAGAGAGCGTATTCAGCAGGTTTTTGAGGATGTGCATGCTAATAAAATTGATAAAATAAAAGAAGAGTACCGTGTTCATCGACCTGATAAATCAGATGGCTCAGAGGACTGGATGGAGGTGCGTGCCTTTGTAGAACAATATGATGAAGAGGGAAAACCTTTGGTTGTGGTGGGTTCATCATTGTTTATTACGGAGCGTAAGGCGGCAGAGCGTGAACTGATTGCTGCCAAAGAGCGTGCGGAAGAGTCCAACCGTCTGAAATCCGCCTTCCTTGCTAATATCAGTCATGAAATCCGCACTCCGTTGAATGCAATTATTGGCTTCTCCGGTATATTGGCTATGACTGAAGATGAAGAAGAGAAGAAGGAGTATGTCAGCATCATAGAGAAGAATAATGGAATCTTGCTGCAACTTATCAATGATGTTCTGGACTTATCCAAGATTGAGGCTGGAGTTCTTGATTTGTATTATTCGGAATTTGGATTAAATGGAGTGCTAGCAACCTTGAAGGGAGTTGTTGAGTCTCGTTTGCAGGATGCGGTTGATCTGATTTTTGAGCCGGGGATGCCGGATGATTATGTTGTTTATTCAGAGAAAAACAGACTTCAACAATTGGTTTTGAACTTCCTGACTAATGCCTGTAAATTTACATCAACCGGCAGTATCCGCTATGGCTATGAAGTGCGTGAAAAAGACATCTATTATTATGTAACTGATACGGGAACTGGTATTCCGGAAGATAAACTCCATCTTATATTCGAACGTTTCATCAAGTTGGATAGCTTTAAGCAGGGCACCGGTTTAGGTTTGCCTATTTGCCAGCTCATTATTCAGAATATGGGAGGCGAAATCGGAGTGAATTCTAAATTGGGAGAAGGTTCTACATTTTGGTTTACGCTTCCCCTCAAACCAAAACAGTAAGAGGGGATAGCGTTGCTTCTATATGACAGCTTTATTTTCAATTAAGTTCTTCAATCGAACCAAGGCTTCGATATAATAATAGTCTGCATAAATGATGGCGGCATCTATTTCTGAATTATTCGGCAAGTGTCCGGTGGAGTGGAGGAGGAATGCCGGCTTGCTTTTGCCGCATTGATACTTATCCGAACTCAGGATTGCCAACATTTTTATAGCTGCATTCTTATATTCTTCTCCTTTTTTGCCGGGCAGGTAAGTGGAGAGTTCCAGTAAAGCCGATGCGGTTACACTTGCAGCGGAGGCATCACGTGGGACATTCGGGATATTGGGGTCATCAAAATCCCAGTAAGGCACATAGTCTTCCGGCAATCTTTCCAAATATACATCTGTTACTTTCTGTACAAAATCCAGATATCGTGGATCTAATGTTTCCCTGTAGACTACTGTATATCCATAGATAGCCCACGCCTGTCCGCGTGCCCACATGGTATTGTCTGCATATCCCTGATGTGTAACTCCTTTTATGAAGTCGCCCGTCAAAGTATCATAAACCGCTACGTGATAGGAAGTGTAGTCGGGACGGAACTGATATTTCATAGTCTTATCGGCGTGCGACACGGCTATATCTGCCAGATATGGGTTTCCTCCGTTCTTGGCAGCCCAGAAAAGCATTTCCAGGTTTATCATATTATCCATGATCGTATTGTGTCCACCGAACATTTCTATATTGCGTGGCCATGAAAGTATGGTGCCTACACGAGGTCTGAACAAGGTTGCCAGTGAATCTGCTGTATCCAGAATCACTTGTTTGTATTCCGGATTATGTGTCAACCGATATCCATTACCGTAGCTGCAAAAGATCAGAAAACCCAGGTCATGGTCGTATGCCGGAATTTGTGACAGGAACTTCAACGGTTCGGTGAATTTCTCAGCTTCTTCCTTTATGGTTGCTTTACCGGTATATTCGTAATCATACCATAAAACTCCTGGCCAGAAACCACTGCACCATTCATCCTTTGTTGCTTTTCGGCAATGCCAGGTGTTGAGGCTGTCCATGATATTACGCGGCATCATCGAGTAATCGATAGTACCTTCTGCCGCTTTTAGTTCTGTTAAAGTGCGTTGTACCTGGGCGTCACAGTAATCCAGCGCCTCATATACATCTACATCCATTCCTTTCTCGGGCATGTTGCAAGCTGTAAACATGCACAAGCATGCACCGAACAGTAGTTCTTTTGTTTTCATATAATCAGTCTTTTTATTTATCTATGTGAAACCAGTCGGCATCTACCCATCCCCGTTCCTTACCATAAGGAGTGGTACTGAATAGCCCTACTTTGGCACCTATCCATTTTCCCTGACGGGCTGTGAAAGGCATACCTATTGCTTTATATTTCTTACCATTCAGGCTGTAATAGAAGTGGCAGATACCGCCTTTCTCTATTTTTACCTGTAGATAGATATCTCTTTCGTAGTTGGGAAACAAACCTGCTTCGTACTTTCTGCTGGCAGGTAATTCTGCCAGGCGATTGACTGTTTCGGGTGTCTTTTGCTCTGCATCCTTGCAGGTCACTTGTTTCAATATAAATTTATCACCTTCTTTCTCTACTCCCAGGTAGCAATAGTCCCAGCCCATCACAATCAATCCGGATTGCTGTCCGTCCATTTTGGCGGAAACTTTTAGTTTGGTAGTTGCTGTGAACTCTTCTGCCATGAACTTCTGCAATAAAAGGTTAGGGACTTCCCAGAAATTCACAAAGTTCTCGGAGAGAATATGTCCGTAAATACGGATGAATCCCAAGTCGGAAGTATATCCGAATGTATCCTGATAATTGGCATGCCATTCCCATTGCATTCCCAATTGACGGGTATTGAACTCGTCACTGTCCGCAGGTGTTTCTACCGGGTAATTCTTGCCTACATTGGGCTTTTTATAACGGGTTACTGGTTCGCCACAACCATTGCCGTCCTTATCTTCTCCAATTACAGGCCAGTCGTTTACCCACTTCATCGGGTTCAGGTGAACGACACGCCCATACATGGCTTTATCCTGAAAGTGAACGAACCAGGATTCCCCTGTCTGCGTATCAACCCATGCGCCTTGGTGGGGACCATTGATGCCGGTAGAGCCTTGCGCCATGACAATCTTCTTCTCATAAGGACCGTATATATTCCGCGAACGCAATACTAACTGCCATCCGGTTGCTACTCCGCCTGCCGGGGCAAAAATATAGTAGTAGCCATTCCGCTTATAGAGTTTGGGGCCTTCAACCGTATGGTTGATTCCATCATTACCATCAAAGACCAGTACCGGATCACTGATCACTTTCGTGCCTTCTGCATTCATTTCACAAATTGTGATAACACTGTTCAGTGCGGCACGACTTCCTGCCCATGCGTGTACCAGATATACTTTTCCATCTTCATCCCACAGGGGAGCAGGGTCTATCATGCCACGACCGGCTTTTACCAATATCGGTTTCTCCCATTCTCCGGCCGGGTCTTTGGTCTTTACCATGAAGATGCCATGATCCGGATCTCCCCAATAGATATAAAACTCTCCATTATGATGGCGGATGGATGGTGCCCAAACACCTTTTCCATGCTGGGGAGCATTGAAGAACTCGATGGGTTCTATCTGTTTCAGCGCATAGCCTGCGTATTTCCAGTTTACCAGATCTTTGGAGTGGAGAATGGGTAAACCGGGAGCACATCCGAAGCTGGAAGCCGTCATATAAAAATCTTCACCTACTGCGCAGACATCCGGATCGGAGTAATCGGCATGCAGCACCGGATTGATGTATGTGCCATCCTTCTGATCAGATACCCAGGCTTTGGATACATATTGGGCTTCCGCCTGCCAACAGGCAGCGCATAGCAATGTAGTAAGCAGAAATATCTTTTTCATCTTTTTATTTACCTTTTTAAATATCCTGAAAACAAAGATTTTACCTAAACAAACTCTTACCTTTATCTACTGAAAATAATCTTAATGTGTTATTTGCCTATTAATACGAGCGAATCTGTTTATTCACTCAATGAAATATCATATTTTATAATCTTTCTCCTTTGTACTTTTTATACTTCTTCATTTCCTGCCTGTCTATAGGAACCAGTCTTATGGCAGTCCCACCGCTGGGTTTCAGTTGGAACTTCATGGTTTGTGAAGCATTGACAAGCAGATAAGTACATTTTACCTGTGTACTTGTTTTTATATTTTCTCCTCCATCCGTATAGATGTAGGCGAGGTAATTCTTTTCTTTATCAAGGAACGTGAGAGGTATTTCTTCTTCGGAACCTTCATTGTTGGTCATTGCTGCAACAAACCATTCCTGACCTTTTCGGCGTGCCATTGTTATGTTTTTGCCGGGAGTGCCATCCAATACTTTCGTATCGTCGAATACAGTTTGCAAGTTCTCAAACCATTCCATTTCCGGTTCTCCGTGATAGAACGATGGTTTGTCATACCAGAAGATAGTTTGCAGCGGACTGTAGAACACGAGCGATGCTGCCAGTTGGTGAGCATGAGTCGTTTTCAGCCGTTTGTCGAAATAACAGATCGTATAGTCGGCTGCACCGTTTATCATACGAGTGAAGGGGAGCGTGACGTTATGAGTTGCATCGGGAAATTCTTCGTTTCCGCAAATACCTTCCTGAGTTAATAAATTCGGATAAGTACGGCTGAAGCCTGAAGGGCGATATTCATCATGGATATTCATCAGCAGATGATTCTCTGCCGCCAAGCGAACCATGTCGTGCATCCAAGTTGCCCAGCGATGGCTGGCGTATTGTACGAAGCCGGATTTCACTCCGACAATTCCCCATTCGCGGAGCAGTGGGAAAAGTTCACGCATTTGCTTCATGAGTGCATGCTGGTTTACGTACCCCCAGATACCAACTCCTTTTTCTTTACCATAAGCTATAACACGGGGCATATCCAGTTTGGCAACCACTTTTGTGGCATCCCCGTCATGTGAAGTACAGGGCATATACCATTGCCAGTCGAAAAGCATATACGGGATATTATGTGCTGCACAGAAGTCGATGGTTGCAATAGCTCCTTCGGTTGTGATAGTTGTTTCGCGCATGATCTTGCCTGGTTTCACCCATGCGGCGGCATCGGCAATTTCACACGGCGGATTCAGATTCTGGATGATATCATTGTGCTCCAGCAATTCACCCGGTTTGTCGGCTGCCATGACTATCTTCCAGGGAGTGGCATAATAAGTCACCACATCCACGGGGCTATACATTACAGAAGTCAGTGTGTTCTTCTTGTTTGTGGAGGCAAGGTATTTGGTCAGACACCAGTCGTCTACATCAGCATCTGCCAATGCCGCCCATTTACCATTCGGGAGTTCCAGCGTAAGGGCACGTTCTACCGGATGTTTGATATCATCAATGTTCAGGTACTCAAAGAAAGCCTGTGCCCATTGTTCGGTCCATGCTTTTGTACCTGCCGGTAAGGCGTATTCTGTGAGATCACCTACTACTTTATGAAAGATAGCCTTTGGGTGTTCCGGGAAGAAATAGCGGAAAGCTACTCCTTCATTATAGGCACGCACCTCAATGTTGAGCCGGTAGCCGGAGTTATCTTTCTTGGAGAGATAAAGGGTGCCAGCCCGGTAATGATCGCGTACACTGCTACGTTCACCGTAAAGTGGCTGCCAGGTGATGTCTGTTTCGGGTTGGTAGGTCACAGAGTCCACTTCCAGATTGTCCATCCAGCAGGCGGGCTGTTTCAGGTTTCGTGCTCCCAGAGCCATTTCCCATATCCGGTTGTCCAGTTCCAGTCCGGCACGTGATTCATTGACTACAGGTTGTGATTTGTAATCTACCCGATAACAAAGTTCGTTTACCGCAGGTGAAACCTGCTTTTGGTAAAATGCTATTTCATGTGTTCCGTCAGGAGATGTCAGCTTCAGTTCCTTGCCATTGTCTGCAAAGAGGGAAGGAGTGAGAACTAACATAATAATTACTGAGCCGATAGTCTTCATATCTTCGTATTTATTGTTTTTATATAAATACGATTTGGAATATGAGGATACTCAATGTATTCTATCTTTTTAGGGAAATAATGTTCGAGACAGTTTGTGAAATGACAGGACTTCCAAAAAATGACGAGAAGCCATCTTCCTTTTGTGAACTTCCCTGCACATGGGCTATGAAGAATCCATATACCCGGTCCTGTTTATTGATCCATGGATAGGCGCCGGCCCAACCCGGTGAACTGATCTGATAGGCTTCTCCTGTTGCTTTATCAATAAGTTCCCGCCATTCTCCCAAACCATATATGCCAGTATGATGTTTTTTCAGCGCACGTTCCACATATTCACCCGGGTGAACTTCTGCATTTCCCACTTGGTCTGCTTGCATTTCATGTATGGTTTCGGGTTTCAGTATTTGCTTTTCTTCAAATACGCCATTGTGGTAGATCATATCAAGAAAACGCATGTAGTCGTGCAAAGTGGTACAGAGACCTCCACCCAACATGGGAGCGTGTCCGCCATCTGTATTCACGGGCGTGAAGTGGGAGTTTTTCATTCTTAAAGGTCGGGCTATTAATTCCTGAAATAATTCTTCGAATTCTTTATTCATAGCTTCTTCTGCTATCCGGCCGGCTATCTGCATGGCAAGTCCACCATATTCAAAGCGGGTACCGGGAGTGAAAACCGTGTCAAGCGGAAGAATCTCCGTGACTGCCGAATCCAGATGATTGTAATTGTCTACGCGTGGTTCCGGCAGATAAGGGCGGACGCCCGATGTGTGCGAAAGCAACTGGCGTAAAGTAATCATTCCTTTTATGTCGTTTTTTAATTCAGGAATCCATTTCTTTACACTATCATTCCAGTCCAGTTCGGTGCAGTCTACCACTGCTCCGATTACTGCGGCGGCTACCCATTTTCCGGCAGAGGCTACATAGACTTTAGTGTCAGGGGTAACGTCTTTGTAGTTTTTCTGAAAGATAACGCTATCGTCTCTGACTACACAGATTGAGGCTCCCGGATAGTATCCTTTATTCATCCATGAGGTGACAATGGAGTCAAGTGGCGTAAAATCATAAGCCGCCTGCCGGTTATCGGCAGGACGGCATGATGTGAATGACAAATCCCAGTATACAACGTAACGTTGGTGATGTAAGTCATACAGTGGCTTTAAAACATTGCCCTGTGATGTTTTAAATATCAGTTCCTCGCCTGTACGCTGTAAACTGTGTCCGGGGTGTTTCCGGTCTATTTGTAAGGTGGTATTCAGCTCAGCCGGAATATGATAATTGTAAGTATAGTAATCATTATATAATGCCGGATCAGAGAATGGTGCCGGAGATTGCATACCTTCTGTTCCCGATTCACCGGCCAATACCAGCGGTCCGTATAGCAAGGCTCCCTTTTGTGGATTGTCTGGCGTTGTTTCCAGTTGTAGGCTCATCGGATAATTAGCTTCAATGCGATCACCGTCTTTCCATTGGCGGGTTACGGCAATGTATGATCCCGGTTTCTGTTTTACCGATACTTTTTTTCCATTGACGTTTACTTTCACATTTTTACTCCATGATGGATAGCGCAGATAAATCGTAGTGGTGACAAGTTTGTCCGTTTGGATGGTCAATGCAGTGTTCTCTTCTGCGGGAAAAGCTGTTTCCTGGTGCAGAGTTATTCCTTTCGCTTTCCAGTTTACTTCTGACGGGATAAAGAGGTTTACGTAGATTCCCTGGTCATTGTGATAATAGATAGCTTCTCCATATTTAGCATGGTTTTCGAAACCACTGCCTACACAACACCAGAAGGAGTTCTCCCGGGTACTATAAACTTTGTGAGAGCCGGAGAGCAAAGGCAAGAAATAGGATACCATTCCTGTTTCAGGATCTTGTTGCCCAAGGATATGATTATAGAGTGCACGTTCGTAGTAGTCAGCAACTTTGGCATCTCCTGTCCAGCAAAACAGGTGGCGACTGAGTTTCAGCATATTGTACGTACAACAAGTCTCACCGGTATATCCGGTCAGATGTTTGGATAATTGTTGTGGATCGAAATAATGCTCTTTATCACTGCTGCATCCCGGTGTAAAGGTATGATGGTCTATCATGGTATGCCAGAAAAAATCAGTCAGTTTCCGACTGTCATTATCCTGCGTCAGCTCGTAGTTACGTGCTTCGGCAAGAACTTTTGGGATAAAGGT
This sequence comes from Bacteroides timonensis, assembly GCF_000513195.1. Classification (GTDB taxonomy): domain Bacteria; phylum Bacteroidota; class Bacteroidia; order Bacteroidales; family Bacteroidaceae; genus Bacteroides; species Bacteroides timonensis. Next base: position 9,179 of record NZ_CBVI010000134.1, on the reverse strand, counting down.
ATTCGTGTGCTTGGTTCCTAAATCATCGCGTTGTTCTTTCAGCGGATCGATAACATCATTGTGATAGAAAAATTCAGCAAGCCATTGATAACGCTCGTCGCCGGTGATGGCATAAAGATTATAGAAAGATTCGTTCACACCACCGAATTCATTCCGTATCATCCTTTTCCGGGTGGGTTCATCCAGCGGTTTAAGTTTATTATAAGCCCAGTCGCCCATGCGGGTAACTACTTCCAATGCCTGTTTGTTATCTGTATAGAGATATTGGTCGATCAATCCGGAGAAGAGCTTGTGTAATGTATACCAGGGTGCCCATACACTTGTCCTACGTATGTTCCGATTGATCAATTCTTCCGGATATGCACTGAGATACCCGTTTCCCAAAGCTGCTTGTACTTCTGCCAGACCTGTAACAAGACTGTCACCTTTCAGCTTGAATATTTCGCTTCCGGTAGATGCGTACATGAGAGCATAGGCTGATAGTAAATGCCCTGTTGTATGTCCGCGCAGTTCGCAGTCTAGTGATTCCCAGCCGCCTAGTTTCTTTACGGTCATATACCCACCTTCACGTCCGGCAAATACTCCGGCGTTGTTGCGGAAACTGTGTAGCAAACGATTGGTTGCTATGGAAGTCATCCAAACAGAATCACGCATCATATTGTCGCGAAAACGGCTTGGTAATAAACGCACGTCTTTTAAATCGAAACTCTCTACCTGTATCGGCGCTGTTGTCACTTTTTTCATTTTTCCGGCATGCTGTCCGGGATAAATGGATTGAGCGGAAAGACCAGTTGATAGAGCCGCACAGATTGTCATTAGGATTAAACTCTTATTTCTCATAACTTTTTTATTAATTCTTTCTTTATATATACGAAGTAGAGGGATATATTACTCAAAACCCGTTAGGGGAATTTAAAACTGTATAGCGAGCTATTTTCCTATTACGACTGAGGATAGTTCCCATTAGGACTGAAGGTACTTCCCACTACGACTGAAGGCACTTCCCACTAGGACTGAACTCGTGTTCCACTACAACTGATCTTAGTGGAACATCAAGTGCATTGTCACACAGATAGTTATGCTTCTTTTGCACTTCTATATAGCTCATATCCGGAAAGAAACGAATTAATTTATTATTTCAATAGTTTATTTGTTCTAATTTATAACCACCAAAGATTAGTTTTGTAAATGCTTGATTATCAAGTGTGTTATAATCAGGCTATCTCAGTATGATACTTAGGGTATCTCAATATGATACTGAGGTACCCTAAGTATGATACTGAGACCCCCTAAGTATGCGACTGATCTCGCAAATGTTTTGTTTTATAAATATTTATTATTTATATTGAGAATGGGTACGCGGACGACGCTGATAGAGCGGACGAACGCGGAGTAAGATTTAGCTTCGCTGACCGTTGGTTCCCTTCGGTGTGTAAGTAACTTTTCATCCGCGTTTGTCCGCCTTGTCCGCGTCGTCCGCGTATCAATTTAGCTCATAACCCTACAGAAATGAACTAGTCTCGTCAACGGATTACTTTATATTTTTTAGTGTAAGAATCGAAAATGGATTCATTGGCATTGCGCACATAACTCCCATACCCGATGAACCATTCCAATATGTTTTTGGAAACTGCGGGGTCAGTTCCTTTCTTATAAGAAAAAGCAAGTAAATATGCGTCTGTATCCCAACCGTTCACATTTGTGCAGGAATTCCGGTGCATAATATGCCCATCTGCCCGTGTGTTTAAATAAACATCAGTTATTTTGTCACCTTTAGCAATACGGACACCTTGCAGATCGTCTCCTTTCAGGCGGGTTACCTGAGGACTATTTTTACTTGCAGGAGAATCTTTCAAGATGATTGCCGTTATAAACTTGACACTTTGTGCCTTTATCGGATAGGTTATCGAATAATACGTTTCCATTTCGTCGGTCTTCTTTGCTTTGGGACCCTGGTGAGCTTTCAGTTTCAGATTATAAGGGAAATCATGTTCGAAGTCGCTTTCTGTCAGATAGTCCGGCCATAAAGGGCGTATATCCACAGCGGCCTGTTGGTTGACGACACTCAAATCAATACCATTTTTCCTGCTTACTCCATCCGGGTGAAAAAGCAGACTGAATGTACCGTCTTCATGCGAACAGACATCATCAATAACCAGTATAACATCATCTATCCACAAAAAACTACGGTGGTTTTTAGAAAAGTAGCGGGAAGTAGGTCCGGTCACGTTGGCCAGGATGTATTTGATATTTCCTTCGTTTGTAAGATGATGCAAAGAACCATCGAGCATCGAACCTTTGTACTGTTGCTCTTGAGGCTGGGCCTGTCCATTAAACAACAGTACATTATGGGCCTGGCTGTGGAAGAAATATTCACGATACCACGGATTGGGATACCAACAGTTTCCGCCATCCTTAATTACTTGCTGTCCATTATGAAAAAGGATAAATGAACCTGCGTCTGCATGAGAGTGATTCCATGTATGTCCGCATTTCACTCCTAACAGAGTTGTATTTTTCTCCCAAGAAGTACGCATCACACTCCAACCCATTCTTTCATATACCGTAGATAGCGACAGGGAAGGTTGCAGTGGAGCCGCAGATAAATCGGGAGTGTACAATAACCCCATGGGTGTATCAGTCGGCATACTCTCTTTTGCCTGGTTTTTCCGTACCTGTGTGAGATACCATAACATATCCGTTTTCTGAAAACCTAATTCCCAAAGTAATTTCAAGACTCCTTCACCATTGGCGGCAATGTTGCTGTCGCCAAAATAAAGGGAAGGAAGATAATCACCGTCGGCAGGATAACAGGTATACATAAAATAATCTGCTGCACGTTCAAACAGCTTCCTTTCCGGCCATTCTGCCCGGGGATTGAAATTCTGCATGGCAAGGCGGAAGGTCAGGTATTGGGTGAGCCCGTAATTGGCGTAACTCACACTTTCGTAATAAGCTCCATTATCGAAGTTAGCCGGTTTGTTTTGTAAGATATCTCCTTGAAAATTAGCCCAGTCTGTTGTTGCCCTACTTACCATATCAATCCATTCGGCAGCCTCGGGAATTTCGTTGCTGACGGCCATGGCAGCAATTCCGGTCATGGCAATACAGGATACCCAATAGTTGTGCCCCATGGAATTGATTGCATGGAAGCGAGTTGCCGGTGATAGCCAATCGTGCAGCGTCGGACGGATTCCTATTTTGTAAATGGCTTGTGCCAGTTCTTTCCGTTCTTTATCTGAGAGTTCGTTATAGATAGCATCGAAACCGATAGCCATTTGATGATTGGCATGGGCGGTGCTTAGCAATGAAGTCCAGGCAGGCTCCCGATTCAGCATATCCTTTGCTTCGAGGGTTTCTTTTCCACCTGTCTGCCGGATTGATTCTTTGATCTTATCCGCATATCTTTTTTCGCCTGTCACCTGGTATGCCAATGCCAGATATTCCAACTTGCGGTAAGGATTGTTTTCTTTCAAGGCTTCCCTGGCTACTTGTTCTACCTGGGTGTAATTGGCTTTGACTTCTTTATCCGATTTGAGATGTTCTTTCAGTGTCGCTATCCGATCGGGGGTAAAGAACAGATAGGGGTGTTGTTGCTGCGCCCGGATTGAGAAAACCAGGGAACAAAACAGAATGAGCGTCAGCACATGTTTTCTTTTATTTCTCATAATTTCTTTGTTAATTCTTTCTTTAGTATAGATACGAAGGAGAGAAATATATTACTCAAATATCTTCCAGCTTTTCAAATGAGCGAATCCATTCCACAATTACCGGTTCATTACCGATATTCCCAAAATTGAGAATAAGAGTAATGTTTGTTGGCCTTTCTGTGAAGTGCGTTCCATTATTTGACAGATAGTCTGTAATCTTGAATACATAGATATCTTTTCCTATCTTTTTAGCCTTATCTGAATCTAACTTCCAAAATTCCGGAGCACTGGCAACGCTATAGCTTAATTGTAACCAGTCTTTATTTGCGGATGCTGGAATTTTGGGTGCCTTTACAGCAATATATGGATAGTTTCCTGCCTGATAGGAAATCCTTTTCTTTTGCATATTTACTCCGGATGATACAAATGACATTAGATTATCCACCTGTTTATAAGAGCAATTGGCGAAAGCCCATCCTTCCAGTTGGGAAAGATCCTCATTTATTTGTCCGGGGACTTTCCTTTCACTTAAGTCCTTTCCCAAATAGAACAGCAGGCTGCCGAAGCCTGGGTTATCACAAGTAAATCCCGGTCCTTCAGGGCGTATCATGCCTAATACAATTTGGGTATATGGCATTTCTAACCCTTTGCGTTCAACATAGTGATTGTAGGCTATTTCAAATAATGAGCGGAAACGTCCCATTCCTTCTTCCCCTAACGTAGTCCAGTTTGAATATTTTCCGGTTATATCTTTCCAGGTAAAGAAAGGTACTTCATAGCCCAGATTGGATTTGGCCAGGTATTCATAACCTTTCATAAGGCGATTATCCAAAGCGCTATACAGGTCTCTGCCTTGTGTCCAGGCTATTTCGGCAATTTCCGAGAGGCATCCTAACCCTAACATGGCATGTTGCTGGTCACGTCCACTTTCCTGTATCTGGCCGGATTCTGCTACGTAGTTGGGAAGAGTTCCATTGTCATGGCCTTTCAGAAAAAACTCTATAGCGTCTTCATACAACTTTTTATCGTTCAGAAATACTCCGAATGCCATTTGTGCCTTAGTTACCGCAATTCCCCAGTTACCGTTGGTGTAAGGTTTGGTATTGTAGAAAGTAGTAAGTATCGGCTGGAATACATTTCGGAACATATTTTCTACTTTGGGGGTATCTTTTGCATCCCATCCGTTGGCATATTTATCTGCTGTATATGTATATCTCATGATTTCAGCTGCGTTTACCAGCATAAATCCTTGAAGGCCGGCACAAAGCGGATCGTCCGGACCTTCTATTTTCTTTAGGGTACTTGCATACGCTCTGATAATTTCCATTGCTTTGTCTGCATGGGGCTCTTTTCCTGTGACTATCCAAAGAATGGCATTGTAGTAAGCTGCATTAAAATCTCGTTCACAAGGATCTTTGGTATAACCATATCTACCGGCACGACTGATAGTTTCGAAAGGTCCTTTTATACAATAATCAGCTTTTCCCTCAGGCATTCCTCGCATTATGTTGAATGAACCGTAAGCTGGTTGTGCCTCATTTCTGACAAGTTCCCGGATTCTTTTTAATGAAGACTCAGAATGAAGTAAGCCCGGATGAGTAAACTCTTGACTGTTTATATTCAGCATATAAAAGAGAAGAATGAATAATGGAATAAATTTCTTTTTCATCATATTCTTAAAATAATAAGGTTAATACATATTAGATAGAAGTCAATATGTGTATAGCGTATTTACGAGCCGATTTACCTAAAGCGGCATCGCATTTTTTAATTTAATTATGAAAAACAATTATACGTATAATGCATCATGAGATTAAACTAAGTTTTAGTGAACAAAACTTATACATTCTATCAAATAAATTATTAAGTTTGTCGGACTTCTTAGTAATAATAAGGGGAAAATGATTGATTTTTATGAATGTATGAAGGACACATATTATTATATAGGGAGAGTTGCTCAATTTGCCATTCATTATTTGTTTATGGCGATAATGCTGTTGTTGCCATTATCTCTGTATTCAATTCAACGGTCTCCTGTTTTTCGCTCTGTAACTGTATCTGAAGGTTTATCCCATAATACGATAAATGCTATATATAAAGATACCCGTGGTTTCGTATGGTTAGGAACACAGATGGGATTGGATCGTTTTGATGGGGTAAATGTGACGACTTATCCTCAATTTTCCGGGAGAACTGTTTTTTCGATAGCAGAGACTGATTCTGTAAATTTATGGGTGGGTACAGATATAGGATTGATAAAGTTTAATCGTAAGACAGAGACGGTTGAACCGATTGTTTTAGATGGCAAATCTTTGTCTGTAAAAGTGGTTTTTGTGAGTAAGAAGGGGAAATTACTACTTGGTAGTTCACGTGGATTATTTCTGTATGAAAGTGGTGTATTCAGAAAGATTCTGCTGGACTCCAATGCCTTGTCTGTTGTGAATGGCCTAATGGATATTGTAGATGGAGAGGATGATAGTGTTTGGATTGCTTCAAATGGAGGATTGATCCATTATAATATGGAAACTGGAAGATCACGAGTGTTTGAGAATAATATTAGAGGAGGATTAAATTACTATAACTGTCTGGCTTTGATGGGAAATACTATTTATTTAGGTACGGCAAACCAGGGTATGCTGAAGTTTGATATTGGACAGGAAGTTTTCTCCATATATCCGCAAATAGGTAATGGATGTATTAAGGATTTGGTACCTGTAGGTAATGATACATTGTATGTAGGAACCAATGGAAGTGGTGTCAAAATTATAAAAGCATCCTCCGGACAAGAAATAACGTCAATAGAACATTCTATACAGGAAGATGTCATTTGTTCGAATGCTGTTTATTCATTACTGAAAGATAAAAATATCCTTTATATCGGTACTTACATGGGTGGAATGAGTTATACGCCTACGCGTGGGAATACCTTTTCCATCTATTCTTTTAAGGATAAATTTGATTCCCATAATCTGAATGTGCGTGCGTTCTGGATTGGTAAACAAGGGCGAAAAGTAATAGGTACCCGTGACGGACTTTATTATATTTCCGAAGAAGAGAATATAGTGAAACATTACACTATAAAATCTTCTATATTACGTTCGGATATTATTTTATCAGTTAAACCTTTGGGAGATGATTATTTGATAGGAACTTATGGTGGTGGCATGTATTTGCTGCATGCAGAGACGGGTAAACTGTCTTTCTTTAAACCGGATGATTGCTTCAGGCAAAATTCATTTACCGGATGTGAAAGAGATAAAGAGGGCAAGTACTGGATAGGGAGTTCTTATGGGGTGTATGTCTATAATGAATTGACCGGTCAGTATGTAAATCACAATAATAGAAATTCGTCTCTTGCCATAAATTCAATATTTACTTTAAAAGCTGATTCAAAGGATAGGATTTGGATCGGAGCGAATGGAGCTGTTTTTTTGTATGATATGTCAACCGGTACTTTCAAGTCGGATGTATTTCCTGAACATATAGAACCGTTTACAAAAAGCATACGGTATATTTATGAGGATAATCATAAAAATCTATGGTTTTGTGACGATAAAGAGGGATATAGGGGGCAATACAAATAGTATAAATTGAGGTGGGGAGAGTCGAGAGGGCTGAAACGTCGATGTGATGCGGGTTTCAGCCTTTTTTGTTTTGTGAAGGTGAATGGAAACAAATCGTGCAAGTGTGTTAAACTTGAGTGAGTTTGGGTTAAACATTTGAATGATGTTTAATATGATGGTTTAAAGTGAAGTTAAACAGGGTTTAAGTGGTAGTTAAACCTTGCTTCTACTTTTCGGAAGTTTGAGCGCTGCGAATGAGATGGGATTGTTTTATGATAGCCCGGGTTGTTGGTAAGGAACTTCCATCGGAGAGACCGGAATGAGCGAGAGTGCTTTTCTTTATTCCAATTGTGGCCTCGTCTAAGGTATCGTATATTGCAGAGATACTACCGAAATAATAATCTCTTTTCTCGAAAATTAGATGTACATGGATTACTTTTGTCATTGTGCTATATAGTTTATTTTATACAGCAAAACTACTATATATTTATTATATGGAATAAATTAAAATATTAATAATGCGAAATAGACAAAAAATACCATAGTAATATAGTTAATGAAGGAGTTTGTTTATATGTACTATTAAGATGGCTTACGGGTATTTTCTTCTATCTGAAGAAATAAATTTATGAGATGGCTAAATGCTATAAGTAGAAGCCCAGTAATGCCACCACCAAGCAATATTGCTAGCCCTATAGCAATGTTATATATAAAACTAATACCACTACTGAAATCGCTATTAAAAAGAGTAATGATACCAATTACCAAGCCAAGAAAAAATAATATTTTACCAATTATTCCTATTGTCTTAGATATAGGTTTTAGTAAACTAAAATCGTACATAGTATTAATATTTAATGGTTTATAATCTTTTAGAACAAGCTCTCACACGATACAACTTGAGTATGTCACCTTTGAATATTTTGAAAGGACTATAATTGGGGCTTGTACATACAATGAAATTTTCGTCAGTAGCTTTTTCTATGAATTTTATCATACGGTCTTCGCGGGTAATAATGAGATAAATGGCACCGGTTTGCAGGAATTCCCAACTACTTGAAATATTATCAATTGATTTTATACCAATCCAATCACCACTCGAAATGATTGGCTCCATGCTTACACCAACAATGGGAAACACAGCCTCACAACCTTCGAACACACCCAATTCAACAAAACCATCTGGAGTAGCACTTGAGAAGACTTCCGATTCAAGAACACCGAGCTGACCGGCGCTTACAGGGAGATTATAAAATGGTACTGAAGTACGGGTTTGTTCAGTTAGCAATTCTGGTATGTGTATTTGTTCCCTACGAAGCTTTACAGATACTTTCTTTTTTGTTTTTCCATACTTAATATCAGAAGAGTCGCTAACGATGCCTAAGCCTATAGAGCTAACCCCTAAATCCAACCCTACAATATCTTTTTTATCATGTTCTACTGATTGGTTACAATTTGGGTTACAGTTTAGGTTACAATTATTCTCGCTGAGATTTTGGTTATTTAGCATTTCCCCCTTGCCAAGAACAATCCACGCTGGAGACAAATTAGGATAAATGGCGAAAACTTTTGCAATAGTATCTTCCGTAATACCTGTAGAACTTTCTAATGTTCCTCTTGATATGCCTGTAGCTGCATAAAAATCTCGCTTGCTAATACCTAAAGTATCAACAAAATGCAAAATCCTTTGCTTTATCGGTGAAATTTTTTGTAATATTCCTTGCATTTGGCGAAATCTTTTGTAATTTTGTACCCAGTTAACGGAACAAAAGTAATAATTAAAACGAGAAAAGTTATGGAATTAGCTGAAAAACTGAAAGAAAAGCGTACGACACCTTATAAAGAGGTGGCGGAAAAAGTAGGCGTATGCACGCAATACGTGGGTAAAATAGCCCGTGGACAAAGAGTGCCGAAGCGTAATAGCGGAAAAGCGATGCAGGTGCTGAGAGAACTTGAAAAGATGTGT
>NZ_CBVI010000133.1 GCF_000513195.1 Bacteroides timonensis | reverse complement strand
TGCTTTTATCCTAACTTTCGGATAACAGCAGAGAGTCTTTATTGAAGCGTCGGAAAACTGCACATCGCTTCATCAAATCCGACCTTAATAATGAATCTGCTTGTGCTTCTGTCAAATCAGCAGTAAGTTGTTCTCCCGGAAGCAACCGGTGACCGTAACCGATGTAAGGTGCATTCCGAGCCGTATGCCAGCCCTCATATCTTTTAACGATTTCAACGGCGCTATCAAACAACGTTTTTTCTTTTTCATCAGGATAGGACACTATCAGATTATCCGCCCGGAGCATAAAACTGAATATAAAGAATGGCAGAATACCCAACAAGAGCTTTTTCATAATCTAAACTTTCTTTTCGGTTGCACTTTCCTTTACTTCATCCTCATTCCCTGTATCCTTGTTATTGAAATCAAAACTGAGCCGCCGGATATCTTTCCAGTTATTTTCAAAATACAAATCAATGGTCTGTGCCTCATCCGCACTCTTGGATGTATAATACAGCCTGAATTTCTTTTCATTCAACAGATAGCGGTCATTGGGCTTGAGTACAGTGCCATCTTCCATTTTCAACAAGCCGTCTCCGGACGGCTGAAAATAACGCAAGGTATAAACTGTTCCGTTAAAGTCACCGTCCGACAAGATTTCCAGACGGATTTCCACCGTCTCGCCATTCTTAATCTTATCCGCCACCGGCATGGCTTCTACCGTGAACGGGTAGTCCTGCAGAATATCCAGGTTGCTGTCACAAGAACCAAGACAAAAAAAGGCGGCTGCCATGCAACAGGTAATCATCATAAAATAAAGTATCTTTCTCATGTTCATATGGATTTAGTCGTTATAAAATGTATTTGATGCCCAAAGCATACTGGGTGTGAAAATGTTTGGCGGCACTACCCCAAATAATACGTTCACGTAGCCGTAACAACAGGACCACCTTATCCGACAGGTAAGTTTCCGCTTCCAATGTCACTGATCCGCCATAAATGAATGATTCATATTTTCTAAGGGCCGCACCGTCAGACAGCAGTTTTTTTCCGCCGTTGACCGCTTCATACCCCATCATGCCGGAAACGCCGACATTCAGAAAAACAATTTTCTTCGGATCGGAAAAGAAATTATAGAAGTAACCTCCCTCCGCCGTGTACTGTCCCAAAGGAATACGACTACTGCGATAGGGATAGTATCGCTGCATGATTTCAGCACCGAATACCCATTTGTTTTCACCTTTGGCATACGTGGAAACGGCAATACCGAAAGCAAAACCCGCATCACCACGGTTCGCCTTGCTGTAAAAACCGTCCACCATTTCCGCTGTAAACTGCACACCTTTCATGCCCGGCAGGCAGCGTTGCGCCTTTGCCTGCCCTGCAAAGAGGGCAAGCATGGCTGTAAACAGCATTACAAACTTCATGCGTGCTTTCATCTGACTTTCAACTCATTAATAGTTTCCGCACGTACAAGGTCCTCATTGTCCACATCAAAGGTCTGGTGGCGTCCGCCTTGTTTCTCGTACATCTCCACGATCAGTTTCTTGTCCTCCGGTATCGTGAACTTGGGCAGGGCGTACACCGTACATTCGGAATCCTTGCCGTCCACACGGGTCACATAGCTGTAGGCACGTAGCGGATAAATCACCTGTTCCTGCATGGCAGTGCGCTTTACCACCTTTTTATCCACAACCTTGAAAGTCACAAAATCGACATCGAAAGGCACGTTCGTCTCATTTTTTACCTGCGTATGAAAATACAGCAGGTCATTATGAGCGTAAAGCCCTTTGAGCAGGAACTGCACCCCGAAGCGTTTGCAACCGATGTGCTTGATACGACGTTTGTCCTGCTTGTGTACGGACTTCATAATCAGATGTACCAGACGCGGGGATTCATTGCCCAGTTCTTGCAAATAGATTTCCATGGCATTATTCGGACGGTTGACCGTTTCCCCGTCATGGATGAAGTCGCACATCTCCACATTAAGCAGCAGCGGTTCGTCCGCGTACTTGACATTGAATGTGTAGAAGTTTCCATCTTCTGTGATGACACTCATATTCGTTTCATCACGGAAATGCTTCTTGGTAGCTTTCACGCGGATTACATTTTCAGCGGCATCCGCCTTGCCGGCAATCAGGTTGGTGGAACCCAAGTCCACGTACTTGATGGGAGAAGGGAAAATAATATGCACCGTCTTGTCGTAAGTGATTTCCAGACCATGCGGGGGAATCATTTGGCTAAAACCGATCTTGCGGCTCAAACCTTCAAAATAATCTCCGCTACTCTGCTGCGCATGGGCAGCCACTACGCCCGTTAAAAGGGCAAAAAACATCATCAGAATCTTCTTCATGTCCGATTGTTGAATGATTGGTTAATAATTGGGTTTCTATTCATTGCTCAGGTGAATGCAGCAACAGCCTGTGTCCGGCTTTGAGCGTAATCTTTACTGTCCGCATCTTCTTGGATATATACCCCGATACACCCTGTATCACACCTTTTCCCAAGTCTGAAGCGATCTGCGCCCCGGCATCCGTAGAAATATTGATGCTGCTGTTCATCGAGGTTCCCATATTGGCCGCTATCTCACGCACCGCATCATACTCCATCGAGTTGGGTATAAGGATGCCCTGTTGTCCGTCCGCGTCATATACTTCAAGTTCCACCGGAATGACCGAACCTTTGTATTCCACGGCATTGATGACAATATCGAGACGTTCTCCCTGTATACGGGTACCTCCAACCAGCACAGTGCCTTTGGGGATAAAACGGTCATCGACTACCATCGGTTCCAACAGCCTGAGACGGAGTGCCTGCCCGTCCGATACGGTCTGTGTACCATGTACGCAGGCAGGAATGGTGTTCCTGTCCGAAGTGAGTGTCTTGCCTACGGGAGTGTTGAATCCCATGTTCCTGCCACCCGTAAAACCGGAAATAAACTCCTCATCGCTCATTGGCTGTGCCAGGGAGGACACCACCTGCTGCCGTACCTGCTTCACCGGTTTTGCCGCAGTCCGTTTCCTCTCGTCTTTCACGGGTGAAACCGTAGCCGTCTGCTTGCCGTTATATCTGGCGGCAAGCTCGTAGGATTTCTCCATCAGGGCCATTTTCTCTTCCATCGTGTTCTCCTCAGGCTCTTTTTGTGTCTTCTGCTCCCGTTCCAGCTCTTCAATACGCCTTAGCAGTTCCCTCTTTTCCGGATCATCTGTCCGGGTGTAGAAGTTGTCAAGCGTATGATTCATGTTTCGATATGCATTCGCGGAAGAACGCACCGTGTTATGGGAACTGCCGACTCTCTTTTCTGCCGGTTCTTCTGGCAGTTCTACCATTCTGTCCGGCAGATGTACCGTATCATTCTTGGCTTTACCGAACAGTGAGGCCATCTCCTGAAACGTACCCTTGCGCTGTTTTTCTTTTCTGGCCAGCTCTTCCCGTTCGTATGCGGTCATCTTGTTCCCCTCCATCTGTTGCTGCAGGGGGGACGGTATTTCCGTATTGAATCCTTTGCCTTTTTCCTCTTCCGCCCTGTCCTTTTCCGACGGGGAGAAAATCAGCCAGATACAGGCTGCGAAGATCAGGAAGAATACGGGATAGATGATATACCGTGCGCGTCTGCGCTTCTCTTCCGGTGTCAGCGGCTTATCAGGAGACAAGCCTAACCGTGTCTTGATTTTCTGGATATCCATAATCGTAATAGTCCTTAAAGTGATTGTTCTCGTTTCTCTTAACGCCGTCAAGCATCTGCCGGGGTGAACGTATATGCTCTATCTCCGGACTTCCGTCCGGCTTCCCGAACCCGGTGAGTGAAGAGGCGATCATATAAAGGCAGCTTGCCATGAAAAGCACGAATGCCGTAGCTACGACAGCCACCCGTTGTCTCTCTGTCAGTTTGCGGCAGTACCAGCGCATCAGGCTGTCCGCCCGTTTCAAATAGTTGTTTCTTCTTTTCATCGTTCCACGCTCCTTAAATCCTTGTTCTCAAGAATAGTGAAATTCTCGATGATGAACCCGTTCGGATTATCGTCAGAACGGACCGCATTCTGGAGCTGGCAGTCCGTCACCAGGCTACGCTCCGTGACATTGCTTTCGCGGATAATCATCTGCCGGGCATACGTCCTTGCCTTGTAGGGATAGCCGGTGAAATCACAGATTACGCTGTCCACTTGCAGCACCTGGTTGATATTGCCCGATATAAGCCGGTTGTAATATCCCTTTTCGGCAAAGTCCACATAGTAATGGTAGGCGCTCTTGTCGGCCAGCAGCAAGGCACGGTTGATATTATGCTCGATGGCGTCTTTCTGCGGAGAAAGGCTGAAGAAGAGTTCGTGGAATCTCCTTACATGCTCCCTCGCCTCTGCCGGACGGTTCTGTGAAAGGTCCTGCGAAAGGGCGAGCATCAGCGACTTGCCACCGTCCAGCACATAGATCTTCTCCCGCTGCTTTTCGGCAAAGCTGTAGGAACTCCACAACGCGTAGCCGGTGACTAAGGTACAGCAGCAGACAAAGGCTATCAGCATCAGGCGGATGCGTTTGAAGCTGCTTTCAATATTGGTTAATGACTTGAATTCCATAAATGACTTGTTTTTGAATGGTTATTTTCCACGGATGCGTCCTCCGATATTTCCAAGCACCGCTCCGCCTACGCCGGCTGCGAAACTTCCGGCTTTTGTTGCCGTACGGTTCAGGTTGCGGGAATAGTTTCCGGCTCCTCCGGCCTGCACGATCCAGCCGGCAACCGTTGGCACGGTAAAATATCCGATGATGCCGATGAGCATAAAAATTATGTATACGCTATTTGAATTCTCCAGCGAATAATCGGGGTTTCCCTGCAACTCGGCGATGTCGCTCTGAAGCATCAATACCTGTATCTTGGCAAGCATGCTACTGAACAGGTCACTGACCGGAAGCCATAGATAGACGGATATGTATCTCGTAAACCACTGGCTGAGCGTGGACTGGAAGCCGTCCCATACGGAGATGGCGAAAGCTATCGGACCAAGCACCGAAAGGACTACCAGAAAGAAGGTTCTTACCGTGTCTATCAGCAGGGACGCCGCGGCAAAGAGCAGCTCAAGCAGGCTGCGGAAGGCATCACGGATGCTCTTTTCCATATTGTACATACCCACTTCCATATACATGCCCAGACGGGTGGCGGCATCCCCCGGTGACCAGCCGAGCTCGTCCAGCTGCCGGTCAAACTCCTCGTCACTGACCAGATAGGCGGTTTCAGGATTGCGCATCATGGCTTCTTTCTCCAGTTTCTCTTTCTGCTCCCGGTATTGCTGCATATCCAGCGTCTGCCCTTCCAGCATCTTGTGCGTCCCCTGCACGATGGGGCTGAGAATACTGTTCATGGTTCCCAGCACCAGTGTCGGAAACAGGAGAATGCAGATGCCAAGGGCAAAAGGACGCAGCAAAGGATATACATCTATCGGTTCGGCACGTGCCATCGACTGCCAGACACGGACAGCTACATAGAAAAGGGCACCCAGCCCGGCGATGCCTTTGGCGACATCCAGCATATCTTCGCAAAGCGGCATCATCTGTTCATACAGACTCTCCAGAATCGTATGGAGGTTCGCAAAATCTATTGACAACAGTACCATAGGCTACCAGTATTTAGCGTTTTCATCCCCGTAAAGCCGCATCACACGGTCCAAGTCATTCTTTTTCTTGGCACGCAGGTAGCTCACGGCGATGTTCTTGTTCGTATAGTAGCTGACAAGGTTCCGGTAGCGGCGCATATTGCGGTAGCATTCATCCACCACGTCCATGCGGTCCTTGTCCGTCATACTCAGCGTGCTGACATTGATGACCTGTTTGAGGTCCTGCAACACTCCGTTGCTCTCCTCCAGAAGTTCGGTGTAGCCGTAAGCGATGGCGTCCAGTTCCTTTGCCGAAAAGTTCTCATCGTTCATCATCCTGCCGAAGTTGGTGACATAGATATCTGACACGTCACCTACCATCAGGATGATTTCACGGACCTTGCGGGCATCCTTCACCAGATTGTTCACGGACTTGAGCGCATCGTAGTACTTTTTAGCCTGCTGGTAAATTTTGACCGTCTCGGAAAAACTCTGTGCGGTACTGGTTGCAGTCTTGGAAGTATGCGTAATATTGTCCGACATATTGATGATACTCTGGGCGAGATTGCCGGGGTCGGTAACCACCCATTGGGCGCTTGCCCGGGTGATGCCCAGTGCAAGGGCCATGCAGATTAGGATTGTCTTTTTCTTCATATGCTTTTGTTTTAGTGAATCCGCCGGCGGAATTAATTCTTTCCGTACCGCTATTGAATCAGTCCGGCACAGATTGCCCGCTGAATCGAAGTTGTCTTGTCGCTGACTTGTGGCTGTCTTGTCGGCGACTCGAGGTCCTCTTGTCGGCGACTCGGGAAAGCCTTGCCGGAGATACGAAAAGACCGGATTGCATTCGTTTCATTTCCGTACGGTCGTGAAGTCATTCCGCCAGGTTTTTAGTGTTCATTTTCTTTTCGCACGTAATCCCCGTTCGGTGAAAAGGTAAGCACGTCCGCCGCTTCATTGTAGGATACGTCAATGCGGTATCCGGTATTGATGAAGAGATTGCCGTTTTCTTCCACCAGCAGGTACGTCTGTGGTTTCAGACGGCGCATCTTTCCGCTGCGTGAAAAGACCGTCACCTTGTAGGATTCGCCCTCCTTGTAAATCAGCACGTCAGGCTTGCCCTCTACGCTGCTCCACGAACCGCACAGTTTATCGCGGTCCGTTCTTCCGTTCATATCCGCACATCCCTGTAGCACCAGTGAGGCTACGCCTATCAGGCAGAGTGCCAGTTTCAATAGTTGTCTGTTTCTCATCCGTTGTTTTCATTTAGGTGTTGATACTTGTTTTTGTTCTTCCCGTTTCTTTTCAGCCAGCCGCCGGATGGCAAGTTCAAGATTGCCGCCAAGTTCTTCCGACATCTTCCGGACTTCCAGTTTCTCTGATTCTTCTGTCGTGAACGTGTAGTACTCTTCTTCGCTTACTTCCGTAGCATACACCGCCGAATGGGTGCCGCCCAGACCGATCCATACTTCACGGTAGAAGCGTCCCGGATGGTTCGCCTGGTTAATAGAAAGGATTTGTCCCTTTTCTTTCTCCGTGAGTCCCAGAAGCTTCTGGATATGCTCGAACTTGTTCATATACTTGCGCTGGTCAAGCAGTATCTTGCAGTCCGAATTGTTGATGATGGCTTCCTTTACAATAGGCGAACTGATAATGTCGTCCACTTCCTGCGTAACCACCACTGCCTCACCGAAATATTTCCGGACGGTCTTAAAAAGATACTTTATGTATTCACTCATATTGGCGGACATAAGGGCTTTCCAGCACTCTTCAATCAAGATCATCTTGCGGATGCCCTGGAGCTTTCTCATTTTGGAAATGAAGGTTTCCATGATAATCAGCGTCACCACCGGAAGAAGTACCTTATTTGAACTGATATTATCCAGTTCGAAGACAATGAACCGTTTATGGGTCAGGTCAAGCTCCTTGTCAGAATTCAGCAGGAAATCATAGTCACCGCCTTTGTAGAACGGCTCCAGTACATTCAAGAATCCGTCAATGTCGAAATCCTTTTCGCGTACTTTCTTTTCCTCGATCATCCGGCGGTAGTCATCACGGACGAATTCATAGAAACCGTTGAAGTCGGGCTTGATTGTTTCGTCTTCCATAATCTTCCGGATATAGGCGTTTACCGCACCGGAAAGCGCCACCTCCTCCGAACGTTTCGGGGCTTCATCCTCACGTTTCCAGAGAGTCAGAATGAGTGTTTTGATACTCTCACGTTTCTCCACGTCAAGCTGTCTATTGTCAGTATAAAAAGGATTGAAAGCAATCGGGTTGTTTTCTTCATACGTAATGTAAATCCCATCCTCCCCGTGTGTCCTGTCATGGATCATGCGACACAATCCCTGATAGCTGTTACCCGTATCCACCAGCAGGATATGCGTGCCTTGTTCATAATACTGCCGCACAAGGTGGTTGGTAAAGAACGACTTTCCGCTGCCCGAAGGACCCAGTATAAACTTGTTACGGTTCGTGATGATGCCCCGCTTCATAGGCAAATCGGATATGTCCACATGAATAGGAATACCGTTCTGCCGGTCAGCCATGCGGATACCAAATGGGCTGGGCGAGCTACGGTAGTTGGTTTCAGCAGTAAAGAAACAGACCGCTTGTTCCAAGAACGTGTAGAATGATTCTTCCGCCGGGAAATCACCGGCATTGCCGGGAATACCCGCCCAATAGAGCACCGGAGTATCCACTGTGTTGTAACGGGGCGTACATTCCATCATGGCAAGCTGGCTGCCCGTATCGTTCTTTATCCTTCTGAATTCCTCTGCATCTTCCGCCCATGCCATCACGTTACAGTGGCAGCGCACGGGCAATACGCCTTTGGTGTGTGCCTCGTCCAGATACATCTCCGTCCATTCCTGATTGACGGCATTGCTACGGCTGTACTTCGAGAGCGAGAGCATATTGCGGGAGGTCTTTTCCATCGACTGGAGAATTTCCTGCGCGTCGTCAATGAATATAAACTGGTGATAAATGTGGTTGCACGAGAGCAGCAGGCCTACCGGAGCGGCAAACGAAAGGCGGCAGTCACTGCGGTCGGTAGACATACGCTCATAACGCATATCAGTGGACACTTTACCCGGCAGGTCTGCCGTATCCGAAAGGGTGTGCAGGCAGAGCCGCTTATCACCGACGCGCATCCTGCCCGGTTTGAGGCAGATGTCCTGAAGGACGGCTGTCTTGTTTTCAAGGGACAGTGAAAAGCATTTCTCCACCAGCCCAGGGCCCTCTTTCGTACCGGTGATCTCGTCCGCTTCCAGACGGCGAAGGCTAACAAGCCCCGAATCATTCATGATGCGTTCAAACTGCTCCACCGCTTCCATAAATCTGGCTGCCATATCCTTGTCGGTTATTTCTTTAGACAAAAGGAAGCCACGGCAGAGCGTGTTAAAGTCGCTCCTTTGCCGGCTGCGTTCACGGGTGGTCTTCGTCAAGTACAGGTAACATTTATGGTTCAGGTACGGACGCTCGTTGAAATGGCGTTCATAGCTTTTAGAGAGGAAACTCTGTTCTTCCGTTTTAAAGCCGGGGGAATAGTTTTCTTTCGTGAACCAGTCCTGCTTGCAGACAACCGAATAATTGGGCAGTACCTTTATTGCCTTTATCCACGAGGAATGGATGGCCTCGTATTCGTCTGCCGTCACGGTGTAGAGTTCGGGGAGTTCCACCTCGAAAACCACTGTCAGGTCTGCATCCTTACTCACTACGCAACCATTCTCCACGGCCAGCAGGGGAAACTTGCGTTCCAGTGTTTCCGCTTTCAATACGTTTTTCATGATTCTTTTCTTTTTTTGGTCAGTAATCGGAATAATCTCTTGCGGTGGATCAGATAGCGCGGATGGCGTTTTTCCGCCAGCAGCTTCATCAGCCCATGTTCACCGTATCGGGCATTCAGACGGAAAGTAACCCAGACGAGCAGGGAACCGGATATGACTCCGAAAGGAATGCATATCCATTGGTCAACGCCTGCCACATACAGGATGATTACCGCAAGAAGCACGGCAACAAGTCCGCCGGCGAAGATGAACAGATACTGTGACTTCAAGCCTTTGAACTCTATCGGATTTCCCGCACCTTTGTTAATCTGGTATTCCATGACCGGTTAGAGGAAGAAGGAACGCAGGATGGTGGCGGCTACAATCAAAAAGATACAGGCGAAGAACCAGCTGGCTGCCGTCTTGCTGGTGTCGGGATCGCCGCTTGAAAACTTGCTGTAAGTCTTGATACCGCCTACAAGTCCCAGCACGGCACCGATAGCGTAACAGAGTTTTGTGGCCGGGTCAAAATAACTGGTCATCATACTCGTGGCTTCGTTGATACCTGCAAGGCCCTGGCCCTGCGCAAATACACTTGCTGCGACAAACGCGCACATAACGGAAAAAAGGATTCTCTTTCTCATTGTCGAATCGTTTAAGGTGAGACATAAAATTGATTTCGACTGCAAATATATGGGGGATAATTTGCTGAGATACAAGTACTTCATCAGGTGTCGGCAGATGTCATCAGATGTCTGCTAAATGGGACTGAATTGAAGACGAAAGGTGATTATTAGCTAATTCTCCGTAATCTCAAACAAAAAGTTAACATATATGTTATCATTATATCGGATTAATTCCCTATTTTTGTGCCATGACTTGATAGAAGAATGAAAATTTCACTTATAAAGTTGGACCAATTCTCAGGCAGAAGGACTAATTTCTATACTGTTGCAGTGGACGATGATGATAAATCCTTGTTCCAGCATTTTATAGAAAGTAATCTGGAGCAGCATGGTACGGAAATTCGGAATCTGCTGATGCGAATCAAAACGATGGGGGATGTCACCGGAGCACGGGAGCATTTCTTCAAACTCAGGGAAGGCAAAGCGGATGACGCCGTAGCCGCATTGTATGACATTCCTTCAAAAAAGCTTCGCCTTTATTGCCTGAGATATGGCAATTGCACCGTCATTTTGGGTGACGGGGGACCGAAGACAACCCGTACATACAATGAAGATGAAAATCTTGACGGGAAAGTACGGTTATTGCAGAGAATATCGAAATTATTGGATAATGGTATCAGAAACAGGAATGTGCGTATAAACGAAGACGGTACCATCGACTGTGACGATGAAATAACGGATGAATATGAAGACGACTAAAGGAAACGTATTTTTTGATAATCTGGCGGATTCGCTCGATGCAGCCGAATACGCGCGTGTTAAAAGCCGTATGTGTGTGGCGGTTAAAATTGCCGACGCGCTTAAACAGAAAGGCATGACACAAAGGGAACTTGCCCGTCTGATGGGGAAAAAACCCTCTGAAATATCCCGTATGCTCACAGGGACAATGAACCTTACACATGATACGATGTTTGACTTGCAGCAGGCTTTAGGCATAGAGCTGATAAATGTCGCTTCATCGGGCATACGTGAAGTTCCGGACATTAATTTGTCCGTCGTATTGAAACGGAACTCTGAATATAGCACACTTCCGGAAAAAGATTTTGTCCGCACCGGCTTCCTTGCCTATAGCGGTGGTTTGAAGGTAGTGTCTTAAAAATTATAGTTATGAAAGAAGAGAAAGTAGTTAATATCGCTTTGGTCAAAATCCAGGAGACCGCATTCAGGTTCAATACGGACTTCGATTACAACGGCTACGACAGGGAGAAGATTACAGTCGGTTATGGTCAGAAATTCCATGTTGACATACAGGCGCAAACCGTCGGTGTGGAACTGACTTTTATTTTTTCAGATAAATCATCGAACACCGACCTGGTTACACTCTCTGTAAATTCTATATATGCCATATCCAACCTATCCGACATCCTGATGGTGGAAGACGGCGTTTATAAAACTAATGAAGACCATGTCATACCTAAAATAATCAAACTTTCCATAGGTACGATGCGAGGCATTCTTTATATGAAGCTGAAAGATACCATCCTTTCAGATATGTTACTGCCCCTGATACCAAGTGACTTTATTTCTGCCACTGGAAATATAGACGGCACAAAAGCAGGCTGATCGCCCGTTTTTTCTGATAATAGCTAAAAGCCTGTGTATTCCTTTTGAGAGATACACAGGCTTTTTTGCATACATTGGTAAACCAAATATTTCCAATGAAACCTTATTTAAAGTCTTACAAGTATTGTTTCCAATCGATTGAGGAGTTAAGACTGGCCTTTGTTTTTCGTACCGGCAGCGCATTGCCTTCCCCGTCCAGATATCTGTCCATGAGATTCTCGATGATGCTTTTATTCTCTACCTGGGAAGAAAAGACCTCAAAAAGGTCTGTCTCCCGGATAGCGTGCAGGGTGAGGGCGGCACGGCGGGACTTGTTTTCGTCCTTATCCGCATCATCCAACTTGAACAATACATTGGCGGCGTTATCAAGGTCGGCCGGTGTTACGACCTGGGATATGGACTCCACTTCCGGAGACATCCCGTCCAGTTCTTCCTGTTCTTCTTTCAGCATTTTCATTTCCTCCAGTGATAATTTACATTCCACTTCTTCCTCCGGTACCTCTTCGTCCTCCCCAATATAATCCGTACCCATTTCCAAAGGTTCACTCATATAGGGAGCTACGGTCTGTCCCGCGTTCTCGTCCAGATAAACATAGCGGGTGCTGCCCATCACATCCGGTTCATCCGTACCCTGCGGTTTGGATGCTACCGGTTCTGTCTTGTCTACTGCTGCGGACGGTTTTATCTCATAAAGCAGGTCACAAATTTCACGAACCTTCTTTTTCTGTCCCCATACCTTATATAATAGGTAGGAAACGCACGCAAGGCGTACCAATAAATAAATTAGATATTCCATTCTATTGGTTTTTGATTGGCTTCCCGATTATACATGGCGTTTATTATATCCTGATACTTTTCCAGATGGTCAGACAACACGCTGTTCACAAAAGTAGGAACAGACATCTCCGGTGCGATGACCGGCAAAACTCTGGCAAATGCCTTATACAAGGAGTCGTGAATATAAGTCTGCCGTCTCGCTCCCGTCAGTTTATTATGCAGGAATTGTTTCCGGTATTCGTCAAAGCCGTATGGCTGTGAATTCTTCTTTCCACCGGACGGTTTCTTCTCCTTTGCTTCCGGTGGTTCTGAAGGTGGGATTTCCCGAACCGGTTCTTCTTCCTGTTCTTTTATCTTTTCCAATGCCGTGGTATCTCCGGCCATCACGCGTTTGAGCGCATCCTCGTCCACATCATAGACGGTTCTCTTTTTGCTTGCCATAGTTGTGTGCGATTTATAGTTGAAGAACCGTTTCTATTTCCGCAGCAAGCAAATCCAGATTGCTGCCTTTCAGCGAAGCGGGGGACGGAGGAAACAAGGTACTGCGGAACAGCTGCCCGTTCATTCCCGTATCTTTGTTGTAGCGTTCCGCACTGGGAATAGTCGTCTCCAACGCAGCTATTTTCAAGGAGCGGAAGATTTCCGTATAGGCGTTATACAGCTCTTTGGAAACCCGCTTGTCCATCCGGTTCCAGAACATATAGATGCCGCGTAAAGGGGCATCTTGGTGATGGGCCATATATTCACGGATGGCAAGTACAAAGTTCATGCTGCTGAGCATCACCATTCTCTCCTGCGTTATCGGGGTAAGTACATAATCCATGTTGATGATAGAACGGAATACGCCCGCTGTATTGACTGTTCCCGGCAGGTCGAAGAGTACAAGGTCGTAGTCAAGACCCGAACGGTCAATAAATTTGTAGGCCGTTTCTTTCGCTTCTTCAGGGGTGGAGGGCAGGATGCTGTAGGCTTTCCTGCCGCTGTCGCCGAACTGTTCCGACAACAGACTTTGCAGGCGCACGTTCTTCTCCACGTTTTTTACATCCAACTCACGTATGGCCTTAACGCTGTGCTGGGGATAGTCGCAATCAACCACAAGCACATTCTTACCCTTCCCATAATGGAAATAACTGGCAAGCAGCACTGTGAAAGTGGACTTGCCCACACCGCCCTTCTGGTTGCTCAGGGCGACAAATAAAGGTTCTTTCTTCATAACTTCATGAATTTAGGGGTTAATGAATTATTTTTCTTTCTTCTCATATATGCTTGCAAAAAGTGACGCTACGCGGTGCTGCACATCTTGTCCGGTAGTAGGAATAACTGCACGTATCACCGTATTCATTCACCGGTTGTTTCCGGATACCGATACCACATAAATCGTACAACGTAAACGCAATGCAAATTACCGGATATTAATACATGACATTCATTCCTGTATGCCAGTCTACATTGTATAAGGACAATATATCCGTTGCCGTATAGCTCCGTCACAGTTTGTAGAATCCTGTTACATTCTACACTGTGCAGTATCAAGACTACACCAATATTTTAGTATCAGGATGTAATAGGTATCGCATCCTATTCAGGTACACCGTATTGCTCCGACACCATATATACCGTATCTGTACGGCTTATTTTACACCCTACTGATAAGGCACGTCCTGTCTTGCGTCACGTCAAAAGTAGAATGTATTTTTGATACTGCCACTATAATTCGGTTCATCAGGTGTCAGGTGTCATCACGTGTCATCACGTGTCACATATCTATCTATTTACCAGCAGTTTAAAACACTCTAATTTTGCAAAGTCAGAACAAGACAAAGGAGGAAATAGCACTTCATCGGACCACAACACGCCGTGAACGTCGCGCAGCAATCCGACGAAGGAGGATTCTATGTTCAAACGAACATAGCAAGTTGTGTTTTCGCCCGACAGGAAGTATCCTGTCCGACGAAAACCACTTGCCCGACCTGGCGGTCGGGGAATTTCCTCCAAAGTCGGAAATTCTGGAAGAGAAAAAAGTACGGACTGAAATTATACAAAGAGTATGAAGGAAGAATCGAAAACTAAAATGGGAAGAAAGCCCAAAAGTGATCCGGCGGACTATAAATACAGTTTCCGCCTGAATGCCGAAGAGAACACGCGGTTTGAAAAGCTGGTTGCCGAGACGGAGGCAAAAGACAAAACACGTTTCATCAAAAAAGCCATCTTCGGCGGTACAATCAAAGTGGTTAAAATCGACAAGGCGACGATGGATTATTACATCCGCCTGACGGAATTTCACAAACAATTCCAGGCAGTCGGCAACAACTACAATCAGGTGGTACGTGCCATCAAAACCAATTTCGGGGAAAAACGTGCGATGTCGTTGCTCTACAAACTTGAGAAAATGACACTTGAACTGATGCTGCTGACCAAAAAAGTCATGGCGTTAACCGAAGAATATCAAAAGAAATGGTTGCAAAAATAAGTCACGGAGCCAGCCTGTACGGGGCACTGAACTACAACCACGAGAAAGTGGAAAAAGGAACGGCTGAAATATTATCCGGTAACCGGATAATTTCAGACCGCCTGGGACTGCCGAGCGAGGACATACGTCTTGCCCTGCTCTCCTTTGAGAATTACCTGCTGGCAAACAGGAACACGGAGAAACCCGTACTGCACATCGCACTCAGCCCGGCACCGGAGGACAAGCTCACCGACGAACAGCTGGCAGAACTGGCGCAAATGTATATGCAGAAGATGGGATACGGCGACCAGCCCTACATCGCCTACAAGCATGGTGATACGCACAATACGCATATCCATATCGTAAGTGTATGCGTGGATGAAGAGGGACGGAAAATCAACGATTCTTTTGAGCACCGCCGTTCCATGACCGCCTGCCGGGAATTGGAAATAGACTTCGGACTGCGAAACGGTGCGGATATGGAAGAACGCAATCCGAAAGCGGAACTGAAGAAAATAGATGTATCCGCGGGTGATGTACGGCACCAAATAGGCAATACCCTGAAAGCCGTATTGGAAAGTTACCGCTTTCAGACGTTCGGGGAATACAGCGCAGTGCTGTCTACTTTCAATATTGAAGCCAAGCAGGTACGGGGAGAATTCAAAGGCGAGCCATATACCGGTATTATCTATTCGGCTACTGATGACAGTGGGAAAGTGGTCAGCCCGCCTTTCAAGAGTTCACGGTTCGGCAAACGGTTCGGGAATGAACGCCTGGAAAAGAGGATGCTTTCACATACCAAGGATTTCAAGGACGGCAAATGGGCACCGGCTATTCATGCACAAGTGGCTTATGCCATGCAGCACGCACGTTCACGTGAAGAACTCACCGGACTATTAAAGAATGCCCGCATTGATGTGGTATTCCGGGAAAATGAGCAGGGACGTATCTACGGTGTCACGTTCATCGACCATAACCGGCGGGAAGTATTCAACGGTTCGCGTATGGGCAAAGAGTTTTCTGCGGGCGTATTCAACGAACTTTTCAAATGGTGGGACAGCATACCTGCCGGAGAACGTTCCGCACATACCGGTGCCGAACTATGGCAGCACTATTCGCATAAAGTGGAATCGGGAAGCGCATTGGAACAGGCGGCAGGAATATTCTCGATGGAAACCAGTCCGAGGGATTACGAAGAGGAGGCCTTCGCACGCCGCATGAAGAAAAAGAGGAAAGCAAAACGAAAGTCACGCGGCATCTGAAAGACGATTATTTATATTAACCCATTTATACACAATTCTTATGCAACAAGAAGATGATTTGAGAGCACTCGCCAAGATTATGGAGTTTGGCCGGGCAGTGAGTATTTTTCTTTTGGTGGTACACGTATATGTCTATTGCTATCCAAGTATTATAAGCTGGAATTTGAATCTGGCAGTGATAGACAAGATAATTATGAACTTCAACAATACAACCGGAATTTTCAACTGCGTTCTATGGAGCAAACTGGCGGCTATCCTGCTGCTGGCTATCTCGTGTCTGGGAACCAAAGGTGTCAAAGACGAGAAGATCACCTGGCATAAAATCTATGCGGCACTCTTTGCAGGATGCATCCTTTTCTTTCTCAACTGGTGGATATTGGATTTGAACCTGCCTCATGTGGCTGTCACCGCACTTTATGTCTTCACATTGGCTTCAGGTTATCTTTGCCTCTTAATGGCAGGATTATGGATGAGCCGTTTATACAAACACAACCTGATGGAAGATATTTTCAATCTTGAAAACGAGTCTTTCCAGCAGGAAACGCGGCTGATGGAAAATGAATACTCGGTCAACCTGCCGACGAAGTTTCAGTATCAGGGGAAGCTCAATGACGGATGGATAAATGTGGTGAATCCGTTCCGCGCGACTATTGTATTGGGTACTCCCGGTTCGGGAAAATCCTACGCTGTGGTGAACAATTACATCCGGCAGATGATTTCAAAGGGTTATAGTTGTTATATCTACGATTACAAATTCGATGACTTATCCGTAATTGCATACAACACGTTGTTGAACAATATGGATAAATACAAGGTAAAGCCCAGATTCTATGTCATCAATTTCGATGACCCGCATAAATCACACAGATGTAACCCTATCAATCCGGAGTTCATGACAGACATCTCAGATGCATACGAGGCAAGTTACACAATTATGTTAAATTTGAACAAAACATGGATTGAAAAACAGGGGGATTTCTTCGTGGAATCACCGATTATCTTGCTGGCAGCCATCATCTGGTACCTTAAAATATATAATAACGGGATCTATTGCACCTTCCCCCACGCGGTGGAACTGCTGAATAAACCATATTCAGATTTATTTACTATATTAACCTCTTACCCGGAACTTGAAAACTACCTTTCACCATTCATGGACGCATGGAAATCAGGAGCTCAGGATCAGCTCCAAGGTCAGATTGCAAGCGCTAAAATCCCACTTACCAGAATGATTTCTCCACAACTTTACTGGGTAATGACAGGTAATGACTTTTCTTTAGACATCAACAATCCGGATGAGCCTAAATTGCTATGCGTAGGCAATAATCCCGACCGTCAGAACATTTATTCTGCAGCCTTGGGATTGTACAATTCCCGTATTGTAAAGCTGATTAATAAAAAAGGACAGCTGAAAAGTACGGTGATTATCGACGAGTTACCGACTATCTATTTCAGGGGACTGGACAATCTGATTGCCACGGCCCGAAGCAACAAGGTGGCGGTCTGTCTGGGCTTTCAAGATTTCAGCCAACTCAATCGTGACTATGGTGAAAAAGAATCCAAAGTGGTGCAAAATACTGTGGGCAATATCTTCAGTGGTCAGGTAGTAGGCGAAACCGCCAAAACACTATCGGAACGCTTTGGAAAAGTACTTCAGAAGCGTCAGTCCATCTCCATCAACCGGCAGGATGTTTCCACCTCTATCAACACGCAACTTGATTCGCTTATCCCCGCTTCCAAGATAGCAAACCTTTCACAGGGCACATTCGTTGGTGCCGTATCAGACAACTTCGGTGAGAAAATAGACCAGAAGATATTCCATGCCGAAATCATTGTGGACCATGCAAAAGTCAGCGCGGAAGAAAAAGCCTACAAAAAAATCCCTGTCATCAACGAGTTTAAGGATAAAAATGGAAATGACATCATGATGCAGCAAATCCAGCGGAACTATGACCAGATCAAAGCGGACGCGCAGGCGATTATCAATATGGAAATGAAGCGTATCAAGAGTGACCCGGAATTATGCAAACGGCTGGGACTGGAAGATGAAAAGGAGAAAGAGGACAAGAAAAAGAAATAATTCAGGGCACTCATTTTACAATTGGAAGATTATTTCTATCTTTGAAAATTGAAAATAGAATATAGCGGTAGATTGTGGAATATTTTCTACCGATTATATACATAAGTCGCAAGACGTCTCAAGCAGAAATCTGGTACATTTCAAATAACAGAGACTATTGTGTGAAGCTTATGCTATACCTTATAGCGTGGGCTCATGCATGTTTCTGTTATGGGCTTACCAGAGCCTCTGCTTGGAACTGCGTGGGTTTCACGTTTTTTATTCATATAAAACAAGCAGAGGTATGGCTAAAATTCAAATTGCTTTGGCAATGACGCTCGACGGATTCCTTCCCGAAGAAAATGAAAAATTGATGCAATGGGTAAAGACTGACAAGAAAGGTTTCCCCCGTTGGAAAGAAGAATGCTCATACCCTTTGTTTCCGGGTTACCCGCTTCTTGATTTGATATGCAGCAAAGATCAATCGGAGGAGAATTTCATTTATTATGCTGAGATTACCGGCAAGGATAGTGTGGAACTGCTGCGGGGACTTTTCCTCTATCACATGGTAGACGAAGTCGTTATCTATCTTCTTCCTATCACTGCAAACAAGGGAATACATATCATGAAATGCGTATCTCCTTGCCAATGGTCATTATATAAAGCCAGGCAATATCCCGGAGGAGTCTGTATGATGATCTACCGGAAATGTAAAAAGCTATTTTAAATTGTATTTTCTTAATCTGGCATATAATGCCTGACGGCTGATTCCAAGCAGTCCGGCTGCCTGTGTGATATTACCGCCCGATTTTTCAAGAGCAAGCTTTACCTGCTCCAGTTCTCTCTCCTCATCCCTTATCTTCATGATTGTCGCCCGGTCTTTCCCGTAGGTCCCAATAATCATATCTTTATCAAATCCCAAATCTTCTGAAGACAGTAGTTCCTGTTGTGCCACAATCACGGCACGCTTTATTTTGTTTTTCAGCTCCCGAATATTTCCTGACCATGAATAACCGAGCAACAGTTCTTTGGATTCGCCTGTGAAACCGGTAGTTACCCTCCTGTATTTTTCTGAGAACTGTTTACGGAAGAACTCGGCAAAAGGCAGGATATCCTCCGGACATTCCGAGAGAGAAGGCATTCGAAGATCAAATTCACACAGGCGATGATAAAGGTCTTCACGGAATCTACCTTCAGATATTGCTTTCTTTAAATCTTCATTGGTCGCAGAGATGACGCGGACATCAGAAGTCCGTTCTTTGGAGCTGCCAACCGGAGAATAGGTATGCTCCTGCAATACCCTTAACAGCATAACCTGAAGTTCAAGGGGCATATTCCCGACTTCATCCAGAAACAGTGTACCTCCATTCGCCAGTTCAATACAACCTTTTTGGTCGTATTCCGCACCGGTGAATGCACCCTTGACATGTCCGAAGAAATGTGATGCGGTAAGGTATTGGGGGATTCCCCCACAATTCACAGCAATGAAAGGACCCTCACACCGGTCGCTGTTCTGGTGGATACTTTGCGCCACCGATTCCTTTCCCGTACCATTTGCGCCGAGTATCATCACGGAAATGTCCGAAGGGGCGGCAAGCAGGGCAAGGCGTTCCACTTCCTTTGCCTTGGGACTGATCCGCCGCAGTATCATTTTCTCTTCGCGCATGACCGACAACGGTTTCAACAGTTCACGGACAAGTTCATGCAACCTTTCCTTATGCACGGGTTTGGGCAGATAGTCTTTAGCACCCAATTTGACGGCACGTACCGCATCCGAAAAAGAGGCATAATCCGTCATTATCACAAATGGAATACGTATCTGGGAGTTGTTAAGCCATTCCAGCAAGGTGATACCATTACCTTCCGGCAGACGGACGTCGGAAAGGATAAGGTCAAACGGCTGGTTCCGTATCAGCTTGCGGGCGACCGGTTCATTCATGGCGGTGACGACATCATAACCGGACTTTTCCAGCCAGCCTTTCTGCAACTGCGACAGGACTATATTATCTTCAACTATCAGTATTCTCTGTTTCATTTTTCAATAGGGTTATTTCGTTTTTGGCTTTCATTATTAATTCGTGTGTATGAGTTATGATCCTTTTCGTCTCTTCTCTGACTGTCCTCATATCCGAATGTTCATCATGCAGTACCCGGCGGTATTCCTGCAAAATATTGTCAGTGTGCAATATCTCCCATAACGGAAGCATCCGATGTACGGTTTCACGAAGCCGTTTCCGGTTCTCCGTCCTCAGTGCGTCCTGAAGCTCGGCAATACTTCTTTCCGATTCTCCGACAAAAAGCTCCAGCATCTTTTCCTTGTCATTCGTTCCGGATATCAGTGCATCAAAAGAGACCTCATTCCTTTCTTCATTTTCCTGCCGGACGACAGAAGAGATGAAAGACAAAAGTTCCTGAGCGGAGAACGGTTTGTAGATGCAGCCACGGAAGCCGGCTTCCGTAAAGACGGAAGTGTCTTTATCACCGCGTGCGGTCATAACCATTACAGGTACAGCCTGCGAATTTCCGATTTGGGAATTGCGTAATAGCTTCAGCAGGTTGAAGCCGTCGGTGCCGGGCATCTGCACATCGGTCAGTATCAGATCAAAATCACGCTTCCTGAGTGCCTGCACCACCTCTTTTACATTTCTGCACGCCTCACAAGATACCCCGTTGCGCTCCAGCATCTCCTTGATTACCTCAAGCTGTACAGAGTCGTCATCAACGACAAGTACCTCATGTGGCAACCGTAAACTGCCTGCAATGGATTTATTCTCTGCCTTCTCTCTTTCCTCCGTTCCGCAAAGAGGCAAGGTCACACGGAACAAGCTTCCTTTCCCGGTGGAACTCTCAACAGAAATCCTCCCTCCCAGCAATTCAACAAGGCCTTTTGTTATCGAAAGACCTAATCCGAAGCCCTCTGAATTTACGCTCTGGGCGGCACGCTCGAAAGGCAGAAATATACGGGACAGCGTCTCTTCACTCATACCGATGCCTGTATCCCGCACTTCTGTTGTCAACTGCCCTTTTTCATAACTTGCCATAAATCGTATTTCTCCGGTTTCTGTAAATTTGACGGCGTTCATCAACAGATTGTCAAGTATCTGTTCTATGCGGTCGGCATCTCCAATCACTGTAGCTTCCATGCCGGTC
The DNA here is from genome assembly GCF_000513195.1 of Bacteroides timonensis. Lineage (GTDB taxonomy): Bacteria > Bacteroidota > Bacteroidia > Bacteroidales > Bacteroidaceae > Bacteroides > Bacteroides timonensis. Next base: position 20,193 of record NZ_CBVI010000133.1, on the reverse strand, counting down.
AGTTCTGTTGTAAACAGGAGTCCCTTGTCGTTGCTCTTGCGTGAATATCCGGCGATGATCCGCTCCATAAACGGGCCTAGCCTGAACGGGACATCGTTTCTGGTTTCTTTCCACTCGTTCATCCGGTAAATGTCCAGCAGGTTATTCACCAGATGCAGGATATGGCGGCAGGAAGTCCGGATATTCTCCAGATGATTATTCCTTTTTTTCTTTTCACGAGTATCCATCGCCAGTTCTGCACTTCCGTTTATGCTTCCTAAGGGTCCCCGGATATCATGTGAAATGGTAAGGATGATTTTCTTGCGCATTTCCAGAAGAGCCTTGTTCTGCCGGATGCTCTCCTCCAATGCCCTCCGCGATTTCTCTTTTTGCCGGAGATCCTTCTGGATGACCAGATAAGAAGCAAGCAATAACAAAATGGCAACTGCCAACACATACGACATCAGACGGAAAGAACTTTGCCGCATATCCTCTATCTTTTGTTCTTTCTGCCGGAAAGCGTTCCGCGCCAAGTCATCCATTTGGGAGATCAGGTTCATCAGTTCTTTGTTGAGTATTCTGTTTTTCAATCTCAACGTATCGACATAACTTTCCAACTCATGCCTCCGCTGCTCCTGCATTTCTATCAGTTGCTCATTCAAAGAATTAAGCGACATTGCGGGAACTTTAACTTGTATGGTCTCTTTCTTCCCGAATAACCCGGCAATCCCCTTTTTTCTCCGTGTTATTTCGCGGGGATGGGCGACTTGCCTGGCAACAACGGGCAAACGGTGCATAAGCAGGCTGTCCGCTTCTTCCTGCCTGTGGAATGTCAGCATGATATGAAACAAATGCTGTTCCTTGCTTGCAAGCAGGCTACGCAGGGTGTCAACTTTCTCCGGATTTATAAATTCCCGGCAAAGTTGTCGAAGCTTTTGCAACAAACTGTCTGTATACAATCTTTTGCTGCGGTATGTCCGATAATCTGCATCTTCCCAGCTGATAACAGATTCTCCTAAAGTAGCAAGCTCTGTTATGTAGCGATGGGCCGTATGGATGTCATGCCGGATGTCGCGGCTGCCCGATGTATCCGTTTCTATTTCGCGCAGCTGCTGTTTCTCATGCAAAATGATTGATATCACACTGCTGACAACCGCCAATACAACGAAATAGCCGAATAATATCTTGAAATTAAGAAGATTCGTTTTCGCCCCCATTATTATATCAGTTATGAATATACGAATGAATCACGTTTTCATTTTTTCTTTCTGCAACGCCTCCTTCAATATCCTTTTATCCAATATCCTTTCCTCGGATTTTATCAGGTACAATGCGCACCGCCGCACCACATTCGTGATAGACCCTCCTGACAGTTCCGTTTCGGCGGCAATAGCGATCAGTTCGTCTGCATCTTTGCCCAGCCATTGTCGGGGGAGCATCTTCCGCCATAAGTCCGCACGCAGCTCTTTCGTCGGCATCGGGAAATAAATCACCGACTGGAAACGACGGGAGAACGCTTCATCAATATTGCTCCGCAGGTTGGTTGCCAGAATGATTATGCCGGGGAAATCCTCTATCCGTTGCAGAAGGTAGGCCACTTCCTGATTGGCATGACGGTCGTTGGAGGTATTTGTTGAAGTTCGTTTGCCGAACAAAGCATCCGCCTCGTCAAAGAAGAGAATCCAGTTCCGGTTCTCGGCAAGGTCGAACACCCGGGCCAGATTCTTTTCCGTTTCGCCGATATACTTGGACACAATCATCGACAGGTCTATCCGGTATACGTCCATCCGGTTCTTCTTACCCAGCAGGGTTGCCGCCAGTGTCTTTCCCGTACCCGGAGGACCGTAAAGCAATGCACGATAGCCGGGCTTGAGGATACGGGACAGTCCCCAATTCTCCATGATGATGTTCTGGTGGGCTATCCATGTATTGATTTCATCGAGGGCCTCAAGCGTGTTGTAATCCAGAATCATATCCTCCCACTCCAAAGCGGTTGTGACGCGCTTTGCAGGAAAGCCGATGTTGTAGTCCGGCTTGTAGTCCTTCTCCAGCAGGACTCTGCTCAGAAACTCTTCGGAAACTCTCAGCTGCCCGCTCAGGAACGGCTCGCCTTCACCGGCACCTTCCAGCCGCAGGATATTGGTCGAATAGAACCAATGGTCTTTCTGGAACATGCGGATGACCGCTTTCTTCTTTTCCATGTCTTCCCCGGCGATGATAAACGAGGCGGTTTCTCCCGTTGGCAGGAAACCGCCGTGCGACAATCCTTTCCAGCCGCCGAACTCGGTATATTGACGGTCGAAGTTCTTGTTCTGCACGAAGAAGATGTCCAGTATCTGCGGACAGATATGTGGCATCAGGGCCAACATGATGACTATCCGCTCGTCGAATGTGATATTCGGAATGTCAGTTACTTTTTCCGGCCAGTCGCTTGCAGGCGGCACCACTTCTTCCAGCGAGGAATATTCACATTCCTGCTGGAAATAAAGTTGGATGGAAGTGGTCAGGACTTGATTGAACCATGCGATATATTCGTTCATACTTTTTCAATTTATAGACTGTTAGCTCTTGATCCCATCACATCCGCCTCATGTTCCAATGCGACATTGTCATTCACCGGCAATCCGCCCACTTCGGTGGTAGGTTCCACACGTCCGGCCTTCTGTTGCACCACATGCCATGCTTCGTGCGGCAGGTGTTGTTCCTGACCGGGAGCCACATGGATATCCGTTCCCTGCGTGTAGGCCAATGCCTGTACGGTTGCCGGTTTGTCCGAGTTATAATGTACCCGAACATCATCCATTGCAAAGCCTGACAGACTCTCGACACCTGCCTTCAGATTGTCAGGCATTCCGGTTTCATTCGGTTTCTGCTGCATCGTGCTGTCCGCCTTCATCTGCATTCCTTCCTCCTCATCTTCCTCTACGCGTTGCAACGGCTGTTCAAACTTGCCTTGCAAGGCATCTTCCTCGTCTTCACTCATACGCTGCAATGCGGCGTTAATACCGCGGTTGTCCACAAACTGCAATGCGCCGCTACTGTCCTGCTTTTGCTGGATGGTGCGTGCCGTCTTTTCCTGATATACTTTTTCTGCTTCCATCTCTTATTGTTTTTAAATTTGATTAATCCGATTAAAACTCCTGTTTCTCATGCCAATGCACCTGTATATATTTCTTCAGCCACGGAAAACGTATCTGACGGAATGACCAGGGAATATAATCGAGCATAATGTCATACGCCTTATCCGTTACAGTAAGCAACCACTTTTTTTCCTGCAACTCTAACTGCCCGGTGCGCTGGAGAAAAGATTGTTGGAAACCTTCTACCGAGGTTCCCTGCATTTTTCCGCAATGGCTCTTGATCCCGACAAGCATACTGTCTGCCGTATTTTTTTCTTTTTCTGTCAACTCAAGCTGTTTAGGCAGCGGGATATGCATTGGCAGGGCCAGCAATATCCGGTTGAATGCCAACTCCGGTTCCCTGTATGCCTTCTCTTCCGAACCGACCAGATATTGTAGCAGAAACACAGCACGTATCCTTAATTCCGTATTCCTGAAATCCGTTTTATCCTCATTCAAATACCCCAACAGTTCAAATAACTTGAGAAACCAGGGTGCAAGCAGGCATAACCCTGCATTTGAAATCAGGAAAGAGGTAGAGATCTCCACCTCATTCTCTGCCCATTCGTTATCTTCTATTATAGGTATTCTCAGTTCATTTTCTATTTTCTCTACAATTGCTAGTTTTTGTCCGTCACTTTGCTCCCAGGGGGATGGAAGTGACAGAATTAATAAATTGATTGTTTCTTTCTTATCCTGACAGATATGTTTTCCGGTATTTTTTCTTAGGAAAAACTGTGCCAGAGCTGTCCGTAGGTCCGATTCAGTTATTCCGTCGCTTCCTGCCAGGCAGTTCACAATCTGTCGCAAAAGTTCCGCTTGTGACAGCGAACGGTCTGCCGCCAGCCTTATCCAGTCGTTGATATCCAGCCATTCCGGCCATTTATCCGGCAACCCGGTGTTTTGCGTGAGGGACTTCCATATATAGGCTGACAGTTCTCCCGGATAAAGACGGAGAAAATCATGCAGCAGTCTTTTCCGGGTTGCATCCGGCAGGCTGTTGTCCGAAAGTTGTTCCATCAGCAGGCGTATCCTGTTGTCTCCGGATGACAATTGCAGCATGAAATATTCCTTCATCTGTTCCGGAGTCTGCTTTTGCCGGTCCGGTTCTCTTATCAATGAGAACAAGATTCCGGCCATCTCCCGGATACCCCATTTGCCTCCTGCCCAGTGCGCTGTCCAGCACATCAGATTTCTGAACATACCGGAGTAATCAACACCGGTTGCTTTTGAGAGAAGAGCTACCCATTGCTCAAGCAGGAGCTGGTCTGAAACTTCGGCAAGACGTTCCACCCGGGAGAGGTCATTACAGCTTTTCAACCAATCCAACAGTCCCTCCGGTTGTTCTTCCATCAAAGAAGAAATACGGTAGCGGATAGCCGTATCGCTTGCATTCCTGCAGGCCAGAACAGCGGCCATTGCTTTTCCCTGTCTATCCGCCCATACTGCCCCCGGCTGTAATGTGCCAATTGGGGAAGATCCTACAGTCCCGGCCGGTTCATTCGGTTCTTCAATCCTGCCAATTTCCGAAATTTCACCGATTCCGGTCTTCCCGATGTTCAATAAACCGGATAACTCCGGCTGCTCCGAGGTGGCGGTTTTACCGGTACAGACCATGTACAGGTACTGAAAAAACGTCCGTAGCGTTTCTTCAGTTGTCATCGTTCTGCCGCCCAGTGTATCTTTGTCCTGCATATAGAGCAGCAACGCCCGTGACAAGCTGACTGACAAAGGCTGACCGCTACCGGACAGGAACGAACAGCTTTCCGGCTTGCGTTGCAGCCATTCCACCGTTTGCGACAATACCATTGCCTGCCGGGATTCCAGTTGTGCCATTCCCCGCAACAGGGTCGTTGCCGACAAGTTTTCCGCCAGACGAAGAATCGTTTCCTCCTGTGCGTGCAACTCTCCGAGCAGGCGCACCCATTGCCGGGGATGTTCACAAACAATCCCTTGCAGCACTGTCTGCCGGATATGCCGGGAAACAGCCACATTATCCAGCCATTCAATCAGACCTCTGCCGGTCTTCCAGTGGCGTTCTACCAATATCCGAATAAATTCCGTGAGGCAGTCCGCTTGCCGTATCCATTCTTCAAAGTCCTGTCCGGGTGAGGACGGCATCATAGTGGCATCATTCTCCGCATAATATGCCGCCAATAAGCGCAGGGCGTTGTATTTCACTCCTTGGGGAGCAGCCCCGTCTGTCAGAACAGCTTGAAGTTGGCTGATAATGTTGTCTTTCCCTTGTCGGATATGTGATAAAGCATTCGAATTAAATCCGGTGATTATCTGTCCGTCCGGTTGCCGCGCATCATCTTCATTTCCTGCCGTTTCCCCGTCAGGCCCTTTCAACAGTGACAGTTGCAGGAATGTACGATACAGTTCTCTGTTAAAATAACTGTCATACACGGGAGAACCATCCACATTATGGGGCTGCAGATCATAAATGGCATTCAACACCTCCACATAATAAGCGTGACCGAACACTTCCAGCAGGAACCCGATGGTCAGTTCCGCTTTGGAGAGATAAACGGCGGCATCCCTTTTTCGGATAAAAGCGAGCAGCCTCTTGTGCAGGTGCAGTGTAAACTGGCTCTTGCCGCCGAATATGGAAAGTCCGTTGAAGGGATAATATCTGATGAGCCATTCGTACAAGTAATGCCAGTAGGGAGGTATATCCACCTCGGCATGCTCTTCCGTCTCTGTTTCTATCATTCTGCGGACAGTCGTTGTGTCAAGCAGTTCAGCCATTACTGCCAATTCTTCCTCACTCTTCGCTTCATGGACAAAACGCACGGCAAGTTCCGGACTAATCTCCATGACCATTCCCAGCCAGCGTCGTTTTTCATACAGGCCGGATGTGCGGGTTGCCAGAAAGCAAGTGTAGAGCCGGAGCAACGCATCCGCATCCTCCGTCTGCCATAGCAGGCGGCGCAAGGCATATTCCTTGCCGGCACAGAGGCGCAACAGCCGGTCCGTGTAGTGTGCCGGCTGTTGCGCCAGCCATTCCAGTTCTTCACTCAGGCTGTAGTCCTCCTTGCTCCATTCTGTCCGGCAAAAGCCGTGCTCCAGATAGAACAGCAGATTTTCCAGCCGGGAGTATTCCCCTCTTTCCGTCCGGTTTCCGATATGTGTGCCGGACAATGACAGTGCTTTCAGCAGTTCCCCTTTGAGGCGTTGGGGAAATTCGCTGTAGAAATCCTCCTGCGGAATACCGCCCAGGTTCAGGTCCGGCAGTTCTATTTCATGCAGCACCTTGTCTTCCTCATACGCGGACAGGCATTCTTCCACCACGTTTTCAAGACAGGTACGGCAAAAGTTGTCCCAGTCCGCATACAGAGTGTGTGCGAACTGTTCATCAGTCATGGTGAACCCGAATGATATGTGGTCAATCCTGATCATCCAAAGATTCCTGCTTTTCTGCCCTGCCCAAAGCTTTCTCCATGCATTCCAGCATTTCCATTCCGGCTTCAGTGTCGTTGTCTGCCAAAGCCTGCCTCCACAGGCGGTAGGCATCCTCAAAATCCTGCATGGGAGAAACGTCCAGCCAGTACAGCGTGCCCGTCAGATGGGCGGGCAGCAGCGAGCGCAGCAGTTCCCTGCACACCTCACGGAAACGGGACGATTTGAAACGCGCCGTCCATGAAGGCAGCACGAGTAAGAGCGTGAACGGACGTGACGGGTCGGACAGTACCGGCTCGATGATATAGAGCGTCTCGCATACGTGGTTCAGCTCCATCAGGTACCGGCGCAGGATATTGGCCATCAGGTTCAGTTCCTCCTTGTCGTCGGTACGTCCCAGATTCATCAGACAGTCCTCTTCCCGGTTGCGGAACACCAGCATGAACTCATTCGTTCCGGCCTGTACTATCTTGTAATTGTCCGGGCGGATGCCTCCGCGGAACAGACCTGCGTTAATAAAGTTATGGTTGAACACGGGCAGCTCCCTGCGCAGACGGCTGTATTGTTCCAATTTTCCCTTCTCGTCTTCCGGCAGGATAACGGGCGTGATATCCTCCGTATAGCTCTTGTCGAGCATCCGTTCATTGACAAGCATGGCGTTCAGCCGGTCACGGTCCGTCTTTTCCTGTTCATCCGTTCCCATCAGAATCAGGTTGTGCCCCGGCAGGATATTGCCTACCGTCCGGTCTTCATCCCGGTTGATGCCCAGCAGACGGCAGAACCATGCTTTTGCCGTAGGAATATTCTCCTTGTCGTCCATCTCCCTTATATTCCTTGCGTGCGCACGGTTCTTTGTCAGAACGGGCGCCTGTTTCAGGAATTCCATGCGGCGGAGCAGGATTTCCTCCTGCGTCTCACCGTAGTTGCCGAACTCATTCATCCATACGGACTGGCTCTCCATGCCGTAAAGATTGTCAAGGAAATCCAGATAGCGGCTTTTCAGCGAACAGATGTTACGGCTCCGGTATTGCAGGCTTCCGGGCGGCAGCATGTCCGGTTCCCATACGTCCATCCCGGAGCAAAGGGCGTTCCCGGCGTCAACGGACAGCAGCCGCTTCAACTCCTTCACTTCTTTCAGTCCTCGTTCCACGGTCAGGTCATACAGTTTCAGGTAAGCCTCGAAGGCGGAAGGGAGCTGTTTGCCGGACGGGAGGCGGTAGCAGTCGGGAAACTCGTCGGCAACGGGACAATGGCGGTAGATATTCCGGCAGACTCCTTCCGCCCGGTTCCACCGGAATTCTTGTCCGCCGATTATTTTCGCCCTGCTACGACCTTTGGTATAATAAAGCTTTTTCAAACGTTCCACAAACAGCTTCATATCCACATCCGGTTCGGACCGGCCGCAACGGATGCGCACAGCCAAGTCCTTTTTTTTCTTGGGAATAAAAAGACTGAAGCCTCCCGACAGATCGGTCTGCGGTTTTCCGTCCTTCATCAGATAGCAGGTGCCGAATGATTTGATCCCTTTCACTTTCCGCAGTTCCTTGTACAGTTCGTATTCGGTATTCTGTTGTTGCGGAATCACTACCCGGACAGCGTTTTCCGAACCCTCCAGCCACTCTTCAGGTGACAGTCCGGAGGTCAGGAAATCTACCGGAGGCTGGATACGCACACCGCCGGACAGGTAATGCAGTATCTTCCAGTACACCCTTGCCAGCACCTCCGTGGCGTCTTCGCCCGCCTCTGTCTCAAACTCCGCCTGAAATGTGAGCGTTTCAGGCTGTATGACAACCACCTGTTCCAGATACTCGCAGAGGTTGCGGTGACTGTTATAGACCTTCGCCGCCTGTTTTCTCAGGTTCTCCCGGTCCTCCTCGAAAGGAGACAGAACCAGGCTGACGGTATAGCCGCCGGTGTCCGCCCGGCAGTCCACCCACACGTTCTCCAGTTCCGGGATATAAGAGAAGAACAGTTTCCGGTAATCCTCCGTGGTGACGGGACCGGTGGTATAGACCTTGTCGGGTGAGAAAAGGCCGAAGGCTTCCGGGTCGAGCTTGCCGTTGCCCTGCACCAGATAATCCGGCAGATTCGGGAAACTGAATTTATAAGCCGTTTCCCCCAGTACATAATTGGCTATGTCGGCCAGTGTCACGCCCGGATCGTGGGCATTGAAGTCCGTCCACACCTTCCCCGACAGGCGTTGGAGTTCTTCCAGCGTTTCGCGTTGCAACCGTTGGTACAAGGGTTCGCCGTCTGTCGGACGTTCGATATAAGAGTGAGTATTGTTATCCATGTTTCTTCCTCCTTTGCATTAACCGTTATACAGTTCCACCATCCGGCAGTGTATTCGGCCGGAAGGAAGCTGTTTCTTACTCCGCATCTGCAGGCAGGGCTTGCCGTTCCGCTCCTGCCAGCGCAGGCGGATGCAGCCCGACCATCCCCACCAGTGCTTCTGTGGCGATTCTATCCGTTGCTCCATGTCGTTCTGCCAGATAGCGGTGGCCCGTACCAGTTCGCAAAGATCCAGGCTCCGTTCGCGGAAAGAGGCGTAGATGTCGTACATGCGGCAGTTGAAGCCTTCGTTTGACACCTCCAACGGGAGGTCATGCCACTGCTTGTCGGCTGGAAGGGTAAAGTACCCCCCGCCGCCGGGAGTGAGGGAGCTGCCGTCCTCCAGCAGGTAGCCGGGCGCGGTGATTTCTTTTTCCACCGTTAGGGAACCGTGCAGTATAAACGCCTTGTCCTGCGTCATATCCAGTACCGCATCTCCCTGCATATTCTTCAGCAGCAGGTTCTTTTCGGGCGTGACGGAGAGTGACCATACAGGAGACTCCGCACCATCGGCGGGTTCTTCCGTATAGAAATTGATTTTCAGGCTGCCGCCTTGTACGGGATAGAAGCTCCAGCCGTTTCCGGTGTCCGCCACATGCCCTTCCTCCCTGATGTTGGGCATGGAGTCTATCAGTGCCGCAAACTGTTCCTCGGTGGGAGTCTTGCCCTTCCGGAAGTATTCCTTCAGTGTTTCTCTGTCTTTTCGGTTATTTCGGTTCATAAGTTTATCCTATTATGAAGTTGTTTTCTATCTCGGCTCCGTCTATCCCGTCGTTGGGAGAGAGGAGTTCTATCTTGATTTGGGGAAGCAGCACGTTCCAGGCACGGCTGCCCTTTATAATCAGGTCCCCGGTTTTTATGCCGGTGTCCGGCAGGCTTTTCCCGTCCACTTCCAGAAGTGCCAGTTTCATCAGGTCCTCATGGTTTGCCAGGCGGGCATGCAGTTCCTTGTAGGAAAACCGCTGTCTGAGTCCGGGCAGCGTGCCCTGTCTGTACCAGGGGGCGATGTAGTTCTGTGCCAGCACGATGAGCTGGCGCAGTACCTTGCCTTCGTCCTCCGCCGTGGGCCACAGTACGGCCTTGCAACGGATGCTGACCGGTTCGTAAACGGGATTGCACACACGCAGGGAAACTACAGGCGGCGCATACTGCGCTATCCTCTTCTGTATCTCCGCCAGTTTCCAGGACGGGGAAAGGTAATAGCGGTTATCCTCCGCGCGGCTGAACACCACCAGACAGACTTCCGCAGGCTGTCCCTCCCGGAGCACGGTGAGGCACTGCGCTTTTTCCACTTCGGGGAATTGCTCCAGCACCAGGCTCTCGTAATCCCTTGCCGTAACCGCCCGGTGGCGGTTGCCCATGCGTGCGGTCTGCCGCACGGCGGTTTGTCCTTCCGCAGCCGCGTGGCAGCCCCCGAATCCGGGCAACGGCTGCGCGACGGTTTCTATCCTTTCGTCCGGTTCGGCCGTTGCCTGTATGGTTCCGGCAGGCAGCGGCGTGCCGTCACCGTTCACGGCGGTCAGCAGGAGGCGGTTTGTCAGTATGCCGCGCACGGCCAGACAGGAGCTGACGTCCCCTATGACGGAGGCGCGCAGCCACGCTCTGCCACGCTTGTCCAGATGAGCGGCGGTAATCTTCTCCGGCCATCTGATTTCGATGAATCCGCTCTGCGTCAGTCCGCGGGTTTCATCAGTGATGAGCGAGGTGACCGGCAGAGGCTTCCAACCGTTCCCTTGCCGGTATTCCCAGTTCAGCTTCACGCCCGTGCCGGGCTGTGGGTTATAGAAAGGTATCTTTTCCTGCGGCAGCACCAGGTCGGCATACATCCGCACCGTCTGTTCCCCACTGGCGTGCAGGAAGCCGAAGCAAAGCGTATGGTCTGCCGGAAGGGGTTCGATGAACGGTTCCTCCATTTCGTTGCCGGCAGGGCATGTGTCATCTCCGGACAGGGAGGTGATGCGCGTCAGAAGGATGGAGGAACCATCCATCCGGCAGAGTGCGGTTTCCTCACAGGCGATATAGGACAGTTCCGCATCCGCCAGCATGGGCACCACGGGAACAGGCGGCAGTTCCCTGCGCTTTTTCTCCTTGCAGCGGCTGTTGTGTATCATCGTGTCTGTGAACAGGGTGCGGTATTTCTCCGTGCCGAAGCCGGCAGCAGGCTCCAGCAGGGTGGCGCGGAAGAATCCGTCACGGTCGCGGTCGTACTCGTAGGGTTCCGGCGTGTCGCCGCTGTTGTCCGAAAGCGGCCCGGCAGGAAAGTCAAACACCAGTTCGGCACGTTGCAGCGAGCGGTCCTCGCTGTTGTCGGGGACAAACAGGTGTTGTCTTTCCCCGCAGAGGTGCCAGCAGCTGTCTTCCTGCCATTCGGTGCTTATCAAGAAAGATGCTGCGCCGATGCCGCCATAGTCCCTGTATTGCCGGTCGAACTCCGCCTCCGTTTCGGGCAGCTTCTTCCAGCGGCCTTTCAGCCGTACTTCTTCCAGCGGCTTGTGCCCCATCTCCTCGTTGCCGAACAGGAACCAGGCTCCCTTTTCCGCCTGCGGCCCGAAGGGGTAGAAAGGCTGTGTGGTGTCCACCTCGCCCAGCTCGTTGTAGAAGGTGAAGTTCTGTATGCCGCTCACCTCCGTGCGTATCCGCAGGGCGTCAAAGCGTATTTGCGATGCCCGGTCGTAGGGACACGGCTCATTGGAGGCCTGTATGCGGACGGCCGGGCAGGCGGTTGTCGTGCCGTGTGTCTCTTCCGTGCAGGGAACAGGGACAACTCCTTCCCGGTTCAGGGTAAACTCGAAGCTCAGCCACCGGTTGCCGCCCGACGTGACGGTGCGGCAGTTGCAGCGTGGCGGTGCCGTCCAGCCTTTCTCCTCACTCAGCAGCAGGGAGAAGGAACGCAGCGGCTGTTCGTCCGGAGGCAGAAGGTCTGTGCCGGTACCGGTTATCCGGAAGGCGATGCTTACTTTCCGTTCCCCCTCGCCCAGTAGCAGCATGGGGGATTCCACCATCCAGCCGGGTTGCGGGTTGCAGCTTTTCTTGTCGGAGAAAAGAGTGTCCGCTGATAGTGTTCCTGCCATGCCGACGGGTTGTTTCCAAAGGCCGGTCACCCGGTTGTTTTCCCTTTTCAGGAATACGGCGTTCACTTCGTCCATGCGCAGGGGGCTGATATATTCCGGACGGACAGTTTTATAGAGCAAGTCCTCTCCGTTGGCATTCTGTCCTGCCGGAAAGGGTTGTCCGGCGGGCAGCGTAAAACCGGCCGCACCTTCTTTCGGAGTGACCACCACGTACACGCTGTCCTGCACCGTTCCGGCAGGGCGGACTTGCAGCACCTCGTTGCGGTAAAGCTCCGGCAGGGTGGAAAGCCGCTTGTTGAAGTCCTTCGCCATGCGGCAGTAGTTTTTCACGTACACCAGCAGCAGTGCCAGTGCTCCGTCCATGTCGCCGCTGTTCTCTATCTGTTCCAAGTAGTAGGCGGCATTTTCCTGCACGTGGCCAATGGCATGGAACATCCGGTAATAGGCCTGCTGCTCCGTTTCCTCCTCTATCGGTATCAGGGACTTTTCCAGCCGTTCCTTTATCAGACGGGCGGTCTCGCCGGAAGGGCTTTTATCGTTTCCAGCCTTCCAGTTCCGGTTGCCATAGTCTTCCAGACGGGCCATCCAGCCATCCAGCTTTTCCATCAGACCGGACGTAGAGGCAGGGACTTCTTCTTGCAGAATCTCCACCAGCACGGTCAGTACATGATTTTTAAACAGTTCTCCGAGCGTGCCATTCTTGTTGTCCTGGCAGTAACGGATGTCACTGCCCACGGACATGAGTCTGTGCAGCACTTCCTGCCAGTCGCTTTCCAGTGCCGGAAAGTCATCCAGCCGGGCATGGTCTGTTTCGTGGTCGGTGCGGAGCGTGCCGCTTTGTCTGTTGTTCGTTACCATTGTTATTATATTGTTTTTATATCTTAATATTTTCAGTATTCTTCAATTCTTGGGAAAAAGAAACCGCCTTGCTCCGTAACGTTTTGTTGTTACGGGACAAGGCGGAATAATGGGGATGAAGCAAGACTTGTAGTTAGCTCCGGTTAACTTTCACCGTCCGTCTTTTCATACTGTTCCAAGAAAAAACGTTTTTGTTGCTCTATTTCCCGGCGCAACTCTTCTTCCGTCGGCATATAAGTCATGTATTTGGCGGCAAAGAGTTGTTCGCTGTTATGAAGTACAGAGTATCGGGCAATGGTGCTATCGGTATCCGTACAAAGCAGCACTCAGATGGTGGGTAAATCATCGTTGCCCTTTATAAGGTCATCGTACATACGTACATACATATCCAACTGACCAATATCCTGATGCAACAGCCTTCTGGTCTTCAACTCAAAAATAACGAACCTTTTCATCTCGCCTGAATCCCATAAACTCAGCCAGCGTAGGATTCTTGATGTATTCCATAGGATCTTTCTCGTCTACCGGTTTTGGCAGATTGGACGGGTTTTCACGGGCGGCAGCTACCCGTCGCTCGTAATATTGCGTCGAAATGTTTCGGTCAAACGCACGCACGCTCCACATATCCCTGTCCGCAGTTTCCAGATACCAAAGGCGGGCCTGCGGACTGCTCACTGACAGCAAACGACGGATGTGCGACCAGTTCAGATTGTGAACACGCGTGTTCACAATCTCTACATCCGGGAAAGAAAGATAAAACTTCCGGTAGTAGTCCAAGTTGCGTTTACCGTAATTGTTACCATAGGCAGGTATCAATTCTGCTGACAAGTTCTTGATAAGTTGTGTACCGTATGCAGCCCGCGCCTCTCCATGTTGTTCCTCTTCCACAATACGCCGTCCTACATTCCAGTAAGTCATGATAGCTACTTGTCCTGCTGCTGCGTATGCCTGCTGCCTGCCACGTTCTATGATGGATCTGACATCATTGACGAAACCGTTTGATATGATATTGTTTTTATCAGCCATTATTCTCTGTCTAAATTTTGCAAATCTATGCCACCTTGGTACGCTATACAAAGCAAGAAGCGCGGTGGGTTCTGTCGGTGTAAAGATACGGCTATTGGCCTTTTTCGCCAAATAATCATTCACATAGTTATTGTTTTATCTTACCATTATTCCTTTTTCCCAATATGTCAAAGAGCGTTCTTTTTCCAGTTAATTCATTCTATCGGATTCGTAATCCGATTGTATCGAGTGTTAAGATTTTCAATCCGATAAATAATATGGATTAAGATATTGCAGATTACAAATCCTTATACTATGGCATATCCGCCTTGACGGACGGATCGATAGTAAAAAATTCAAAACTAATAAAATGCAATTTTAATAGAGAATTTATATATTCTATTGCTGTCATTAGAGCCTTAAGATCAGAAGAACTATACTGTCCGACATCTGGATCAAAATAGATTATGCTATTTTTTGACATCTTTACAGCAATTACATGCCCTCCATCCACACCTTCCAAAACGATTATTAATAAATTTACATTAAATCCGCGTATATTACCCAACATTGTTTCTATATTATTAAGAGTTTCTTTTGGATTATTTACATTCAAATCATTTAATTCACTTCCCCCTTTCCTTCTCAAGTTACTATTTTTATTATTAAACATATCCATTTGCTTATATAAGCGTGCATTATAAAGAAGTTGTTTCTCGTATAGATCATTATTACTTAGTCTAGATTTGACGGGGGTAGCCTTATCTCCTTTTTTTGTAGTGTCCAATGTCTTATTCAGTTCGACTATTTTAGAAATTGTATATTCAAATATCGGTCCACGTCCACTGTTATTTACTATATATTCTGATTGTAAATAAATACCTTCATTTAAAAAAATATCTCTATTTATATTAAGAAAAAATGATTCGCTCATAGAAATGTTTCTTAGCCAAGCTAAAGATAACCCATAGCAAGCTCCACTTCCAACTTGGTTATATTCATATTGATTAAAATAAACATATTTTTTTTCATGTACATTTCGGCATCAATTTGCTCATTCATATTATCATAAAAATATTTGTGTTTACTAAAATTCGACATTGCTGTTTTGATTTTTTTCAACAAGAACACTTTGCTTTCATCATTGTTATATTGATTGATAAGCGTTAATAATATTTGAAAATTTCTTTCGACTACAACGCTTGGATTTGCATGTAATAAAATAATCTTCCTTTGGATCAAATGCGAGGAAGTATTGCTGCAATTTTTTAGTAATAAAGTATTCTTCTTATTAAACATTGTTACATTTTTATTACCACTCAAACAAGTCGTTATTTTATTGAAATTATTACCTGTTAATGTTTGCTTTACAATTTTTTTTTCTATCACCCTATATGGAAATACTTTATTTTGTCTTATTGCGTACATATCCATCTTATTTTTAAGTTATTTCTTATTCTTTTTTCCCTGAAAAACGACCACCACGCTCGCGGGACGACCACCTCTAATGTAATTTTACACCAGCGGATGCTCGCTTTGGTCATCTTCCTCATCCTGCGCTGAGTTGTCGTCCTTCGCTTCTGATAATAGCTCTATCCACTCCAGATTGTCGCTCTGCCTTGCGCCATATGGCTGTGCATCACACCGGAGATGTCGTCCAAGACGGCTTGAACATCGGAGCTTGATACGGTGGAAATCTTCGACAGGTCTCGGGCGATGATTTCCGTTTCCAAAGGTTTGCCCTATACGATGGCTTGGAGATAGTCCCCTCCTTGCTTCTGTCTGCTGATAAGACTTTTTCCAGAATGGCATAGACGTAATATTTTAAGTATTAATATTATTATACATTTGTTCCTTCGTTCAAGTAAAACGGATAGACCATGTTGTTGCGGTTGTTGGTGCGGACAATGGTATATGTCAGCTTTATCAGCAGCAAGCCTTCCTCCGCGTGTTCCTCAAAGGAAACGTCCTCCAGCGTGATGCGCGGCTCGAAGAGCGTCACCGCACGCGCAATGTCGTTGCGCATCCTCACCACTGTTCCCGTATCCATCGGCTCAAAGGCGTAGCGGCGCAGGGGGCAGCCATAGTCGAAACGGTTCACCCGTTCACCGGGCGAGGTGCTGAACAGCACGTGCAGGCTTTGCTCGATGTCCTCCTCGTAGGCCGCCATCGCCACTCCGTCTTCCGTAAGGGTGGGCGGAAAGTTCCAGCCCCTGCCCAGGAAGGCGTTGTTGTCCATGAAAGTATTCTTTTCGCTCATATCGTTTATCCTCCTATCATTACCGTGGGGCATCCCGCCACTATTGTCCCGCCATGCGCGGTGCTGTCGCCCATACGGGCTGCCGGCCTGCCACCTATCATTACGGTGGACGAGCCTTTTATGATGCTATCCGGCGGACCGACGCAGACGCACATGTCGCCTACGACGGCTGCCGGTTGTTTCCCTATCAATACATTCGGCACACACGGTCCGGTTATCGGGCCGCCCACATGGGGTATCGGCGAGGGAAACGCCGGGGTCTGCATGGGGCAGGTGTGCATATCGGTTATTCTTGCTGCTGGAGGCATAATTCTTAAATTAAAAATTAAAAATTAAAAGTTCGTTGCTCTTCATTGTCAATTGTCCATTATCAATTGTCAATTAGTTAATCATGACCATTGCACCCTTTACGGTGGTCTGGCCGCTTGCCGAGAGTTCCGCTGTGGCGTTGCCCTTGACCGTTGCGCCTACTTTCGCCTGCACTTTCACGTTCAGCCCTTCCAGACTGACGTCCTGCTTGGCGGTGCCGCTGAGTTTCATGGTGGCATCCAGCTTGATGTTTCCTTTGGCTTTCAGCGTGATATCTTTGGCGGACGAGAGCGTGATGCCGTCCTTGTCCATCGTGATTTCGTTCTTGTTCGGGTCGGTCAGCTTGATGTGCTTGCCGTCGTCGCTCAGTTCCACCGTGTTCTTTCCGGGGGTGGCCACCGTGATTATCTTCTTTTCCTCGTCGAACTCGATACGCATCTTTTCGCGGGTGACGAGGGCTTTCTTGTTGTTCTTCGCTTCGTATTCGTAGGGCGGCTTGTGCTTCTCGCCATAGAGTGAGCCGAGAATTACCGGGTGGGCAGGGTCCTGGTTCATGAAGCCCACCAATACTTCATCGCCCGGTTCGGGCAGGAAGAACGAACCCATGCCGCCGGTGGCGTACATGGTGGAGAGGCGTGCCCAAAGCAGTCTGCTCTTGCTGTCCATCCACGGCAGTTCCACCTGTATTCGCTGCTCTTTCAGCGGGTCGCCGTCCAGTTTCTTCACCACTGCCGCATGGAGTCCCTGCAGGCCGGGCAGAAAGCCGGAGGCGGAAGGGGAAGTCACATCGGGTTCGTCAGTGATGCTTTGAGGGGAAATGCCTGCGCCGGCTTCGGTGATCCACTCGTTTTCCGACAGGCTATGCGTCACCGAGCCTACGAACAGGTTGCCGTTGAACCGCTTGCCCAGTCCTTTCAGCTCGATGATGCAGCCTGGCTTCACTCTTGCCGAGCCGTAGAAGCTGACGGAGCCTTGATAGCGTGCCAGTCCGGCTTTCAGCGCCATGCCGTCCGCCCATTGTTTCAGGGCTTTTTCGTCCGTGGGGGCATCGGTCTGTAGCAGCAGGCTGTCGCCGGAGGCGAGGTTCTTGGGCTGCAGGTCGCCCTGCTTGTTCAGTGTGGGGGCGGAGGCGGTGACCTTTACGGCCTTCTGCTCCTTGGGACTCCATGACACGGCTTCGTATTGCGTGAACTGGTCGTCCGACGAGAGTTCGAGGTCGAAGGCGGTGATGTCCGTGCCGAATGTCACCGTCAGCACAGGTGAGGCACTTACGTCGGGCTTCTTCACCTTTATCTTGCTGCCGTCGGTGAACACCAGCAGCCCGTTGGCATCGGTGCGAGAGAGGGCAAAGTCCCAGTCGGAGCAATAGTACTGCACCAATGTGGGGTGCTGGTAAGGCGTGGCATCCACGTCCACACTGCCATAACCTGACAATACTTCCTTGATGATGTCGTCGTCCTTCTTCTTCTCGAAGATTCGGTTCTTGCGTCCCTGCGTGGCGGGATAGGCGTTGTCACGGCATTCCACCACCATGTAGGAACGCAGGTCCTTGCCGGTGAGGATGCGCAGCCCGATGATACTGCCCTCGAACAGCGTTTCCTGCTTGTCAATGCCTCCGGCATCCAGACGGATGCTGTTGCCCGGCTTGAACAACGTGTCATCGCTCTCGTCAAAGGTCTGTTTGTCCATGTTCCCCGCATTGAACTTCAATGTGGCCTTGCCAATGCGGTTCAGTTCGAGCCGCACCTTGGCGGACACCAATGAGAAGGTGTCTGGTAGCTTGCTGCCGTTGCAATAAACGGAGCAAGACAATACCCGGTCTTTATATATGGAAGGCGAATCTGCCATTGTCTTATTCTTTTTTCAGCATCGGCATCAGAAGTTCCGTTCCTGCGGGTATGTTTCTGTAGCCGTTCAAATTGTTAAATCTTGCGACCTGCCCCACAAGGAGCGCATCGCCGTATATTTCATAACAGAGTGCGGCAAGTGTCTGCCCCTCTTTCAGTGTGACGAGCCGCGACACGTCCGGCGAGCGTTTGGAGAAGTGTTTCTTCTCTTCTTTCTGGCTGCAATAGCCTGTCAGTGTCACTTTCAGCTCGGCACGCAGCGGCATTCCGTCCATATCAAACAGGGTGTACTCCGTTTCCAGTGCCTTGAGCTGCCCGAAGAAGGTGATGTCGCCATATTCCACTTTGACGAACGACGGGCGGTGTCCCTCGGTGTTATAGTCGTAGAGCCTCGCCTCAATCTCGTCCACCGTGTCGTGTACGGGCTTCTTCTCGTCGTCGTCCTCCATGGCGTTGGTCATGTCGAGCAGGCACTCGAAATGAAGCGTTTCAGGCTGATAACGCACATAGACGTTGGACCCGTTCAGGCTGCCCAGCTGCTTGTCCTCCGCATAGCGGATGCCCTTGCCGAGCTTCACCTTCTCAGGGTTGACGGGCAGCTCCAGAGCGGGCTTGTACACGCTGTTGAAACTGTCGTCCGTATAGGCCGTTATCTTCATCTTTCCCATATCGTTTCCGTCTTATCTTTCGTTTCTTCTCTTTGTTTGCCGCCGTCCGGCAGGCTGTCCGGCGATGTTCTCCTCGGACAGCCTGTCCAGCACGCGGCTTTCTATCTTCCGGACGATTTCGTCCGATACTTCCGTCTCCGTGACGATTCGTTTCTCTACCACGGTGCGGATGCGCATTTCTTTGATGACTATTGGCATAAGGCGTGTCTATTTGACTCTTTCCAATCGGTTATAAACCAACTCTATTGTTTCTGTGACCAGTCCACTGCGACCCGCATCAAACCCGCTAATACTATACTTTATAGGATAAGCATGGTTGCATGACCATGCCGCCAATGGTTGACCATTTTTATCCAATAGTTTTATAACGACATCGCATGCCTTGTTTTTGGCTATACCACCTTTTCCTCCAGAAAGAAATATCATCTTTGAACAGGTATTAAGCCACGTGGAAAAATCCTCATCTAATGGTCGCAAAAGTCGTTTTAAAGTGAGGTTGGGACAAGACAGTCCTGTTGGCATCTGCAATTTCTCATTGGAATCTGTCGTTTTCTGTTCTGTAGAGAAATTCCATCCCAAGCCATTAATCTCGAGAAATGAAGCCTTGAATTTCCGACCATTCATGGTTTGAAAGTCTACCAAAAAGTAGAACTCAACAGGCGGATTCCATTCGGATGTCGTATTGCCAGCCATACCTCAAGCCTTTTCTTATTTCACATTTACTCCTTCATGCGCCAATACCAAGGTTTCAATAGCTGCTGTATTTCCATCCGCTTTGAACCCCTCGACAGTAATTTTCTTCGGCCATGCGTTCACCACTTCCCAGGTTGTCACCGGACTGTTACTTTCATCCAACAAACTGATGGTAATAACCTTGCGTTCGATGGTATTCAATTTCACGCTGTTCAGCCATTCCCACAATTTTTTATCTCCTTTGAATATGCCTTTCTTCAAAGTCACATCACCGGCTTTTCTCAGTCCCGGCATTTTCATTTTGGTGAAGATAGGACTGTCTCCGGCACGATAGGTTATTTCTTCAAATTCAGATTCAAGACCTGATACTTCACTGAAGGACATATTGTCACCTCCGATTGATACTTGAAAATAAAAACTCGGTAACGGCCATGCCTGAGTGCTTTCACTCTGAGTTGCTCCATTGTCTGCCATAATATTAAAATTTTAAATGGTTTATTTTTCTATTTTGATTAAACTCAGCTCTTCTGCATCTGCTGCTGGAACGTGATTTCAATGAATTCTGCCGGACGGCTGATAGCCACCAGCACCGTGATACGCATGATACCTTCCAGTATATCCTCACCCGTCATGGTGTCGCCCAGTCCTACA
>NZ_CBVI010000132.1 GCF_000513195.1 Bacteroides timonensis | reverse complement strand
ACCGTTGCCCACAAAGCCCACTTCCGCCAGTCCTTCGGGCTGGTGGTGCAGCCGGGAGAGGTATTCGTCCAGCCGCTCGGCGTAGTATGTCAGAATTTTCTTTATCATGTCGTTTTCAGATAGTTTATGATACCTTCCACCATGATGTCCGTCACGCACTGCTTCCCGTCTTCGGAGAGCAGGAAATCCACATCTCTCCGGTTGTCCTGGAAGAAGTTCTCCACCAGCACGGCAGGGCAGTTGGTCTTGCAGCAGATGTAGAGGTCGGCAGTCCAGTAAAGTACCTGACGGGAGGGTTGGCGTACCTTGACTTTTTTGCTGAGTGCCTCTTGTGCCAGTGCCCGGGCAAGCTGCTTGCTTGTCGGCGAGGCATTGCCGCCTACAAACACGCTCCAGCCGCTTGCGGGCATCCATTCCGCTCCGCTGCCCATGGCGTTGCAGTGGATGGAGACGAGTATGGCTTGCTCCTTGGCTTCGGCGTATGCCCGGTTTGCCCGGTCCACACGCTCTGCCGGCGGCACGTCTGTTTCTTCGGGCACGATGCGGACGGCATCGATGCCCGCTTGTTGCAACTTGCTTGCTACCCGGATAGCTATCTCGCGGGTGTAAGCGTATTCCCTCAGTCGTCCGTCGGGGGAACGCTTGCCCGGAGTTTCCGCTCCGTGGCCGTTGTCTAATAATACTTTCATTGCGTCTCTGTTTATTCGTTTATATAATTCAAATTATTCTTTCTCTTTTGCCGGATTGAAAATCTTGATGCAGTAGAACGGCGTCTTTGTTTATTCTCTTGTCACCGTACATTCAGCACCAATGGTAACCCCTCCGCATTTGCCGCTGTAGTTGTTCCAGCCAATGGAATTGGCAGGATTTTGCGAACCTTTTTCTCCTTTCTTGGCATAAACTACCGTGCTTGCACCCGATATGGTGATATTGCCGCAATCTGCACCGTCACCATTACCGATGCCGGGTGATTGCAATCCTCCGTATGCCCTGATGTTACCACCTTTAATGATAATATCACCACAACTACCGCTATTACTTCCACCGATACCGGCAGAATAGGCTCCTCCACGCGCTTCAATAGTGCCTCCATTGATAGTAATGACTCCACATGTCCTAATCTGTCCTGCGCTGCCGATACCTGCACCGCTACCAGTACTTTTTGCCGTTATTGTCCCGCTATTAATGGTTATATTGGAATTATTAGTAGCTCCTATACCGACACTGGCTGATTGATCACCAGATCCAGTTGCCACAAGTTTTCCGTCCCCTTTGATAACAAGAGTTTTACCTCCAGTAACAAGAATACCTTGTGCACGTCCATGACCTGATACGGAATTCTCCTCATTTAAGATGATAGTTGCATTGCCGTTACATGTAATAGCTGCGCCATCAGTCTGTGGTTGAAGCGTAACATTCTCCAATATCAACTTGGCTCCGTCTTCCACTGTTAGTTTTAAGTCTTTGGCCTGTCCATTCCCTTTCAGATGCACGTTACCACTAACGGTATAACTGGTCTCGCTGATATCCGAGATGTTAACTTCCGTTACCGGAAGACCTACCGTCACAGTAATCTCATGTAGCTTCGCCGCTACGGTAGTGACTGTTGTGGTGAGCGTACCTTCTATTGCATTGTTGATTTTGAATTTTGTTATCTCGTAGCCCGGCACTACATTGGCTTCGTAGTATGTCGTGCCGTTGTAGGTTACCTCTTTCATCTTAATCCAGCCTTCTGTTGCGCCGTTGCTTACAGTGCCTTTGCTGTTGGTGCAGGAGGTGTATGTGTAGAGATGCACCCCGGTAACGCCCGTTGCCTTATCGCCTTCGAGCTTCACGCGCACTTTGGCAAGGGCATGGGTGAAAGTCAGGCTCACCGCGTTTTGATAGTTACCGCTGCCCGTACCTGCCAGCACGTAGGCAAGGCTGCTGCTCTGGTCGGAGAGGCTTACTGTTGCGTCAGTGGGATACCATGCCGTGACGGTTTGCGACGGTGTCGTGCTCTTCCAATAGAGAGGGGTGGTGGGAGTCAACCCCGTGACGTTTCCGCTTACGTCCACGTTTACGGTATATACGCCCGTCTCTGTGTTGTCGGTGCCTATCTTTACACCTATTTGGTCGCCATTCGTCCAATGGCTGCTGTTGCCGTCGGTCGCATTCTCCGCCACCCGTGTCTGCGGAGCGTTGGCACTCCACGGTTGCGAATCGCTCTCCACGCTCATCGTGACGGAGGAAATCTGCAACGGGTATCTGCCTTCGGGCAGCGGTTCGCCTTGGCTGCCGGAGAAGTCGTTCTGCGAGCAGGCGGCTGCCAGCAGCAGCGCTGCCCCGAAAATCATTGTTTTCAAGAAACTCTTATTCATATCCTTGTTCTTTTTTCAGTTCTTATTTTGTTTCTTCGTCCCATCTTGTTCAAGCTGGGAGTGCCACACTTGCTTACGGTCGTTCGTCTTCTTAATCGCCGCTCCGTTCAATCGGGTATGTTATCCGATTGTCTGTAAGGCGGATTGAAAATCCTGATGCTCATGACCGGCGGACTGTAAAT
>NZ_CBVI010000131.1 GCF_000513195.1 Bacteroides timonensis | reverse complement strand
ACTCATGGTCATACATCCGGCGGTCGAACAGGTATGGCATGATAAGATAATTGTCCCGGTCATACTTCGGGGCGACGGCGAGGAACTGCTTGTAAGATTCCTCCGCTTCCCGGGTGCGTCCGAGGCGATTGAGGATTACGGCGTAATGGGCATACATCGCTTTCTTCTCCTTTTCGCCCAGTCCTTCCATCGGGGTTTCATTGCCGGTTTCTTCGGTCACCACTCTTTGCAGGGCTTCGAGTGTACGGAGGGCATCTTCACTCCGGAGGTCCAGTTCCTGAAAGGTGAGCAGGGTATTGTAGTTATAACGCAGGTTGTCATACTTATATTTATAGTCCGTCTGCTCCATCAGGTCGGCGGCACGCTGCATATAGTCATATCCCTTGTCCTTATTTCCCTGGTAATAGAGCATCTTCCCCATGTTGAACAGGGCTACGGACTGCATTTCTTTATTACCGCATTGCTCGGCCTTCTTCATCAGCATGTCCACGTACTGCGCTTTCTTGGTTTCATTGTGAAGGCAGTCGTAGCAGGAAATCAGGCGGTGTATCTGTTCCATCTGGCGGTTGTCGTCCAGCCGGACGGAATCGTTCTCCAAGGCGCGTCTGTAGAATTTCAATGCTTGGTAGTAGTGTCCCGTGTTGAAGTAGAGGTCGCCTTCGGTGGCATCCAGTCTGAAGTCCGGCAGGCTTTTCCGCTTGCGCAGCTCGTACATGATGCGCTCCGCCTTGTCGAAATCGGAGAAGGTGTATTCGTAGACGTGGTCGTCGGTTATCAGGCTGTCGGGCAGAGAAGTATTACCGCCAAAGGCACGGGTTCCGGCAAGGGTGACTGCTATAATCATCCATAGATAAAGGGGAATATGATAAAGGTTCTTCATGTTCAATTGCTTGGTGTTCATTGATAATCGTTTGCAAAAGTAGTATAAATTACGACTTTCTGAAACCAATCCTTTCAGAAAAGTTTTGCATTTATTACATCATCTTGCCTATTTAGAGACAAAGCAACCGTTATTCCCTATAATAAAGGAAAATCAAAAACGTTTTGTCTCCACGTTCAAGCCGGCGGTTTTTCAAAAGAATTTTCTTTGCGACTAAAGTCGGAGAAAATTCATTTGAAAAAAACGCTCCGACTACGTTTTTGATTTGACAGGAGATTATAGGGACTAACTGCGACCGACGCGACGCATGGCGTTGAATGAATGCGCCTCTTCTTTTGCCGGATTTCCTATAAATGATACAATGGTAATCCAATTTTCGCAATCTGTCCGCAGCAGGAAATATAAGTTTCCACAAGAAAGCAAGGGACTTCAGCTCCCTCTGCTCTGCATAGTTAGGCTTTGCATCACGCATCCACCTCTTTCTCGCTTCCTTTTCGCCTCTTCTTTCCCTCCTGCCTTTGACATCTGATGACATCCGATGACACGTGATTCCACCGATTTGAAAATCAGCATTTTATTCAGATTTAGCTTCTACATTTGAACTGTCAAACGATTCCATTAACCTCAAAAAGTAATGAATATGGCACAAGAAAAAGACATGAAAGAGAAGCCCAAGCGGACACGCAGGACACAGAAGCCCACAAAGGAAAAGCCGTATGTGGAGCAGCTCAATGAACTGCTGCTGGTCCACAACAAGAACGACCCGAAAAGCGGTGTACAAGCTGTCAGCGAGATTGACGGAAAGGGAAAGGCGAAAACGGTTCCGGCTGATGAGAAGAACGAGAATTCATTCCTGAAGTTCGACAAGCATTCCAGCATCCTGGAAAACTTCATCAAGAATTTCTGGAGCCAGCTGAAAGAGCCTACCCATTTCCGGCTGATACGCATGACCATCCATGATTACAAGCAGAACAAGCAGGCAATCAAGGATTTGTCGCAAGGCAAGGAGACGGATGCGGTGAAAGAGTTCCTCAAGCGCTATGAAATCCGTCCGAGAGAAAACAAGAAGGAACAGAGTACGAACGAAAAAGAAGAAACGACTATGGCTAAGAAAAAAGAACAGAAGCCGCAAGAGCAGCCGCAACAGACAACGCAGGCCGCACAGCCGCAAACCCAGCCTTCACAACCGCAGGAGCAGCAGGCTCCCCGCTACCGTTACAATGAAAACATGGTGGACTGGGCGTCCTTGGAGAGAATGGGTGTATCGAAAGCATCCCTGGAACAGCAGGGGCTGCTGGACTCCATGCTGAAAGGTTACAAGACAAACAAGCTGGTACCGCTGACATTGACACTCGGATGTGCCACCGTCCGCTTGGACGCGAGATTATCACTCATCAACCAGCCGGACGGACAGATCGGTCTGGGCATTCACGGCATCCGCAAGGAGCCGGAACTGGAAAGACCTTATTTCGGACACATCTTCACCGAAGAGGACAAGAAGAACCTGCGCGAAACGGGAAATATGGGACGCGTGGCGGAACTGAGTCTCCGCGGCGGAGCTTATACTCCCTGTCTGATTTCCATTGACAAGAACACGAACGAGCTGGTGGCCGTCCGTCAGGAAAACGTATATATCCCTCAAGAGGTGAAAGGCGTGAAACTGACCGCTGACGAGATACAAGCCCTGAAAGAAGGAAAGCCGGTATTCATGGACGGAATGATTTCTTCCAAAGGAAAACCCTTTGAAGCGACACTCCAATACAGTGCGGAACGCCGCGGACTTGAATATATCTTCCCCCAGAACCAGACATTCAACCAGCAGACACTGGGCGGCGTGCAGCTGTCTCCTAATCAGATCAAGATGCTCAGCGAAGGGCATACCATCCTTGTGGAGGACATGAAACGTACCAACGGAGAACAGTTCTCATCATTCGTGACGCTGGACAAAGTAACCGGAAGGCCGAATTATACCCGCCACAACCCGGAAACCGGGGAAGTCTATATTCCCAAGGAAATCTGCAACGTGCAACTCACGCCCGAAGACAAGGAGATGCTGCGCAAGGGACAGCCGATCTTCCTCGAAAACATGATCAACCGCAAAGGGGAAGAGTTATCTTCCTTTGTGAAACTGGACATGGTGACGGGAAGACAGCAGTATTCCCGTACGCCGGACGGCTTCAACGAGCAACAAGCTCCCAGAATTCCGGCAGAAGTTTACGGGCACGTGTTCACGGCGCAGGAACGGGCCAATCTGCAGGACGGCAAGGCGATTCTTGTTTCCGACCTGAAAAGCTCCAACAACAAGACGTTCAGTTCTTATCTGAAAGTCAATGCCAACACGGGGCAGTTACAATATTTCCAGGAGAATCCGGATATCCGACGTGACACCTCCCGACGGAATGCACAGGCGGAAAACAGCCAGAGCCAGCAACAGGAACAGAAAAAAGGCGCAAGACAAGCCGTCTAAGCCCTGCATGACCGCAGTAAAAAACAGAAATTATTCATGAACCTTTTTAATCCGAACGGATATGTTTCAGAACATCAAT
>NZ_CBVI010000130.1 GCF_000513195.1 Bacteroides timonensis | reverse complement strand
ACACATCAATCATGTATTCAAGGCGGAAGACCTTGACTGGAAACAACTGGAAAATATCGGCATCAGCCAAAAACAGCTGGAAGAGGACGGCAGCCTCGAACTTCTCCTGCAAGGGGAAGAAACCGAACCCGTACCGCTGAAAATCCACACTCCCGTATTGTCACTGACAATGGATGCCGTTTTGAAACTGGCGGAAGGACCGGACGGAAAGCCGGTTATGGAAATCAACGGGCTGCAAGCCGAAGAGAATATCTAACCCCACATCATGTAATTTGTATTTCAATCACTAAAGTTTAACCTGCCACTCCGTACTGTTCAGGCGGTACGGAGTGCATAAAAAAGAAAGATTATGATCGCAATATTGACGGACAAGCCCAACGTGGGCAGAGAGATAGCAAGAGTAGTAGGCGCAAATACCAAGGAAAACGGTTACATGACCGGTAACGGCTATATGGTGACATGGACATTCGGGAACATGCTTTCCCTGGCCATGCCGAAGGACTACGGGACAGCCCGGATGGAACGCGAAGATTTCCCGTTGAATCCGGCATCGTTCCGCCTGATGGTGAAGCATGTCAAGGCCGATACGGGATGGATACCGGATATTCAAGCCGTGCTCCAGTTGAAGGTGATCGGGAAGGTATTTGCCGCATGCGATACGATCATTGCGGCTACCGACGCTTCCCGCGAGGGTGAAATGCTGTTCCGATACCTGTATGGGTATTTCGGATGCAAGCAGCCCTGCCTGCGTCTGTGGATTTCGTCACTGACGGATGAAGCCATACGCAAAGGGATGGAAAACCTGCGGCCGGACAGCCTCTATGACGCCATGTATCTGGCTGCGGACAGCCGGAACAAAGCTGACTGGCTTTTGGGCGTAAATGCCAGTTACGCCATCTGCCGCGCCACCGGACTGGGTAACAACTCACTGGGACGGGTACAGACTCCCGTACTGGCAGCCGTCTGCAGTCGCTACCGTGAAAGGGAGAACTTTGTTTCAACCGACAGCTGGCCGGTATGCATTGTCGTAAACAAGGCCGGCCGGTTGGTAAAGATGCGCTGCATGAAAGAGTTTGCCGACAGGGATACGGCGGCACAGCTTTATGATGCCTGCAAGGCGGAGGGAAAGGCAAGTATCATATCCGTAAGCCGCAAAGTGAAGGAGATCCTGCCGCCCGCCCTGTATAATCTGACTGAACTCCAGAAAGACGCAAACCGTTATTATAATCTCACCGCAATGCGGACACAGGAGATTGCACAGAAACTTTATGAAAAGAAACTGATTTCCTATCCGCGCACCTCCAGCAGATTTGTATCTGAGGACGTGTACGACACGCTGCCGCACATCATGGAAAAGATCATGAACCGGAAAGAGTTCAGACCGTACGTAAAGTCAATGGGCATCAATCTTTTCGACCTGCCAAGAAATGTTATAGATGAGGACCGGGTTACGGAACATCCTGCAATCATTATTACTGATATGCGTCCCGAAGGACTGGAACGGGAAGAGATGATGGTTTATATGCTGATCGTCGGACGTATGCTGGAAGCTTTCATGCCGGCCTGCAAAGTGGAATATACCACGGTGGATGCCGTATGCGCAGACCATAAATTCCGTGTGCAGGCATACCGTATCCTTGAAAAAGGATGGTTCAGCATCTTCGAGAGGGAAAGTTCCATTGATACAGATGGATACGAATCCATCGAGCTGCCGGAGATTGGAAGCAATGACATCCTTGGCATTGCAGGATGCAATCTGATACGAAGGAAAGGGCTTCCCGTATCTCCTTATACGGATGCGGAACTGATAGACTATATGGATACCGCAGGACTGGGCACAGTTGCCACACGGGCCGGTATCATACAGACGCTGATAAGCCGCAAGTATATCCGTTATTCGGGGAAATACATCATACCGACACGGAAAGGGCTGTATGTATACGAGACAGTACGGGGAATGAAGATTACCAATGCCGCACTGACATCCGGCTGGGAAGCGCAGCTGGCACGTATGGAAAGGGGTAAACTCACGCAGGAGGAATTCCTCGGCAAAGCGCTGGAACTGGCAACAGAAGTGACGGACGAGATATTCCGGAGATACAAACCCAGAGAATGAGCATATATTAATAGGTAAACGCATAACATGGAAATGCAGGCTGTAAAGGTCTGCATTTCTTGTTTCAGGGCAGATACGTTTTGCCGCTTTTAAACGGCAAAGGTATTGGATTGCCTCATTATTTGCTGCAAGGCGGCCCTGCGGGCTGGTTGGCGGAGAAAAATCATCCTCACTCCGTTCCGGTATTTTTCTCCGCCAAGCCTTGCGCAAAAAGGCAATCCAACGGCCGGAGGCCTATAAAATCGGGAAAACATATCCCGATGGGATTTTTCATTCATTAAAAATCAGAAGTTATGAAACTACATCTCATTGAAAGTATCTGCAAGCAAGTGGTCACACTGGTATTGCTTGTCGGAATATGCCTGCTCTGCAACAAAGGCATTGTTCCGGTCTACACGATCGTACTGCTGTTTCTCTCGGGAGGAATCATCAGTCTGTTCTTCAAGACAATGTCCCTTATCGTAAAGGTTCTCATCGTCCTGCTTGTTATCGGAATATTCCTATAAACCCTCAAATATGAAAGTCATGGAAACAAGATCATTTACTCCGCAAGCACCGGTGATGCCGGCAGTATGGCCGTCACTGGGGATTATCAAACCGGTCAAAAGACGCTTCCCCAATACGGTGGACGAGCCAAAGACCATCGGATATTATCTGGAACCGTTGAAGAATATTGGCAGCCGTCCTGACAGAAGCAAGATTCTCAGAGAGTTCTGCAAGGAAACTTATGTATAACACTTTAATATTTTAACATTATGTTTTTTCAATCAATTCATCAAATGATTGCAGCAGGCACAGACCTGAGCATCAACATCAGACGAGTGAACGACAATCTGTCTGTGGCAGTCATGCCCAGACGTACCAGCCTTAAAAGCGAGGCGCAGCAACTCATGGTTCCTTTGATATTTAATGGGACACCGGAAGAACTGGATGCTGAATTCCTGCGGGCTTTATCCACACCGGTACAGAAAGCGCAGGGTATTCTGACCAATCTGGAAGATTTTGAAAAGCAGGCCGAACTGGCAGCATCACAAGGCAAGGCCGCAAAATCCGCTAATGAAAGGGAACCGAAAGAAGTACGGGAAAAGTGGGAAAAGATGGAGAAGCTGCTGAAGAAAGCGGAGGATGCCAAAACGGGGAAACGCTATTCCGAAGCATTGACCTGGCTCAAACAGGCAAAGTTGCTGGCTGCCGTTGACAAGCAGAAGGAAATAGAGGATCAGATCGTTGAAGTGCAGAAGAAAGCCTCCGAAGGCAGCTTGTTTGCAGGAGAAGCGGCACCACAGCAAACAGTTACGCAACCAGCACAGCAGATGCAATCTCCTCAGACGCAACAACCGGCAAATGAGGCACCGGTGAAACTGAAGCCCGGAGACCAGATTCCGATGTTCATGGAACAACCGGTTACCGGAACAATGCAGCAGCCACAAGTACAGCAACAATGGCCACAGCAACCCGTACCGATGCAACAGCCGATGCCGGAACAACAATGGCAGCAGCCGGTTGCCATGCCTCAGACGGGAACCACGCCTCAGACGGGAACCACGCCCGGAGGACAACCGCAGACATATAATCCACAATGGCAACAACCAGCAATCAATATGCCTCAGGGACAATATCCGGGACAGCCGCAAATGTATGTACAGCAGTTGCAGGCAAACGGCGGACAATGGCAGCAGCCTGTTCCACCGCAGCCGCAGGTTGTTCCCATGCAACCAGTATCAGGCATAAACGGAAACAGAGAGTATCATTCCCAACCGCAAAGTACAGAATCTTACAACTTCGACAAGGATGATGAAAGCGACAGGGAACGCCTGAAAGAAGACCCTTATGCGGAATTTCTTGATTTCCCGGAGGAATGCAGGCTGAAAGACGAGGCACAAATGGAACTTGTATGTTGTTAAACCTAAATAATAAAAGATTATGGCACTTGAAATGAAAGGGCTCAAAAGAGTATTCAAAATGAAAAAGGACAATTCTGTACTGAAGTTGAACGATCCGGACCCAGATATGTCCCTCAATGAAGTAATGGATTTCTATTCTATGACTTATCCCGAACTGACCACGGCAACCGTACACGGGCCGGAACTGGACGAGGATATGGCTGTATACGAGTTCAAGACAACCATCGGAGTGAAAGGATAGGATATGGTCAAGAAACAGAAAAAAAGAAAGGAGACAAAACCATGCAGACAGCTCTCAGAATCACAAATGTGGGAATTGGCACACCTGATTATCCGCGAAGCCGAATCCGTAGACGTCAGCCGGGGGATAAACCGGCAGAGAAAAAGAAGACTTCCGCCCCCGGGAAGCATCATGGTTTTCTGACGGAGAAAATTCGTCCTTTTACGCCGGACTATCATATCATAATGGATGAAGATACCGGAGAGACACTAAATTTGACTACATTAGAAAATTTTGATTATCTCCACCGTTCGGCATTGAGGTATACACAACTGATGGGCATAAATCTCCCCTTCCGTAAAAAGAAGGGGGATAACTCCCGGATGAATATTGTAAAGTTATTTAAAACTCTGGAAAATATACTCCCCGAATATATCAATCTTGAAATTGTAGATGGAAGACTTCATTTCTGCCTATATAGGTTCCATAAATGGCCCGACTATCGACTCTTCTGGATTCCGATAGATTTTACGGAGAAGCTTCCATGCAGATTGAAAAAGATAACACTGGAGTTCATAAGGAGATTTGTACGGCATCATGGTTTACAGGACATCACGGACACTTACTATTATGACATGTCTGTCGAATATCTGGAATATTACGGGAACTACGATGAGAATGCAGGACCTGAGAAAATCAAATCATACGAGAGCCTCGCAAAGTCGTACCAAAAGGGGGAGATTCACCATATTCTGAAACGGATGAAAGGAAGAAGTTTCTGTGCTGACTTTGAAAAGCGTATGGAAGAATGCCATACGGGAACCAAGAATGAGCAGAAACTTATGGAACTGATGAAGGAAGGACTGACATTCATTGCTCCCGACAGCCCATGCATCATGCAGTATTATTATGACTGGGCCTATGAGGAATCACCGGATTTCCACCCAGCAGGACTGGATGTGCTGGTTATGCTTACCTATTCGGCAAACGACTTGCTGTGTGAAGAGATGGTAGCTTATTTTAATTCTGATTGCCAAGAATCGTACACCATCACTCCTGTCACAAATCTCTATCTAACACCGGAAACGGATCGATTGTTTTGTATGGGCGACTATCCTGAAAAGCTGGCTGATTGGCTGGATCGCTTTATAGAACATGTATCAAATAATTTTTAAAACCGATAATAATATGAATGAATTGACTAACCGAATACAACAGATTATGACTCCCAAGGCAGCCCTTATCGCCTATAAATGTAAAGAGGGATACAATTCAAAGGAACAGACATACCTTGAACTGCGTCCTATAAATAAAGAAGGACGCATGGGGGCCGGAGTCCCTGTAACATTTGAATTCATGAATACCCTTTTGGAATCCTATATCGGAGAGATGAGCGGAATCCCTTATGGACGTATGCCATCCAATATGTTCTGGTGTGATCCCAGAAAAGGGCATGAGAAATATATCTGGTATAACCCACCTCAGAAAAGACAGATGTATTTCAAGGAAGATCTGGGTATATCTGACGGAACTTTCAATGTTCCGGGTATCATTTATATTGTCTCTGGCGACAGTCTGGACATTTTTTCCTATAAAGGGAAATGTCCGAAAGAGAAAACGGAACTTTATCTGGCGCCATTCTTCAATGTGACGGGAAGTAGTGTCTGCCTGGGAAGTTCCACCTTGGAGAAACCTCAACAGATTGACTTTACAGAGCTTCAGGCATATTGGGAAAAACGTTTCTGGCTCAGTGAATTCTCACATCTGGGAGGAAGCAGAAACCCTACACGCAGCAATCTGGTTTCTGTGACTGAAAAGGCGCGTAATCATCCCTTTGATTACGACGAACTCGAATCAACCGGTAAACATTTAAAAGACATCTTATCATGAAAAGAATCCATTATACAGACAATTATCTGCTCAAGCCGTACCATCCCGTCACGGTCTTTATAGTAGGTGCAGGAGGTACAGGTTCGCAAGTCATTACCAATCTGGCACGCATGAGCATGGCATTACAAGCATTGGGGCATCCGGGGCTGTACGTGACCGTATTCGATCCGGATACCGTCAGCGAAGCAAATATAGGAAGACAACTATTCAGTGATTCGGAACTCGGACAAAACAAGGCAGTTGCACTCGTTACACGTATCAATCATTTTTTCGGTTACACATGGATGGCAGAAGGATACCACTATCCCTTGCGTAAAAAAGAAGACAAGGAGAATCCTGAGCTGGCTAATATCATAATCACTTGTACGGATAATATCAGATCAAGGCTTGATTTGTGGAAGTTCCTTAAAAGCCATAGAAAAATAAACGTCAATAATGAGAAGGCACCCATATACTGGATGGATTTTGGAAATGCACAAACTACAGGGCAGGTACTGATAGGTAACATCCGTAATAAAATCAGGCAACCGACTTCAAAAGAATATATTCCTACACCCCAAATGAATCTCATCACCGAAGAAGTCAGTTATTCTACCATCGAAGAGAAAGATTCCGGACCGAGCTGTTCATTGGCGGAGGCACTCAACAAGCAGGATTTGTATATCAATTCCATGCTGGCACAAGTAGGTTGCGAAATATTGTGGACGATGTTCAAGGAGGGAAGCACGCTGTACAGAGGGGCATACGTCAATCTGAAAACGCTGAGGGTTAATCCGATTCCGGTATGATGATTTACTACACTCCTATAAATAAAGACAGCTTCCCTTTCAAGTCTGTATGGACTGTGTGGGAAGCTGTTTTGTTTATGATATATCTGCCATCCGGTTCAAGGTTTCAATCGTACGGCACTGGCTATACCTTTCTCTGTTTTCACCAGTTCATATTTATCCAGCTTTTCATACAGTTTTCCAAGCGTCTTGCAGCCGTATCTTTTCACTTTGAATTTGGGCATCAGCTTTTTCAATGCACCACCGATCAAAGACAAGGAAACTTCCGGTTTGCCGTCTGAAGCCAACTCAAAAGCCTTGTCGAAATACTCTAAATCCCGACGGAGGAAGAACTCCGGGGTGTTTTCCGAAGCCTTTATCTCTTTTCGGTCGGAGAAGAGGAATTCAGAACATGAACGGACCAAAGCTAAGGGAGCTTTGCTTTCACCGTATCCCAGAATTACCTGCCCGGCTTCCCTGATCCGTTGGGCCAGCATGGTGTAATCGCCGTCACTGGCGACCAGGCAGAAGCAATCAGTCTGACCGCCATGAAGGATATCTATCGCGTCTATAACCAATGCTATATCAGTCGTGTTCTTCCCTGTCGTATAGGAAGAAGCCTGTACCATCCTGAACCCATATTCTTTTGCAATATCTTTCCAACCCAAAAGCGGTTTTCGGGTCCAGTCTCCGTATATGCGCCTGACAACAGCGTTTCCATAACGGGCTACAAAATTCATAACGTCTTCTATCTTTTCGGACGAAGCATTGTCACCGTCTATCAATACGGCAACTGACAGATTCTTATTCTGTTTCATTTCAGTTATTTGATTGCAAAGTTATTATAACTTCCGTAAACCAAGAATAGTTTGCGGAAGTTTCTAAATGTATCCGGATCATTCTTTCTTTTTGCCGCGCTGTTTCAGGAATTCCTGAATCTCCGAACTGCGGTAGTAGTTCTTGCCGTTCTTATCCATGTGATAATAGCGGATAAGTCCTTTTTCGCGGTAACGGGCAAGGGTACGCTGGGTTACGCCAAGCAGGTTGGCAAGGTCACAATTATCCAGCAGGGTATCTCCGTCCAGACAATCTTTCAGGCGGTTCATACGGTCCAACTTCTTTTCAATACGGTCGAAGCCTTCTACAATGGTCAGTATCATTCTTTCGAGTATCTCGTTATCTATATACATGGTATATTTCTCCTATAATTTTAAAGGTGATTACTTCGATACCCTTCATGTGCGCACTACAAGAGTATATACCATGAATAATGAAAATCGTGTGCCAAAATACAGAAACAGAACGAGAATAAATTACAATACGCTGATTTATTGATAGATAGAAAGATATAGAAGTAATTATAAACTGTAAAGTGTAAATACCTGTACTGTAAACCTTATGAACACAATGTTCAGAAACTTTACACTTGTTTATGCTATGAATGAAACCTTATGACATCTTACGACACTTGCTGACAGGTGATTGGAAATAAACCTTCCGGGAATATATCTTTGTTCCAAACTAAAATAAAGAGCCTATGGAAATTGTGAGTATTGAAGCGAAGACTTTCGAGGCGATGTTCTCAAGGTTTGAAATCTTCGCAGAACGATTGGAGCGACTTTGTCAAACGTATAATGACAAAGGAGAAAAACGGTGGATGGATAATCAGGACGTGTGCCTCCTCCTTAATATCAGTCCGAGAACATTGCAGACCTTGCGTGATAATGGTACGCTGGCATACAGCCAGATTTGCCATAAGACTTATTACAAGCCGCAGGATGTAGAAAATATTCTTTCGCGAGTGGAAGAGAGTAGAAGACAGGTGGCAAACAAGGGCAAAACAATTTAACGTCATGGAAAATACGGATTATCAGTTCAGAAATGAAAAGTCATCAGGTAGCCAAGTGGTTACTCCGGACAACAACGAGCGTATAAAGGCATTCTTTTCTTCACTGGACCGTCTCTCCGGTTTAATGGAGAAACTCTTTACCGACAGACAGGCTACATTGAACGGAGAGAGCTTTTACACAGACAGGGAACTGTCCCAGAAACTGAAAGTCAGCCGTAGAAGTCTGCAAGATTACCGGAATCAGGGACGGATACCTTACATCCAGCTCGGTGGAAAAATCTTGTACAGAAGTTCGGATATCGAGAAAATATTGGAAGATGGCTACCGTAAAGCACTCAAATGACCATGTACACCTTATTAATATTAATTTGTCATTAACGATACAGCCGTATGCCACGGGAGTCTTTCTTCCTGACATACGGCTGCTTTTTTTTCAGAACTGTTACTTGCTCCCATAGCCGGAATTCCCGAATTTCTTTCCGATACGTTCTGTCAGTTTTTTAATATCCTCATTTATTTTCTGATGTGTCATTTTCGCATATATCTGGGTAGTCCGCATACATTTGTGTCCCATCATCCGGCTGACGGTCTCCAAAGGCACCCCTTGTGAAAGCGTAATAAGAGTTGCGAAATTATGCCGGGCCATGTGAAAGGTTATGTGCTTTTCAATACCGCAAAGTCTGGCAATCTTGTTAAGATTGACGATTGTCGAACTTAAGCTTACAACATTGAATATCTTGTCGGTTTTCCTTTCCCCCGCATACTTTTCCATGATTTGTAAAGGGATATCCAGCAACCGGATCATGCATTCGCTTCCTGTCTTCTGGCGGCTGATCTTTATCCAGCGGCTGCCGTCCTTTTCCCTGTAGATATGTTCTTTTGACAGATTGCGCAGATCGGCATAAGAGAGTCCGGTATAACAGCAAAAAATGAACATATCCTTTGTATGGCATAACGGACGGGAAGCGACAGGGGTATTGATGAACAGCTCAAGCTCTTCCTGTGTCATGTGCCGGCGTTTCCGGGGCGGTTGTTCAGGAATATAGGCGGCAAAAGGATTGCAGCGAAGGCTGCCCTGTCCGATTGCCCTGCGGATTATTTTCCGCAGGATAATGGTATACCCTGAAACCGTATAGGCAGAATATTTCCTTTCAATGCGCAAGTATGTATCAAACTTCTCGATGAAAGAATATTCCAGTTTCCTTAATGGAATATCCTCTGTCCCGTAATATAACCGGATATATTTCCTAAGCTGGATGAATGCAGCCTCGTAAATCTTGAAACTCCCTTTCTTGCGGGTAATTCCTATCTGTCTGGCGTATTCTTCATTGTGTTCCTCAAAAAGAGTCATCAACGTTTCCTTTTTCTGCCCGATACCGTTCACCGCGTTCTTTACAAGTTCAGCGGTGATGTAACCTTGGGTGTCCAGTATATCCTTATAATGGCGGTTAATGTCCGCAGTCATTTTTTCTATATGCCGGTTTGCTTCTACCGCATGCCGGCTTTTGCCTTTCATGCGGTAGGCTTTCGCATCCCAAAGAGAAGGGTCAACATCCATCTTTGCAGAAAACTGGGCGACTTCGGTATTGATGGAAATCCTGCCCATCAACGGGCATAAACCGTTCTTTTTGATTTTGTTGCGGTTGATGTAGAAGATTGCGGAAAAAGTGCTGTAAGCCGTACCTGTATTCTTGTTCTTATCCTTTTTCATATTCTTCATTATTTATTCAGTTGGTACATTGCCTGATTTATTCTCATTGAACAGACTTTTGCCGGAAATGCGTTTCTGTAAATGGCGCATGTCCTCGTTTATCTTGTCGTTGGAAACTCTTGCGTAGATACGCGTAGATCTCCAGTCGCGGTGTCCCAACAGTTCGCTGACCGTATCAATGGGCACACCTTGGGAAAGCGTTACTACACTGGCATAGGTATGGCGTGCCATGTGGAATGTCAGACGTTTGTCTATTTTGCATTTCGCTGCAATCTTTTTCAGGTTAATATTAGTCTTGCTGCAACTCAACATAGGGAACAGCCTCCCGTTTTTTCCCAGGCCGTGGTATTTATCTATTAATTTCAATGGAAGCTCCAGCAAGGGTATATGGCAGGGAGTTCCCGTTTTCTGGCGGGCTGTATGAATCCACCATATCCCGTCTTCCGCCTGTGCAATGTTCTTTTCCGTCAAGTTACGCATATCACTGAAGGCCACACCCGTGAAAGCCGAGAAAAGGAACATATCACGGACAAGGTTCAAATTCGGCTTTTCCAGCGGAGTTTTAATGATTTTCTTCAGTTCTTTTTCTGTCAGGGATTTAGGGAGGATGGGAACTGAATCATATTTATAGTCGATAAAGGGATCATGCTGAATCAAGCCGTTATTGATGGCGGACTTTACAATTTTCCGCAGATGCCCGATTGTATTTACTATCGTGGCTTGTGCAAATTTGAGGTCGATCCGCAAGTAAAAGTCATAAGCGGAAATAAAATCCGGGGTGAGGGACTGGAAAGGTATGTCACTGACATTATATTTTTTACGCAGGAATCGTTTGAGGTGGTTCAAGGAGACTCCATATCGCTTGTATGTCTCCAAAGTACGGCTGATGCCCACGGTTTTCCGGAAGCCTTCATTGCATGCCTCAAAATGCCTGACCAGCGTTTCCTGCTCGGAAGAGATTCCTTGAAACGCGTTTTTTACTTCTGATGCGGACACATCTTCTTTCTTCTCCAGCAACTCCTTATAAGCTGAATGGATGGCGACACACATTTTGTCAAGTTCGCCATTGACTCCCAGGGCGCACTTGCTTTTTCCGATAGCCCTGCCGGATTTTGTATCCCACAGTGACAAGGGAACACTCACTTTCGCACTGAACTGCACCATTGATTTACCGATAGTAATACGTCCCAGTACGGGAATTGTACCATCTTCTTTTTCCTCATTCCGTTTGAGGTAAAAATGTACTCTCATTTCGTTCATAACTAACTCTATTTTAGGTTTCAAAATTACCATATACAGAGCTAATCTTTCATAAGCAAAATATTGTGTTTTAATGCAATATAAACCGGAATCGGGCATCTATTTCAAATAAAAGTAAGGATAATCATCTGTATACTCACAACATCCTCTTTATCAGAGCCTTTGATGATAGTATCAACTACTGTCCGGATACCAAAATAGGTAATGGATTCGTAACAGAAAGATTTCCTAAATACACAATATTCTGCTATTTTGCCACTTGGCAACGAAGAGTAAAACATAGAAGTTAGAACTATAAATCAGATAGTTACATCGTTTTGTCCGTTTTTGCTTTAAAAGGGCATAGTCTGGTAACGTAACTTTCTTCCAAATGTGCTTTCCTTTGCTTCTTTTTTCAATCTCGCTAAAAAATATGTTTTATAACTGTTTGATTTTTAGCATAGTTGCGTTATCTTTGCACATCTTAAAAAAATACTTTGTTTCACGCCGGGAAACAAGTGCCTACCCAAAACGTCCCGTAATATAGTTCTGAGTCTCCACCTTCTCGGGGTTCGTAAATATCTTCTTGGTATCGTCAAATTCCACCATTTGCCCCAAATAGAAGAATGCTGTTTTATCACTAACGCGTGCAGCCTGCTGCATATTGTGTGTAACGATAACAATTGTATACTGTTCTTTCAACTCGTGAATAAGCTCCTCTACTTTAGCCGTAGAAATAGGGTCGAGCGCAGAAGCCGGCTCGTCCATCAGCAATACGGAGGGAGACACAGCCATGGCGCGAGCTATGCAGAGGCGTTGCTGTTGTCCGCCGGAAAGTGCATAAGCGGAAACCTTCAGCTTATCCTTTACTTCTTCCCACAAGGCAGCACCCCTCAAGGACTCTTCCACACGCTGGCGGATAAAACTATTGTCCGTCACCCCGTTCACCCGAAGGCCATAGGCCACATTCTCGAAAATACTTTTCGGGAAAGGATTAGGACGCTGGAACACCATACCTACTTTCTTACGGAGCTCATCCACCTGGACATCTTTTCCGTAGATATCCTTTCCGTCAATATGGATTTCACCTGTCAGGCGGGTATTGGGAATCAGATCGTTCATACGATTGAATAACCGCAGGAAAGTGGACTTGCCGCATCCCGAAGGACCGATAAAGGCTACCACCGAACGTTCTTCTATCGACATACTGATACCTTTCAGAGCATGAAAGTCACCATACCAGAAGTTTACATTATTTGCTTCTATTTTACCAATCATTTCATTTACTGTTTATTATTCCCGTTAGTTCATCTTTACTTTTTTCTCAAAATACTTCCGTAAGGCATTTGCCAGAAGATTGACAAAGAGAATGATCATTATCAAAACCAAAGCAGTGCCATAAGCCAGCGGAAGCTGAGCTTCCATATCCGTACCACTGGTAGAAATAACATATAGATGATAAGGCAATGCCATGCACTGATCGAGGATACTTGCGGGCAACTGAGGAAGAAAATAAGCGGCACAAGTAAACAGGATGGGTGCGGTCTCACCGGAAACACGTCCCAAAGCAAGAATAAGCCCTGTTATCACATTCGGCATGGCCATTGGCAGAATCACATGCCAGATGGTTTGCAATTTGGTAGCTCCCAAAGCCCGGCTTCCTTCACGCAGGGTATCGGGAATAGCTTTCAGCGCTTCTTCGGTAGTACGGATCACCAAAGGCACGCAGAGCAATCCCAATGTAAGAGAGCCGGCAAGGATACTATCGCCAAACCCCATATAGTTAACGAACAGGGCCATACCGAAAAGACCAAAGACAATGGAAGGTATCCCGCTCAGATTATTCGTCATCATGCGGATAAAACGAACGATCCAGCCCTTCGGAGCGTATTCATTCATATAAATACCACTCATTACTCCCACCGGAAAGGCAAACAGGGCACTGCCTATCATCAGATAGAATGTTCCGACGATGGCAGGCCAAATACCACCTGCCGTCATGCCGTCCTTCGGCGCGGTAGTCAGAAACTCCCAACTGATAACTCCTATACCTTTATATATAATAAAGCTGAGAATGGCAAAGAGTACCCCTACCACCGTCAGACTCAGCAAACGGAATGTACCGAATGCAATGCGTTGCGAAAGATGTTTCCTATCTATCATACTCATTTTACTTTTCTCTGTAAAACACTATCTTTTCCGGGCCGATACAGCTTCCACCGTGAAGTTGATCAGCAAACTGATAAAGAACAATACTACTCCCAGAAGGAATAAAGCTTCATAATGAGCTCCTCCGGCAGGTGCTTCTCCCAGTTCCGCTGCAATCGTAGCAGGAATGGTGCGCAACGGCTCCAGAATGGTATGCGGTATAACAGCCGCATTGCCTGTCACCATCAATACCGCCATCGTTTCTCCGATGGCGCGTCCGATGCCCAGCACTACTCCGGAAGTAATGCCCGATACAGAATAGGGTATCACCACCTTATATATAGTTTGCCATTGCGAAGCTCCCAATGCCAGACTGGCTTCACGCATGGCACGGGGACAGTTGCGCATGGCATCTTCTGTCACAGTGATAATCGTGGGCAATGCCATTATTGCCAATACAATACTTCCCGCCAGACCGCTTTCGCCAACCGGCAAGTCGAACACTTTCTGTATGAGCGGCACAATGACTATCAATCCGAAGAAGCCATATACCACTGACGGAATACCACTCAGTAACTCAATTATCGGCTTCAACAAATTACGTACCTTAGGATTTGCCACTTCGGACATATAGATAGCTACCGAAAGGCCGAACGGAAGAGCAATTAGAATGGCAAAAAGACTCACCCATAATGTACCCGTTATCAGCGGCAAAAAGCCAAATTGCGCGGCAGGTGTAGCCGTAGGAAACCATTCGGCACCGGCAAAGACGTCTTTCACTGAAATCGTATTATCGCGTAACAAATGTACAGAGTCTTGCCGGACAATAAACTGTTGCGGCACAAAAGCAATGATGCCCGGTGTACGCTCCACCAACTCGGTAATCCTTGCTCCGGCGTGTTCATAAGAAGGGCCCAGTTCTTCTTCAGTATAATACTGGGTGATATCCTCCAAACGGAAAAGCCGGATAGGCATATCCTGCCCTCCGACCTCATTCCAGTTCGTTATTTCCTCATCGAAAACATCTTTTATCTGAGCCGGTGTCAGCTCAGTAACCTTATTATCTTTATTCAATGCCAATACATATCCCTCTTCAATCACCCGGCTGTTGAACAATCCCAACGCCTCGGAAAAGAGAAACAGGATGATAAGCACAATGGTAATGCTTGTTACGAAACCACTGCAAGCCAATATACCTTCTACTATTTTTTCAAAAAGTTTCTTCATAAATACCTGTTGATATTCTGCATGCAAAGAAACGGGGCTGATGTTAAGAGAGTGTGACTAACACTTGAAAGAAATGTTTCAAACATATTACAAAAGCGTTACAACCCGCAAAAACACAAGCTTTGTAATAGCATCGTAATACACGATTGCTTTATTTGCAGACAATAAACAAAAAGAGTAGTATGAAGGTTGTTATACTATCATTAAGTTTACTACATAAAGTAATTATAAACAATACCTATTATGAAAAGAATAAGTATTATCCTACTCCTGACATTAGCTGCAAGCAGCATGCAAGCACAGCGTATTAAAGGCAGCGACACCGTACTCCCCGTAGCACAACAGACCGCTGAAAGGTTTATGGCACTCAATCCCGATGCCCGGATTACCGTCACGGGTGGCGGTACCGGCGTGGGCATTTCCGCTTTATTGGACGGAACAACGGATATCGCCATGGCATCCCGCCCTATCAAATTCAGCGAGAAAATGAAAGTAAAGTCCGCAGGCAAGGAAGTAGAAGAAGTAATCGTCGCCTACGATGCCCTCGCCGTCGTAGTACACCCTTCCAACCCCGTGAAACAACTGACACGTCAACAACTGGAAGATATCTTCCGGGGAAAAATAACAAACTGGAAGCAAGTGGGTGGAGATGATCGTAAAATCGTAGTATATTCCCGTGAAACATCTTCGGGCACCTATGAGTTTTTCAAGGAAAGCGTTCTCAAAAATAAAAATTATATGAGTAGTAGCCTTTCCATGCCCGCCACCGGAGCCATTATCCAATCCGTCAGTCAGACGAAGGGAGCAATAGGGTACGTAGGACTGGC
Organism: Bacteroides timonensis; assembly: GCF_000513195.1. Taxonomy (GTDB): domain Bacteria; phylum Bacteroidota; class Bacteroidia; order Bacteroidales; family Bacteroidaceae; genus Bacteroides; species Bacteroides timonensis. Next base: position 23,688 of record NZ_CBVI010000130.1, on the reverse strand, counting down.
TTATCTCTCCCCTCGCGTCAAGTCACTTTCCGTATCTTATGACGGCAAACACTTTGCGCCGCCCACAATGGAAAATGCCACAGACAAGAGTTACCCCATCGTACGACCTCTGTATTATTACTATAATACGGAAAACACCGGACAAGTAAACCCACTCATCAGTTTCATCCTGTCACCTGCCGGTCAGGAAATCATTAAAAAGAGTGGATATATTCCGGTAAATGAAGAATGAAGAACGAAGAATGAAGAATTTGACCGCGCTATGTAAGTATGCCGCAAGGTGAATTCTTCATTCTTCATTCTTCATTCTTCATTTTTTTCTCCTATCTTTGCACGGAATACGAAAACAGACAGCATTATGGCAGATATTAAGAGCGAAGAAACAGGCGAAAAAAAGAGCCTCAACTTCATTGAACAAATTGTTGAGAAAGATTTAAAAGAGGGTAAAAACGGTGGTAAGGTGCAAACACGTTTTCCGCCCGAACCCAACGGATACCTCCACATCGGTCACGCCAAGGCTATTTGCCTTGATTTTGGTATTGCAGCCGACCACAATGGCATCTGCAATCTGCGTTTCGATGATACCAATCCGACCAAGGAAGATGTGGAATATGTAGAAGCCATCAAGGAAGATATTCAATGGCTGGGTTACCATTGGGGTAATGAATACTATGCGTCCGATTACTTCCAGCAATTGTGGGACTTTGCCATCCGCCTCATTGAAGAAGGTAAAGCATATATTGACGAGCAGACTTCCGAGCAAATCGCACAGCAGAAAGGTACTCCTACCCAACCGGGTGTGGAAAGTCCCTACCGCAACCGCCCGATAGAAGAAAGTCTCTCCTTGTTCAAGAAGATGAATACAGGTGAAATAGCAGAAGGTGCTATGGTACTCCGTGCCAAAATAGACATGGCGAATCCGAACATGCACTTCCGCGATCCTATCATTTATCGTGTAGTGAACCATCCGCACCATCGCACGGGCACCACTTGGAAAGCTTATCCGATGTATGACTTCGCACATGGACAAAGCGACTACTTCGAAGGCGTAACCCATTCTCTCTGTACGTTGGAATTCGTTCCTCACCGTCCGCTCTACGATCTTTTTGTAGACTGGGTGAAAGAAGGACAGGATTTGAATGATAACCGCCCTCACCAGTATGAGTTCAATAAACTGAACCTCAGCTATACGCTAATGAGCAAACGTAATCTGTTGACTCTGGTAAAAGAGAAACTGGTGAACGGATGGGATGATCCCCGTATGCCGACCATCTGTGGTTTCCGCCGTCGCGGATATTCTCCTGAGTCTATCCACAAGTTTATCGATAAAATCGGATATACCACTTATGATGCGCTCAATGAATTTGCCTTGCTGGAAAGCGCCCTGCGCGAAGACCTTAATTCCCGCGCAATTCGTGTATCTGCCGTTGTGAATCCGGTGAAGCTGGTAATTACCAACTACCCCGAAGGACAAGTGGAAGAACTGGAAGCTATCAATAATCCGGAAAAACCGGAAGAAGGCAGTCACTTCATCGAATTCAGCCGTGAGCTGTGGATGGAACGTGAAGACTTCATGGAGGATGCTCCCAAAAAATATTTCCGCATGACTCCGGGACAGGAAGTGCGCCTGAAGAATGCTTATATCGTAAAATGTACCGGTTGCAAGAAAAATGAAGCCGGAGAAATAGTCGAAGTATATTGCGAATACGACCCGAACACCAAGAGCGGCATGCCCGAAGCAAACCGTAAGGTGAAAGGTACCCTACATTGGGTTAGCTGCGACCATTGTCTCGAAGCCGAAGTACGCCTCTACGACCGTCTGTGGAAAGTGGAGAACCCACGCGACGAGCTTGCCGCTATTCGCGAAGCTAAAAACTGCGATGCCCTGGAAGCGATGAAAGAAATCATCAACCCGGATTCATTGCATATACTGCCCCATTGCTACATTGAGAAATATGCCGCAGGCATGAAACCGCTTACTTACTTGCAGTTCCAGCGCATCGGTTACTTCAATGTAGATCCGGACTCCACACCGGAAAAGATGGTATTCAACCGTACTGTAGGGTTGAAAGATACCTGGGGCAAGATTAACAAATAAAGTAAGGATTATAGGAGTAAACTATTAATGAGCAATAAAAACCTGCTGTCCGGCAGAGATAAAGAACTTCAGGAACTTGCCGAACAATATGAATCGGCAATGTCCGCGAAACAACCATTTTATCTGGACGCAGACGATTTGGCTGACCTTGCCGACTGGTATGGCACCAAAAAGAATTATGATAAGGCTTTAGAAATTGCAGAATATGGCCTAAAGCTACATCCCGACAGTACGGCATTAATGATAGAATATGCTTACCTGCATCTGGATAGCGGAAAAAGAGCAAAGGCACGTGAAATCATCGAAAACCTTCCCGATACCTATTCACCGGAAGCCAAGGTGGTACGCGCCCACTTGCTGCTGAGTGAAGGTAAGCTGGATGATGCCGAACAGCTACTCGATACGATTGAAGATAAAGAGGACCTGGCAAATGTAGTCGATGTATCTTATATGTACCTCGATATGGGCTATCCGGACAAGGCTCTGGCATGGCTCGATCCGGTAAAGGAAGAATATGCCGATGAAGAAGCTTACATTGCCGTAGTTGCAGACTGTTACTATGGGAAAGGTATGATAGAAGAAGCAATTCCTCTATATAACCAGCTGATAGATCAGAATCCATATTCGGCTCCCTACTGGTTCGGACTGGCAAGATGCCATTTTGAAGATTTGAACTTCGACCAGGCAATTGATGCCTGCGACTATGCATTGGTAGGTGATGACGAATTTACAGACGCCTATGTAATGAAAGGGCATTGTTTTTACCAGTTGGGTAATGAGGATGCAGCGCTGGAATGCTATCAGAAAGCTGAGCAGATGCATGGGCTGGCTCCTGAGTTTGTCTATACTTATATCGGTTTATGCAAGGTATCCAAAGGCGAATGGGAAGAAGGATACGAAAATCTGGAAAAAGCAATCCAGGCTAACGAAGCGGAAGAAACTCCCGCACCTACTCTACCCAGCCTATATGCCAATGCAGGGCTTTGCCTTTCCAAAATGAAAAAGAAGCGCAAAGCGCACCAGTATTGTAAGAAAGCCCAAAAGCTGGAACCGAAAGATCCTGAAGCCTACCTGATTGAAGGCCGCATGTACGTCGAAGAAGGTGACTACGAAAAGGGAATAAAGCAATGGGCAAAGGCCTTGAATTGTGCTCCTAGCGCTGATACTTGGAATGAAATAGGTATGCACAGCATGGAAATCGGATATCTGGATTATGCGAAAATAGCTTTTGAACGTGTTTGTGAGTTAGAACCGGAATTTGAAGGTATCAATGAAAAGTTGACCGTTCTCTACATGACGCTGCATGATAAGGAAAACTTCATAAAGTACAATCAGAAGTGCACCCGCCCCTTCGATCTGAAAGAACTGGAGAAGATGCAGGCTATGATGGAAAATGAAGACCGGGAAGATCTGGCTGTTTATATGCAAAATATCATAAAAGCATTGCAATAAAAAAACAGAGAGTAAAGCTGATCGCTTTACTCTCTGTTTTTTATATTGTAGGGAGTATCCTTATTTAGCACTATGTGTAGAAAGCTTCTCCAAAAAATATACCAGGAAGAAACCAACAATCATCAATACTACAGCTTCAACAATATATTGATTAGGAAGGATATTCGCTTCAACCAGTGGTTTGACTACTCCATGACTGTCTGTGAACGTTTCAAGCGTTTCTTTCCATGGCCATACTTTATTAAGAGACCCCAGCATAAAGCCGGTCAATACCGCCAACGTTATATTACGAAAGTTCTTTAGTGCATATGAAAGAACTCGTGAAAAAGTAGTTATACCTATACAGGCACCTGCCAAGAATACTAATAAAGTCGCTATATCAAGTGTCTTGACCGCTTCCATTATATAAAAGTATTTGCCTAACAGTACCAGAATAAAACTGCCCGATATACCCGGCAAGATCATTGCACAAATAGCAATCGCACCGCAAAGGAAAATGAAAAACAGATTGGATGGCGTTTCAGCAGGAGTTGCCACCGTAATGTAATAGGCAACTGCCACTCCTATGATAAAAGCCGGAATTGTTTTCTTATTCCACTCCTTTATATCTTTCCCCACAAACCAGGTGGAAGCCAGCACCAGTCCGAAAAAGAAAGCCCAAACCATTACCGGATGATCCGTAAGCAACCATGTAATAATCTTAGCCAACGAAAATACACTGACAGCGATTCCTGCCACAATGGAAATTAAAAAATTACCATTAATAGCTTTCCAGAACGCTCCCCATTTTCCTGTAAAAAACAACTTTAAACTTTTTCCGTTGATGCTTTTTATTGAATCTATCAGTTCATCATAAATTCCCACAATAAAAGCAATTGTTCCTCCCGATACTCCGGGAACCACATCGGCTGCTCCCATTCCCACACCTTTCAGCATGAGTAAGGCGTAGTCTTTTAAACCTCGTTCCATTTTTCTTTGTTATCTATTAATACTTGATTTCATGGTACAAAGTAAAACAAAAAAAGTCAGTTACTCACCATAAAGCAAATAAAATACACAAAAGATAATCTACAATCAATTCACACACCAACTCACTATATAAAAAACAAATGGTGCACAATAGCCTCACGACCCTTGTGCACCTTATCTTTTTTATTGCTATTTAAAAATCTGAATTTACTATTTCTTCACAGCCTCTATTGCTTTGTCATAATCCGGCTCCTGAGTGATTTCGGGTACCAGTTCAGTATACATCACTTTTCCATCTTTACCAATGATAACTACTGCACGTGCCAGCAAACCGCCTAATGGTCCATCTGCCATACGCACGCCATAGCTTTCATCGAAATCCGAAAAGCGGAAATCAGACAAAGGAATTACATTTTCAATACCTTCCGTCGTACAGAAACGAGCGTGAGCAAAAGGCAAGTCTTTGGAAATTGCCAATACCACGGTGTCAGGCAGACTTGCTGCCAACTGATTGAACTTACGCACAGACGTTGCACAAACGCTAGTGTCCAAACTCGGGAAGATATTCAATATCACATTCTTTCCTTTCATATCTTTCAAAGAAAAAGAAGAAAGGTCAGTCTTTACTAACTCGAAATCAGGAGCAACTGTTCCTGTTTTTATAAACTCACCGATAATCTTAACCGGTTGTCCCTTAAATTTTGTTGTAGCCATAGTTTTCTTTTTTTATATGTTTATATAACAAACGAACTGTTAGAAAAGTTCGTCCAAAACTTTTCCAACTGCAAATTGTTACTCTCACAAACATGATTACAATAACCATTTAAAATTCGATTTGCATGAAAACTTTATTTGACGAACTTCAATGCGAAGTAAAAAACTGGTGGATATCTCTCTTGCTTGGCATACTCTACGTAGTAGTTGCCGTCAGCCTGATGTTCGCACCGTTGAGCGGCTACGCTGTTTTGAGTATCCTGTTCAGCATATCCATGTTATTCAGCGGTTTGCTGGAGATTTCTTTTGCTGTAAGCAACCGGAAAAATGTATCCAGTTGGGGCTGGTATCTGGCCGGAGGTATCATCGACATGATATTCGGTTTCTACCTGATAGCTTATCCATTACTAAGTATGGAAGTTATTCCTTTCATTATTGCATTCTGGCTGATGTTCCGGGGCTTCTCATCTGTCGGCTATGCCATGGATCTGAAAAGATATGGTACAAGAGACTGGGGCTGGTATATTGCTTTCGGCATATTAGCCGTAATTTGTTCGCTCATCATCTTATGGCAACCGGCAATAGGCGCTCTCTATGCAGTTTACATGATTTCATTCGCATTCCTGATTATCGGATTCTTCCGCATCATGTTGTCATTTGAACTGAAGAGTTTGCATAAACGTGGAAAAAGCATGAAAGAGAAAAACGAAGATAAAGAAATTCCCGTAGGATAGTTAAGAATTCCACTGCCCGGAGAAACGAGTTGACTAAAGTGCCTGGAAACAGGAACTTGTCAACTCGTTTTCTCATTAGTTACACTTCAGGAAACGATGCATAGTAGTTCGGGATACTCCCATCTGACGAGCCAGCTCCGAACAGGAAACACCTCGTTGAGCATCTCTTATCAAACGCCTTTTGTTCTCACGAAGTACCCTCATAGCAGGACAGGTTCCTTTCTTTCGTCCCAGTTTTACCCCCTCTTGCCTGCGCCTTGCCAATGCTTCTTTTGTTCGCATGGAAATCAGATTACGTTCTATCTCTGCCATTAATCCGAATGCGAACCCCAATACCTTGCTGTTCATGTCATTTTGAAATACATACCCCTCTTTTGTGCTGTACAGAACAATTTCTTTCTTGATACAAGAATTAAGAATCGTCATGATTTCCAACATTGTACGGCTCAACCTTGAAATTTCCGTTACAATCAGCGAATCACCTTTTTGCATCCGATTCAATACCCCCGACAACTTCCGGTCTTTGCTTCTCACACTACCACTCACCGTTTCGGTGTACCACTTGTCAATCTGCAATCCATTCTTCTCTGCAAAACGCAGAAGTTCTTCACGTTGATTAGCCAGAAATTGTTTTTCTGTACTTACTCTTAAATAAGCTACTACCATAATTTTGTTGTTTTTATAGGTTTAACGCGCCAAAGAACAGCAATAACAGCGAGATATCACACTACCTCCAATCAATGATATACAGGCGATTGCCTCTGTTTAGACTCTTTTATTTGACAACACATATTTCTGATACTATGAGACAAATTATGTAGAAGTACATTTTCAAGGATGAAAAGCTAGTCATAAAAAGAAACAATAAAAAATCTTCTTTCTTTTCTATCGAACAAATTCCCCTTTTTTCGTTTATCTTTAGAGAAGATAAGCTGCATTTCAGCATAACTTTTTCATGCGAGCATGAAAGTTATGCACTCAAATTGCATTATCTTTGTAGTCAGTTTTATAACAAGAATATAAATTCATAATTAAAAAAACAAAGGAATTATGGCAATGCATACATGGTTTGAGTGCAAGATCCGTTACGAAAAAGTAATGGAAAACGGTATGAACAAGAAAGTTACAGAACCTTATCTGGTGGACGCACTCAGCTTTACGGAAGCGGAAGCACGCATCATTGAAGAAATGACACCGTTTATTTCAGGCAAATTTACAGTATCAGACATCAAACGTGCCAACTATAGCGAATTATTCCCCAGCGAAGAAGAGGCCGCCGACCGCTGGTTCAAGTGTAAACTGATCTTTATTACTCTGGACGAAAAGAGTGGAGCTGAAAAGAAAACATCCACTCAGGTATTGGTACAAGCTGCCGACTTGCGCGATGCTGTTAAGAAACTGGATGAAGGCATGAAGGGTACGATGGCGGATTACCAGATTGCTTTAGTATCCGAAACACCCCTTATGGATGTATATCCGTATAGTGCGGAACCCAATGACAAACCGGAAGTTTAATCTTTTGAGAATTGAAAGTTGAAGTGATTAGCGTAAATACAGAACGCTTTGATCTTCAACTTTTGAATTTCATATTTCAATTTTCTAATCATGAATATTGCAGAGAATCTTCAACAAGTGCTAAGCGAACTGCCTGATGGGGTGCGACTGGTAGCTGTCTCCAAATTTCACCCCAATGAAGCGATAGAAGAAGCCTATCGCACCGGACAACGAATATTCGGAGAAAGCAAAGTGCAGGAAATGACTGCCAAGTACGAAAGTCTTCCCAAAGACATTGAATGGCACTTTATCGGGCATCTGCAAACCAATAAAATCAAGTTTATCGTGCCCTACGTGGCTCTGATCCACGGAATTGACTCATACAAACTCCTTGTAGAAGTCAATAAGCAAGCTGCAAAAGCCGGAAAAGTAGTCAACTGCCTGTTGCAACTGCACATTGCAGAAGAAGAAACCAAATTTGGTTTTAGTTTTGGCGAATGTCGGGAAATGTTAGCAGCCGGTGAATGGAAAACTCTCAGTAACATACAATTATGCGGTCTGATGGGTATGGCAACAAATACAGACGACAATGAACAAATAGAGAAGGAATTTTGTTCATTAAGTAGCTTCTTCAAAGAAGTGAAAGACTCATGGTTTGCCGACACGGAGGCTTTTCGGGAGTTGTCCATGGGAATGTCCCACGATTATCACCAAGCTATTGCTGCTGGAAGTACTCTGATACGCGTAGGAAGCAAAATCTTTGGAGACAGAACGTATTAATCATTATTCATTAAACATTATTACCATGGCAACATTAAAAACTACTTTTGCCGGGTTAGAATTAAGAAACCCGATTATCGTCAGCAGCTCAGGTTTAACTGATAGTGCTGAAAAAAATCAGAAATTCTATGAAGCCGGTGTCGGTGCCATTGTTCTGAAATCTCTTTTTGAAGAGCAGATCATGTTGGAAGCTGACTGGCTGGGAGATCCGAATATGTATCCTGAAGGCAGTGATTATTTGGTAGAATACGTCCGCCAACATAAACTGTCAGAGTATCTGGAACTGATTAAGGATACTAAAAAAGTATGCCCCATTCCTGTTATTGCCAGCATAAACTGCTATCAGGATGCTGAATGGGTAGGATTTGCGCAACAAATGGAAGCGGCAGGAGCTGATGCTATAGAAATCAATATCCTGGCTCTCCAGACAGATATGCAATACAATTACGGTTCATTCGAACAACGCCATATTGATATTCTCAGCCACATCAAAAAGACGGTACGTATTCCGGTCATCATGAAGCTGGGTGATAACCTGACTAATCCGATAGCTCTGATAGATCAGTTATATGCCAACGGAGCAGCTGCCGTGGTATTATTCAACCGCTTCTATCAACCGGATATTGATATCGAAAAGATGAAGCAAATCTCAGGAAATGTATTCAGCACAGGAGCTGACCTGGCTAAAGCCTTACGCTGGATCGGTATTGCTTCCGCAGCTGTGAATAAGCTGGATTATGCAGCATCGGGCGGTATTCACTCTCCCGAAGGTATTGTGAAAGCAATTTTGGCAGGAGCTTCAGCGGTAGAAATCTGCAGTGCATTCTACCAGAACAGCTATGCCCTTGCAGGAGAATATATCCACTTCCTGAACTTATGGATGGATCGCAAAGGCATGGAAAACATTCCTCAATTCAAGGGAATGCTGAATGTCAGCGACTTGAATGGAGTAAATACCTTCGAACGTACTCAGTTCATGAAATATTTCTCCAGCAAAAAATAAACAGGAACCACACAACATATCATTATAAGTAATGCCCCGTAACATATATTGTTAGCATATCTAACATATATTGTTACGGGGCATTACATATATTGGCGTTTCCTTTACAGAGGAACTTTTTCTTTATTCGGGTTTCTTATCCAAGGCTTCAAAGCATGAATTCTTGCTGATAAACTCAGGAACAATATCCTTCATGGCCGCTACAATCTTCATCTGATCATACGTGTAACTAACCTCTATCAACTTCTGAATGCGTTGCTTCACCTCATCATAATCATATTCGCGAACTGTAGCAATCATAATCTTCTCATGATAAGTCGGCTTTGTCAGCTCTTTCACATTCAGCAATTCTTCATACAGTTTTTCACCATGACGCAATCCGGTGAACTCAATCTTCACATCCGTACGTCCGGAAAGGCTGATCATACGCTTGGCAAGATCCACAATCTTCACCGGTTTACCCATATCAAAGATATAAATCTCACCGCCATTACCCATGCTACCGGCTTCAAGTACCAGACGGCAAGCTTCGGGAATAGTCATGAAATAACGGATAATTTCAGGATGTGTCACTGTTACAGGACCACCGCGTTGAATCTGGTCGCGGAAACGTGGGATTACCGAACCATTAGAGCCCAACACATTACCGAAACGTGTCGTAATGAATTGCGTTGTATGTCTGCCTTCCTGCTGGAGTTTCTTAGCTAAAGACTGCACATAAATCTCACAGATACGCTTGGAACATCCCATTACATTGGTCGGATTTACAGCCTTATCCGTAGAGATCATTACAAACTTCTCAGCACCGTATTTTACAGCCAGATCAGCCAGTGTACGCGTACCGAACACATTGATCTGAATGGACTCGGAAACATTATCTTCCATCATCGGCACATGCTTATAAGCCGCTGCATGGAAAATGTATTGCGGTTGGTATTCCTTGAAGATATCTTCCATACGCGTAGCATTGGAAATATCCGCAATAATAGTCTCTGCATCAATGTCACGCCAACGATCCTGCAATTCCAGACGGATATCATGCAACGGAGTCTCCGCCTGATCTACCAGAATTAGCTTATAAGGATTGAAGGAAGCTACCTGACGCATTATTTCGCTACCGATAGAACCGGCAGCACCGGTAATCATTACGCGCTTTCCTTCAAGATGGGAAGCTACCTTATGAATATCTATTTCAATAGGATCGCGTTGCAGAAGATCTTCAATCTGAATTTCTTTCAACTGAGTACGGTTCAAAGTCTGTCCGCTCCACTCGCTCAAAGGAGGTGCAGTCATAAGCTTGATGTTGTGTTCAAGAAGACGATCGGCCATATCAGACTTCTTCAGTTCTTCCATTTTGGCCGGCGAAATAATAATTGTATGCACATCGCGGTCATTCAATACATCAATCAGAGACTCGTCATTCGGGAATACCTTTACGCCCATCATCACCTTATTAATCAGTTCCGGCTCATCCGCTATGAAACCACGCAGACGATAGTGATTGCGCAGGTTGACGCGCAACGCTTTCGCAATATTCACTCCCGCTTCCTTAGCACCATATATAAAGACGTTGGCACTATGACTTCCATCAAAATTCAGAAGTTCATAGAACATCTTCACAACTATACGTGAGCAAGACATAATGGCAAAGCTAATGATATACGCCATAAACAGCACACTCACAGGTGCCAGACGAATATCCAGATAACTTGCCAAAAGCACACTCGAAATCATTAACAGTGCATAAGACACCGTCAATGAAACAAAAATGCGCATAATGTCTATAAACGAAGAAAAGCGCAATACGTTGGAATAGGTGCGGAACACCCTAAAGAAGACTAAGTTGACAATGACCGTCCACACAACCGTTTTGTCAATGGTAGAGGATTCCATGAAAATACTCCTGAAATCATATCGAAGCGCATAAGCCAATAAGCTGGATACGACGATTATCAATACATCGATCAACAGAATAGTCCAAATCGGCAATACCTTTGCTGAAAGGTACCGATGAAAAATTTTATGTTTCATTTCGTTTGACAGTTTTGTTCTAGGCGAGGCAAAGATACATCATTTTTTATCAAATAAGACAAGAAAAAGATAAAAATGTGTGATAAAATTAAATGGTGGCAAAGTTACAGGTATAACTTTGCCACCATATTTACGACTTATAAAGCTCTGTTACATCAAATTACTTGCTAATTCGCTTAATTGGCTACGCTCTCCTTTTAACAAATTCACGTGAGCAAAAAGGTTCTGATCTTTCATACGGTCAATCATGTAGACCAAGCCATTGGACTGACTGTCGAGATAAGGTTGGTCTATCTGTTGGATATCACCGGTAAACACCATTTTCGTACCCTCACCCGCACGGGTTATGATAGTTTTTATCTCATGCGGAGTCAAGTTTTGTGCTTCATCAATAATGCAATAAGTTTCACTCAAACTACGTCCACGGATGAAAGCTAATGCTTCAATAACCAGTTGCTCACTTTTCTGCATATCTTCCAAACGTTTTACCTCTGTTGAGTTAGAAGCAAACTGACGTTTGATCACATTCAGATTATCAAACAAGGGTTGCATGTAAGGAGCTACCTTTTCTTTGGCATCACCCGGCAGGAAACCGATGTCTTTATTGGATAAAGCAACAATCGGACGCGCCAGCAAAATCTGCTTATAGTCATTCATTTGACTAAGGGCAGCTGCCAGAGCCAACAATGTTTTTCCTGTACCGGCTTTACCTGTCAAAGCAACCAATTTGATGTTTGGATCGGTCAACACTTCAAAAGCAAAACTTTGTTCGGCATTCCGGGGTTCAATGCCATAGTTCTTTGTTTTATTCACCCGACAAATGGAATGTGTAAAAGGATTGTAACGGGTAAGTACACTGTTCCTGTCACTTTTCAAGATAAAACATTCATTCGGATGGATGATATCTTTGAAATCAAACTCACTGATATCCAGTCCTTCTCTGGAAGAATAAATCCGGTCTATCAAAGCAGGATCAATTCCCTCAAACACTTCATTTGACTTTTCAAATATATCCACATTTATCACCTTGTCGTTGATATAATCTTCGCAAAGTAAGCCTATGGAACGTGCTTTCATCCGGAGGTTCACATCTTTTGTCACCAGGATGGTTTTCATATCCTTCTTTTGGCGCGTCAACCAGTCCACTACAGCCAGAATCTTATGATCGGGAATACGCTCGGGGAATGAGTCGAACACATCCGGAGCATCCACCGAACCGGCTATTACAAACAAACTTCCCAGGCCTTCGCCCAGAGAAGCACCCTTATTAAAAAGATTGTCATCGGTAACTAAATCGAGCTCGCGGAGAAATTCACGGGCATTGAAGTTTATCTGTTCATTCCCTTTCTTGAATTTGTCCAATTCTTCAAGAACCACGATGGGAAGATAAATGTCGTTCTCTTGGAAATTCTTAAGACAGTTATAGTCGTGAAGGATTACGTTCGTATCAATCACAAAATTTTTCTTTGCTCCCATACTCTTTTAGATTTAAATTGTTGATATATTTGCCTCCAAAGCGAAGATAAGCTGCACCTCGGCATAAAAAATGAACAAGTTCATTTTATTCTGCTCTCGGTTTGCATTATCTTTGCAGCTTCTAAGATAGGAATTAAAAAGAGAGAATAGTTTGCTTTCTCGTTAAATATTTTAAAAGATGGATTATCAGAACACTTTATTATACTTATATAACAGTGTCCCTATGTTTCAACAGGTGGGGAGTTCGGCATACAAGGAAGGTTTGGAGAATACATTGGCACTGGATGAACACTTCGGACACCCGCACCGGAACTTCCACAGTATCCATGTAGGAGGTACGAATGGCAAAGGTTCATGCTCGCACACTCTTGCTGCTATCTTGCAGGAAGCGGGGTACCAAGTAGGCCTCTACACATCTCCGCACCTCGTAGATTTCCGCGAACGTATCCGAATAAACGGACAGCCCATCCCGGAAGAATATGTAGTCCGGTTTGTAGAAAAAGAACGTGATTTTTTTGAGCCTTTGCATCCTTCTTTCTTTGAATTGACTACCGCTATGGCATTCCGCTATTTCGCTGACGAACATGTAGATGTAGCGGTTATCGAAGTAGGACTTGGCGGAAGACTAGATTGCACCAATATCGTATACCCGGATCTATGTATCATCACCAATATTAGTTTTGACCATACCCAATTCCTGGGTAATACATTAGAAAAGATAGCGGGAGAAAAAGCCGGGATCATTAAAAGTGGAATACCTGTCGTAATCGGAGAAACGACTCCTGAAACAAAACCTGTATTTACAAAAAAGGCTCGCGAAGTAGGTGCTCCCATTCTCTTTGCAGAAGAAGTCGAAAAGGATGATTACCCCGGATTGGAATGTGAACTGAAAGGGTTATATCAAACTAAGAACACCCGCACGTTACTCACAGCCATCCCAGAACTACGAAAAGCCGGATACAATCTGAGTGAGCAGGCTGTCCGAAGTGGCTTCGCCCATGTTTGTGAACTGACCGGACTGATGGGACGCTGGCAAAAATTGCAGGATGCCCCTACCCTGATATGCGATACCGGACACAATGTAGGTGGCATCACCTATATCACAGAGCAGTTGAAACAGCAATCTTACCGGAAACTACATATGATTATAGGTATGGTAAACGACAAAGACATACACGGTGTATTAGTATTATTACCCCAAGAAGCCGAATATTACTTCACAAAAGCCAGCGTAAGGCGTGCATTACCTGAAAGCGAACTTGCCCAACTTGCCTCTGAGGCCGGATTGCAAGGAAATTGCTATCCGGATGTTCCCTCTGCCGTGCGGGCTGCACAAGAAAAAAGCCTCCCGGAAGACTTTATCTTCGTGGGAGGCAGTAGCTTTATTGTTGCCGATTTGTTAGCGAACCGCGATGCACTCAATCTCCACTAAAGCATCTTTCGGCAGGGCTTTCACTGCAACAGCCGAACGGGCAGGGAAATCACCATCAAAATAGGTAGCATATACTTTATTCATATCTGCAAACAATGACATATCCTGTAGGAAAACAGTAGTCTTGACAATATTTGCCATCGTCAAACCGGCTTCTCCAAGGATATGCTTGATGTTCTCCAATGACTGACGTGCCTGTGCTTCAGCACCTTCTGCCATCTGTCCGGTAGTCGCATCAATAGGTAATTGACCAGATACAAATATCATTCCATTCGCTTCGATAGCCTGGCTGTAAGGACCAATAGCTCCCGGAGCTTTCTGACTGCAAATTACTTTTTTCATTCTAATATTATTTTAGTATTCAACAATTTATGATTCATTCAAGAAAAAAAATTGGTATCTTATGCAGTATTCTGCAACTTCATGCATTTACTTAATAGGATTATACACAAAAGAAAAATTCACTTATACCTGTTTTAAAAACCTAGACTTAGCTAATTCTTTTTTGACACGGGAGTTTCCCGATAAAGGCTCGGCTTGCGAAAGCAGAGCCTTTTTTATAAAGATATCATCTGCAATACTATCACTTACAGTGTTTTTCTATTAAAGCATCAACATTCGGATCACCCAGTTCCTTGGCTTTTGCGAAGCTAGCACAAGCCTCTTTGTTTAGCTTTAACTGTAGCTGGGCAACTCCTATCAAGCGATAGGCCTCAGCATATTTAGAATCAATTTCCAAAGCATCTTTCAGCACCTTGATTGCTTCTTCATTTCTACCCACACGAATGTTCACCACCGCAAGTTCCGAAAAATAAGTCAGCTCTTTCGGATTAAGCTCAATAGCTTTTGCCAAATCATCCAACGCACGCTGAAACTGCTTTGCCTGAACGGCCGCCTGTTCGCGATAATAATAGAACACATCATTCACATTGCCACGAACCGCTTTATAGTATTCATCATAATCAAGCATCGCACCGCGTCCTTGTCCGGCATTCAGGCGCATCTGGGCACGTTCCAGCAGATAAGGAGCAGCTTCTTCACTGTACGGTTGTACGAAACGCGCCATACAACTATCCATCAAAGCCAACACTTCTTCCGGAGCTGCTTCCATCAATTCTTTCGTCTTAGCGGCACTAAAGAATGTAGCCGGAGAGGCAATATTGGAACCATTCACCTTCTCATAACTGGCAAGAGCAGCCGCATAGTCCTTCTTGGCAAACTGGATATCGCCTTCCAACTGAACATAAACCGGAAGAGCTTCGATTGCAATCGCTTTACGAACCTCATCCAAAGCCCTGTCATATGTCCAATCTTTATAGTTTTTTTCAGGTTTATCCAACTGATAACCATAAATCAGTTTGGCACGATTGAAGTATGCATCATCTTTCTTTTGCGCCACTTCAAGCGCCTTATCCATATCAGCTGCTACCTTATCCATTGAACTTGCCTCCTTCGACTGGAAGATTTGATTGTTTGCACGGCGAAGATAACCGTCAGCACTGTTGGGATACTGAGATATAAACTCATTCAGCAACTCGGCGTATTTCTCCGGTGTAAGCTGTGAAGAAGCCATATAGAGATAAACCAATGCTTGTTCTTCCGTCTCAGGCAATGCTTTTTTAATGCCAATACTCAATAAAGTATGATCATTGAAAGAAAGAGGACTTATCTTTTGAGCCATAGCATAATCGGCACCTACTGCATAGCAAATGGTAGCTGTATCTTTTCCAGAAGATTTCTGTGCCAGACCGAATACTTGTCCCTCAGCAGTCATTACCGGACAACTTACCATTTTGTCCTTCAGCTGCATATCAAGTGTATAATAATGATATTGTCCATCTACCTTAGACTCTTCTTTCACCTGTCCGGTAGTATAGGAACGATCTTTCTGTGTAGAATAAGGTAGCAGATAAATGCTTGCACCTACAGTCGGGGGCACAGGAGATACCACTAATGCAGGTACTTTTTTTCCTGAAATCGCTACACGGAACTTCACAACATCATACATGTCATTTGCTCCCATAATAACTTCCACAGGCATTTGTGTGCCCTCCGAATTAATGACAACGGCACGCTGCGCACCTTTAAACAAGCTATAATCAGACAGAGCAATTCCATCCTCGGTAACAAAAAATCCATTTCCCGTATTAAGTATCTTATCACTCTCGTCATACGTGACCACCGAGAAAACAGCACGCTTGGCTTTTTCCACCCATTTGGGTGCCTGAGCTACACTCCACTGTGCCAGCAAACAGAGGGCGAGCGTCAACAACAAGTTCTTCTTCATATCTTAGTTGGTTCTTTGTTTCACAGCTTCATAAATCAAAATACCTGCCGCAACAGAAACATTGAGCGACTCGATAGTACCCAGCATTGGGATTTTCACCCACTCATCGCAAAGAGCCAGGTTATCATAAGAAACACCTTTATCTTCAGCTCCCATTATGATACACATCGGTCCTGTATAATCAGCTTTGGTATAATCATAGTCACCCTTTTCTGTAGCTGCCACAATGCGGAAACCACTATCTTTGAGATATTGCAATGTAGTCTTCAGATTCTGCTCACGGCAAACCGGCAGAACATGCAATGCTCCGGCAGATGTTTTCATTGCATCAGCATTCACCGTCACGCTTCCTTTAGCAGGAATGATAACAGCATCTACCGCTGCACACTCACAGGTACGAGCTATGGCACCAAAGTTACGAACATCAGTCACACCATCCAACATGACGAACAGCGGGTTCTTGCCTTCTTCGAAAAGAAAAGGCACCAAGTCTTCTGTCTTCTGATACGTAACGGATGAAATAAAAGCAATCACCCCTTGATGATTCTTACGGGTAATGCGATTAATACGTTCCAACGGAACACGTTGCACCGGAATCAAAGTTCCTTTTAGCGCAGCAAAAAGTTCTTTGGATAAATCGCTCTGAATGTCTTTCTTCACCAGAATTTTATCGATTTCTTTTCCTGCCTGTATTGCTTCTATCACAGCGCGAACGCCGAAAATCATTTCACTCTTATCAACCATCTTGAGAAATTAAAATTAGAAATTAAAAATTAAAGGCTATCTTTTGATACCAAGAAGCGCCTTTGCATTATTCAAAGCAGCTTCTGTCAAAGTAGCCCCACTGAGCATATGGGCTATTTCCTCTACCCTCTCCTCATCTGCCAGACGGCGTATGTGGCTATTGGTTTCGGTTTCGTTATCTTGCTTATATACTTTATAATGTGCACATCCGCGCGCAGCAATTTGCGGCAGATGGGTAATACTGATTACCTGGCGATCCTGTTCGCCCATTTCCTGCATAATGTCCGCCATACGGTCGGCAATCTCACCGGATACTCCTGTATCTATTTCATCAAATACAATAGTGGGCAATTTCACCGCACCGGCTATCATCGCCTTGATGGACAACATGACACGTGCAATCTCACCACCGGAAGCTACCGATGAAATATTTTGCAATGAGCCGTTTTTATTGGCAGAAAAGAGAAAGTTGACGGTATCTTCACCGTGTACACCAGGCTCTTTTCTTATTCCCATCTCCACCTGAAAACGCACATTAGGCATACCCAACGGCACCAAGCGGGAAGCCATCTGCTTTTCAACTTCACGAGCGGCACTGGTACGGGCTTTGGTAAGAACAGCAGCCTGCTTTCTCATCTTATTATATAAAGTATCGCAAAGAGTTGTCAACTCACCAATACGTTCATCATAAGAAGTAATGGCCGCCAACTTTGCTGCATATTCTTCAGCAAGTGCCAGTAACTCCTCCACAGTGGTTGCCCTATGTTTTTGCTGTAAGGTATAAATCAGATTCAATCGATCGTTTACCTCTTCCAGACGATCAGGATTAAACTCAACATCCTCTTCCTGAGAAGAAACTTCCTGGGAAACATCTTTCAATTCAATATATGTACTTTCCAGGCGTTCAGCAAGTTCAGTAGCCGGAGAATAAACTTTTTGTAGACCAAGCATTGTATTCAGACTTTCCTTCAACCCAGCCAGCAGACCACCTTCATCAGAGGTCAACAATTGTCCGACACGGAACAAACCGGCCTTTATTTCTTCAGCATGACTCAACATATCCGTCTCCTGTTCCAGTTCTTCCTGTTCACCTGCAGACAAATTTGCTTCTTCCAACTGCTCCAACTGAAAACGGATATAATCTTCATCTGCCTTATTCTGCTCAGCACGGGCTATGAGGTCTGCCAGTTCCTGTTGCGCCTGCTTCCATTCTCTATACAAAGATTGATAAGCAGAAAGTTGTTCATCATTATGAGACAATATATCGAGTACATTCAACTGGAATCCTTCTTTATTCAACAAAAGATTCTGGTGCTGAGAATGCACGTCAATTAACTGTTCACCCAACTCCTTCATTTGTACAAGCGAAGCCGGAGTATCATTGATAAATGCACGACTCTTACCAGATGCATAAACCTCACGACGCAAGATACACTCTTCTTCATATTCCAGTTCATTATCTTCAAAGAAAGGCTCCATACCATAAGCTGAAATATCAAAACGGGCCTCAATCACACACTTCGATGCACCCTGGCGAATGGCTTTTACTTCGGCACGCTGACCAAGCAGCAAGCCGATAGCACCCAGTATAATAGACTTACCGGCACCCGTTTCACCCGTGATAACGGAGAAACCTGCACCAAAGCTAATATCAAGCTTTTCTATAAGCGCGTAATTCTGTATGTAAAGCGAACGTAACATGACTTATTTACAATTTTAATCTTACTCACTTCCTAATTATTGTTTTATCTTTTCCCACTCGGTAGTCAGCGAAGGATTGACAGAAGAGAGTAGTTCACATATTTCTTCCTTTTCCTTCATTGCAGCACGAGAATAAAGATTAATCAATTCATCTTTCTTTATTTCAGTAAACAAACCGGGCAATGCCGACATAGGCTTATTATGTTGCGCCTCTTTCAGACCGCTAAGCATAGATGTTATTACAGCGCGGGCACGGGTAACATTCACAGAGAGTTCATCCATACCTGTACGATGATATCCATACATCAGTTTGCGCAAAGGCGCCATGCCATCTTCCAGATAATCAGAAACTAACGCATAACGATTCCGACTGCTATCGAACGCTTGCCAACCGGTTTCACCAAGGTTCTGTGCGGCCGTTACAATGTCTTCAGCTGCCCGAAAAACCTCCGTACCACCCTGTGGAGCCATCGTGTCCATGTCCAGTCCGATAATCATATAAGCATAATAAGCAATTACTGCCGTCAGATTACTGTCAATAACATTATCCCTCAGTTGCAGCGGATCGAACTCACGATAGTTGAAAGCAACATCCGTATCTTTAAAGCTAAAAACTACCGTCTGATACCCGGATTGCCAGACGGGGCGTGTAGACTGTACAATCAGCTCACACGTCCAACGTCCGTCCGCCTCATTATATTCTTTCACGGTCAGGTTCATAGAACAACGAATCCGTTCATTCACTTCATACTGCGCCTGCGTCCACCGACGGGTATTGATAAACTCCATCAAGGCGTTTTCAAGCGTAGTAAAAACCTGTGTACTCGTACCTTGTATCTGAGAATAATTCACCGTAAATTTACAATTCAATTCCTGAGCAGTGGACTTTAGCGTCACAGCAACCAGAAGCAGAATCATATAAAGTGTCTTATTCCTCACTATCTATATTTACTTATTCTCCAATACTTCCACCAGACAATCTACAATATCCACAGCTACTTCCACCTTTGATTTCAACGGAAAGTCCGTCTTGCTTTCACGGTCAATGATACTGATTTTATTCGTGTCGTACCGGAAACCGGCTCCCTTATCATTCAGAGAATTCAGAACGATAAAATCCAGATTCTTCCGTCGCAGCTTATCCTCAGCGTTATGCTGTTCGTCATTCGTTTCCAGAGCAAAACCTACCAATACCTGACGATCTTTCTTCATCTGTCCCAGACAGGCGGCAATGTCTTTCGTAGGTTTCAAACGCAACGTCATTTCCCCTTCCTTTTCCCGCTTTATCTTAGCATCAGCAACCTGTTCCGATGTAAAATCGGCAACAGCAGCCGAAAGAATAGCAGCATCAGCCTCTGCAAAAAAGCTACACGCAACATTATACATCTGATCTGCCGATTCCACAGCAAACCAACGTACCGGATATTTCAATTGCTGTTGTACAGGACCTGATATCATAATGACCTTAGCTCCGCGGGCAGCACATTCATCTGCAATAGCAAACCCCATCTTACCGGAAGAATAGTTCCCGATAAAACGTACCGGATCGATCTTCTCATAAGTAGGTCCGGCAGTGATCATAATGGTCTTACCTCGCAAATCACCTTCTTTCCCGGCAAAATAATTCGCCAGATGTTGAATAATGACTTCCGGTTCTTCCATACGTCCCTTACCTACCAGATGGCTGGCAAGTTCTCCCGTACCCGGTTCTATAATATGATTTCCATAAGAACGAAGCGTATCCAGATTCTTTTGTGTAGAAGGATGGGCATACATATCGAGGTCCATGGCGGGTGCCACAAATACCGGAGCCTTAGCCGACAAATAAGTCGTAATCAACATATTATCAGCCACTCCATTTGCCATCTTGCCAATAGTTGAAGCAGTTGCCGGAGCTATAAGCATAGCATCCGCCCATAAACCCAAATCCACGTGGCTATTCCATGTACCATCACGTTGTGCAAAAAACTCACTGATAACCGGTTTACTCGTCAATGCCGAAAGCGTAATGGGAGTTATAAATTCTTTTCCTGCAGGAGTTATGACTACCTGTACCTCAGCACCTTGCTTTATAAGTCCCCGGATAATATAACAAGCTTTATAAGCAGCAATACTTCCGGTTATTCCTAATATAATTTTCTTCCCTTTCAGTGTATTCGCCATGATACTACTTATTGGTTAATTCACGTAGACGGATCTTTGTCAACATAGCCTTGGTGTTCAGTGTAAAGTCACTGTTTAATATCCAGCTATAATAGCCCGGATCGCGCTTCAACACATCTGTCACCGACATTCCCTTGTATTTTCCAAAGTTAAATACTTCCACACCATTATCATCATAAATCATACGTCCTGCGAAATCCACATTTTTGTTAAAGCTGGAATAATCGGCCAGAAAAGCAACATCATTCTGCAATTCCGAATAACGGTCCAGCTGTGCCATTAGCACCTCATAAGTTGCTTGCGTATCAGCTGCCGCCGTATGTGCATCCTCCAGATTCTTTCCACAATAGAATTTATAAGCAGCAGAAAGTGTACGCTGCTCCAATTTATGGAAAATGACCTGTACATCCACAAACTTGCGGCGACTCAGGTCAATATCTACACCGGCGCGAAGAAATTCTTCCGCCAGCACGGGAATATCAAAACGGTTGGAATTAAATCCTGCCAAATCACATCCTTCTATATCATTGGCAATAGTACGGGCCACTTCTTTGAAGGTAGGACAATCTGCCACATCCTCGTCATAGATGCCATGAACAGCAGATGCACCTTCGGGAATATGCATTTCCGGATTGATACGAAGTGTTTTTGCTTCCTCATTACCATTGGGGTGTACTTTGAGATAACAGATTTCAACGATACGGTCTACATTGATACTCGTTCCGGTCGTCTCCAAATCAAAAAAAACAATCGGTTTTTTGAGGTTTAATTTCATTATTATTATAGGTATAAGCTACAAGCTACGAGCTACAAGCTACAAGTGGCTACGCTATGTCCCGAAAGACACTCGTAGCCTGTAGCTTGTAGCTCGTAGCTATAGCAATTATTAATCATTTAGCATCATCGGCATCAGTAGCATCAACAACTCCTCATTTTCTTCTTGTTCAACGGGAATAATGACACCTGCACGTGACGGATCTGCCAGTTCAATTATCACTTCATCAGCAGCGATATTATTCAAAATATCAATCAGGAAAGTCGATTTAAAACCGATGCTCATCGGGTTACCATCATACTGACAAGCCAGTGTTTCTTCGGCAGAAGTAGAGAAATCAATATCCTGGGCCGAAACCACAATCTGATTGGGCTGCATACGCAGCTTAATAAGACTGCTTGCCTGTGATGAGAAAATAGATACACGACGCAATGCACCTACCAACTGCATACGGTCCACAGTCACTTTATAAGGATTATTCTGCGGTATCACCGAATTATAATTAGGATAACGTCCTTCAATCAGACGACACACCATGCGGTATTTTTCCAATGTAAACACAGCATTACGTTCATCAAATTCAATAAAAACTTGTCCTTGTTCTTTAGGCAACAAATTCTTAATCAACGAAGCCGGCTTTTTGGGCAGAATAAATGCTGCGCGTTCATTACCTTTGGCAGCCAGTGTTTTGCAACGCACCAATTTGTGACCATCAGATGCCACCATTGTAATATCTTCTGTGGTAATGTCAAAATAGATACCATTCATCACCGGACGAAGTTCATCATCAGCCGTAGCAAATACAGCGCGATTAATTCCACCCAACAATACGGATGCATCCATTTCTACGCGTACGGCATTGTCACCCAGCATAGCCGATTGAGGAAATTCATCTGCATTCTGTCCCATCAGGCTATACTTACCGTTCTGATACTGTACTGTGATTTCCAAAGAATTGGTATTTACTTCAAATGACAGCGGTTGTTCGGGGATTTCCTTCAATGCGTCCAGAATTGTTTTGGCAGCTACGGCAAAGCGTCCGTCAGCATCACTTTCATTCACTTCAACTGATGTCACCATCGTTGTTTCACTATCAGAAACAGTAATCGACAATGTTCCGTCTTTCAGTTCAAAGAGGAAACAATCCAAAATGGGCAACGCATTCTTCGAATTAATCACACGGCTGATAGCCTGTAAATGACTGGAGAGCGCAGTACTCGAAACGATAAATTTCATATGTTCTGTGTATTTAAGTTTTATATTATTCCCTATTCGTACTATAACTTCATAGTATCGGACAAAGTTACAAAAAAAGATCTTCCCACCGCAAAGAAAATTAAGAAAAAACACCCGGAACTTCTCCGGATTTCCCTAAAAAATTGTAACTTCGCCGCATCATTAAAAAAGAACGCAATGGAATTTACAGGAAAAATTATCGCTATACTCCAACCAAGAGGCGGAGTGGCAAAGTCGGGCAATGAGTGGAAAGCACAAGAATATGTGATTGAAGACCACGGCCAATATCCCCGCAAAATGTGTTTCGATGTTTTCGGAGCAGACAAAATAGAACAGTTTAACATCCAGATGGGCGAAGAACTGACCGTATCATTTGATGTGGACGCACGCCAATGGCAGGACCGTTGGTTCAACAGTATCCGCGCATGGAAAGTAGAGCGTGTTAGTGCAACAGCCCCTGCAGGCGCACCGGGCGCATCTGTTCCGCCGCCGGCACCGACTGCCGCACCGGAATTCCTCACAGGTGACGCAAAAGATGATCTGCCATTCTAAACTAAAAAGAATTTAACACAAAAAAAGGGAGAAAATTTCTCCCTTTT
>NZ_CBVI010000129.1 GCF_000513195.1 Bacteroides timonensis | reverse complement strand
TTTTTTGTGTTAAGTAACGCTTAAAAAATAACTTGGTACATAAATGATAATTAGCGGCGTAGTGCCCCAGTAAGGTTTAGCTTCGCTGACCGTTGGTTCCCTGCGGCATATAAACCATTTTTCAGACGCAGATAACGCGGATGACGCGGATTCTTTTTTCCATTCGGAATGATAGCGCAGCTTTTAAAATCCGCGTTATCTGCGTCTGAAAAATTAAAATCACGCCGCTAAATTATCATTTATGTACCAAGTTATTTTTTAATGATTACTAAATCTTATATTTTATCTCCTTTGTATAAAAACACCAGATTCGGATATACCACCTCCTCCACACAAGTGAATTGTATTGAAAGCACGAAATGCCGGAAGAACTTTGCCTGGCGAAAGAAAAAGTTCGGTATCAGACGCACATAAGTTTCCGGTTGCTCCACCATCTTTTCCATATCCACCATCATTACAAAACTATATGTGGGTGAAAGACTCCCGATCCCCTCTTCATACAACGGAATATCATCCAATACTTCCTCATTCTCCATGGCATCTATATAAGCCGTAAGACTGACAACATCCGGTGCCATCAGCAGATGCCCGCGATAAAAACACACATACGTATAAAGGGCAGACTCTGTGATGCCTGTCAATTGAGTCAGCAGGGTATTACGAGGCAATATATAATAACGATATCCTTTCGCCTTTGGATAAAGACGATAGTCAGGGTATGCCTGCGGAACAGGAGGCGCATCCACTTCCTTCGGAGAAGTATAAAGCAATGACTGCAAGCGGCGTTCAGCCTGCAACACATTCTTCACCGGAACACTCATCACCGCACAAGGAATCTCATTTCCTGTATCTTTCGACTGAAAGAGACAGGATATCACCTGATCTCCTGCATACATTTTCAAGAAATCCATCCATTCTTCATCTCTTTCTTTAATATAATCGGAATAAGTTGCCTTGGCATATTCCTGTTCCGCCGTAAAGTTGCACATGGCATCCATGTCCGAAATGGCCCAGCAATCATAAAAGAAAGTAGAAAGTGGAAGCCGTTCTCCCGGAAGCCCCTCTACTGGCTGCTGGCGACGCAAAGCATTTATAAAAGTATGTGTAGTGTCCGATCCGTGACTAATCCCCGAACAATAAATAGCATTCTCATTCAGCTTCAAATCAAATTCCGCCCAACTTCCCAAATAGGTCTGCGAACGAATACCATCTGTATTTTTACCCATCTCCACCGATTTAATGCGCACATACACCGTAGCTTCCACGTTCGCATTCTTCCCGGCATGCATCAGTTTGAATGAAGGCATGTCTATCAACGACTTTTTGGAGAGCCGCGCGTCAATCACCTGTTCTATCAATCGCTTCTGAAAGCTGATCGCCAGGAAGTCCGATGTGAAATACGCTGAAAGGAAACGTCCGTCAGGCATAGGATAAATACTGATCTCCTCACCTCTGTAATCAAAGAATTTAGAAGGGAATGAACTGGAACAATATTTCCTGATGAATGACTCCACCAACTCATAATCACCTGATCCCAGACTGCAATACAACACTTGGTTCAATGGTGTATCCGGCTCATGAAAACTGATAAGCATTTTGTTCATCTGCTTACTAAGTCCGTGCGGAGTATCCTCAAGCAAAGTATGCAGATAGTTTTTCAGATAAACAAAAAGTTCGGAAGCATAAAGGAAGTGATTATCTTTGCTGCAACTCAACTGGTTGATATCATCCACCAGTTCTGCCATACGGTCTGTTTCCAGCACAGCTATTGCGCTTTGAGGCACTAGAGTATAGAGATTAAAATCTTTCTGACTCTCCACCTCATTCAGCCTAAAGAATGAATACACCCCGAACCCCGTACATAGCAACACTATGGACACAATCATGGCAATTCTTATGATAAGGCGTAACTTCATGGTTTTTCAGGCATCAAGTTTCGGCAAAAATAAGTATTTCTACTAATAAAACAAAACAAATGTTTCAAAAACTTTAGTAGATATAAAAAAAGTTTTAGAATGCCTGCCTTTAAAACTCTATTTCCATTCCATCAAAAGTCAGATGCACATCAGGAGGAAGCTGCTTTTCAAGTTCGACATGCAATCCGGCATGATGACTCATGTGAATAAAATAAGTTTCGCGCGCACCGATGCGCTTCGCCGTCTCCAATGCCTCGGAAATACTCTGATGCGTAGGATGCGGCTTGACACGCAAGGCATTCACAACCAGAACGTCCAAGTCTTGCAATTGTTCATAGGACTCTTCAGGCATGGTCAGCATATCTGTAATATAGGCCAAACGCTTACCTATACGATACCCCAGAATAGGCAGACGCCCGTGCATCACCTGAAAAGGAATAATCTCCGTATGATTGATAAAGAAGTTTTTTCCCGGTTCCACTTCTTGCAAGAAAATCTGAGGTACACCGGGATATTTATGTTCCAAAAAACAATAGGGCATTCGCGCACGCAAGTGAGTTGCCGTATAGTCATCGGAATATATGGGAATCTCGCCGAAACGGCAGAAAGGACGAAGATCATCCAGTCCTCCCACATGGTCATAGTGCTCATGAGTAATCAGTACTCCATCTATTTTTTCAAATGAGGCTACCCTCAACATCTGTTCCCGGAAATCCGGTCCGCAATCAATCAGTATCACCGCGTCATCCGTATGCAACAAAGAAGACGCACGCAAGCGGTTATCACGCGGATCGGCAGAAGTGCAAACTTCGCACTTACAACCTATTTCAGGCACTCCTGTCGATGTTCCGCTTCCTAATATTCTTAGTTTCACTTTAATTACATATTAATTATCAATCATCAGTTCATTCAAAAGCGACCTCTGATAATCATGATTACTTCAAATAAAATTCACTTCGGGATGTATGTCAATGCCAAACTTATCGCGAACTGACGCCCTTACAGCATCCGAGAGAGCTACGATATCAGCGCCCGTTGCCCCACCCCGGTTTACCAACACCAATGCCTGCTTATCATGCACGGCGGCAGGTCCCAGCGATTTCCCCTTCCAGCCACACTGGTCTATCATCCAACCGGCAGGAATTTTTATCCGGCCAGCACTCATTTCATAAAAAGGCATCTGAGGATATTGTTCCCGTAAAGCTTCAAAAACTTCACGCGTAACGACAGGATTCATAAAGAAGCTTCCGGCATTACCCAGTACTTTCGGATCAGGCAATTTACTTTCACGAATGTCGATAATAACCTGTCGTAATGTCTTCAAGTCAACTTTCGGGTATTTCTCAAGTTCCTGACGAATAGTACCATAGTCCAATGTATAAGACTCTTTCTTACTCAAAGAGAAACCAACATGCGTGACAAACACCTGCTTCATTTCCGGCCGTTTAAAAGCACTGCTCCGGTATGAATAATCACATTCATCCGTTTGGTAAACATGCTTCACGCCCTGTATGTTCACCGTTTCTACGAAAGAAATCAGATCTTTCACTTCCACGCCATAAGCACCAATATTCTGTACAGCCGAAGCCCCCACCTCCCCGGGAATAAGAGACAGGTTTTCAACTCCATACCAACCCCGATCCGCACAATAGCCCACGAAATCATCCCACACCACACCGGCACCTACACGCACCGAAACCTTTTCTTCATCTTCAGCCGTTACTTCAATGCCGCCAATGCGCGAATGCAATATCACCCCCTCATAATTTCCGGTAAACAGCAGATTGCTCCCTCCGCCAATATGCAGATAAGGAGAAGTGATGCGTCCGGCGGCAATCAACTTCTCCAATTCTTCTACTGAGCTGTATTCCAAAAACACGGCAGCTTCTACATCAAGTCCGAATGTATTGGGTATTTTTCTCATCTCATGCTCCATCATTCGTCATTTGTAATTCGTAATTTCCTAAATACTCGTATCCTCATATTTATATAACTCCCACTCTCCGCGATGTCTGCGGAAATAGAAAATATTGGTATATCCGTTTCCAATCCCATTTACTTTCAGGATTTTCGTATTAGAGTAATCGCTGTTCTTTTGTCCGTAATTGATATTGGACAGTTTGTCTACAGGCAATACCGGACGGAAAGCATACCACTGATTCAAGTCGAGTGTAGTCTCCAGAATAGAGAATTCATCATCCGGATCTATCGTGATATACTCTAAAGGTTCGCGAATATGCCGGCTCTGATAAACACTATCAGTCACAAAACGTAAATAAAACGCAACGAAGTCTTCATTCTCCCCCTGCTCTATCTGCCGGAGATTAATAGCTTCCAGCATCCAGACGCCCTTGGTACGTTCGAAATAGTATTTCTTCACCATACGGTTTTCCAGCAAAATCCACTCCACCTGTACGGATGTCAAGGCAGTATCTCCCACCAATTCCAAGTCATCTTCATCATCGAAGAGCAATGTGTAATAGCTCTGCTGGGTAAACAGATAATCATGTTCCCACTCCCCCCTCTCTATTTTAGAAGGCTTATCAACGTTGTAAAAAGGCAATGGAAACTTAGTCCGCTGCCGTTGCAGAGCATCATCCGAAGCGTAACTATAGACGAAATCATCAAACGATTCATCCGCTTCTATTGGCTTAGGGTCATTATCAACTTCAGCCTGTGGTACAGTATCAGCTTTGTGTACAGCTGAATCCACCAAATTGGTGATTGTCGCAAAAGGATCCATCTTCGTCTTCTTGTTGCCGCACGACACCAAGAAAACGAGAAGTAAGAACCCCAATCCTATTTTTCTCATTCTTTACCGGCCCCTGAAGGTCACTTATTTAGTTTAGCTCTTAACTTCTCAAGCATGTCCACTGTCATGGATTCTAAATCATATTGCGGTTTCCAATCCCACTCTTCACGAGCACAACTGTCATCCAAGCTGTCGGGCCAACTGTCGGCAATGGATTGCTTCAATGGGTCAATCTCATATACCATTTCAAAATCGGGTACATGCTTTTTTATCTCCCGGCAAATTTCCTCCGGATCAAAACTCATGGCAGCGATATTGAAAGCGTTCCGATGCTTCAGACGTGTTGGAATTGCTTCCATCAACGAAATGGCTGCATTCAGCGCATCAGGCATATACATCATATCCATATAAGTACCTGGTTTCAAAGGACATACGAACTTTTCACCTTTCACTGCGGAGTAAAAAATATCGACCGCATAGTCTGTAGTCCCCCCTCCCGGAGGAGTTACATTGGAAATGATGCCCGGAAAACGAACCGCACGGGTATCTACTCCATATTTAGTATAATAATAATCGCTCAACAATTCAGTAGTTACCTTGGTTACACCATACATCGTACGAGGACGCTGAATCGTATCTTGCGGTGTCTTCACATGAGGTGTAGCTTCTCCAAACGAACCGATAGAACTCGGAGTAAACACTGCGCAGCCATATTCACGCGCCACTTCCAGCACATTCCATAATCCGTCTATACCAATTTTCCAAGCCATGGCCGGGCGGCTTTCGGCAACCACCGAGAGCAAAGCTGCCAGATTATAAATCGTATCAATCTTGAATTGGCGCGCCACCACTTCAATAGACTGACGGTCGGTTACGTCGGCAATAGCAGAAGGCCCCGATGCTTTCAATTCTCCTTTAGGCATAGCACTCGGAATGTATCCGGCTATAACATGGTCATCTCCATAACGTTTACGCAATTCCAATGTGAGTTCCGAACCTATCTGTCCGGTTGCTCCAATTACCAAAATATTCTTCATACGACTTATTTATAAGGTGCTCCATCCTTAGAGACGTGCAAATATACATACTTTTTTTTCATTATTCTATCATTTTGCTATTGTTTATTTGAAGAAAAATCGTGTCCTTTGTATCGTTTAGTAATAAGATGATAAACTTTTAATTTATAAAGCTATGTACGGGAAAATGAAAGAACACCTCAGCAATACGCTTGCTGAAATCAAAGAGGCCGGACTCTACAAAGAAGAACGCCTGATCGAGAGTGCGCAACAAGCCGCCATCACCGTAAAGGGGAAGGAAGCGCTGAACTTCTGCGCTAACAATTACCTGGGTTTGTCCAACCATCCGCGACTGATTGCCGCTGCCCAAAAGATGATGGATCACCGTGGCTACGGCATGTCTTCCGTACGTTTCATCTGCGGAACACAAGACATCCACAAAGAACTGGAAGCTGCTATCTCCGACTATTTCAAAACCGAAGACACCATCCTCTATGCTGCTTGTTTCGATGCCAACGGCGGAGTGTTCGAACCTCTATTCAGCGAGGAAGATGCTATCATCTCCGATTCCCTGAACCACGCCTCCATCATTGACGGTGTACGCCTGTGCAAGGCCAAACGTTACCGCTATGCCAATGCCGACATGGCCGAACTGGAGAAGTGCCTGCAAGAAGCACAGGCCCAGCGTTTCCGCATTGTTGTAACAGACGGTGTATTCTCCATGGACGGCAATGTAGCTCCGATGGATCAAATCTGTGATCTAGCAGAAAAGTATGACGCTCTGGTCATGGTAGACGAATCTCACTCTGCCGGTGTAGTAGGTCCTACAGGCCACGGTGTGAGCGAGCTATTCAAAACTTACGGACGTGTGGATATTTACACCGGTACACTGGGCAAGGCTTTTGGCGGAGCCATGGGCGGATTCACCACCGGACGCAAAGAAATTATCGACCTGCTGCGTCAACGCAGTCGCCCGTATCTGTTCTCCAATTCTGTTGCTCCTGCCGTGGTTGGTGCAAGTATCGAAGTCTTCAATATGCTGAAAGAAAGCAATGCCCTGCATGACAAATTAGTAGAAAACGTTAATTACTTCCGCGAGAAAATGACTGCCGCCGGATTTGACATCAAGCCTACACAAAGTGCCATCTGTGCCGTGATGTTGTATGATGCCAAACTTTCTCAGATTTACGCCGCCCGTATGCAAGAAGAAGGCATTTACGTCACCGGATTCTATTATCCCGTAGTTCCGAAAGATCAGGCACGCATCCGTGTACAAATCTCCGCCGGACACGAAAGAGAACATCTGGACAAGTGTATAGATGCATTCATCAAGGTAGGAAAAGAGCTTGGAGTGTTGAGATAAGCGATTAGTAGATACGTGATAAGTGATTAGCGTTTGACAATCACTTATCACTTATCGTTAATCACTAACCACCGGCAGCACCACCGTAAATCGGCTTCCTTTCCTCGGTTCCGACCACAGTTCGATTTTGCCCCGCAATTTTTCTACAATCACCTGACAGATGGAAAGTCCCAAGCCGGCTCCTTGCGAAAACTCATCCTGTTTATAGAAGCGGCTAAAGATCATTTTCTGTTCTGAGAGTTCAATGCCTCTTCCGGTATCTTCCACGTAGATAGCCACTCGGTCCGATTCAGAAAGATAACGGTATCCCAACTTGATATATCCGGTTTTAGTAAACTTAGAAGCATTATTCAGGAAATTAGTGACCACCTGTGTCAAGCGCCCCTTATCAACCATCACTTCCACTTGCACCGCATCCAACTCTTTGATAAATTCTAATTGTTCGGGAATCAGCATCTGATGAGTCATATAAATACTGTCAATCAATTCTGAAACGAAACACTTCTCGTATTCAAATGACATATATCCGGACTCGATGCGCGAAAGCTCCAGAATATCATTGATTAGTTTCAACAATAAATCACTGTTTTTATTAATACTGCCGATGTATTCCAAACGTTCCTCCGGACTCACATCATCATCAAGCGCCAATATATTGGAGAAGCCTACAATCGCATTCAGCGGCGTACGAATCTCATGACTCATATTTGCCAGGAAAGACTGCTTTAATTCAGCCTTTTCAGCCAGTTGCCGGGCTTCTTCCAATTCCCGTTCACGGTCTTTTACCGCCTGTATATTCAGCAACAGACCGGCGGCCATATATCCTCCACCGGGAAGCAGTATCGTTTTATAACGAAACTCCCACCATTGATAACCTTTTTCATTAAAATCACAACGCACCTGAGAGACCACTTTGCCTGCCTTAGAAATATTTTTCCAATATCCCCTCACTTCATCCCAATGATCGGGATGCATAAACGATAGGAGCTCCTCAAAACTAAGCGATTTAGACACTATTTTCTGTGATGTCCAGAATTTCTTTTCAAATACAAAATGATCATTTTCCAGTTTCCAGGCAAAGGTGTCGCTACCTTCAATAGCCAACGCCAATGTTTCCTTTTCACTTTCCAGCTCATAAAGAGCACGTCTCTTCCGCCCTTGTTCGCGACGATAAAGGAAGAAGAGCCAGACAAATAACGTAGACAGTAAAATGACAATCACCACAACACCGGTTCCCCATGCTACCGGATATTCTTCCCGGAAAGGAATATTTATAATCGTACATTCCGCCGGAATACTCTCCTTGGAAATACCCCGTTGCTGCATCACGTTCCAATCCACCACATATTTCTTACGGCTCTCCCTGACGGGTATATCCGAAGGCTTCTCACCATGCAAAATACGTATGGCAGCACTCACTTCTTCTTCCGCCAGGATCGGGAATGTCGTGATATATCCACCAAGCAATTTTTCGTTATAGCCGAATGCCTCATTAATTGCAGTAAGACTGGGGCTTGCACATATATTACCAATATTAACCGATGTATAGTCGCGTTTCATCTGGAGGTAGCACATACCTGTGGAATACTTACTCAGAGTCCAGATAAAGTTGGCAGTTTCCTGTTTCTGTCCAATTCGTACCGACAGACTGGAAAAACGGGCATATCCCTCTTTATGGGGATAATGCAGCCTCTTTTCACGGGGAGTTCCCGAATAGCCGACCATACAGGTCACTTTTTCATCTTTCAGTTGATTTTCTATATCTGCCCGTATCTGCCGGTCAATATACGTAGAATCAAGTACTGTAAACAACTCCACATCTTCACCAAATAATTTTGCTCCCAGGCGTATATTCTTCATCAGATCTATCCGGTCATGAAAGCCCGTCACATTAGGATACTCTTTCAATAATTCCCAATTAGGATAATTCACTCCACCAAAAACCACCGGAATTTCTTTCACTAAAGGATGGTAACATTTGAACAGTGAATAGGCAGCCTGATCATCATTTACCAGAATTACTTCAGGTTCCCAACCGTCGGAAACCGAATCGAGCAAATGATACATATACTTCAACTCCGGTTCTTCCTGGAAAGCCTCACAATCCAGATATACGATACGAATATCCGCATCCACCCTGTTTCTTCTGAATTCTTTATCTACCAAGCGATTGAAATCAGGATAGCCGACATAGCTTTCCTCATAAGAATGCACGATTAAAATCCGCCGTTCTTCCCGGTCCGAACAGCTGTTCAAAACGAAAAAAAGCAGAAAAAACCATGCATATATAGACAGAAATGTGTGTTTCATTATTCAACTATCTGATCCATAAGTAGAACAAAGGTAGAACAAAATATGTATAATCCCAAGAAAACAAAAAAAGAAGCTGTCTGATTTTTTTCAGACAGCTTCCCTGCTTGGCAATTCTATATCAAAAAGACTATTAACGTTCGCCCAATTTCACATCTACAAAGAAAACGCCTGTTGCACCGGCTTTCTTAATCATATCAACGATGCCTGCAGCGGTTGCCTCTTCTTCTACCTGTTCGCGTACAAATCCCCACAGGAAGTCCTGCGTTGCTTTATCTTTTTCGGTGGCAGCCACATCCACCAACTTGTCGATCATTTCGGATACACGGCACTCGTGTTTATACACCTGTTCAAATACTTCCAGCGGAGTACCGAAATCGTTGGGAACTACATCCAGCTTATCAACTTTGGCTTTACCGCCACGTTTGATTACGTAATCAGCCAATGCACAGGCATGTTCGTTCTCTTCCGCCCACTGTTTTTTCAACCAATGTGCCATACCACAATATCCTTCTTTCTCCATATAGAAAGACATAGCCAAATACATGTTAGCCGACCACATTTCAGCTGTAATCTGCTCGTTAATTGCATTTTGTAATTTTTCAGTAATCATAATCGTATTTTTTAATTAAATTGAAATCATTACAAAAGTAACAATGATACACAGACATTGTTCATTTGATAACATTTTTTATATAAAATAGCCCGGATTGACAGGCGTTTCCTGCAAAATCGTCTCAGCATTGAAACAGGGACACTCCTTGACCCACTCTTCCGGCTCTATTTCGCCGTTGCCGTTCAAGTCAGGGCTAAGGTCACGATGCCCTACCAGCCGAGAATCCGGATAATCCCTCAACAACAGCATCACCAATACACGAAGAGAATGTTTCTGTAAATCCGTTCTTGTATCAGAAGCCCGGCCATTCACATCCAGCCCGCCTTCATAGCAAATTCCAATTGAATTTGCATTGTATCCTCGGACATGCGAACCGGTTTTTTCAACCGGGCGAAGATTTTTGATATCTCCGTTCTTCCTTATATAATAATGATAACCTGCACCGGAGAATCCCCGGCACAGGTGGTCTGTGGTTAAGTCATATTCCGTATAGCAACGGTCAGCGCGGGTGGCGCTGCAATGAATGACGATTAAATCAATTTTTCTCATTTCTTAAAGTATTATCCCGGCATCATTTCCCTGTCATCGCATGCGCGCTAAACGCTCCCAACACAGCCGAAGCCAGAGCAATCACAATCTTCAATACCGCATCCCAAGTCAATTTCTTTTTCATACCTTATTAAGTTTAGATTAAAGTTTACCCCAGCGGGTTTTCATCCAGACCGCCGCCTCCGCCGGAATTGCCACCTCCCTGGCCGCCGGAAGAGGAACCGTCCTCATCCTCCTTTTTATCCAGGGCAAAGGATACATTGGCCGAACTTCGGGTTTCCGCTGTGGTTCCATTCACCAGTCGTAATCCTTTGTCCGGTGTGAAACGGATATGCACCCGTTTGATATTCCTTACCTTACAATCCTCCATTTTCTCCACGCCCGAACAGCGGAACGTCATGTGAAATATCCCGAATTGATTCAGTTTCACCTTGTCTCCATTGACAAGCGTCCCTTGAATTTCTTCTACCAGAGCCTCGATCACGTGTTTCACGTCACCTTTGGCCATAGCACAATTCTTCTGAATACTGGCGGCAAGGGTGTCGATATCCACCGTGCCGGCAGAGCGGGGTTTCTGACGAAGATAAAACAACATCGGAGAGTCTTTATCACTCACGATTTTTCTACGTTGGAAACGTTCTACGAGTACATCCATTAAAATTAAAGTTTAGGTTAAAAAAACAGTCTGTAATGCCTATTATTAAGCACTTCACAAAGATACGACATCCAGAAGCCAAAGTCAAGTATTTCGTCATTTATTTCTTCACCAAACGACAATTATTTTCATCACTCTAATTAATACTTAATACCTATTTCGCATTCTTCATCATCCACTCCAGCGGCGGCACATACTCCCCTATCTTCGTCATACTGGCATTATGCCCGAAGTAGACATCCCCCGTCTCTCCATTACGGTTTTTCGCTACAATAATCACACCCAGCCCCTCCGAGGGATATTTACTCTTGCGCTCCGTCGGTATTCCATAAACAGCCGGACGATACAGCAACATCACCAGATCCGCATCCTGCTCTATCGCACCACTCTCACGCAAATCACTCAGCGCAGGCCGGTGATCACCGCGTCCTTCACAGTCACGGTTCAACTGACAGAGCAGAATCACCGGTATATTCAGTTCCTTCGCCATGATCTTCGCCTTACGGCTTGCTTCCGCCACCTCCTGTTCGCGGTTGCGGTTCTTCTGTCCGGAACCTACCTCGCAAAGTTGCAAATAGTCGATGATAAGGACATCACATAATCCCTTGCCCTTCAGCAGCCGCGCCGAAGAGCGGATATGATCCATTCCCATCTTCGGATTGTCATCCACATAAACAGACAGGCGTGCCAACTTGCGTGCAGCCTCCAAAGCCTGTTGCTGCTCGTCGGCAGTCATCAGTCCCGTGCGCATGTGGCTTGCATTGATGTCGGCGGCGGCAGCCGTTATCCAACGGTCGCCCAGTTGCTCACCCTGCATTTCAAGGCTGTAGACCACCACATGCTTACCCGCAAGCGCTGCCGTAAGTGCCAGATGCAATCCGAAAGCTGTCTTGCCCACCGATGGACGGGCGGCGATGATAACCAACTCCCCCGGTTGCCAGCCCGCCGTCAGGCGATCCAGCTCGGTAAGCCCCGTAGGGATGCCCGTGACACCATCCACATTGTTTGCCACACGGACATCCATCAGTTTCAGTGTATCCAGCATCAGGCGGTCCATATCACGCAGATAATCGGCAAAGGCCGCCTCACCCTCCAGATGGTCGGCAAGGTTATGCAGTTCTACCAGCGTGTCGGATATGTCTATCGTCTCATCGGAAGCGGCAGCCAGCAGACGATGCATGCCGATGATAGCCTCGCGCCTCACGTACATCCCGCGCAGGATGGCGGCATGCTGCTCCAGATGGGCGGAAGAAGCCACGCGCGAAGTCAGTTGCGTCAGCCGGAACGGCCCGCCCACGGCTTCCAGTTTGCCACGGGCGGCAAGTTCGTTCTTTGCGGTGATGATGTCAATGGACCGGCCCGTATGGTACATAGCCAGCAGGGCGGAGAATATCTCGCAATTGCTCTGTTCGTAGAACATCTCAGCGCGGAGCTTATCGGCCACGAGCGCCATGCCTGCCGTTTCCAGCAGGCAGGCTCCGAGGACGACTTCTTCCAGGTCGGTGTCGTGGGGATTCAGAATTTCAGCCATACCTCTTTTTCATTTTCAATTCGTAAAATCTTCATTAAAAATCTTGAGATCCAGATATTTGGCGGCACTCCGGCAATAGCGTATATCACTCAGACTATAATAGTAGTCTTCTATGCGCTCAAGGGCAAGTTCCCGCTCACGGGTAGAAAGTTTTTTCCACAACTTCCTAACCAACTCCTTGCTCTCCATGCGTATGTGCGTCACTTGGCCATACTTATCAATAAACCGTTCAAAGACTTCATCCACCTTCTTCTCTTCCCTCTTTTTTTCACCGGAATTGCCCGTCCAGGCATCATAACCCGGAATGCGAATATGACTGAGGCAGTCGCCCGGTACTTTTTCTACAAGCCCTTCGGCAATGCAGCGTTCAAAGAAGCGTCGGACATGTCCTCTCCTCCATCCCAGAATGTCCGTCCAACCCATAAAAGAGATAACGGATTCACCCCGGGCACAGGTCACTTCCACCCCATTACACCACGTCACCTTTGTCTTGTAATTCACGTGGGTCAATACTCTCAGAAACGCCTCTTCGTCACCATTCGCCGCACCCTGCTTTTCACACATACTCATCAGCAACGCCCTTGAAACCATGACGTAGCCTACACGTAACCAATTATTTTCCATTATCGGATAAACTCTACAAATTAACACTTTTTTCTGCGCCATATCCCTGACACCGTTTGCGCCACCCCTTTCCACTGATATTCAATGAAACGCAAGTACCTTTGCGCCACGCTTGTGCCAGCAAATGGACATAACATAATTAAATTAGAAAATGATATACTAAAGTATATCTATCAGAACAGATGATGCGTTTGAGTCAAACAGATGATGCGTTTTCCCTTACCGTTTACCTTAATCAATTTTTCTTTCTTTTTCATTGTTCAGTTGTTTACTTATTTACACTTCAAATAAATACATATAATATACTCATATTCTGTATTACAGCGCAAAAATAAGAAACTTCATCCAAAGCGTAAAAGCAAATATTTACACCAACATAAATATAAACATCACTAAATAAAATCATTGCAGTTATATAGGCGATTTTTAATAGTGAATAATTCAAAGATAATGCACCATCCCTACAAAAACTTTTTTATCTTTGTATCGTTAATAACGACAACAGATTAAAAACAGGAGGACAGAATATGGACCCATTGAAATACATAGTACCCGACAGGAAACGCATTCCTTACGGCATGATGAACTTCGCAGACATTCGTCTCGACAATTATTATTATGTAGATAAGACCCGTTTCATCCCCCTGATAGAGCAGGCGGACCGTTTCTTTTTCTTTATCCGCCCACGCCGTTTCGGGAAGAGTCTCACACTGAATCTGTTGCAACACTACTACGACGTACGTACCCGCGACAAGTTCGACGCACTCTTTGGCGACCTCTACATCGGTCAGCATCCCACTCCGGACCGTAACATCTATCTCGTACTAGCCATGGTATGACAATTACTGCTTTGCACAGAAAAGCTACGGTGAAACCACCATGTACAACTCCAACATGGTGCTCTACTTCGTTAAGAATTACATTGACGATGGCGGAATGCCGGAAAACATGATAGAGAACAACATCCGCATCGACTACGAGAAGCTGCGCATGCTCATCCGCAAGGACAAGGAGTTTGCCCACGATGCTTCCGTTATACAGACTCTCGTGAGCCAAGGCTTCATCACCGGAGAACTAAAGGAAGGCTTCCCCGCCTCCGACATCACCAATCCGGACAACTTCGTGAGCCTGCTCTACTATTTCGGTATGCTCACCATCAGTGGAATACATAAAGGGAAAACCAAACTGATCATCCCCAACCTGGTAGTTCAGGAGCAACTCTATACTTACCTGCTGAATACTTACAATGATGCTGACCTGAGTTTCAGCAGTTACGAGAAGAACGAACTCTCCAGCCGACTTGCCTATGATGGAGACTGGAAAGCTTACTTCGACTACATCGCCGACTGCTTGAAGACGTACGCCTCGCAACGCGACAAACAGAAAGGCGAATTCTTCGTCCACGGCTTCACCCTTGCCATGACTGCACAGAACCGTTTCTACCGTCCCATCTCCGAGCAAGACACACAGGCGGACTATGTCGATATTTTCCCCCCGTCTCCGGGGGAATAAAAGACACACCTATCACCCCGCCTTATGCACAAATAGCAAATCCTCAACCAGCAAGTTGAAGTCGGCTTCACTGATGCAGCCTTCGTGAAAATAGAAGTAATGGGTGAGCAAACGGCGCACTTGGCGCACGCGGCAGTCGGCTGTATAACCTTTCCACTCACCTACCCTCTTGCCATCCAGTGCCTGACGGATGACGGCTACATACGGAGTAATCAGTTTGCGCACATCGTCACCCGGATACACTTGAATCTTCTCACCGGGCATAATGATGGTGACCTCCGGATGGTCGGCGCGAACCACGCGCATGGCCTCCGTCCAACGCACACCATCTGCAATTACGTCACGAGTTGTCTTTTTTTTGATGCTTCTGCGGCATCTAATGCCTGAAAGGCATGTCTTCTTTTTCTGTTCATTGTTAAAAAAAATAATTATTAATTAATACGAATCAATATTTGATTCCTTTACTGGGGGACTTTCCACAACACTGAAGAGACTTTCAGCAATGCGTTTCCATCCTTTTGCAGAATCTTGAATGCAGGTACATATTCACCCGGCTCCAGTTCAGGCAGAGCCACTATGATTCTATTATACGAGTATTTATAGATATGCCCGATCTCTATGGCCAGCCTTTTGTCAGCCACGGAAACAAGGCATAGCCGGACTGCGTCCCGGGCATACATATCCAATCCGCTGCCGGACACTATAATGGGGCCCCATGGGGTAATGGTTCCATCGTGTTTGCCACTCAAAAGGTCATATACCTCGGTAATGACGGGAAACTCTTCTGACGGGCTTGATAATTCTGTACCGGTTACTATCATTGTATTCTGATTAAATGCTTATTTATATTTTATGCAGAAAGGCGGTTGAATATTATTCGGATCGTTACGGACGGGTTATGAGCTAAATGGGAATTTATCGCGCTTTGCGCGATAAGTAACGAGCTACAAGCGACAAGTGACAAGTACCTTTCGGCGTGATAGCCGGGCGAATTATTATTCACCCACGAGTACAGCGCAGCAACTCGTTACTGGTAGCTCGTAGCTCGTAACTTAATTTAGCGGCTTCGCCGCTAAATTATCATTTAACTCATTTCTGTACGTTTTTATAGACCGGAATACCCCTATTCCCTCCTCACGGGAAGAAGGGAATCAAGATACTCCGGTTGTTTCAGCAGCCTATCAAGACGCCGGATTCTCCTCCTCCGCAGCTTTCAGTACCACTTTTATCGTAGTTACGGCTGTAGAAGCCGTTGAGGTGAAGGTTACAGTAGTACTTGCCGGTAAAGGATCTTGTACCGCTCCCAAAGTCAATGTATAATCACCTTCGGCAGTCTCCACATCATCACTGACTGTCAACCAAGTAATCCCGTCCTCAACCGCAGCCGTGCTTCCGGTATTAATGACTGGCGGCTCCGCACCGTCCGAACGACTTTCTGAAACCACATGCAGTTTGATAGTGCTTCCGACGGTATTCTCAATCGTAGCCGTCATCGTCTCAGCATCAAAGGTGCTATTGTTACCTTCCACTTCTACCAAAGACACTTCAGGCCCTTTAGTGGCAAACACCTTGATGTCCTTGCGCATTCCGCTCGCCGGATTCGTCAGCCGGATAATGACGGGAAGCAGTTTCGAGGCATCCGTCAGTTTACTGTCCACAGTGGTCACCGTGTACTTCGTGCTCTGCGAGGTTGCACGCGTGGCAGGGGCGGAAGCCAGTTCGAGCCACTCTGCCGAACCATTCTGAAACACCAGTTCGGACTGCAGCGTAGCATTGGAACCCATAATGAAAGCGAATGTACTGTTGGTGGCAGGCATCAGAGACACTTGCCCCTTGTCCGTCACATAAGCGCCTGCGCTGCCGGCTTCCAGCGTCAGCGGCGTGTTGCGGTCGAAGTCGTTTTCGGGCGTATAGTCGTCCAGATCCACGTCTTCTTCCCAGTCCGTCACTTTGAAGTTCACCTCCAGACGCGTCGGGTCGGCCTTGGTGATTTCGATGGTGTAGCGATGGTTGTAATTCACTTCGATGTAAGTGCCCACGCCGTTCACCATCTGCTTGAACGGAATCTTGTAGCTCACGGGCTCGGAGTCCGTCATATTGATGTCGTACGTACCCTTCAGTATCAGGTAGCCTCCGTCATCCTTAGGGCTGGGCCAGGTGTAGAAGGCACCTTCGGTGAGGTTGAGTTTCGGGTCGGCATCTGTAGGCTTCTGCTGCGTGTCGGGAAGGACTTTGCGTTCAGGATAAGTAATCAGGTCACCCTCCGTTTCGTCTTTCGTTTTCAGCGGCTCAATGGGAAAGAAGCGGCTGGCACTGCGGCCGTTGCTCATGGAGATGCTTTCAACGGTGAACCGGGATTCTGCGGCAACATTCACAATGTCGAAGCGGGCTACCATGCGCGAGAGGCGGAAACCTACCTGTGCGCGGGTGGCAATGCTGAAATCAGTCAGGTCCAACGGTGTGGTGTAGGCACCTGTCATGGGGAGCGGAGTGACGAAGATGTCATTCTCCGTTGCACCCGTGGGGTCGATGAGTTGGGTTTGCAGTTTCAGGAAATCGGCTTCGGTGGGCACGCCGGGGGTTACTGTGTTGGCGGGCTGTCCCGGGGCAGTCTGCACCAAAGACGAGAAGTAGTCGTAAGGTTGCAGGTTTCCGCTGGCATCCACGCCGTAGAGCTGGGTGCGGTTGGCGATGCAGTAGAACTTCACGAACAGGCCTTTGGTCAGTTTCAGCAGTCCGGTGGTGGTGTTGGCTTCCGTTCCGGCGTTGAGGTCGAAGCTGAAAGACTTGATGCCGGTGAGGTGCGTCAGGCTGGCATCGTCGCGGTAGTAGTGCAGTTCCTGAAAGGTGTAAGGGCCGTCCTCTTGCTGGGAGCCGAACACGTAGACGTCGAGAGTTTTGATGTAGTTTTCGTCTTCCGTGGCAATGGCGTCTCCGG
Source organism: Bacteroides timonensis (assembly GCF_000513195.1). Classification (GTDB taxonomy): domain Bacteria; phylum Bacteroidota; class Bacteroidia; order Bacteroidales; family Bacteroidaceae; genus Bacteroides; species Bacteroides timonensis. Next base: position 3,297 of record NZ_CBVI010000129.1, on the reverse strand, counting down.
CACGGGTGGCGGGGACGGCGGCTTTCAGCGTCAGGTTGTTTTTTAGTGTGAGCAGCACCTCCGTACGGGAGGCGTCGTTGTCCGGTTCGCCGGGACCGACGGGGGCTTCGGTAAGCGCCTCGCTGGTGCAGGAGACGAACAGGGTGCTGGCGGCGAGCAAAAAGCCCACGGCGAGCAGGAAGGGGTTATTCTTTATATTCATTATGATTCTTTTTATGGGTAATGATTTGATATGAGTTTGTGATATAAATGATAATTTAGCGGGCGGATGCCCGCTAAATTATCATTTAAGCAAAACGGCATTAAGGAGCAGACTTCTTGCTGCTTCTGAGAATCACCGTCTTGTTGCCGCCACCGGTTACAGTGTTGGTAAATACAAGCTCGATATCATCCGTTGCGCTACTGCTATCATTTAGTTTGAGCGTATACGCTGACGGAGTTCCGGCAGTAACTGTATTACCTCCTGCATTAGTATCATCTTTCGTCAGGAATGCATCTGCGATTGCCGTCTCAAAACCAACACTTGCACCGCCCGGAGCGGTTACAGTAAAGATGAAAGGTGTGGTGGATATAGCATCCACATTTACCGTATACACAATATTTCCACCTTCCTCCCTGGATGTCACATTTCCTGATGCATCATCCGTCAATGCCACCGTAATAGCCGGGTCTTTCCAAGTGATAGTCAACGCAGCGGTGCATTCTGTAGCACTACTATTCTTGGCAGTCACAGTAGTTGTACTTGCAGTCAGTTCAGAAACATTAGCCACTTTGATGGTGTACTCATTGGTAGATTCTATCCGTTTAACCTCCAATCCTGTAACCGCATCAAACTCAGCAGCTTCATCGCAAGTCATATTTACAGTAATCTGGCTGTCCGCTACTTTATACATCGTAATGGTGGCAGCCGCAGGATTTGTGAAGTTACTGTCCAGTCCTTTATTGAATGTACTCCAGCTATCTGTCGTAGCACCCGCACCGAATTTAGGCTTGCTGGCTTCCTTATGCAATTTCACATCCAATCCCGGGGCGCTGATATTCTTATCCGCCTGCGTCAGTCCGTTCACGAAACTCAGTGTCACATCACCTGTACCGATGATAGAGCTTGTTTTGGCAATGGTATACGTAGCAAATTTTTCCGTGTTGTCCCAGGCCTTTGATTCCGTGATAGTCAACCACGGGCAAGCCAGACTGGCAATCGTCACTCCTGCCGGAGCATTTATCTTGAAAGTACAGGTGCCATTGGCCAATGTACCGAGGTCGATTTTTAACGTTTTATTTCCCTCGTCCCATGTAGCGGCGTTATTGTCGTCGGTCGATTTTTCAAACGTCATTTCTGGCGCGGCGGCAGTCAGCGTCAGCGTCGTTGTTTTGCCGGCATCACCTGTATTCTTAAAGACAATAGTACCACCTGTGGCAGTGCTCGCATCACTTACCGACACCTTATACGTATGTACAAAACCATTCACGGCAATCTCCTCCGCTTTATATCCGGTTGCCGAAGTAGCATCTACAGTAACCCCCTCCACGCAAGTCACATCAAACAACACATAGCTGTTAAGCAAAGTGTGAATGGTAGCAGTGGGAGCTTTGCCGTCAGTCACGTCAATTGTATTTCCATTGGAACCGGTACCTGTTGCTGCAGCTGCGAACACGGGCACACTCTTCTGTCCGTAGAAGTTGACCGTCGTCCACAAAGCCGGGTCGTAAGAAGCGGCGGCGTTAATGAAGTGTACGGCTACGGGAGATACACCTACAGCATCAGTATAAGAGATATCGAATTTAGTGTACCACACACCGTCACGTTCTTCAAAGGCAGGTTCGCTTATCACCAGCCAGCTCTGCGAGGTGATAACCTCGCCATCTGCTTCCGCACGGGTAGTGGTCTGCACTGCACTCTTCTCGGCGCGTACCTTTCCGGTGGCACCTATTTCGATGGTGAACGAGCCTGTGCCGTCATCACCTGTTACTTCGTAATTGTAGGGTGAGGCGTCGGTATTCAGGGCAGTCAGTTCCGTGGGCGTATTGGCACCGCTGAAGGCTTCTGCCGCTACAAAGACAGGAGAATCATTGCTGGGCTTTACTATGATTCCGCCGCCACTGGTCCAATCCACTACCTCAAAGGTACCCATGATATTGGAACTGGTGACGTCGCTGATTCTCAGCTTGTAGCGATTGTTGGCAAGGAGCTTGATGAACTCCGCTTTTGGTGCTCCATCAGGAGTGCGAGCCACGTCCACATGATATTCCACTGGCTCCTGTTTGCCGGTGGCGGGGCTTTTGTAGGTGCCCTTTATCACGAGGTAGGATTGATCCGTAGCGAGATTGGGATAGACATAGAAAGCACTGGCCGTCTCGCCGGTGTTGGCACCGGGAATCTGGTCGAAGTCCACGTTGGCGTATTTGGCAAGAAGATCGCTTGTTGGCAGGTCTGCAGGCTCCACTGTAGTGGGTGTTGCTCCCCATAGCGGTGCGCTCTTGCGGCCCTGCACCATGTAGATGTCCTCGATGGTGAGGTTCGTCTTCGCCTTGTCGTTCACGATGTCGAAACGGGTCATTACGCGTTTCAGGCTGATGTCCACCTTAGATACACCGCTGATTTTGGTGATGCCTTCGCCGGTCATCAGGAGCGGGGTTTCGATGAGGGTGGCATCGGCGTCATTCATAGTGAAGGCGGCTTTGAACTCGGCTTCTGTGGTGCCGGGAGTGGTGACGGTTCCGGCGGCATCGGTCGCTACTTTCGTCAGTGTACCCAGAATTTCCGTACCTTCCTCGTCATAGAACTTCGGAGTTCCGCCGTTGTTTGCCACGCAAAGCAGCTTTATCCAAGGTAGGCCCTTGAGTTCGTTCGGATAGAGGATGCCTTTCTTGGAGGTGCCTGCATCTTGAATCTTGAAGTTGGTGGCGGCGGGGGTTGCGGGGTTATAGTCCGCACCCTCGGTCCATGTTTCAAGGTAATAGAAAGGGCCCGTCTGGGCTGCTGCTGCAAAGAGATAGATGTGCAATTGCTCTATCTTGTTCTCACTTTCGGAAGCGATGGCACGGGTGTATTCCTGGCTCTCTCCGGTTCCGCTAAAGGCGATCTGAATCTCGGCGCGGCCATCGGTAGGACGGGTGCCGGATTCTTCAAAGTCGCTGTTGGAGCAACTGGCTGCAAAGCCCGCAAAGGCAAACAGCGTGATTAAACTTTTTACGTTCATTGATTTTTAAAGTTTTTAATTGAACAATATGTTTCGTTTCTAAATAGTTATTTCTTGTATGTTGATAATCTGTTCAAGCGGATTTGTAATCATGAGT
>NZ_CBVI010000128.1 GCF_000513195.1 Bacteroides timonensis | reverse complement strand
ATTCAATCATTCATTCTTTCCATGTTGCAATCTTGAAATATTGAAAGACTGTTTTATTTCAATCTTGCTTTCCTGCTTTCATTCTTTCTTGAAATATTGAAATCCTGCAATCACGTTTTCTTGAAATCATGCTTTCAATCATTCTTTCCTGATTGGAATATTTCTTTCAATCTTGCTTTCAATCTTGAAATCCGATGCAAAAAAAGGGAGAAAAAACGTCCCCTGAAAACCTTGTCCCAATTTGTCCTGCGCTGTCCCGTTTTGTCCACCAACTACCTATTTTACAGCATTATAAATCACCGTTACTTTGCAGCGGAGTAACGAACCGCCGGGGGCGCAGGTGTAAAACCGGGCTGGTGAACGCAGGGCTTACCGCTTCACGCTAACCCCAATCCGTCCGTGACGGATTTCGATTTTCGTCAGAAAATAGCAAGGTGTGTTTTGTATGCTACAAAACCGTTTTCCGTGCCTGAAAACGCCTTGCCCCTTGCGGGGGTAAAAATCACTCCGAAGTCGTAATTTTTTAATCCAAAGAAGTATGGAAACAAGAAGAACCAACAAGGGCGGTCGCCCCGCCCTCGCAGACCCGGCGAAGCATCGCCATGTCCTTTACCTGAACGACCGGGAGAACGCCCGCTTCCTCTCGCAGTGGGAGCAGTCGGGCGTTACGAGCAAATCCCGCTTCATCGCCGCCCGATTGTTCGGCGAGCCGTTCCGGGTGGTGAAAGTGGACAAGTCGGCGGTCGAGTATTGCGTCCGGCTGACCGAATTTTATGCACAATTCAGAGCCGTAGCGGTCAATTACAACCAAATTGTAAAGGCGTTGCATAACAATTTTTCCGAAAAAAAGGCACTGGCTTTTCTCTATAAATTGGAGAAAGCGACCACCGAACTGGCGGCACTGAACCGCCAAGTTATTGCATTAACCAATGAATGCAGGGAACTATGGTTGCCAAAATAAGCACGGGCGGCAATATGTTCGGCGCACTGGCTTACAACCAAAACAAGGTGGACAGCGAGGAAGCAAAGGTGCTTTTCTCCAACCGGATGCTGTTAAGCGAGGACGGGAATTTCTCTATCGGCGAGTGTATGCGCAGCTTTGAGATGCAGATGCCCGTCCAGCTATCCACTAAGAAGCCGATACTTCATATTTCCATAAACCCGCACCCGGAAGACGTGCTGACCGACCAGCAGCTTTCCGACATCGCCAAAGAGTATATGCGGAAGTTGGGCTATGGCGACCAGCCTTATTTAGTGTACAAGCATACCGACATCGACCGCCACCATATCCACATCGTGGGGTTGCGGGTGGACGAGAACGGCAAGCCGCTGAATGACAAGTTCGAGCATCGGCGCAGCAAGCAAATAACCCGTGAACTGGAAAAGAAATACGGGCTGCACCCGGCAGAGCGAAAGGAACGTGCCGAACGTCCGGAACTGAAAAAGGTGGACTATGCAGCCGGGGACGTGAAGCACCAAATCGGCAATACCGTGAAAGCGGCTTGTTACAGCTACCGCTTCCAGTCGTTCGGGGAGTACAAGGCTTTGCTTGCCGCTTACAACGTGTGCGCCGAGGAAGTCAAGGGCGAGATAAACGGCAAGCCCTATCAGGGCATTGTCTATTCCGCCATGAACGACAAGGGCGAAAAGGTGGGCAACCCGGTAAAGGCTTCCCGCATCGGCAAGTCTGTGGGCTATGAAGCGGTGCAGCGCAGAATGGAGAAATCGGGCGAAGCAATCAAGAACGGCAAGCTGAAAGAGCGCACACGGAAGATTGTCGCCACTGCCATGCAGACCGCCCGCAGCCGCAAGGAACTGGAACAACAGCTAAAGAAGCAGGGCATTGACGTGGTATTCCGTCAGAACGACAGCGGGCGCATCTATGGCGTTACGTTCATCGACCACGACAGCCGGGTGGTGCTGAACGGTTCACGCTTGGGCAAGGAGTATTCGGCGAACGTGTTCAACGAACGCTTTTCGGGCGAAACCGGAAAGATGCACCAGCCCGAAGTGTCAGCACCGCAGCAAGACCAATCCACGCATCAGGAACAGCCGGAGTTCACGCCGAAATCCGACATCGTTTCGGGCGTGGCTTCCGTGCTGGGTGCTTTCGGTGGATTGCTGGGCGGCGGTGCATCAGGCGGTGACGAGCCGCAAGACACCGCCCGCCAAAAGAGAAAGAAGAAGAAAAAGAAGCGCACAAGGCGCATCGACTAACTTAAAAAACATTACAATCATGCAACAGGAAGATGATTTGAGAGGGCTTGCACGGGTCATGGACTTTATGCGGGCTGTCAGTATTCTATTCGTGGGAATAAACGTGTACTGGTTCTGTTACTCCACCCTGAAAGAATGGGGAGTGACGTTTGAGGTGATAGACAAGATACTGTGGAACTTCCAGCGCACCACCGGGCTGTTCTCGTCTATCTTATGGACAAAACTTTTTGCGGTGGTGTTCCTCGCCCTGTCGTGCATCGGCACTAAGGGCGTGAAAGAGGAAAAGATAACGTGGACGAAGATACATTGCAGCCTTGTGGCGGGTGTCGTGTTGTTTTTCCTGAACTGGTGGCTGCTTGAACTTCCGCTGCCACATACGGCGGATGCCGTGTTTTATATCGCCACGTTGTCGGTGGGCTATATCTGTATGCTCATGGCGGGTACATGGATGTCCCGGTTGTTGAAAAACAACCTCATGGATGATGTCTTTAATACGGAAAACGAAAGTTTCCAGCAGGAAACAAGGCTTATCGAGAACGAGTATTCTGTAAATCTGCCTACCCGGTTCTACTATAAGAAGAAATGGAATAATGGCTGGATAAATGTCGTGAACCCGTTCCGTGCCAGCCTTGTATTGGGAACACCGGGCAGCGGCAAGTCGTATGCGGTGGTAAACAGTTACATAAAACAGCAAATCGAGAAAGGTTTTGCGCTTTACTGCTATGATTATAAGTTTCCCGACCTTTCGGAAATCGCTTACAATCATCTGCTTAACCACTTGGACGGTTACAAGGTAAAGCCTAAGTTTTACGTTATCAATTTTGACGACCCACGCAAGAGCCACCGATGCAACCCGATAAACGCCAGCTTCATGTCGGACATTGCGGATGCCTATGAAGCGAGCTACACGATAATGCTTAACCTCAATCGAAGCTGGATAAGCAAGCAGGGCGACTTCTTCGTGGAAAGCCCGATTATTCTTTTGGCAGCTATAATTTGGTATCTCCGTATCTATCAAGGCGGTAAGTATTGCACGTTCCCCCATGCCATTGAACTGTTGAACAAGAAATACGCCGATGTGTTCACCATTTTGCGCAGTTATCCCGAACTGGAAAACTATCTTTCTCCATTCGTGGATGCTTGGGAATCAGACGCTCAAGAGCAGTTGCAGGGGCAGATTGCCAGTGCGAAAATCCCGCTTTCAAGGATGATTTCACCCGCTCTTTATTGGGTAATGACAGGCGATGATTTTTCGCTGGACATCAACAATCCGAAAGAGCCTAAAATCTTGGTTGTCGGTAACAATCCCGACCGCCAAAACATCTATTCGGCGGCACTGGGATTATATAATTCCCGTATCGTGAAGCTGATAAACAAGAAAGGTCAGCTTAAAAGTTCGGTGATAATAGACGAGCTGCCAACGATTTATTTTCGGGGGCTTGACAATTTGATTGCCACTGCCCGAAGCAACAAGGTAGCGGTTCTGTTAGGTTTTCAGGATTACAGCCAGCTTACCCGTGATTACGGGGACAAAGAAAGCCGTGTGATACAAAATACCGTGGGTAACGTGTTCAGCGGTCAGGTGGTCGGTGAAACGGCAAAAATTCTATCGGAACGTTTCGGTAAGGTGTTGCAGAAACGGCAGAGCATGACAATCAACCAGCGGGAGAAGTCCACCTCGATAAGCACCCAAATGGACAGCCTGATACCCGCCAGCAAAATATCCAACCTCACGCAAGGTATGTTCGTGGGGGCGGTAGCAGACAACTTCGATGAACGGATAGAGCAGAAGATTTTCCACTGTGAAATCGTGGTGGACAATGAAAAGGTGAAACGGGAAACCGCCCGTTACGTGAAGTTGCCGCAGATAATCGACTTCACCGACAAGGACGGCAACGACCGGATGCAAGAGGAGATACAAGCCAACTATGACCGCATCCGTCAGGAAGTCCGGCAGATTGTCGAGGACGAGATAACCCGGATTAAGAACGACCCGGAGTTACGGTATTTGATAAAGAATGAGAACTAACATATATACCCCCATTTTCCAACTGATAACTGGAGAATTGGGGGACTTTAGTATATTGTTCCTTCTGCAACTAATGGTTGCGGAAAGAACAATTATTAACTGTTTTGAGATTTTGAAAATTGTAAAAAATAATGATGTAATACATAATTATTTAGATGCACTGATATATAGGCTTCTTCTAAATATGGAATATCCAACTTTTTCTTTTTCAAGGTTTCATCACTTCTCGTTGCCTGAAGTAATATTTCATTTATATTCTCTACTATTCTTGTTGGTGTTCCCTCTATTATATAGCCAAGCATACAACCATTAGATGGATATTCTCCCGAAATAAAATGGTCTATACCTGTGGATATGTATCTTTCTTGTATTTTTTTTGCGCTTAATTTTGATTTTCGTCCCTGTTTGGTACAATTATTCTCTATTAAGTTTTTTGCTTCAACAAAATAGCATACTCGTTTAGTTGCGTCAATCCAATTAGTGGATAGTTTTAGGTCTATACGAGATGCAGACTTAGCACTTTCTTTATTGTTGAGTATAGCTTTATGATATAGTCGGCACTCATCCGAAACATTAATATTCCACGCTATCGCTTTTTCATTCTCATCTATATGAGTAAAAATATTAGCCGAAATTGTTTCCTCGTTCCAATCAACGGTTATATTTTTTGTATCCTTTAGCCATTTATATGCTTCTCCAATTAAAATCAAACAATTAGTTCGGAAGCTATTTTCAAAATCGCTAATAATGTCATTATTAAGAATCCCTGCCATATTCATTATTTAGCCATGTTAATAATATCCGCTATCAATGAAGAGGCATCTTCCATAGCTTGAGTTCTAGTCCAAAATCTCTTTTGATTGGGTTTGATTAGATAAACCGTATCTTTATCATAATATTTTAGATGTTTTTGTACATATATGCTATGCGTTTTTTTCTGGACTGTATATTTGTCTATTTCTTGTAGCTGTTTCCTAAGTTCGGTAATGTTTTTTATTTCAATTTCTTTTACTTCTTTGCCGAAATGTAGAATGACTAAATTTAACGGGTCATTTAATTGTACATCATATATAGTTGCTGAAACCTTTGTGTTCGATGATAATAAAAATGAATTTATATCATTATATAAAGTTTCTGCATACATTATGTTTTCGGACAATTGAGTTCGCCTAAAACCAATAGAGTTATGTCCATCTCTAAATAGTCCTAAGCCAAACAACATTGTATCTTCTATTAGAGCAACTTCTCTATCAGATAATGAGAAATGCTTGATAAACTCATTGAATATATATTGTTCTAGCTCTTTTACTTTTGCATCATCACAAATTACACTTTCCTTGAGTGAAGCAATTTTATCAAAAGCTGTTGCTATATTTTTTAATATATCAGAATCTATTGAGGAAAATGGAGACGGTAGCTCTAGTAGTTCATTTAGCAAAACACGTTCTCGTTCAATTCCCCACGATGATGCAGTTAGAAATAATATGTATTTAGCAATATTCGAATTTAAATATGAAACTAAAAATTTTTTTTCATCTAACTTTTCATCTGTTGTATTTATAACGAAAGCACCAGTGGTGCAGTATATTTTTTTCTCAAAAAGAGAACATGCAATTTCTGTATCGTGTTGTCCCTCCTTGAATATTACAAATGGAGGAGAAAACAATTGTTCATTGTTTTTTCTGTAAAATTTTGTGTTGGGTTGTGTAGATGTATCGGGGTCTGTGAAATATCTTTCAATACATTCTGTTTTTATCATTTGCTTGGGAACAAAATCAGGATTGTTACTATCTGCATTTAATCCTCTTCCATAAATCCAATTATCAGTTTTGTCAAAATAGTCTTTTAAAGTAGTTTTTTGAAGTTTTTTCAAAAGCCTAAAATTATTGAAATTACCCCACAATGCAACTTTCCAAATTTTAGAATTTGGATTCTGACATTCAATCCTAGGTAATTTTTTAATATCGCTATTGTCAATGACAACTCCATCAACAATACTCGATTTTATGTAAGTTTTAGGAGCCCAATATTCTATTGTCTCAGAAATGGTTTCAGGAGCAATATGTTGAAAATAGACAATACTTACAGGTCCTACTGCGGACGCAAATAATTGTCCGCCGAAATGCTTTGGTGTTTTACGGAATATAGAAAGATTATATACTTTTTCAACATAATTAGCATTGAATAACCATTTTCTGAAATTTTGATATGTTTTTTGCGTGTTTGTCAATACTTTTGAATTAAAAATTAAAGCAATCTCTCCTGTTGGACAAAATTCAACCGATTTATGAATGAATGGAAGTACATACTCATTTGAAAATTTATATTTGGAACAGTATTCTTTGATTATTTGCGGTAAGTTTTTAGTCCCAAAAGGAGGATTCCCAATAATTAAATCAACTTTTGGGAAAAGATGCGTGTCCACTTCTCCAATTGTGTCTTTTCTCCATAAATTGCGCCCTTGATTTTTGATATTTGTATCTTCAGAATCAAAAATCAGATAAGGCAATTGATAGTTCGTTTCAATCCAAAGGGTTTTAGGGTCTAATTCATCTATCAATGCTAAATATAAACTAAATGCAGCTACTTTAATAGCAGTTTCATCTATTTCTATTCCATATATGTTGTCTACTAGTAAATTCTTTAAATTTTCAAAACCGATTTTGTTAGTGTTATTAGCTTTTTTCCATCTTTTTATAAGACGTTTGTAACTTTCAACCAAGAAAATACCCGAACCGCAAGCAGGGTCTAAGATTTTCACATTGTAGTTACTATTACTAATAGGAAGTTTATCTGAAAGGATAAGTTCGACCAAATTATATGGTGTGTAAAACTGACCTCGCTGATGTCTTAATTCCCCTAAGAAGTTCTCGTAAATTTCACTTAATAATTCAATTTGTATAATTTCAAAATTAAACAATCTCCAATTCTTAAATAATGTTTCATCATCTGATATATTTCCATCTATAAAACATCTCTTAATAAGTTTAAGGTGATTGTCGGTTACTAATTCTTTCTCATTAGGTAAAACGGGAGTAACATTTCCATTGAAATGAATCTGTACCTCTTCAAATAGCTTATATGTTGCCTCTTTGCTGTCAAGTATATCGAAATAGCTAGAACTGTCGCTTTTGATTTTTGTATATAAACCAGCTTCGTTGGCTGCTCCCTTATCTTCCAAAAATAAAATAAAGAGTGACCGCATTAAAAGACTATGGATTACTTTCTTGTTTAAACCATCTTTTTCTAATGCGTTAGCTGTTTCAATAAGACTTTTTACCAAATAAGCATCTATTCGGTTTTGTAAATCTATCTTTTTTCGTATTTTCGGCTGTTCTGTCCATAGTAACCCGTTATCTACTCCTATACGGGAAAAAATCTCCACAAGTATATTAAGGGTGTCAACATCCGAAGATGTCGTATCATAACGTAATAATTCTGCTGGATTTAATTTTAAATTAATATCGTCATTTTCCTTTATATAGGTTGGCTTTTCATAGCAGTTATAGATTCTTATTTCTGTTTCAGATAATGCAAATAATAAAATAACCTTTCGATAATTCCATGCTTTATGCTGAATAGCAGCAATACGCCTTAATTCGTCAGGGTTACTAAACGACTTTATATTTACAAATAAGACCGCTGGATGATTTCCCGAAAAGTAGAATTTATCAGCTTCAAGTTTCACTAAATCACCATAATCAGGGTATAAGTTAGCTATTTCCGAATTGGCTGTCAGAAATTCGGATGTATATCCTAATTGGTTATATATATTATCATTTTGCATAATCAATCGTTGACTATTATTGAATGGATATAACAATCCTAAAATAAACAACATTACAAATATAGCACATTTCTTTCATAAAAGAGTAGTTGTCCTGTAAAAAAGCTCTGTCCTTGCAATATTTTAAGTCTTATATACTTGATAATTCATGTTGAACCGTGTCGTGGGAAGAAGTGTCTTTGCCATTTCCGTTTGCAACACGGTTTGTCTGATGTCGCCCAGGATGTCCGCCACCACCTTTCTGACACGTGGCGGGTAACTTTTCGCCAAAGATACGATTTTTTCCAGTTCCGGCAGGCTGTACCCGTTGAAATATTGGCTTTTGACCCGGTTGTAGATGTCCTGTCCGGTTGTTCCGGGTATGCGCTTCATGTCCTTTATCGCATCGAGCAGCCGCAAGTACGGGACAAGGCTTTCATCCGGATAGTCCATGCAGTAGGCTTTCACGCACTCTATATCCAAGTTCTTGAAACGGAAACGGCGAACCGGGTTTGGAGTGGCTATCGTTATGGTTGTGGCGACCTGTTCGGTCAGCCCCATTTTATTATAGACGTAAGCCCCCGTGATATAGCCGTTCAGTTTTTCGGTAAGATAACGAAACTGTTCATCCTGATAGACGGGTAGCTTCCCCAATCCTAAGACCGATTTCTTGGGGCGGTAGTACGCCCCTTTTTCAACCCGTACCAGTACCCCTTTGCGGCTCTGTTCGGAGAGCAGCACCGCAACATTGGCGGTCTTTTCCATTTCAAACGACAAATCCCGGAACGTGAATATACGCCCGGTATCTATCCGTTCAATCTGCCCAAGTATCTCTTTCCTGAATGAAGCCATATTTATGTACTTTGTTTCTATCTGCAAAGATAGTATATTATGTAATTACATACAAAAACATAACAAATATTTTGCCGAAGATGTTTTTATTTCTCCAACTGTTGGTTGGATATTTTCATCTGCCACGGACAAATCGGGACAGCGCAGGACAAATGCGGACAGCCCTTGCCGCCCATCCAAATATAGCATATTTAGTCGCTACCTTTGAGCGGGACTATTCCCGTAACCGCTAAAATTTCAATTATTTATGGCAAACAGAATGACCCCGCCCGCAGAGGGGCAGGAAAAAGACGTGCTGCTGGTCTTGGATAAACAGCAGGGCAAGGTGAGTGCTGTTAAGGGTATCGACAAGGAGGGCAATTTGCAGACCGTGCCGCCGACACAGGGCGGCGAGTTCATGCAGGTGGACAAGAACAGCGATGTGTTCAGCAACTTCATTTCCAATTTCTTCCGCAAATTCCAGGACACTTCCGGGCTGGAACTGTTCAGCGTCAAGGCTTCCCAAGCGGAGCAAGACGCAAAGGCAATCGAGGACAACCACCGCAACCCCACGCCGGAGGGCGACAAGCGGGCTGAAATGCTTCTAGTTCCGAAGCCCGACTTCCACGAGTTCAAGCAGGGCTACCGCTTCGACCCGGCAAAAATCGACTGGGAGAACCTGAAAAAAGTCGGCATCACCGCCGACACACTGAAAAACACGAAGGACTTCGACCGGGTGATGCGTGGCTACAAGTCCCGCAACACCTACACCGTTTCGGGGACGGTGGGCGGCTTCTACCTCAAACCTACCGATGTCAAGCTCTCTTTCTATCAGGCAAAGGACGGCACGGTAGTACCCAAGCTGCACGGCGTGCAGCAGGACGAGAAACTGTTGCAACGCCCGTTCCATGAACACGGGTTCACCAAGCAGGAACAGGGCAACTTGCAAGGCACTGGCAACTTGGGCGGCATCGCCCGAATCAAAGACCCGAAAAGCGGTGAGCAAATCCCCGTGTTCGTCAGCCGGGACAGATACACGCACGAACTGGAGTATATGCGGGCTGACAAGTGGAAATGCCCCGACACCATTTGCGGCGTGAAAGTCAGCCCGGAACAGAAAGCCGCCTTTGAAGGCGGGCAAGCGGTGAAAATGGAAAACCTGCAATTCAGGGACGGCACACGGCGCAGTGCCTATTTGCAGGTCAGCGCAGTGGAGCGTGGCTTGGAGTTCCTGCCGAGGTCTGCCGTCCAGTTCTTGCAGCAGGGGCAGCAGCCCGCAGAGCAGCAGGTCGCCGGGTTAAAGGACGGCAAGGGCGTTGAGTTCAACGGTCATGTTCAGCCCGGCGCACAGGGCAAATCCCCCGACAAGGTGCAGCCGAAAGATGTTACCCCCGCTGCCGAGAGCCGGACGCAGGTAGCGGTCAATTCCGAGGGCAAGACCAACGAAGCCACCAAGCAGGGCAAAGAGCCGCTGAAACAGGGTCAGGACAAGCCCACCGCCAAGCAGAAAGAGAAGCAGGACAAGAGCCTGAAAGCGGACAAGCCCAAGAAGTCCAGAGGAATGAAAATGTAATATCCACCCTTAAAAAGTAAAGAATTATGATTGCATTGATAGCAGAAAAGCCCAGCGTGGCAAAGGACATCGCCCGCATCATCGGGGCAACCCGGCGTAATGACGGTTATCTTTCCGGCAACGGGTATATGGTGACATGGGCGTTCGGCCACTTAATCCAGCTTGCCATGCCGGAAGCCTACGGCGTGGCGAACTTCCGCAGGGAGAGCCTGCCCATACTGCCGCCCGATTTCCAGCTAATCCCCCGTCAGGTGAAAGCGGAGAAAGGCTACAAGGCAGACCCCGGCGTGCTGAAACAGTTGAAAGTGATAAAGGAATTGTTCGACCAATGCGACAAGATTATTGTCGCCACCGATGCCGGGCGTGAGGGCGAATTGATACACCGCTACATCTATAACTATTTGGGCTGTACCAAGCCCTTTGTGCGCCTGTGGATAAGCAGCCTTACCGACAAGGCAATCCGTGAGGGGCTGGATAACTTGCAGCCGGGAGAGCGTTACGATAACCTCTACCTCTCTGCCAAGTCCCGCAGCGAAGCGGACTGGCTGGTAGGGATAAACGCCACCCAAGCGTTGAGCGTAGCCGCCGGGCAGGGCGTGTTCTCGCTGGGCAGGGTACAGACACCCACCTTAGTAATGATATGCAGCCGCTATTTGGAGAACAAGAATTTCGTACCCGCCAAGTTTTGGCAACTCAAAGCGGCGACCGCCAGCGGAGGAATAAGTTTCACCGTCCAATCTACCGCCAAGTGGGAGCAACAGCCCGAAGCCATAGCCGCCCTGCAACGGGTAAAGGATGCCGGGCAACTCTCCGTTAAATCCGTCGAGAGGAAAGAAGCCAGCCAAGAACCGCCGCTTTTGTACGACCTTACCACGCTGCAAAAGGAAGCGAACACGAAGCTGAACTTTTCGGCTGACAAGACGCTTTCCATAGCGCAAAGCCTGTATGAAAAGAAAGTGATGTCCTACCCGAGAACCGGAAGCCGCTATATATCGGAGGACGTTTTCGATGAAATGCCGGAGCGTGTCGCCCTGTTAGGGCAATACCCACGCTTTGCCGGGTATGCCGCCGGGCTGGACGGGGCTGCCCTGAACCGCCGCAGCGTGAATGACGGCAAAGTGACCGACCACCACGCCTTAATCGTTACCGAGAACCTGCCCGGCGAACTCTCCAAAGACGAGCGGGCGGTTTACGAGCTGGTAGCCGGGCGTATGCTGGAAGCCTTTTCGGGCAAGTGCGTGAAAGACGTTACCACCGCCATATTGTCGGCTGGAGATACCGACTTCACGGTAAAAGGGTCTGTGATGAAAGTAGCAGGCTGGCGTGCCGTGTTCGGCGAACAGGAAACGGGCGGGGATGAAGAAACCGCCAGCCTGCCGCCGCTTCAAGAGGGCGAAAGCCTGCCGATTTCCAACGTGGAACTGTTGGAGAAGCAGACCAAGCCGAAACCGCTGCACACGGAAAGCAGCCTGCTTGCGGCAATGGAGAACGCCGGAAAGGAACTGGAGGATGCCGAACTGAAAGCCAGCCTGAAAGATGCCGGGATAGGCACGCCCGCCACCCGTGCGGCGATTATCGAAACACTGTTCGCCCGCCAGTACATCGTGCGTGAGAAAAAGAACCTTGTGCCTACCGACAAGGGGCTTGCCGTTTACAGGATTGTCAGGGACAAGAAGATTGCCGATGTCGAAATGACGGGCATGTGGGAAACCGCCCTTTCCAAGATAGAAGCGGGAAGCATGGATGCCGACACGTTCCGAAAGGGCATCGAGGTGTACGCAACGCAAATTACCGCAGAACTGCTATCGGTGCAGCTATCTGTCGCTACTGGTGAAACCTGTCCCTGCCCCAAATGCGGCAGCGGGCGCATCCTGTTCTACCCGAAAGTGGCGAAGTGTTCTAACGTGGACTGCACGCTTACCATATTCCGCAACAAGTGCGACAAGCAGCTTTCCGACAAGCAGATTGTCGAGCTGGTGACGAAACGCAAGACCGGGCTAATCAAGGGGTTCAAGGGCAAGAACGGCAAGGCTTTCGATGCTTCGCTTGTGCTGGACGAACAGTTCAATGTCGGTTTTTCATTCCCCGAAAAGAAAGCGAAACCGAAGAAATAGCCTATCTTTGCCGCTGGAA
>NZ_CBVI010000127.1 GCF_000513195.1 Bacteroides timonensis | reverse complement strand
AGCTGGAATTTCATTGTGATAGGTTTTGCCACTTATGATAATTGAAATTTTAGTGGTTGCGCCCGGCGGGAACCGGGCGCATTTTTTTATACGCTCCCGCCAAACAGGTAGCTCGAACAGACCACCCCGTTATCCAGCACCCTGCTTTCCGAGAGTTTCCACAGCGAACCGAATGTTTCCCCGATAAAACCGATGCCTTTGCCCGTCATGACCGGGACGGTGTAGATTGTCAGGCTATCCAGCAGTCCGGCTTTAATCAATGAAGTAAGCAGCTTGCCGCCGCCCACCACCAGCATGTCGGCTTCCTGTTTCAGTTCATAGACCCTTTGCAGCGGTTCTTCGGTCAGGAACTCCACGCCGCAGTCCGGCGTCACGTTGGTGTCGTAGTGTGACACCACAAAAGACCGCTTGCTTTTGTGCGGCCACCCGCCCCAGTGTTCAAAGATGTAGTTGTAGGTGTTCGCCCCCATAAGCAGGCAATCTGCATCCAAATAGTATTTGCCAACGATAGTTTTTACTTTATCGGGTAACCAATCCAGTTCCTTATCTAAGGTGGCTGTATGTCCGTCAAGAGATACGGCGATATGCGCTTTAATTTGTTTCATCCTATCAGGTATTAAACAGTTGATAATCTTTTTCAACCTATTCGTTGATACCTCAAAAAAGAAGCGTGAACTTACACTGCTCCACTACGAGGTACTGGCATACCCAAAGAAACGAAACAGGCAAGTCCACGCTATGACAAAGCATAGCATAGACATTGCGCTGAAAATCCCGTTTCTTTTGAAAAGTGCCAGTTTTCGTAGTGAGATATTCGGCGAACGAATATGTTATATATAATGACGAAATCACAGCCGAAACTGTTCAACCGCCGTTATTCTCTTATGTTACTTTTGCAAAAGTAGCGAAAATCACCGGAATAACCTTGCAAATAAAAGAAATCCTGCCATGTTACTATAACAAGGCAGGACGAATAATAAAAACTGGAAAGAATAACCATTCAATCCATGCGTTCACGGATTAACTTGTGTATGTCACTTGCACGGTAGAAATATTTTCCGTCTAACGTCAAGTAAGGCAGTATTCCTTTCTTCCGGTAACGTTGCAAGGTTTTGGTACTCACTTTCAGCATAAAGCACAAATCCTGATTGTCAAGGAGTTTTTCACCGTTCAGATAATTGTGACCGCTTAACAGACGGTCTATCTTTTTGTCCTGCATATCGAGCCTATCCATAATACGCTCCATCCAAACCACGAAGTTGTCATTGTCTATATACATAAGGCTACCGGATTAAATAAGACCTATCATAAAATAGCTTTGGTTCGCCGGGTCTTTAATGATAATCTCCCGTTCACGCATAAAGCGGATGTAACTCTTTGCGGTGCGTTCCTTGACATCCAAGACCTGCTGTAACTGTTCGCAAAGGTCTATATAAGTAATATGTGTCTGTCGCCCGAAAATGTCATGGGCAACGCCTACCAGTTCCCTTTCCTTGCGCTTCTCTTTTTCTTCACGGGGTTTCTCACCCTTGTAAACGTGCATCCCGGCTTTTTTGTCCCATGCAAAGAGCATCAGAGGAACATCCAGCGGGCTACCGTCACGCACTTTCAGTGCTTTCACCACGGACTGGGTGGGTTCTTCGTCTTTTTCAATGGACAGGATTGTAGCCGCCTTGCGCTGTAACTCACTACCCAAATGTCCCCGCAATTTCAAACCGTTCGGGACGAAGTGCAGCACACAAAGAATACAGGTGTTGTAGATACCCGCCAGCCGATAAAGTTCATCTATCACTGCCACGCTTTCAGCTTCATCGTTGGCACTCTTAACAAGGTCGGCGATGCCGTCAATGACGACCAATTGGATGCCGCCGTACTGGTAGTAGAACTTATCCATGCTCTGCACAATGGCGTTCAGGCGTTCTTTGCGTGACATACCCGTCAGGCAGAACGCTTTCAGTTCATCGGGTTTGTCCGGCTGTTTGGCACGTGCCAGCAGGTTGCTTACGTTCTTGAACAGTTGCACTTCCGACTGTTCGGTGTCGTAGAGTAATACCGCCTTATGCCTGCCGTTGGCGGTTATTTGTATACCCAGCGTATCTATGTCCGCACCAGCGGGGCAGATGCAGCCCGCCACGATTGCGGCTACGTAATTGCTCTTTCCCGTTCCCTCGCCCCCGGTGATTCCGAACAGGTTGCCTTGTGTCCCTAACGGAACGTCACCCGCCGAAATAATCTCTTGTGCTTTGGCGGGCGGGTTGTTGAAATCTATCTCGCATGATTTAAGCATAATCAAAGTGTCACTATACAGGTTGTCTAAAAATTCGATAAACAGTTTCAGAAAATCTTCACGGGTGTTCCCGGCTTTGAAGTAGTCGGATATGTCCTTTTCCTCTTTCGTTCCCGGAAGCGGGAGCAACAGACGTTTCACGCCAAATTCTTCCAATAGCTTTTCCTGCTTGCGTGAACTTTCCTTGCCTGTTTTATCCATATCGAAAAGTAGGATGATGTGTTTGAAACGGAATGTTAGCCGATAAACCAGCGTAGGCGGGATAGTCACCGTTTCGCTATTGAAGCAGATAGCATTAAAACCGTGTGCCGCCAGCGAAAGCACGTCTTTCTCGCCGCCCGTAATGAATAGCGTGTCACCTTTGGCTGGCAGTTGCTCCAGTCCGAAACAGTAGTTCTCGCCGAAGCTGCCCCCGTAGAGGAAGCGGGGCGTGGAGAACGGGCGGTACAGCTTGATGTGCTGTTTGCCCTTGTAGCCGTACATGGGTTCTGCCACCGATGAAGTATAGGTGTACGGTTTCCCCTCTGCCGTTTCGCTGTTGTATTCCCGGAGCGAGCAGACCTTGTAACGTTCCAGCAGTTCGGGCGTGATGCCGTACTGTTGCCAGTACACCAGTTCGGCAAGTGGAAACTTCTGTTCCCGGAACTGGTAGGGCTTGACGTGCCTTTCGGGTGTCTCTTCGGTTTTGTCCGGCACTGCCTGGCGGACGGTTGCCGGGGGAATGGAAACCGGAGTGCCGGAAGCCAGCCCCAAGCCCAAATCCCGGTCGATGATTTCCAGTATCTCCACGAAGTCAGCCGCCCGATTACAGTCCATCCCCTTTAACTGCCCCACGAAGAAGAAACAATCGCCGCTATAATTGTCGTTGCCGAAGTCTTTCATCTTGTACATACCGCTATGGCGGTCGAAGTAGATGTTGCACGATGCTTTCTTATCCAGATAAAACGGATTAAGAAAATTCCGACCAATGCGCCAGTTGCCGGGTAGATAGTGCTTGAACACAGACAATCCGCTATTTGTCCTGCTTAGAATTTCGTCTTTCCTTAACATAAGCCTCGTGATTTGCAACTAAATTACGCATACATTCATCATTGCTTTTTATCAGCCGTTCTTCCAACAGGCGTTTCAACTCGCCTATCTTGTAATAACAACGCCCTCCAATATTGGAATAGGCGATAGTTCCATTAGCCCGTAAGCGTTGCAGGGTACGGTCGCTGATTTGAAGAAAGGTGCAAACCTCGTAACTGTCCACCCAAATTTCATCCTCATTCGTCCTGCTTTCGTCCAACTGGTTGAAGATGAAGTTTGCAATGGCGGTAATCTTATTGTCCAATTCCTTGTAGGCTTTGGACTCGAATGTTATAATCTCCATATTGCTAACTTGTTGATTTGCCGCAAAGTTCGGTAGAAGAAATAACCTAAAAGTCATGGTTGTACCTATCATGGTATTACTTTTTTAAGGGAAAATCGGGTAAAATAACGGATAATCCCATTGAAAAACGGCATTTTGTCAATAAAACTACCTACAAAAAAAGAAGTACCATATTGGGGTAAACATGGTACTTCTTTACATTGTAATACAGAGGATTATTTCATATCATCCTCATTCATCCGTTTAATCAGGCTATCTATAAGATGATGAAGATATGCCGTCCGGTCTTTTCTCTCTTTCATGGCTATATAAGAAGCATAGTAATCGCCCAAATTGACTTGAAACACCGTACCAAGAAACTTCATCATTTCTTTTATCTCTACATTGCCGTTATTAATGTCACCCGCAGATACAAGGGCATACCCTAATTCTATCAAAAAGACTTTTTTACCCGTGAAACGGAAAGGATATTTCAGATACTTTTGAAGATTGTCTTCTATCTGATTGTCTGTTTCCAGCTTCACTAATCGTTTGTTCAGATAAATACGCAGCATTTCATTGGCTATAATTTTAGCCACCTTATAGTCATATCCGGTTGAAAAATTCGGGTCTTTATCGAATTGTGCGCTATCGGTGCATAAACGTAAATCTGCATTCCCACGAACAAAATAATATTCATCGTACACCGTTGAATGTGAACGATAGTATTGGTAAAAGTCCAAGTTGCGATTGAAGAAATAGGTCAGATTATCCAGTTCCCGATTGATATAGCTTCTAATTACTTCATCGCTACCATTAGGACATTGTGTTTCTATCCGATAAATCTTATAGAAGAATAATAATCGGGCAAGTATTTCCGGTTTCTGCGTCTTGAAGAATAGTATTTCATCCTCTTTGGTTGGAAAGACATAGGTTTGAACTCTCATCCTTAAATCATTAAGTATGCTTTGTAACTTATGTACCATTGAAAGAGAAGTTTCAATAATATCATAGCCGTAGAGGTCGATTTCTGATATATCGACCTCTATTTGTTCCAATATCCTATCCGTTTCTTCTTTTATACTACCGTTCCTCATTGCCGCTATTGTTTGTATTTCAGATAAATAATAGCTTGCATTCCAAGCAGTATGACATATAAGTATTCCACAGCCCAATAAGCCGCCAGTGGGACATTCCAATGGCTTAGTCCCCATAAACAGAACAGGTAGGCAATCGTAGTCGTCACTTGAAATATGAAGACTGTTCGTGTCGCCCCCGTCCCGGTTACGGCATTCAGATAGACATAGCCGGGCAGCGCAAAGAAGTAATTCAATAGCATGACTGCAAAAGGTAGCCATGCTGCTTGTACGATTGCCGGATTTTCCGTGTAAGCCCCGATAATGGACTGGTGAAAGAGCAAGGCAAGGACTATCAGCGGAACGCCTGCCGCATACCCCAAACGGATAATCCGGCGGCAAAGCGGAAAGACATTCTTCTTTTCACCCGCACCAATCAGATTGCTGACCAAAGAACTGGTAACACCCGATAGGGCATTGACAATGACGGAGAACAAGGCAGAAACGCTTCTGACGATATTCGACACTGCCAGCTCCATTTCCCCTAAACGTTCGATAGCCAAAAAGAACAGAAACCAAATGGCTACACTCATAAAGAATTGCAACATGCTCCATACCGAGATAGAAAAGATTTCTTTCAGTACTGTCATATCCATGCTCCAATGTAAGCCATACAGATGCCTGTTGATGTGTCGAAACACATAGGTTGTCAGGACGATTAACGAACACAGTTCTGCCAATGACGATGCGATAGCCGCCCCCGATATGCCCATACCGAAACCGAATATCAGAAGCCAGTTCATGGGAATATTTACCAGCACGGCAGTAAAAGCCGCCATGTTCAGGGCTTTTGTCTGCGTGATGCCTACCAAGAATGAACGTAAGGCAAGAAACGGAAAGGAGAAAAACAGTCCCCAAATGCGTCCGTCCAAATAACAGATAACAGCGTTATAGACATCTCCCGAAGCAATCAGATGTTTCAGGAGTACAGGAGAAAGAATTTGGGACAACAGGCAAAGAACCACCGCCAGCGACAACAGGAAAGAAAAACCTTGAAAGAAAGTCTTCCCCGTTTCTGAATACCGCTGTTCCCCGTTACGGCGGGCAATTACCACTTGTAACCCCAAGCTGAACCCGAAGCCGAGCATATAAATAGCCAAGAACCATATTCCGGCGAGGGCGGATGCGCCCAATTCCACATCACCCACATGCCCCAAAAACAAGGCATCGGTAATATTTATCAGTTGTTCGATAAGTATACTCATCATTACAGGAAAAGCGATGAGCCAAATTTTCTTATAGGTATAATTCATTTGTTCAAACCAATATGATACAATAAGCCATGCCGCTTGGACAGCAAAACAATCTTGTAGATTTACAATTAGGGATAATGACAAGGCAGTAATAGACAAACTTAAACGATAAGCCTGTCTATTGCTGAATAGCGTTAATCGAGGGTGCTATTCGCCCGGCGTAGCTATATGCACAACTGCCATTTCATATTGTTGAACAACTATTCTTTTTTCTGTTAGGGTTGCAAAGATAGCGTTTTTCTCAATTAGCAGTTTTGGGAGAAACTATATTTTTGTGCTATACCTATTATATAATATGTAAACTAGTCCCCCGGAAAGAAAGATAGCTGGTAGAATAAACCAATAGTTGTTGCTTATCAGAAACTTGGCTATCCAAAAAGAAGGGAGAAATGAAAATACATATTGGGTACTATCTGTAATCACAAAAGGTATGATTAATCCCACCATAACCAAAGCAGATACTTTTGCAAGTGCCATGCCTTCCACTTTATTTCCCGCGTATGCCAAAATAATCATAGCAGCCACAACGCTTAGTATTGTAGCCAATATGGATATGATAAATGTAGTCCATACTGACATATCTGATACGGAACAGAAAGAAAGCAGCACGAAAGAAACAATGGCTGCAAATAAAACAGGAATAATCAATCTTGATATAAGATAACCCTTCTTTCCAAGTGGGGTGATTGTGATATACCTGTTGATTTTCATGTCCGTTTCATCCAATACCACTAAGACCGAAGCGAAGCAAATCATATAAGGACACATAATTGCAAGGAATAAATCCAGTATCGGATAATATAGACTGAAATCCTTTAGCATTGGATAATGCTGTACAATCAAGGGGAAAACAAACCTATATATTGCCGCCAATAGTAACGGAATACATATTATTGCAGATAACATACCATCTGAGAATATGTTTCTGACAAACATTTTGAAGGAAATAATATTCTGATTCATAATTATATCATTATATCGTCATCATTTTTTTTACTGACAGGCAAGAAAAAATATACATCGCAATGCACCAAATGATTATTGCCATTAGAGACATGATACTGATGTTCCCAGACATAAGTTCTATAAGGCTTATACTTGGGTGCAATAGCATAACTCCCGACTTATAGCCCATTGTATAAATTGATATGGGAGCTACGGATATTATCAAAGTGGGAACCATAATCAGCATAAAGTTATTCATGGTTGAAATAAAAGCGGAAAGTGATATTCCAACCAGTGTGAATAATGCCGAACCTAACATGATTCCAACAGTAAGATGTATGTAAGAATGTTCCATTCCTGAGAACAATGCGATTAGCACTCCACTTAGCAAAGAAATCAGTCCGATAGAAATTACCTTTGACAAAATGTATGCGTGTACCGATATGGGCGAAACTGCTAATGCCTGCATTACTTTTTCGCTTTTCTCGAATAATATGATTGCTCCCATAAACATTAATCCAATCAGTACGGGGTCTGAAAATATAAGGGTAGTTGTGCATAGTTCTTTCCACGGCATAGGAAGAATGCGCAATACTGTAATATACACTAGTGTAAATAGTGTATATAGGGCATAAAAACCATATTTGTATTGTTGCCGAATATCGCCTAGTATTAAACCTTTAAGTTTCATAGTAATTTCCTCCCTGTTATTTCTGAAAATATATTGTCTAATGTCGGCTCATTGCTATGTATTGATAACAAGGCATTAGCTTGAATCAGAGATTGCAGTTTTTTATCTGTACTTATTTTGTCAAGTGCGATTGTAGTATTCAATTCTTGTTGATTCTCCAAATATGAATATGTCACTTCATTATAACGCCTTGACATGATAAGATTATGAGGAGTGTCCATAGCTTTAATGTTGCCATCAACAATAAATGCCACACGGTCACAAAGTTCGGTTGCATCGTGCATATTGTGAGTAGTCAGAATGATTGTCACTCCTTTATTTTTAAGCTCACGAATAATGTTTTTCATCACTTGGGAGTTTGAGGGGTCTAAACCTGATGTCGGCTCATCCAAAAATAATACTTTGGGCTGATGAATGATTGACCGGGCAAAGTTTAATCTGGATTTCATGCCTTTAGAAAAACCTGCCACTTTCTTGTTGGCATGTTGTGACAGTCCGACCATTTCTAATAATTGTTCGGCAGGAATAAGTTTGCAGTCATATAAAGAACCAAAGAATTTCAAGTTCTCCAATGCGGTGAATTTCTCATAAAAACTTGGGAATTCAAAATCGACACCAATACTCTCATAGAAATGATTAGACTTATTTCTAACCTCATTATTATTAACAGAAACACTCCCCTTATATTTAGGGAGCATACCTATTAATATCTTTTGAAGAGTGCTTTTCCCTGCTCCAGAGGGTCCTAAGAAGCCAAATATTTCTCCGCTTCTTACTTGAAAATTCATATTCTCAATAAATGGTAGTTGAGAATAACTAAACGATAAGTTTTTTACTGTAATCATAATTTTTAAATTTTATATCGTATGACTAAAATTGTTTATATAGTCATATTATAGATTCAGAACCTCGCTATGCAGCATATTTGCACATAGTCAGTTGATATTATATAATCTTGTTGTGCTGGATTAGTCTTTAAATAGTTGCTGCACTATCCCCCTAACCATAAACTTGAAAACTTCATTGTAAATATCTGTTCCAATTGTTTTCTCATTTAGAATAGTCAAGAATGCAGCTCTTAAAGCCCCTGCAAATACCTTTGCGTCAATTGATTTACTTTCTGGAATAAATTTTAGTAGTTCGTTTGCCAGCATGACATCATCATCTACGTGTTTTGAAAGTACTTCTTGAGGGAGTTTTCTGCTTAGATATTCCACGTCACTATTTACAAAGACAGATACAAAGTATGGTTTGTTGTTGATTAGCAAGTCAGATATAATATCTGTCAATGTATCAACCGTAATATTATCGGTATGCCTATTTACGGCATTTAGAAATTCTTTTTCCAGTTTTTTATGATAGTCTATTATCGTATCGAAAAAAAGAAGTTCTTTTGATGTATAGAACAGATAAAATGCCCCTTTAGAAATATTGGCATATTTAACAAGCTCATCTACAGAAGTTTTACGTACCCCTTGCTGCTGGATAAATAGCAAAGCTCCTTCTTTGAGTTTATCCTTTATAAGCTTTCTTTCGTTGTCATCAAATGCTTTTGCCATACTGTATGACTATTTTGTTATTATTGGTCACTGCAAACATACACATTATTTTTGAATTGACAAAGAAATATTGGTTTATTTTTCTCGGAAAGTTACTTCATATCAACTTACAGTTATATCTTCGACACAAATTAGTCGATGTAAAGTCCAATGTGATTGTCCGCAGGGTCTGCAAATACGGCAAAAGACCCTTTCCCCTCGGCTTGAATTTTAGTCTTGGGAATAACTATACTGCATCTTGCTTCATTACTTGCCGGATTGACCTGTCAATGTCTTCATAGTTAAAGTGAATTAATACACCATGCTCTGAGGGTTTGAAGTTCGATGCATAAGATATAGCACCTACCGTTTGTCCGTCCTGCACGAAACAAGCCATTTTCTCGTTATTATATTCGGCTACCATAAGTTCAACTCCCAAGATTGTTTGATAGAAATTTACTGATTGGTAGAAGTCGGTAACGGGAATTTCAAAGAATGTGATTAAATTTGTTATGTTCTTTTAGTTGCTATTTTGTCCTGCGTTAAGACAGTGGCATAAGGAACTGGATAGAACGAAAGGGATATTTTAGAGGGTGCAACTCACGTTTGTTGCACCCTCCCTGTTTTTAACTTTCACTGACAGTGAAAGTTTTAGATTTTCTTTCCGATATAAAATACATAGCCATAGAAGCCTTTATACTTATTGTATAATGCTTCTTCAAGATGCTGAAACTCTATGAGTTTCTTTACGGTTTCATTATGAGGATATTTTTCCAGCATTAGTTTACGGGCTTCAATCAAAGGCTGATAGTAATGTTCCGTCCAGCATTTTTCCGGCAATACAAATGAAGCGACTGGGAGATAGCCAGCCCTCTGCATTTGCGCGACTTTAACAGGAATTGTATCTATCTCTTGATACTCCTGCATCCAAAAATCGTGTATTTCAGCCGGACGCTCTTCTGTAAACCATGAGCTTTCCGAAACTGCAATATACCCATCAGGTTTCAAATAATCACGCCATTCATTTATACCTCTCTCAAAGCCGATATTGTAAATAGCACCTTCCGACCATATCAAGTCTAAAGATTCTTTTTCAAAAGGCAGATTGTCCATTGAGCCGACAATCCCCTTCACTCTGTTTTGCAAATTCAGCTTTAAGGCATCAAGATTAAACTTGTCAATACACCCTGAAAAGAAATCAAGTCCTGTAATAGTTCCTGATACATTTTGTGCCAAAACCATAGTTTGACCTCCCGTTCCACAACCAATGTCTGCAATTTGCGCAGTATCACTCAGATTATCAATGAAACTTAAAGCCTTTAATGTAACATCAGGACTTCCCGGACCTTGCCTTTTTGTATTAAGAAAAAATTCACAAATTAAATTTACATCAAACCCGTAAATTGTGTTGTTATCGTTATTCATTTTCATTGTATATATTGCATACAGGGAAAACATAATGATGCCTTACCTATACGCAGATTAAAATTATAATATAAGCACACGAAAATACTTCCCGGAAAGAATTATCCGAGAGTAAACGTAAAGAACAATCTACATTAGAAATGCAGATTGCTTACAACACAATATCCGATTGGTTTGTTTTCTTCATGCAAGCAAAGATAGTGAATTGTTTTATGCCATGCAAATCCCCGGAGAGAATTTAGTGCAAGGTGCAAGTATATATCTATATATATAGCTTGCACCTTGCACTAACCGTAGAATATTTATTTTCAATGATTTGCGTATTAAAAAATAAAGTGGTATCTTTGAACCGAAGATAAAGGCAGACACAATCCCGACAAGGGAAGCCAAATGTTCTTTGAAAAAAGTGCCTAATTCGTACCCCTTAAAAGATAGAGGTGCGCTAAAATATTGATTTTAAGACTTGTGAACCGCTCGGTTCAAGACCCAGCTGGATCACAGAAAAAAGCCTCTGACTTACAGGGGCTTTTTTCTTTTTGACAACAAATCCAATCTCCATTAAATCTGTCACTTCGGATCACATATCATCCATCGAGAACAAACGACTTTCTATTTCATACTTAAATAAAACTTTTTTCCGCAAAGCCTCTACCTTAAGTGTAAATAAATCTGGTTTAAAGTTTTTGGATTGTCGTTTTACTTCGGCTACTAAAGCTTTCTTCTCTTCAGCGTACAGACCTACGATATCAATCTCATCCTGGTCTTTATTATTTTTCCCTTGCCACCATGAACCAATCTCCGCAAACTCCCTACTTTCTATCATCTGCTGACGGAAATACATTTCAAGTGCCAGACCGGAGAACGTAGGATAATCCTTTTTGATAATATCAGCCAAGCATTCGTAGTTCTGTATCTCAATATAATTCTGATATTTGATGAAGTATCTGAACCAAAAACGTAAAAAGAGGTCAGAAACATCGTAGCGAACTGTTTGCGAATTCTCTTTGGAAAGTATAGGTCGTTTTTTCTTTACCAGATCGTAATCTTCTTCCAATCGCTTTAATTGGCCGCCCAAGCTTATTCCCCCCATAGCAGCTTCCATTTCCGGCAATGTATTTTTACCATTAGAAATAGCCGACAGAATTGAAAAGTAATTGCCATATTTCTTTCCAAACTCCTGTATCAACAAAGCTGTCCCTTCTGTAAGAAAGGAAGAATCCGGTTGCAACATCAAATCAACCATACTTTCCATATCGGTACAACCTCTGTCCATAAACTGCTCTATATATTTAGGCACTCCTCCTGTAAATGTATAGAGAGCCAAAAGGTCTTCCTTCACATAATCCGGCTTATGGTCTGCTAAGATTTCTTTTAAAACAGATGTTGTAAAAGGAAGAAGCTTCATAATCGTGTCAGCACGACCATACAACGGTTCTTTCGAATCTCTGAATATTTGATTCATAAGTGTATAAACCGATCCGCTGACCACAAGGTTGACATAACTCTGCTTCCTATACCGATCCCAAGTATCCTGCATCAGACTGTAAACAACCGGATTGATATAATAGAACTCTTGAAATTCATCAATAATTAAATTATATTTCATACGCATACCCAAATCCATCAGAAAACGGAATAACTCAGCAAAACTTATAAATTCGGGAACATAGATATTCAGCGACTGACGTATTTCAGCTGTGAAACCGGAACAAAGGTCTGCCTCATTGCTCCGGCTGACAAATAAATAAACCGTTGGCGTACCCTCGCAACTTTTAAAAACAAGACTGGTCTTGCCAATACGCCTACGACCTGTAAGGACTGTCATTTGAGAATGAACAGAAAAAGAAACTTGACGTACTTTTTCCAACAAAGCCAATTCCTTCTCTCGATTATAAAATCTCATAACTGATATCTTAAACGATTCAACTTTTACTCCCGTTAAACTTACCTGCATAAAGTTTACGACGGTAAAATTTAGTCGGACATCTGCAAAAGTAGCAAATAATTCAGAGAGTAAGGAATAAAAAGACATTCTTTCTTATTTTTGTGAAGTTTTTCAAACGTCAGACAGACTCTCTACCAGCAGAATTCAGGAAATAGTTTCAAAAAGTTAAATAAAAACAATCGCTCACCTTTTCCAAAAGATTTCGTACATTTGTAGAGTCTGACATTAGTGTCAGACTAATATATCTGATTTTATTATTTATATATCAAATCAGCTGAATTCTATTATGGATACTTACAAAGTCGGTCTGGATATCGGCTCTACTACCGCTAAAATAAGAGTGCTGGATAAGAGTGAGAAAATTGATTGTTAATCATATACATAACCGATAAAAAAGTATAGTATGAAAACGATTCGAATTATTTTCTCCTTATTGCTGATAACTGCAATGAGTATGCCTACTCTTTCGGCACAAACTAAGAAAGAGAAAAAAGAACTAAAGAAGCAGGCTGTTGAAAAGCTGGTCACATCCGGGAAGTATAAAATAAATGTAAGCAGAGCTCTTCCTGCACGAGGACGGTCTGTTACACTAACTTCACCGTACTCTGTGGAAATAAGAAATGATTCCGTTATATCTTATCTACCTTACTATGGGCGTGCTTACTCTATTCCTTATGGCGGAGGAGAAGGGTTAAACTTCAAAGCTCCACTCACTGACTATAAGTTGGAGTGGGACAAGAAGGAAACAGCCAAGATAAAGTTCTCTGCACGAAGTGAGGAGGATAAGTTCGATTTCAGTATAGACGTCTTCAGTAACGGATCATCTACGATATTCGTGAATATGCAGAACCGTCAGTCCATCAGTTTTCAGGGAGAACTGGATATACCGGAAGAAAAATAGCCAAATCGGGAATAAATTCAATGTATAAAGAATACCAACCCTGCGCACTACTCTCTCCCTATATAGACAAGTATTGGGAATTCAAAGGGAATCCGGAGTACGGAATGCGTATCAACATACTTCCTGATGGATGTACAGACTTTATCTTCACCCTTGGGGAAGCAACACAAGCGGTGAATAGCAGTCTGACCATGAAACCTTATCGTACTTATTTTATAGGTCCGATGAATAGCTATTCGGAATTGGTAGCGTATGCGGAAACGGTTCACATGCTAGGAGTTCGCTTCCTACCTTGCGGATTATCCCGTTTTATCCGCCTGCCACTGCACGAACTGACTAACCTGAGAATCAGTGCAGACGAAGTAACCTGCTTTTTCGATACTTCTTTTGCAGAAAGGTTATGCGAAGAAGACTGTTTAGAAAATAGGGTAAAGATCATAGAAGAATTATTTATCAAATCTCTTTATAAGCACGATTTGCCAACAGATCCGCAAATTGTATTTGCAATAGAACAAATTAACCGATATCAGGGAAAACTGCCCGTACAGTCATTGATGGAGAATATTTGTCTGTGTCAGCGACAATTTGAACGCAAATTCAAGATGAACACAGGGTATACCCCGAAAATATACAGCAGAATCATGAAATTCAAGAACGCGGTGGATTTATTAAGGGGCGCTACCAGTGACAATCTGCTCTCTACTGCTGTCCATGCAGGCTATTATGACGTGCCGCACCTCTCAAGAGAAATTAAAAGGTTATCCGGCAATACTCCCTACTCTTTCCTTTCTATTCCTCTGACAGAAGAAGATGCCACACTGACTTATGTAGAAGCATAAATGTCGTTTTTGTACAATGCAGAAATATCTCCGACTACCTATATTTGCACCATTCAATTAACAAAACAAATTCTGCATTATGGAAACTATGAGAGAAAAAGCCGCACAAATGTTGCGCGAAAGTGAAGTAGTCGTTCTGGCCTCAGTAAATAAAGAAGGATATCCACGCCCCGTACCTATGAGCATGGTTAAGTCCGAAGACATTTCAACAGTATGGATGTCAACCGGAAGCGACTCCGTGAAGACCGAGGATTTCCGCAAGAATCCGAAAGGCGGCCTATGCTTCCATGCACAGGGAAACAGTGTCTGCATGACAGGTGATGTGGAAGTAATCACAGACCAGAATGTAAAACAAGAGCTTTGGCAAGACTGGTTCATCAATCATTTTCCCGGCGGGCCGACCGATCCCAACTATGTAATACTGAAATTTACAGCAAACCACGCCACTTACTGGATTGACGGAAAGTTCATTCACAAGAAAGTTTAATGATAAAAAGATATATATATTGCAATTGAAACATTTCAAATAGGTACGGACCAGGTGTGAACAGGACCCAGTCTCCTGTTCCCTGTCTTTCATTAAGTGCCTGCAAGGACGATATAGACAGAAAAGCGATCGGCAGCATGGTTATTAACAAATAATCCGTAAATTTGCAGCCCGGAATTTAGAGACTGTAAAGAATGCAAGGAACAAAGAATCTGACTAAAGGTCCTATTAACCGCCAACTATTCAATCTGGCGATGCCCATTATGGCCACCTCGTTCATCCAGATGGCATACAGCCTGACGGATATGGCATGGGTAGGTCGTATAGGTAGTGAAGCTGTTGCCGCCGTTGGTGCAGTGGGAATATTGACATGGATGTCCGGCTCCATAGCCTTGCTAAATAAAGTAGGTTCGGAAGTCAGCGTAGGACAATCCATAGGTGCGCGCAACGAACAGGATGCCCGGCAGTTCGCTTCGCACAACATCAGTATTGCCTTGCTCATCTCCATCTGCTGGGCTGCTGGGCTATTCTTGTTTGCCAATCCCATCCTGCGTATATTCGAGCTGAAAGAGCACATCACGGAAAATGCCGTGACTTACTTGCGTATTGTCTCAACAGGGCTACCTTTCGTGTTTCTGTCCGCCGCCTTCACCGGAATATACAATGCGGCAGGACGAAGCAAAACACCCTTCTATATCAGCGGCACAGGGTTGATTATGAATATCATACTCGATCCGATTTTCATCTTCGGTTTCGGCTGGGGAACGGTAGGTGCAGCACTTGCCACATGGTTGGCCGAAGCTACGGTATTCGGTATATTCATCTATAAGCTACGCTATAAGGACGATCTGTTAGGTGGATTTCCCTTCCTGACACGTCTTAAGAAGAAGTACACCCGGCGTATATTCAAGTTGGGACTTCCGGTTGCCACACTGAATACTTTGTTCGCTTTTGTCAATATGTTCCTTTCGCGTACAGCTTCGGAACAAGGTGGACACATTGGTCTTATGGCCTTTACCACCGGAGGACAAATAGAAGCCATCACCTGGAATACTTCACAAGGCTTCTCTACCGGACTAAGCACTTTCATTGCACAAAACTATGCCGCCGGAGAGAAGTCGAGGGTAAAGAAAGCCTGGTACACTACATTGTGGATGACGTCCATATTCGGTACACTATGTTCGCTGCTGTTTATCTTTTTCGGAAGCGAGGTATTCTCTATTTTCGTACCCGAACCGGAAGCATTTCGCGTAGGTGGTGACTTCCTGCGCATAGACGGTTATTCACAACTCTTCATGATGCTGGAAATCACCATGCAAGGGGTCTTCTACGGATTAGGAAGAACGATTCCTCCTGCCATCATCAGTATATCATTCAACTATATGCGTATTCCCGTAGCACTGTTCCTGGTACACATGGGAATGGGCGTAGACGCCATATGGTGGGCTGTAAGTGCAACAACTATCGCCAAAGGAATTATCCTTACCTCGTGGTTTATATTGATAAAGAGAAAAATACTCTAAAAATGCAGAACAAAATCCCTAAACATAATAACAATATAATTGTTATATAACTAACTTTGCATTATAAACATAGTAACATTTTAAAAGAATAAAGTATGAAAAAGATTAAGATTAGTGTACTGCTATTGAGCGGTGCTATATTATTGGGAAGTTGCAGCACAATGAATAACACTGCCAAAGGTGGTGTGATAGGTGGTGGATCGGGCGCTGCTGCCGGTGCCATTATCGGTGGATTGATCGGTAAAGGTAAGGGTGCGGCTATCGGTGCAGCGGTAGGTGCAGCAGTAGGTACGGGTGCAGGTGTTGCCATCGG
Source organism: Bacteroides timonensis (assembly GCF_000513195.1). GTDB lineage: Bacteria > Bacteroidota > Bacteroidia > Bacteroidales > Bacteroidaceae > Bacteroides > Bacteroides timonensis. The sequence continues at coordinate 13,220 of NZ_CBVI010000127.1, read as the reverse complement.
TCATAAGATGGATAAGAAGGCCGCCGAAGCTGCCAAAATTGAAGGCGCACAGGTAGAGAAAGTAACAGATACCAATGGTCTAGCCGCTGTAAAGGTGACTTTTGAATCAGGTATCCTGTTTGGTTTCAATTCATCTACATTGAGCAATACTTCCAAGTCTTCTCTGCGTGAACTGGCCCAGATATTGAAAGAAGACCCTACAACAGATATTGCAATCGTAGGCCATACGGATAAAGTAGGTACGTATGAAGCTAACATGAAGGTTTCAAAAGACCGTGCATATACCGTAGAGAATTATCTGCAAGATTGCGGTGTGTCTCCTTCACAGTTCAAGAAGGTGGAAGGCGTAGGCTACAATCAGTATGACGACAGCATGTCAGCCAGCCAGAATCGCCGCGTAGATATTTACATGTACGCCAGCGAGCAGATGATTAAGAATGCAGAAGCAGGCAAGTAAGCTCTATAAGCTACGAGTTACAAAAAGCTACAAGCTACGAGTTACAAGCTATAAGTGCCTTTCGGACTGATAGCGTGGCAACTTGTAGCTTGTAGCTTTTTGTAACTCGTAGCTTTTTAACATTAAAAATCACGACAATGAGTATAAAGAAAGTCTTGCGAATAGTCCGCAACCTGATACTCTTTTTCTTTATTTCCACTATTCTGGCAGTGGTGCTGTATCGCTTTATCCCTGTTTACACCACTCCCCTCATGGTAATCCGCAGCACCCAGCAACTCTTCAAAGGCGAAAAGCCGATATGGCATCACACTTGGGTTTCTTTCGATAAGATCTCCCCTCATTTGCCGATGGCAGTTATCGCTTCGGAAGATAATCGCTTTGCCACCCACAACGGCTTCGATTTCGAAGAGATAAAAAAAGCCATGAAAGAGAATGAAACCCGCAAACGGAAACGGGGTGCTAGTACTATTAGCCAACAGACCGCAAAGAATGTATTCCTTTGGCCGCAATCCTCATGGGTACGAAAGGGATTCGAAGTTTATTTCACCTGGTTGATAGAACTATGCTGGTCGAAAGAACGGATTATGGAAGTTTATCTCAACTCCATCGAAATGGGACAAGGCATTTATGGAGCAGAAGCTGCCGCCAAATATAAGTTCCATACCACTGCCGCCAAACTGACTGCGGGACAATGTGCATTGATAGCGGCAACACTCCCCAATCCGATACGTTTTGATTCGGCGCATCCGTCAGCTTACATTCTGCGGAGACAGTCGCAAATCCTGAGATTGATGAAATTGGTTCCCAAATTCCCTCCGGTAGAAAAGAAAGAAGTCAAGAAGCAGAAGACTGAGAAGAGGAAAAAGAAATAATCTGTGTATATTTGTATGCTTAATATGGTAAGGAATGAAAAAAGTCTTGTCGCTATTCTTGATTTGTATCATCTGTTGCGGGGTGCATGCCCAGCGTACAGAGGTTTATAATCAGCATATACATACGGTGCAGGTCATTGCCAACAATGATTATATGTCTCCTGCCGTCATCCGGCTGGGGGAGAATGAAACTATAGAAATATCTTTCGACCACCTGACTCACGATTACCACCGCTACCAGTACATCCTCACGCACTGCAATGCGGACTGGACACCTTCGGATCTTTCCGAAACAGAATACCTGGATGGTTTCAATGACAATCCGATAGAAGATCATGATATTTCCGTCAATACTACCCTGCCCTACACGCATTACCGTCTGACACTTCCTAACGACCAAGTACAACTGAAACTTTCGGGTAACTACCGTCTGACGGTTTATGACGATACGGAGGGAAAGCATAAACCGGCTTTCACTACCTGCTTCCGGGTATTGCAAAAGGAGGTGAACGTATCGGCACAAGTCAGCAGTGACACTGAGATAGACCGGAATAAGACACACCAGCAGGTGAGTTTTAGTATTCAGTATAAAGGATATCCTATCCGCAATCCGCAGAATGAAGTCAAAGTACACGTTTTACAGGATAATCGTACGGATAACTGGGTAACGAATCTGCATCCTTCCTATATTGGTCCCGATCAGCTACGTTACGAACATAACCGGGCCTTGATATTTCCTGCGGGAAACGAGTACCGGCGTTTTGAAATGGTGAGTACCCGCTATGCTTCGCAAGGTGTGGAGAGTATTCGTTATCATGCTCCTTACTATCATGTCACACTCCGCCCGGACGAGCCTCGCTTACTAAACTACAGTTACGATCAGGATCAGAACGGACGCTTCGTAATACGATATGACGAGGCGGTAGATAATGCTACGGAAGCAGATTACTTCTTCGTTCATTTCTCTCTGCTATGGGAGAACCCGCTAACTGAAGGGAACTTCTATCTGCAAGGAGCTTTTACTTATGATAATTTTAATGAAGAGAGTCGGTTGAAGTATAATGCAGAAACGCATGCTTATGAATGCACGCAATTGTTGAAACAGGGAGCGTATAATTATCAATACTTATATGTGGCTCCCGGTACCACCGCAGGAAGTACTGCACAGGCAGAGGGAAATTTCTATGAGACAGAGAATGAATATCTGATCCTTGTTTACCACCGGGCCTTTGGAGAAAGGTACGACAGGCTGATCGGGATGCAACAGGTGGTTTATAAAGAGTGATAGGATGATAGAGTGATAGTGGAATATTACTCTGACAACATAGTATACACACATTGTGCCGTTATCACCCTATCACTTTATCATCTTATTATTCTATCATCCTATCACCCTAATACGCGTGTCCTCCATCTTTCATTTCCTTTTCACTAATCTTATGTATATCAATACTTCTCCAAGCATAGAAGATATACGCAAGAACAAACGGAACCAGGAAGGAAACATAGAACATTACCCTCAGCGTAAACTGGCTGGAGCAACTGTTTGCCAACGTCAGTGAACTCTGCAAATCATTGGTAGAAGGATAATAAGCCGTATTATTATATCCTGCAACCAGCAACAATGCAAGTACCGCCAGCACCGTACCTATGCCCGTAAACCAGATACCTTTATCAAACTTTGTCTTCAACAAACTCTTTCCTATACCGAACAGCACCAGCACCACTCCTATCAGGAACAACACCAATACCAGCGGCATTTCGATAAAGTTCGTCAGATACTTATACGGTTCCATAAAGACTTCACCCGTCTCCGGATTCACCGCATATCCATCTGCCAACAGCGTGCGAATAACAAACGCCAGGAAGAACACCAGGAACAACACGGAATTACCTATCAACGAACGGCGGCTACGTGCCACCAGATCTTTATCATCAATATTATTAATAAAGTAAAGAGCTCCCAGAATACGAGCCAGGAAGAACACCGCCAACCCAAGCACTACATTCCATGGATTAGTCAACGCATCCAGACCATGCCAACCATTTGCCCAATGACTGATAACCGGCATCACCGTATTCGTCATATTCCCCTTATCGATATAAAACTCCGAACCGGTGAAAAACGTAGCCACCGCACCGCCCAGCAGCACCGGACCTACTACTCCATTAATCACCAGGAATGTACGGTATGTATTCTTTCCCAGCAGATTTCCCGCCTTGCTCTGGAACTCATAGCTGACAGCCTGCAACACAAAGCTGAACAGAATAATCATCCAAAGCCAGTACGCACCACCAAAACTCGTGCTATAAAACAATGGGAAAGATGCAAAGAACGCACCACCAAACGTTACCAGCGTAGTGAACGTAAACTCCCACTTCCGCCCGGTAGAGTTAATCATCATTTTCCTGTGCTCTTCCGTCTTGCCCAGGCAGAAAATAAGCGAATTACCACCCTGCACAAACAGCAGGAATACAAGAAGGGCTCCCAGCAATGATACCACGAACCACCAATATTGTTGTAGAAAAACGTAGGTCATAAGATTTATAATTTATAATTTATGGGGGATGATTTATGATTTATAGAGAATAGAATATGATTTATACCACGCCATAATTCCGCATGGCATAAATCTTAAATCATAAATCTTATAAATCTTCTCCTTCCGGTCCTTTCTTTATCGCTTTCAGCAAGATACCGATTTCGGCTATCAGCATGACGGTAAACAATACCAAGAAGATGAAGAATGTTGTCTGCACGGAGCCGACATCCAACTTTGAGATAGCTGCATTTACAGGCAGCATATCCTGTATGGCCCATGGCTGACGCCCACATTCGGCAACCACCCATCCGGCTTGTCCGGCCAAATAGCCCAATGGGATAGTCAGCAGAGCTACCCAGTGCATCCATTTCATTTTTGACAAATCCCGCTTGTATGCCAGGAATAATACCACTATAAAGAATAGTATAAAGTATCCGCCCAACATCACCATCACGCGAAATGCATAGAATGTCAGTGGCACATTAGGCACCAGGTCATTTACATCCTTAATATATCCATAACCAAAATAAGCTACATTTTCCTTCAACACCTTGGCAGCTTCCATAGCTTCGGCATCGTTATCCGCAGCCTGTGCGGCACGATAAGCTGCCAGCGCACCAATCGCTGTTTTCCCGCGCTCTATCTTCTCCTCGGCAGAAAGTGCCTGCGTTCCATCCTTCAACTCATAACCACCCTCAATAAGATCCGTGATACCGGGCACGAATCCATCCAACTTCCTTTCCGCCAATAATGAAAGCATCTTTGGTATCTCTATTCTGAATAGGAAAGGATCTTGTCCGTCATTATAAGTCTTTTTTTCAGGATTCAGCATACCGATGGCAACCAATCCGGCCCCCTGCTGTCCCTCATAATATCCTTCCATGGCAGCCAGCTTCATCGGCTGCGTCTGTGCCACCTGATAGCCCGAACCGTCTCCCGTCCATGCAGAGAGCAGGGCCGAAACTAAACCTACCCAGGCAGCTATCTTTATGCTGGACAATGCGAACTTCTTATTCCGCTTCTTCAGCAGAAACCAGCACGCCACGCCTACCACAAACACGGCACCCAGCACCCAGCCGGACAACACCGTATGGAAAAACTTATTCACCGCCGTAGGCGACAAAGCCACTGCCCAAAAGTCCACCATCTCATTTCTCACTGTATCCGGATTGAACTCCATCCCCACCGGATTTTGCATCCATGCATTTGCCACAAGTATCCACCAAGCCGAAATCGTAGCACCAAGTCCCGTCAGCCAGGTAGATGCCAGGTGAAACTTCTTGCTCACCTTGTCCCAGCCAAAGAACATGACCGCGATGAAAGTAGCCTCCATAAAGAAGGCCAGAATGCCTTCGATAGCAAGCGGCGCCCCGAAGATATCGCCCACAAACCAGCTGTAATTGCTCCAGTTGGTTCCGAACTCAAACTCCAGAATCAGTCCCGTCGCCACGCCTATGGCAAAGTTGATACCGAATAGTTTCATCCAAAACTTGGCGGTGCGTTTCCAAAACTCATCACCCGTACGATAATACATAGTCTCCATGATACCCATGATGACTGCCAGCCCCAGCGTGAGCGGCACAAAAATCCAATGATAAATAGCGGTCAGTGCAAATTGTGCCCTCGACCAGTCAATCAGAGAAGTGTCGATGTGTTCAAGCATAAGAAATCGAGTTATAGTTATTAATTGTTAGTTGCTTTACTCAGAAGTTATAAGGAGTTATTGCTTTACTCAGGAGTTAAAGGAGCTATTACTTCGCTTGGCGGATCACCAATAGCACGATGGATGAGCTCCCTGCCCACATACTCTTCTTTATCTCCGCCTACGGCCGGCGTATTCAGATAGTTTGGAAAGAAGAAAAGGCGCAATATGAAGAACATGATGAAGAGTTTCACCAGAATAATGAACCATAAGGTTCGCCCAAGTGTCATACCTCGGAAACCATCGACGTAAAAACGCCAGATTTTCAGGACTGTATTCTTCATAATAGAAAATTTATAATCATTACAAATATAAAACTTTTATATATTAAATAACAAATAAAAGGGCAAAAAGTTAGTCATCGACACAAAAAAGCATTCCGACGACGAAAAATTCAGAACTGTCTATCTCTTTTGCGGGGCATTTTCCGACACCGTATCTTCGCAAGCGTTAAACAATATAGCATAACGAAGATATGAGAAACGTAAGAAGATTGACAGTGATAACACTCTGCGTAGCAAGCGCTTGTGTCGGCAGCACGACACTGCGGGCACAGGACGCCGCTCCCATTGCATCGCAAGAGTTAACGGCATCCGATGCCGCTCCCGAAGCTGACACTGCACTTCCCGCTCAGTGGGATTTGCAGACTTGCATCGACTATGCCTTGCAACACAACATCACCCTGAAGCGTAACCGTATCAGTGCGGAAAGCGCAGAAGTAGATGTAAAAACGGCCAAGGCTGCTCTTTTTCCCAGCCTCTCGGCAAGTATCAGCCAGCGCATTGTGAACCGCCCGAACAGTGAAAGCGGTACCATCATCAGTGGCGACAACATCACCAGCAGTAGCAGTAAAACCTCGTACAACGGCAGTTATGGCATTGATGCCAACTGGACCCTTTACAACGGTAGCAAACGTCTGAACACCATCAAGCAACAGCAACTGAACAATCGCATCGCCGAGCTCAACGTTGCCGAGAGTGAAAATTCCATCGAGGAAAGCATCGCACAGATATACGTACAGATACTCTATGCCGCCGAAGCTGTGAAAGTGAACGAAAATACACTTGCCGTCAGCCAGGCCGAACGTGACCGCGGACAGCAATTGTTGGAAGCCGGAAGCATCGCCAAGAGTGACCTTGCGCAACTGGATGCACAGGTCAGTACAGATAAATATCAGTTAGTGACGGCACAAGCCACCCTTCAGGACTATAAACTACAACTGAAACAACTACTTGAACTGGATGGTGAAAAGGAAATGAACCTGTATCTGCCCTCACTGGGAGATGAGAATGTATTGATACCCCTACCCACCAAGACGGATGTGTATCAAGCAGCCCTCACTTTCCGCCCGGAGATAGAGTCGGGCAAACTGAATGTTAAGGCATCCGACCTTGACATCAGCATCGCTAAAGCGGGATATATTCCGACATTAAGCCTCAGCGCAGGTATCGGTACAACGAATGCCAACGGCAACGACTTTTCCTTCTCCGAACAGGTAAAGAATAATTGGAACAACTCACTGGGACTGACCGTAAGTATCCCCATCTTCACCAACCGTCAGACCAAGAGTGCCGTGCAAAAGGCCCGTCTGCAAAAGCAGACCAGTGAACTGGACTTGCAGGATCAGCAGAAGACTTTATACAAGACCATAGAAAGCCTCTGGCTGGATGCCAACAGCGCACAGCAGCAATATGTTGCCGCTGCCGAGAAATTGCGCAGCACACAGACCAGTTACGATCTGATTCAGGAACAATTCAATCTGGGCATGAAGAATACCGTGGAACTGCTGACAGAGAAGAATAATCTGCTCAACGCACAGCAGGAAACACTGCAAGCCAAGTACATGGCAATACTGAATGCACAGTTGCTCCGCTTCTACCAGGGCGAAGGCATACAGTTGTAACCGTATGCCATAAACGGACCTGCATGTCAGCATATTTCCCAGTAGCTCATTCGATTTCAATTCCCTGATTATCAATCATTTTAGAATAACCAGAATAAGGTAACGACTGAAATAGGATGAAGTAACGACTGAAATAGGATAAGGTAACGACTGATTTAGGATGAAGTAACGACTGATTCGGGAACAAGGTACAATGTAAAAATTAATTCAGAGATATAATATATCATTCAACGAGATAAGAAATATAAGGTATGAGTAAAAAGAAAATTATCAGCTTAGCGGTCGGAGTCATTATTGTAGCCGGCATAGCTATTTGGGCATTTGGCGGACAAGCCAAAAAGCGGAAAGTGGTATATGAGACGGCCACCGTAGACCGCGCCAACATCTCCAATTCCGTGACGGCCACAGGCACTATCGAACCGGTGACCGAAGTGGAAGTAGGTACACAGGTCAGCGGTATCATCGATAGGTTGTACGCAGACTATAACTCAGTAGTAACCAAAGGGCAGCTCATTGCCGAAATGGACAAAGTAACCCTGCAAAGCGAATTAGCATCGCAAAAGGCTACTTACGACGGTGCCAAAGCCGAATATGAATATCAACAGAAGAATTACGAGCGTAACAAAGGATTGCATGAGAAACAACTCATCAGTGATACGGATTACGAGCAAAGTCTTTATAACTACCAGAAAGCAAAGAGCGCCTTCGACAGCAGTAAAGCCTCTCTGGCCAAAGCAGAGCGCAATCTGTCCTATGCAACCATCACCTCTCCTATCGATGGCGTTGTCATCAGCCGCGACGTGGAAGAAGGACAGACAGTAGCTTCCGGCTTCGAAACCCCGACCCTCTTCACCATCGCTGCCGACCTGACACAGATGCAGGTAGTAGCCGACGTGGATGAAGCCGATATAGGCGATGTGGAAGAAGGACAGCGCGTAAGTTTCACGGTAGACGCTTATCCGAATGATGTGTTCGAAGGAAAAGTGACACAGATTCGTCTGGGAGCCACAAGCAGTTCAAGCAGCACCACTTCCACCACTACGGTAGTTACTTATGAAGTAGTCATCTCCGCCCACAATCCGGACTTGAAGCTGAAACCGAGGCTGACGGCAAACATCACTATCTACACGCTGGATAAACAAGGAGTACTGAGCGTTCCGGCAAAAGCGCTGCGCTTTACGCCTGCCGTTCCACTGGTAGGATCGAATGCAGTGGTTAAAGATTGCGAAGGTGAACATAAAGTCTGGACTCGTGAAGGTGACACATTCACTGCACACCCGGTCAGCATAGGTATCTCTAACGGAATCGTCACCGAAATTACAGGCGGTATCAACGAAGGTACACAGATAGTATCCGATGCGGTGATTAGCACAGGTGCCGAAACCACTATAGCCGAAGGACAGGGAGATGGCGAAAGAAGTCCTTTCATGCCGGGCCCTCCGGGAAATAATAAGAAAAAGAATAGTAAATGATAATTTAGCGGCTTTGCCGCTAAATTAAGTTACGAGCTACGAGCTACCAGTTACGAGTTGCTGCGCTATACTGGTGGGCGAATAATTATTCGCCCGGCTATCACGCCGAAAGGTACTTGTCACTCGTAGCTCGTAGCTTGTCACTTAATTTATTCAACGAAACAATTCCGAAACAATGAGCAAAACAGTTATAGAATTACAAAATATCCGGCGCGACTTCCAAGTGGGCGATGAAACGGTCCACGCCCTGCGTGGCGTCTCCTTCTCCATCACTGAAGGGGAGTTCGTAACCATTATGGGTACGTCCGGCTCCGGTAAGTCAACGCTGTTGAACACCCTGGGCTGCCTCGATACTCCCACCAGCGGCGAATATCTGCTGGACGGCATATCCGTACGCACCATGAGCAAGCCTCAACGCGCCATCCTGCGGAACCGGAAGATAGGCTTTGTCTTCCAGAGCTACAATCTGTTGGCAAAGACCACTGCCGTAGAGAATGTGGAATTGCCCCTGATGTACAACGCCTCCGTCTCAGCAGCCGAACGCAGGCAACGCGCCATCGAAGCCCTGCAAGCCGTGGGACTCGGCGACCGCCTGGAACATAAGTCGAACCAGATGTCCGGTGGACAGATGCAGCGTGTAGCCATCGCCCGTGCCCTGGTGAACAACCCTGCGGTAATCCTTGCCGATGAAGCAACAGGTAATCTGGATACACGTACTTCTTTTGATATATTGGTTCTCTTCCAGAAACTGCATGCCGAAGGACGTACGATTATATTTGTCACCCATAACCCCGAAATAGCTCAATACAGTAGCCGGAATATCCGTCTGCGCGACGGGCACGTGACGGAAGATACGGTGAACCCGAAAATCCTTTCAGCGGCAGAAGCTCTGGCAGCGCTGCCAAAAAGTGATGAAGACTAATAAATCAGCTACAAGCTACCAGCTACGAGTTACAAGTAGCTGCGTTATCAGGCTACAAAGCACTCGTAACTTGTAGCTTGTAGCCCGTAACTCAAAAAAACAATGAACGGAACAAACCTTTTCAAAATAGCTCTCCGCGCCCTTGCCAACAATAAGCTTCGCGCCTTCCTCACCATGCTGGGTATCATCATCGGTGTGGCGTCCGTCATCACCATGCTCGCCATCGGGCAAGGCTCGAAGAAAAGTATTCAGGCACAGATCGCGGAAATGGGTTCGAATATGATTATGATTCATCCGGGTGGTGATACGCGTGGCGGTGTCCGCCAGGATGCCTCGTCCATGCAGACACTGAAGCTGACCGATTACGAAGCACTGCGGGATGAAACCAACTTCCTGGCAGCCGTCAGCCCCAATGTATCGTCCAGCGGACAGCTCATTGCAGGAAACAATAACTATCCTGCCTCTGTAAATGGTGTAGGTACCGAATATCTCGAAATCCGCCAGTTGAGCGTAGAGAGTGGCGAGATGTTTACCGAAGCGGACATTCAGAGTGCCGCCAAAGTCTGCATCATCGGTAAGACCATTGTGGACAACCTTTTCCCGAACGGACAGGACCCTATCGGACATATCATCCGTTTCAACCAGGTGCCCCTGCGCGTAGTGGGTGTACTTAAAGCCAAAGGCTACAACTCCATGGGTATGGACCAGGACGAAATCGTACTGGCACCTTATACCACGGTAATGAAACGTATGCTTGCCGTCACATATCTGCAAGGTGTCTTTGCCTCCGCCCTCTCCGAGGATATGACGGATTATGCAACGGATGAAATCACCACCATCCTGCGCCGCAACCATAAGCTGAAAGAAAGTGATGACGACGACTTCACCATTCGCAGCCAGCAGGAACTCAGCACTATGCTGAACTCCACTACCGACCTGATGACGACACTTCTGGCATGTATCGCCGGCATCTCCCTGGTAGTAGGTGGTATCGGTATCATGAACATCATGTACGTCAGCGTGACGGAGCGTACCCGTGAAATCGGTCTGCGTATGTCTGTCGGTGCCCGTGGTGTGGATATTCTCTCGCAATTCCTGATCGAGGCCATCCTTATCAGTATCACAGGTGGTATCATCGGAGTCGTCATTGGCTGCGGAGCCTCATTCATCGTAAAGAACGTAGCCCACTGGCCTATCTACATCCAGGCATGGAGTGTATTCCTCTCCTTCGCCGTTTGTACGGTCACCGGTGTGTTCTTCGGCTGGTATCCGGCTAAGAAGGCGGCTGATCTGGACCCGATAGAGGCAATAAGATACGAATAAAAGGGATTCACTAAACGTTAATCACTAAAAATAATTATTTTTGTAACATGATTATGCAAGACTCCCAAACTCGCCGGATTGTAGAAGTTCTCATCCATATCATCGGATGGGGAATCGTTTTCGCTTTCCCGTTTCTGCTGATGAATCGTAGCGGATTTACGGTAAGCTGGGTAGACTATTTACGTCATGGCAGTGCGGTTCCGGTATCATTCCTGATCGTGTTCTACATAAACTACTGTTTCTTCATCCCTCGTTTCTTATTTGAGGGACGCATCAAGCAATATGTATTACTGAATCTCCTGCTCATACTTTGCACAGCTGTCGGCGTACACTTTTGGCAAGATTTCATCTTCCATACGTATGTGAAACCCGAAGCTCATAAACGTCCCGAACCTCCTAGTTGGATCTTCATCCTGCGAGATGTCTTCTCAATGGTTCTCACCGTAGGACTGGCCGCTGCCATCCGTATGAGTGGCCGTTGGGTAAAAGTAGAAGCCGCACGCCGGGAAGCCGAGAAAAGCCGTACGGAAGCGGAACTGAAAAACCTGCGTAATCAACTGAACCCGCACTTCCTGCTCAACACCCTGAACAACATCTATGCTCTTATCGCCTTCGACAGCGATAAAGCACAAGCTGCTGTTCAGGAATTAAGTCGCCTGCTGCGTCACGTCCTCTACGACAATCAACAGAATTTTGTCTCTCTTGGTAAAGAGATGGATTTCATCCGCAACTACATTGAACTGATGCGCATCCGCCTCTCCGCAAACGTAACCGTAGAGACACAAATAGATGTTCGTGCCGATAGTCGTACGGAAATAGCCCCGCTCATTTTCATCTCCCTCATAGAGAATGCCTTCAAACATGGTATCTCTCCCACCGAGCCCAGTTTTATCCACATCCATTTCAGTGAAAGCCCCGGTCAGGTATGCTGCGAAATAACCAACAGCTACCATCCCAAAAGCCAGACTGATAAAAGTGGAAGTGGCATAGGACTGGAGCAAGTGCGGAAACGCCTGGAATTAACTTATCCCGGCCAATATGAATGGAACCAAGGAGTAAGCGACGATGGGAAAGAATATAAATCAGTTTTAAGTATTAAGTAGTAAGTATGAATCTGACTTGTGCCATAGTAGATGACGAACCTTTAGCTTTAGATTTACTGGAAAGCTACGTCAACAAAACTCCGTTCCTGACATTGAAAGGAAAGTATTCCAGCGCCGTACAGGCTATGAAGGAACTGCCGGATAAGCAAGTGGATTTGCTTTTCCTTGATATACAGATGCCCGAACTTAACGGTTTGGAATTCTCCAAAATAGTAGATGCACATACCCGTATTGTCTTTAGTACCGCTTTTGAGCAATACGCCATTGATGGTTATAAGGTAAATGCTTTGGATTATCTGCTAAAACCTATTTCTTACGTGGATTTTTTGCAGGCAGCTAATAAAGCCGTACAATGGTTTGAACTCTTGCAACAGCCTAAAGAAGAAATAGAAAGTATATTTGTAAAAAGTGACTATAAACTGGTACAAATAGAACTTAAAAAGATACTTTATGTAGAAGGTTTGAAGGATTATGTTAAGATTTATACAGAAGATACAGCCCGGCCTATTTTATCGCTTATGAGTATGAAATCGATGGAGGGATTATTACCAACATCCCGTTTCATGCGGGTTCACAGATCTTATATTGTACAGAAAGAAAAAATAAGAGTTATTGATCGGGGACGAATTGTGTTTGATAAAACGTATATCCCTGTCAGCGATAGTTATAAACAGGTATTTCAAACCTTCCTGGATAAAAGGAGCTAAGAAATAACATTCATTTGTCGATAAAATATCCGAATCTGTCGACAAAATATAATTTCCTATTGCATATTAAAAAATGTTTTTTTACCTTTGCATCGAACAGATAAAGGAAGTTGTGAAACTTCCCCCAATAGAATAGTTTAGTTAAGTCTAGTTTAGTTTTTGTGTGAAGCACTTCCTCCGTGAGCGAACGACAGGAAGTGCTTTTTTTATTTAGGG
>NZ_CBVI010000126.1 GCF_000513195.1 Bacteroides timonensis | reverse complement strand
TTTATTGATTTTCAAGAAATTAAAATCTATATTCAACACACAAAAACTTTATGGGGTATAGTTATAATTTGAGCATACTTCGCTAACACAACCTATTTTAGAATATTTGCTACTCCTTGGTCATTATCACGTCTGTGGGCACTGAAAAGCCACGAGGAACCCATTCTTCCGGAGAAGGAAGCATATCTTCCGGATAATCTCCCTCCAATGCATACCACAAACCTTTCTTCTCATTCAGTTTCCAGTGGAGCTTGTTAGAGGAAAGCAAATCCATTGTCCCGCCAACTATTCCTTTACCGTTCAAATGCTGCTTACGCTGGTCGTAGAAAGTGAAGCCCAAATAATTGGAAATATCACTAATAGCATTAATGTAGATGTTGCATGACGGTGCAGAAATACTGGCATCCCATATTGCAGGTATCGTTTTTATATAATCTTCTTTAACTACTCCTTTTATGCTGAGATAGTAACCACCAAAAATTTTAGCTTGATTTCCATATTGCCCATATCTTACTGTACCCTTTTGTAGCTTAATTTTAAATATTGTATCATTATTCTGATACACCCATGTTCCTACAAAAGCGTCATAGTTTGCTTGGGAGAATACTCCCATACAAATGAATGCGAAAACAAAGAGTATATAAATTCGTTTCATATCTTTCTGAATTTAGTTGATCAATTACAATTATAGTTTGAAATTTTAGCACTGCCATTGCTGTCCTTGGCTTGCCAATTATCTAAACGAGCATTTCCGTTACTGTCATAGGACGCTTCATTGAACAGCACATCTAGACCAGATACGGTTTTCCTTAAAAAATCTATAAATTTGGCAATGGCTGTATCAGCACCGTTAGTATTTGGCATTTTATGCATATCATTATATAATTCTTCAAATACTGGATTATTCAATATATTCTGCGTAAACGCACTGAACGCACTTTCCGAAGTAATCACCATCGTGAAGCATCCCATATTGCTTACTACCCCGTAAGAGAAGTTTGCCACGTCTATCTGTCCGCGCTGATACCTCGTTGCCAATACTTTCAGGTCTGCCCACGACGGGAAAGGTGCTCCGGCGGGATGACTGTGATACTGTTCCGTAATCTTCTTGCCGCTTAGGGAAGTACCCGCATACCCCAGATGCTCTGCTTCTTTCATGGTAGGGTAAACATACTCGCCAGTAGCGGTCTTAATCCATCCGTTCTCAGTATCACCCACACGGTAATTCTGTACCGCATTGAACAGATTGTTTACTTTCGACCTTAACGCAACATTACTTGACAACTCACTCACTGCACCACAAGGAGATCTGTCTTCTTTGTCCGGATCCTGATCCTGCGGCTTTATATCTTGCGGCTCCGTTGGAGTACTATTACTGCTATCACTATTACTATTACCACCACCAATACTACCGGAAGAGCCGCCGTCCAATTTGTCGAAATTAGCATCCATCAAGTAAACAATGCCAGCCTAAATCAGCTTCATTGCCTTCATAACCGGCAAAAGCATGGACGCACTCCCATGATTCGTATGCCGCTCGTGTTCCAGTGCCAGCAGTACTATATAGAAAAGATATCCCACTTTCCGGTTTCTTGTGCAGAGCGTTAATCGTAAAATAGTCAAACATCCAGGTCTCCTCCACGCCGTCGCTGCCTGCCCGTGTGGTTATGCCCTCTGCCATATCGCGCGTATATATCCTGTATTTCGTAGAGTCTTGTCCCATTGAGAAAAACCAGATACTGTTTATCTCAGAATCAGGAACAACACTTTTTACCGGAACGGCATACACCACGTTTTCCCCCTCAGAAAACCTGTATGCCGCCTTCCAGAGAGGATAACCGTATTTGCCTACAAAGGCAGGCACAAAATCAGAGGAGTCATTTTTCTGCCTTAACTGTTCGGTAATCCAACACACATCTTCGTCTGCACCGAAAGCGTTAAAAAAACGGTCGACCTTACTGTTTCCAATAAAACCATCCTCCTGTACACAGGCATAAAAGCACCACAGCAGAAGCGGAGAAAACAGGCGATAGACCCAGACCTTCTTTCTCATAAGTATTAGAAAATTATGTTGCCAGTTTCCCGGATACAACGGTTAAAAATAAAAAGTGTGGGAACTTATTGATATCAATAACACTTTCCGAAAAATTATTTTTTGATACGCACCAAAAATATCGCCATGATACAACCATTATCAAATCATAAGTGATATATCCAATTACAGACTATATTTCCAAACATCATCTGAATGAGTACCTCATCTACTGACAAAAATACTAAAAAGTAAGAAACTACCAACAAAATAAATAAAAAAGTAATCAATAACTACTATGAAAGATGCTACCAGAGCCAAGAATAAATACTCTTTTCTATACTGTTCACTAAAAATGATTGATGCCAATCATGAAGTATATAAATATCTAATATCCAAATGATTTAGATTTTTATTTATACACCCGGAGACTTTTATTTATAACAAGTAAAAAAGAAATAGAGACATTTCTTTCAGAATTAGCTTCCTTTGCAGATACAAGGTTTTTGGATAGAAAACCTAAGATATATTTGTAGTATATATAGTATATCTCAGTTTTGGTCATAAAAGGTTGAAACTGTTTGTTTGTTTTGCAGAGATGCACCCTTTCTAAGCGTAGTCAGGGTGCATTTCATTTTTTTATGAGCGTAAAATCCATACTATTTGATTCCCAAGAACTGGAAAGGTTTTGTAGCGACAAACTCTTTGGCAGTATTTCCCGCATACGTTTTACCGGAAAGAAGATTCAACTTCTTGACAGGCGCTTTCTCTGAGAAATCCACATCCTTAAAGTCAATCCAAAATACATTGGGATATAAAGTAGACTCAAAGTAATAAACTTTATCCTTCTGATCGGAAACCGTTCTCCATCGGGTTGAAGAAATATTCGGCTGATCAGGAGTGCTGATGCCGAACGGAACGGAAGTATTGCGTATCACGCTGAATACACTGGCCAAGGCTGTACGGGTATCTTCTGTTTTAGGAATAGCATTAATATAGAAAGAAGCTCTCACAAAACGGTCGGCAGCACGATTGGTACCCGGCAAAAAAGTGGTTCCTCCGATATTCTTCCAGTAATCATCAAGCGCCAGTTGCTGATCAAACACAGGTGAGTTTGTCATTACCTGATACGCTTTGCTATGATGAATATCCAACTTTCCGTCTACATACTCAAAAATAGCATTATCACCCGTAGCGTCCGAAATGGAAAGATGAAGGGTAGCCATACGCGTACCGTCGGGCATCATATCCGACACCACATCGAAAGTATTCTTTTCTACCTCGGCAACAGCCTCATCCACCGTTGCAAAATTATCAAGCATATATTGCACCCAGGCGGCTATGGACAAAGCCGGTCTCTCACCGTTCCATTGGGGATAGGATGATTCTGCCAGCCACAACAGATTGGCAACGAGTCCTTTTTCATTCATACCGTCAGTGCTACAGATGTCATAAGCCGAAGTTATCACACTGCCGTATTTAGATTTCCAACGCATCGGGTCCTTCCCTACCTCTCCGTTGCGCTCCATACCTCGCGGGAAAATCCAGATATTACTACGGGTATCTTCTTTCCAATCCATAGTACGACCGGTTATTATCATATTATTATCACCCTGATAGACTACACGGGTACAAGCATTCAAATGATTTACAGATACTCCAAAGAGTGTAATCATGAATACCATACTATAAAGAACATTCACTTTTCGCATAATTGATTCATGTTAAGTTGTTAGTTAATTTACAGTATAAACAAACAATCACATTGCAAAGTTCTTAAAATGAATAGATACATATTCAAATTTCTCAGACATGAGATCAAAGGAAATTGAAAGGAGT
>NZ_CBVI010000125.1 GCF_000513195.1 Bacteroides timonensis | reverse complement strand
TTTGTAAAGACGGGGCTTGAGATTACTCTCAAACTCCTCTATACCGATACGGTCAATACCAGCACTGCCACGGTTGCTACGAACCTTTTCCCAAGCCGACATAATTAAATGACGGGAAATTGAATAAGGTTTTACATTTCGTTCTTGAATCATCCTAAACAATAACTTTAGTTGTACAATTACTAATTTGTTGAATAAGTTACCCCCTTCGCTCCATGCCCATTACAGACACTTCTAAACTACTACGGGGTAATCCGCCCCTGACACAGACTTCGGTACTCAGTTTCTTGAGGTTCGATTCCTCTTGAAACGCTCCCTTAACATTCCATGACAGGTTCCCGTGTTCCACAAAAGAGCCTCCTGACGGGTCAAGCCATCTTTTACACCGGATGCCGATAGGACAGTAAACAGGTTTCCTCCTAACTTATCCCATAGATTTCTAAACTCCACGGTTTTGACATCAATTTACTCGCTAACGATGCTTACAATGGTTCACATTACATTCTTCTCCCGAAAGGATACCTGACGGTTAAGACCGCCTTTTAAAAGTATCGCTCACTACCTTAACTCTTGATTAAAGCAGCATACTCCGGTTTGCTACCAGCTCCTGCAAGCAGATAGCGGAGGGCCTACCTCCATCTCTTTTGCAGTTAAGCACGCAAACGTACAAAGGCTGCGTGCTCACGGCACACGTAGAAAGCAAAACATCATAATAACAGCAAAACAGTTAATATACACTCATCATGGTAGCATTTCAATATGTTTAGTGACATGCTATATTTCACATATTTACATTCCAGCATATTCTATGAATAAAATGATTATAACAATGCGCTATTTCAGTATATACTTGCAGTTTTAACTGCTTTTTATGCAGAAAAGGGTTACTACTTATGACTGATATGGTTACTACATATGGGCAAAAAGGTTACTACATACCAACAAAAGGGTTACTACATATCGGAATTTGACTTATTGATATTATATTTCTCACTTATTAGTGCGTTTATTTCATCCAGAATAAATGTAAGTATTTTGATACCGCATTAACTATCTGACGTTTATTCATTTTCGTTTGCACGCTTCCAATCCTATTGACCTCCGGACAGAAATAGTACATTCTCAGTCAACTAAAAATACAAATTGTCAAAATGATGAATGCCATCGTTGAGAAATAAATCTGTGGTGAACAAATATTAAAACCGAAAACAAACCGTAAGGAATACTGTTGGAAGGGGAAACTTAAAAACGATAACAGTTATGAATTACGGTATTAGTATCCTTTTCAGGGCTATCCCATTGCTGATGGCCCTTTTTTGTTTCGGCTACGGAGCCTTTGTGCTCGACATGGGGACGGACACGAACCGATTCGTTGCGGGACCCGTGGTCTTCTCTTTAGGAATGATATGTATCGCGCTGTTCGCTACGGCAGGTACCATCATCCGGCAGATTATCCACACGTATAGTACGGCGGCAAAATATGCCCTGCCCATCATCGGCTATCTGGCTGCCGTGGTGTGTTTCATCGGTGGAATGACATACATTAATGACGGCAGTACGGTGGCCCATTTCGTTGCGGGACATGTCATCTGCGGAGTAGCTTTCATCACTGCATGTGTAGCCACTACCGCCACCTCTTCCACCCGCTTCACCTTCATCACGCAAAATTCCAAAAAGACTGACCATACCGTACCTGCCAAGTCATTCTCTTCGGCACAGGCGGACATACTCATCATTCTGGCTGTTGTGTTCGCCGTCATCACATGGGTTTGGGCATTCTGGTTATTGGGACAAAGTGATATTCACACGGCTTACTATGTGGCCGGACACGTAATGGCCGGACTGGCATGTATCTGTACGAGCCTGGTTGCACTGGTTGCTACCATTGTCCGGCAGATACGTAACTCTTATAGTGGTGCCGAACGGAAATGGTGGCCCGCCCTCGTATTGGTGATGGGCACACTGAGTATCCTGTGGGGACTTTGGGTGCTGACGAATGCCGACCCGGGCAAATCTTCCACCGGATACATTATGATAGGTCTGGGTTTAGTTTGTTACAGTATATCCAGCAAAGTAATTCTGCTGGCTGTTATTTGGCGGAACGTCTTTAAGCTGGCGAACCGGATTCCGCTCATTCCGGTGCTCACCGCGCTTACTTGTCTTTTCCTCTCTGCTTTTCTGTTTGAAATGACAACGCTGAATGATGTCTACTTTGTTCCCGCACGCGTATTGGCAGGATTAGGCGGCATCTGTTTCACGCTGTTCTCCATCGTCAGCATTCTGGAAAGCGGAACGTCCAATTGATGATAAATCACTCTCTTTTTTTATAAATCACTCTCATGGATGGGTTGGGGTTTCGCCAGCTCATCCATAAACACTTCCACATTCCAGGCATGGTGCGCCACATAGGCAGCCGGACCGGTATCACCCGAATCCAGAATATCGCGTACAACGTTGGACTTGTTTCTGCCTGTCACAAAGAAAATCAGCTGCTTGGCATTAAAAAGCAAACAGCCGGTCATGGCTATGCGCTTCTGCCCATTGTAGGGATTAACGCTTACCTCATAAGGATGGAAAGATGAAAGCAAATACTCCTGACCGGGGAAAATGGACGAGGTATGCCCGTCTTCTCCCGCCCCCAGCAGAACAATATCAAGAGCCGGAAAGCCATGCCAGAGTGGCGCATTGCAACGCACTATGCGAGAATAGCTATTCGCTTCATCATCGGGATCGTTGCTGCCGTCAATAGGAAAAATATATTCCTCAGGCATTCCCACTTCATCCAGCAACAGCCGACGCATATTGCCATAGTTACTCTCCGAGTCTTCGGCAGGTACACACCGTTCATCCACCCAATAAATACGCATACGGCTCCACGGAGTGGCATCCTTGAATTCTTCCGCCCACAAATCGAACATAAGCGAGGGCGTGCTGCCTCCACTGAATGCTATGTGAAAAATCTTCTGCGGCTCTTCCTCCATCAAACTAATAAGGTGCTTGATGAGAGCTCGTGCCGTTTCAGCAGCTGTACTATAGATATAAGTTTTCATAACTCACAATATTGATCAGTGTTCGTAAGGTTCTTACACGGATTGGTCCAGTCGGCACCATGTTCGTGCATCATAGCTTCACTTTCCAGTGGGCCCCAGGTTCCGACAGGATAACCGTAGAGAGGCGCGTCAGGATATTCATTCCAATAGCGCAGCACAGGATCAAAGAAACGCCAGGAGGCTTCGACAGCATCACTGCGGGTAAAAAGTGTCGGGTCGCCCTGAATGCAGTCTTCAATCAGGCGGGCATAAGCATCGCCCGTGGCGTGTCCGCCCAGTTGGTCGTAACTGAAGTCCATCATCACTTGCTTCACATCGAATCCCGGTCCGGGAACTTTCATGCCGAACTTCAGCACAATACCCTCGTTGGGTTGCAGGCGGAGGATTAGTTTGTTAGCCCGCGGACAATGTCCGCCATGGCAATGAAACATCTGATGGGGCGTTTCACGGAAGTGCACTACGATTTCCGTCACCTTGGTAGGCATCTGCTTTCCTGTGCGGATGTAGAAAGGTACACCGCTCCAACGCCAGTTATCAATACCGATCTTCATGGCGATGTAAGTTTCAGTGCGCGAGTCGGCGGGGACGTTCTTCTCTTCACGGTAGCCCTTTTTAGAACCGGAAGCGGTATATTGTCCGCGGACTATATGTTCATTCAAATCTTCATCCGTCAGAGGTTTCAATGACTCGTAGACTTTTACCACTTCGTTACGGAAATTATCGGCGGTGAAGACAGCGGGAGGCTCCATGGCAGTGAGGGCCACCAGTTGGATAAGGTGGTTCTGTACCATGTCGCGCAAAGCGCCTGTACCGTCATAGAAGCCGCCACGCTGTTCGATACCGAGATTCTCGACAGCGGTAACCTCTACATAATCGATGTAATTACGATTCCACAACGGTTCAAAGATGCCATTGGCAAAACGGAAAGCAAGGATATTTTGTGCCGTCTCCTTACCAAGGAAGTGGTCGATGCGATAGATCTGAGACTCTTCGAAAACGGAAGCATAGATATGGTTTAATTCTTGTGCCGACTTCAGGTCGTAGCCGAAAGGCTTTTCGATGATGATGCGGGTATGTTTACGATTCAATCCGGCTGTTTTCAGATGTAGAGGGATGACGCCATAAAGTGAGGGAGGCGTAGCGAGATAGAACAGTAAATTGTCTGGTTTCTTTTCACCGGTGATTTCCTGCAAACGGCTGTCCAGGGTTCCGTAACCTTCTTCTATGGCAGGGTCCATACTAAGGTAGTGCAAATGAGTGCAGAACTCTTTCATTCCCACTTCGGCCGGTGTGACAAAATGTTCCAGCTCGTTCAGGATATAGTCGCGATAAGTTTCATCCGCGTAGTCGGTACGGCCGATACCGAGAATGGCAAATCCTTCGGGCAAACGATTATCCTTGTAGAGCGAGTAGAGTGCCGGCATCAGTTTGCGTTTCGTCAAGTCGCCCGAAGCGCCGAATATGATCATTACAAATTTACTCATAGAATCTTGTTTTTTTTGATTAGCTTCTGCAAATTGGCCCTTGTAATAAATTCATTAGCTCTTGCTTTATAATTTTATTGCCAGGGCTTCATTTTATACATTATAGGTACCTGATTTTGTATCTCCGCCATGTCCGGTCCAGTTTTCATGGAAGAACTGTCCGCGGAGTTCATCGGTACGCTCAAAGGTATGTGCGCCGAAATAGTCACGCTGAGCCTGAATCATATTAGCAGGGAGCTTCGCAGATACCAGCGAATAGAAATAGTTCAATGCGGAAGAGAAAGCCGGAACAGGCAGTTCCTCTTTCATCGCATGGGCTACGAGGTGTTTCCAGCCGGAGAGCAACTCTTTGATTTCTTCCCGGAAATAAGGAGCGAGCAGCAAATGCTTCGGCTTCTGCTGTGCTTCAAAAGCAGCAGCTATATCATTCAGGAATATACTGCGGATGATGCAGCCTCCGCGCCACATACGGGCAATGGATGCCAGATCGAGATCCCAGCCGAAAGATTCGGACGCCTTTTGCAACACGGCGAAACCTTGTGCATAAGATACCAGTTTAGAAGCATACAAAGCGGAATAAATATCTTTCACCAGTTCCGGCTTATTATAGACCACTTGTGAGCGCTGGCAAATGATTTTTTTGAAGCTGCCTCACGCAGATTTTTCTGCGCTGAAAGACTACGCTCAAAAACAGCCGTTGCAATCAGTCCCAGGGGCATACCCAATTCCATTGCATTGATAACGGACCATTTGCCGGTACCTTTCTGTCCGGCAGTGTCCAGTATCTTGTCAATCAGGTAACCGCCCGCCTTATCCTTATGCCGAAGAATATTGGCTGTAATTTCTATCAGATAGCTACGCAACTTACCCTCATTCCAGTGGGCAAAGACGGAAGCCATGTCTTCATTATTCAGTTGCAGAAGATTCTTCATCACCCAGTAGGCTTCGGCAATCAACTGCATATCACCGTATTCGATACCATTATGTATCATTTTAACGAAATGTCCCGAGCCGGCCGGACCAATCCAGTCACAGCAAGGAGTACCATCGGCAGCACGTGCAGCAATACTTTGCAGAATGGGCTTTACTTCATCCCAGGCAGTAACGGAACCGCCCGGCATAATAGAAGCACCGTTCAACGCTCCCTCTTCACCGCCCGAAACACCGGCACCGACAAAGCGGAAACCTTTCGATTCGGCCAATGCCACACGGCGGTTGGTATCTTCATAGTTTGAGTTGCCTCCATCTATCAAGATATCTCCCGGGGAAAGATGCGGAAAGAGTTGTTCCATCAGTTCATCTACGGCACTGCCGGCACGCACCATCATCATGATTTTGCGCGGGGTGGAAATGGACTCTACAAAGTCAGGAATTTCAGTGTATCCTTCAATACTTTTCCCTTTGGCACGACCGTTGATAAAGCGTTCTACCACACCTTCTTCCACTCCCGGAA
Organism: Bacteroides timonensis; assembly: GCF_000513195.1. Lineage (GTDB taxonomy): Bacteria > Bacteroidota > Bacteroidia > Bacteroidales > Bacteroidaceae > Bacteroides > Bacteroides timonensis. The sequence goes on along the minus strand of NZ_CBVI010000125.1, from coordinate 45,487 downwards.
CAGTACGGTTAAACACGGACACATGCCATCCCTTGTCCGCCATATTCAAAGCTAAATTCTCCCCCATCACGGCAAGTCCGATTAAGCCGATATCTGTCTTTTGTCCTTTTTCTGTCATAACTTGCATTTTTTGTTATTGTTTCATTGAAATGGAAACAATATGTCAAGGGCATTTGTTCGTATGAATTTCGAATAAAAATCGTACTTTTGCAAACATAACTCTATTTCAATGGAGAAACTTAAATTCAGTTTTATGAAAAAACTACATATCGGCTTACTGCCGCGTATCCTTATAGCCATCGCATTAGGTATTCTTTTTGGTAATTTTCTTCCCGGAGAATTGGTACGCCTGTTCGTTACATTCAACGGTATCTTCAGCGAATTTCTGAATTTCTCCATACCGCTGATTATTGTGGGACTGGTTACCGTAGCTATTGCCGACATCGGTAAAGGTGCCGGGAAACTGCTGTTGATTACCGCACTGATAGCTTACGGGGCAACCCTGTTTTCCGGTTTCCTCTCTTACTTTACAGGAGTAACTATATTTCCTCATCTGATAGAGTCCGGTGCCCCGCTGGAAGAGGTCAGCGAAGCGCAAGGGATATTGCCGTTTTTCTCAGTCGCCATTCCACCGCTCATGAATGTAATGACGGCACTGGTACTGGCTTTCACTTTAGGGCTGGGACTTGCACAACTGAAAAACGATACACTTAAGAATGCAGCACGTGATTTTCAGGATATCATTGTCCGTATGATCAGTGCAGTGATCCTGCCGTTGCTTCCTATTTATATATTCGGTATATTCCTTAATATGACACATTCGGGACAGGTATTCTCTATCTTAATGGTATTTATAAAAATTATCGGCATAATCTTCCTGCTGCACATCTTCCTGCTGGTATTTCAATATTGTATCGCTGCGCTGTTTGTCCGCAAAAATCCCTTTAAACTGTTGGGGCGGATGCTGCCCGCTTATTTCACGGCTTTAGGTACACAGTCATCCGCTGCCACCATTCCTGTTACCTTGGAACAGACAAAGAAGAATGGTGTGTCACCCGATATTGCAGGGTTTGTTATCCCTCTTTGCGCCACGATACATTTATCCGGCAGCACGCTGAAAATCGTAGCATGCGCTCTTGCTCTGATGATGATGCAAGGCATACCTTTTGATTTCCCTTTATTTGCCGGTTTCATTTTCATGCTGGGAATCACGATGGTAGCCGCCCCGGGAGTTCCCGGTGGTGCCATCATGGCATCTCTGGGTATTCTGCAATCCATGCTCGGTTTCGATGAATCGGCACAGGCACTGATGATCGCACTCTACATTGCAATGGATAGCTTCGGTACTGCATGCAATGTAACGGGAGATGGAGCCATTGCACTGGTGGTAGATAAGATCTATAAGTGACGAGCTACAAGCTACGAGCTACAAGTTGTTTGTAACCCATAGCGCAGCTACTTGTCACTCGTAGCTCGTAGCTTGTAGCTAATAAGTTTTGTATTCTCGTAAAAAATAACGAATTTTGCCCCGCAAAAAATAATCAATAAAGAAGCCTACAATATGAAAACAGCTTTAATCTCCGGAATAACAGGCCAGGACGGTTCGTTTCTCGCCGAATTCTTATTACAGAAAGGATATGAAGTACACGGTATTCTCCGCCGTTCTTCTTCATTCAATACAGGGCGCATCGAACACCTGTACTTCGACGAATGGGTACGCGATATGAAGCAAAAGCGCACCATTAACCTGCATTACGGTGACATGACGGATAGCAGCTCGCTGATCCGCATCATCCAACAGGTACAGCCGGACGAAATATATAACCTCGCTGCACAAAGCCATGTAAAAGTATCTTTCGACGTACCGGAATACACCGCAGAGGCAGATGCCATCGGCACGCTGCGTATGCTGGAAGCTGTCCGCATCCTCGGCATGGAGAAAAAGACAAAGATTTACCAGGCCTCCACTTCGGAACTTTACGGTAAAGTACAGGAAGTCCCCCAATCGGAAACAACTCCTTTCTATCCCCGCAGCCCGTACGGAGTAGCCAAACAATACGGCTTCTGGATTACAAAGAACTACCGCGAAAGTTATGGTATGTTTGCCGTAAACGGTATCCTCTTTAATCACGAAAGCGAACGTAGAGGAGAAACATTCGTAACCCGTAAGATTACGCTGGCCGCCGCCCGCATAGCCCAAGGTTTCCAGGACAAACTGTATCTGGGTAATCTGGATGCACGCCGCGACTGGGGATATGCAAAAGATTATGTAGAATGTATGTGGCTGATTCTTCAGCACGATACACCGGAAGACTTCGTAATCGCCACAGGCGAAATGCATACGGTCCGCGAATTTGCTACGCTTGCCTTCAAGGAAGTAGGCATCGAACTGCGATGGGAAGGTGAAGGTGTAGAAGAAAAAGGTATCGATGTGCAAACGGGAAAAACGCTTGTAGAAATAGATCCTAAATATTTCCGCCCTGCCGAAGTGGAACAGCTGTTAGGTAATCCGACAAAGGCCAAAACTCTTTTAGGGTGGAATCCGAGACAAACCAGTTTTGAAGAATTGGTGAAAATCATGGCAGCACACGATATGAAGTTTGTGAAGAAGCTATATCTGAGATCACTTGAAAAATAATATATAAAAAAGAGAACTATAATGTTAGACAAGAACGCCAAAATCTACGTAGCCGGACACCGTGGTCTGGTAGGCTCCGCCATCTGGAAAAACCTGCAAGATAAAGGATATACCAATCTCATTGGCAAAACCCACAAAGAACTCGACTTGCTGGATGCCGTTTCCGTACGTAAATTCTTTGATGAAGAACAACCGGAATATGTATTCCTTGCCGCTGCTTTCGTAGGCGGCATCATGGCAAACAGCATTTACCGTGCCGACTTCATCTACAAAAACCTGCAAATACAGCAAAACGTCATCGGTGAAAGTTTTCGCCACAATGTGAAGAAACTCCTCTTCCTGGGAAGCACCTGCATCTATCCGCGTGATGCCGAACAACCCATGAAAGAAGAAGCGCTCCTCACCTCTCCGCTGGAATACACCAACGAACCGTACGCCATCGCCAAGATTGCCGGACTGAAAATGTGCGAGAGCTTCAACCTGCAATATGGCACGAATTACATCGCCGTAATGCCTACCAACCTCTATGGTCCGAATGACAACTTCGATCTGGAACGCAGCCATGTGCTCCCTGCCATGATTCGTAAGATACATCTGGCTCATTGCCTGAAGCAAGGCGACTGGGATGCAATATGCAAAGACCTGAACCAGCGTCCGGTAGAAGGCATCGACGGCAACAGCAGTAAGGAAGATATCCTTGCCATCCTTGCCAAATACGGCATCAGCGACAGCGAAGTGAAATTATGGGGCACAGGCACACCTCTTCGCGAATTTCTCTGGAGCGAAGAAATGGCAGATGCCAGCGTCTTCGTAATGGAGCATGTAGACTTCAAAGACACCTACAAACAAGGTGATAAAGACATCCGTAACTGCCATATCAATATAGGTACAGGCAAAGAAATCTCTATCCGCGAACTGGCCGAACTGATAGTTTCCACCGTGGGTTACCAAGGTCAGCTGACTTTCGACAGCACCAAACCGGACGGAACCATGCGCAAACTGACTGACCCCTCAAAACTGCACGCTCTGGGCTGGCAACACAAAGTGGAGATCAAAGAAGGCGTACAACGCATGTACAACTGGTACTTAGGGCGGTAATGCATTAAATTCACCACAGAGTAACACAGAGTTCCACAGAGTTTGTTTTCCTTGAGCTCAAATTGATTAAACTCTGTGGAACCCTGTGTTACTCTGTGGTGAGCTTCATCTGCCCAAGCTAAATTGTACATATCCCCCCGCTTTTTTCAGTTAAAAATTTGCATTCTTTCTATAAAGCCTTATATTTGCACAATTTTCAACTAAATGTGCAATATATAATATCATGGAACAAAGTTTTATCGCCTATATTGAGAACAGCATTAAACAGAATTGGGACCTGGATGCCCTGACCGATTATAATGGGGCTACCCTGCAATACAAAGACGTAGCCCGCAAAATAGAGAAAGTACACTTAATCTTCGAAGCAAGCGGCATCAAGAAAGGAGATAAAATTGCCATCTGCGGACGTAACAGTTCACACTGGGGAGTTACTTTCCTCGCTACACTGACCTACGGGGCTGTTGCAGTTCCCATCCTGCACGAATTTAAAGCGGATAATATACATAATATCGTAAACCATTCCGAAGCCAAATTACTGTTTGTGGGCGACCAGGTATGGGAGAATCTGAACGAAGCCGCCATGACCATTCTGGAAGGCATCATCCTGATGACGGATTTCTCTATCCTGATATCCCGTACAGAAAAACTGGATTATGCCCGCGAACATCTGAATGAGTTGTTCGGCAAGAAATATCCCAAGAATTTCCGCAAGGAACACATCGAATATCACAAGGATCAGCCTGAAGAACTGGCAGTAATCAACTATACTTCCGGTACGACGAGTTATTCTAAAGGCGTAATGCTGCCCTATCGCAGTCTGTGGTCGAATACAGCATTTGCATTTGAGGTATTGCCACTGAAGGCCGGAGATAAGATTATCTCCATGCTACCGATGGCGCACATGTATGGACTGGCATTCGAATTCTTGTACGAGTTCGCCGCAGGATGTCAGATATACTTCCTCACCCGTATGCCAAGTCCGAAGATTATCTTCCAGGCATTCTCGGAAGTAAAGCCGCACCTTGTAGTAGCTGTGCCACTTATCATTGAAAAGATTATCAAGAAAAACGTGCTTCCGAAACTGGAAACGCCGACTATGAAGTTATTGCTTAAAGTCCCCATTATCAACGATAAAATCAAGACAACCGTACGCGAAGGAGTAGTCAGTGCCTTCGGTGGACGTTTTGCGGAAGTCATCGTAGGGGGTGCCGCTTTCAACCAGGAAGTAGAACAGTTCCTACGCATGATAGAATTCCCCTACACGGTAGGTTACGGAATGACGGAATGCGGACCGATCATCTGTTACGAAGACTGGTCACGCTTCAAACCGGGTTCCTGCGGTAAGGCCGTCCCCCGTATGGAAGTGAAAATCCTTTCTCCTGATCCGGAAAACATAGCGGGAGAAATCGTATGCCGCGGACCTAACGTCATGCTGGGATACTATAAAAATGAAGAAGCTACCCGTGAAGCTATTGATGCAGACGGTTGGTTGCACACCGGTGACCTTGCGCTGATGGATGCCGAGGGCAATGTAACCATCAAGGGACGCAGCAAGAACATGCTGCTCGGTGCCAGCGGACAGAATATCTACCCCGAAGAAATAGAAGACAAACTGAACAATATGCCATACGTTGCCGAAAGCATCATCGTACAGCAAAATGAAAAGCTTGTCGGACTGGTATATCCCGATTTTGACGATGCTTTTGCACATGGCCTGACCACTACGGACATCGAACGTGTGATGGAAGAAAATCGCGTTGCGTTAAACGCAGAGCTTCCGGCATACAGTCAGATACTCAAAATGAAAATCTATCCCGAAGAATTTGAAAAAACACCCAAACGCTCCATCAAACGGTTCTTGTACCAAGAGGCGAAAGGATAGGGAAAAAACACTAACCTTTATAAAGTATCATCTCAAATGAAAAACGAATTATTACTATCTGCTGCCATATTGCCCATGTGCGGTATGGCAGGAGAAGCGATTGCGGCATCTCCGGAAAAGGGAGCGCCGAAAGAAAAGCAACGTCCGAACATAGTTCTGTTTTTGGTTGACGACATGGGATGGCAGGATACTTCGCTGCCTTTCTGGACTCAACGAACGCATTACAACAACACTTACCACACGCCGAACATGGAACGTCTGGCGGCACAAGGGAAGATGTTCACACAAGCATACGCTTGTAGTATCAGCTCCCCCACCCGGGTCAGTCTTTTTACAGGGATGAATGCCGCGCGGCATCGTGTGACAAGTTGGACATTACGCAAAAATACAACGCATGAACAACCGGACTCTGTGATGATCTATCCGGAATGGAATGTGAATGGTATTTGTCAGGAAGCGGGAATCGAACGCACTACACAAGTCACTACGCTTGCACAAGTGCTTAAAGAGAACGGATATCAGACCATTCATTGCGGTAAAGCCCACTTTGGAGCAAATGATACTCCTGGAGCTGATCCGCTGACGATGGGCTTTGAAGTAAACATAGCCGGACACGCTGCCGGTTCACCGGCCAGTTACTACGGCAAGAATAATTTCGGTAATAAGCCGGACGGGAAAAGTCCGTTGGCAGCAGTTCCGGGATTGGAAAAATATCATGGTACGGATACCTTCCTCAGCGAAGCACTTACACTGGAAGCGATGAAGGCTTTGGATAGTGCACAACAAAAGGATGAACCATTCTTCTTATATATGGCTCATTATGCCATTCATACGCCTATACAACCGGACTATCGCTTCTATCAGAAATATCTGGATAAAGGACTTCCACCTGTAGAGGCCGCCTATGCCACCCTCATTGAAGGGATGGATAAAAGTCTGGGAGATCTGATGGACTATCTGGAACGCAACCATCTGACAGAAAATACAGTCATTCTTTTCATGTCCGATAATGGCGGACTAGCTGCACATACCCGTGCCGGAGAACTGCATACACAGAATTACCCGCTTAACAGCGGAAAAGGTTCCGCTTACGAGGGCGGTGTACGCGAACCGATGATCGTGAGCTGGCCCGGTGTAGTAGCTCCGGATACAAAATGCAGAGATTATCTGATGATTGAAGATTTCTATCCGACTATTCTTGAGATAGCAGGTGTCCAGAAGTACACTACCGTGCAACAACGGGATGGTATCAGTTTTATGCCGTTGTTGACAGGAAAGGGCAAAATCAAGGATCGCGATATCTATTGGCACTATCCCCATAGTTGGGGACCTTCGGGCCCGGGTATTGGGGCCACCTGCTCCATCCGTTCCGGTGACTGGAAACTTGTATATTACTTTGCGGACGGTAAACGTGAATTGTTTAATATTCCGGAAGATATCAGCGAGAAAAACGACGTGGCTATAAAGAATCCACGTATCGTAAAGAAATTAGCACAGAAATTAAGTAACTATCTCCGGTCGGTAGATGCGCAGCGTCCTACGCTTCGTGCCACCGGCAAATTAGCCCCCTGGCCGGACGAAATTAAAGATTGAAACCAATGAGACGATTATTTCCATCCATTATTGCATTACTGATGGTTGCGGGTACACTCCCTGCACAGACCACTGACAGTCCGTCAACAACAAAGAAAGACAGAGAGCCTGTCGGCATCAACCTATCCTTGTGGAAGAACATGTCTACACAACAGACTGATACTGTCGGCAGTACCTGCCTAAACCTCGGTATTTTTTCCTCCATGAACCGCCTGAACGGCGTGGGTATCAATCTACTGGGCGGAGTGGTGCTGCGTGACATGAACGGTGTACAAATCACAGGGCTTGCCAACTTAGTAGGAGGCAGTATGCGAGGCGTCCAGATTGCCGGTATCAGTAACGTGAATGGGAATAATCTCAGTGGCGTATCCATATCCGGTTTAGTCGGTATCACAGGAAATCATGCACAAGGTGTCATTTTCTCGGGGCTCACCAATATAACAGGAGACAACACCAGTGGTGTTATCATAGGTGGTCTGCTGAACATTAGCGGTGAGAACTCTTCGGGTGTGCACTTGGCAGGATTAGCCAATATTGCGGGTGAGAGCTTCAATGGCATCACCACTTCCGGGCTTCTGAATATTGTAGGCCAAAGTCTGCGAGGCATACAAATCAGCGGCTTGGGCAACATCACAGGAGAAAACATGCACGGTATGCAAATATCCGGACTCGGTAACGTGGTAGGCGGAAGTTTTACCGGTGCACAACTTGCCCCCATGAACATGGCAAAAAGCGGAAAAGGATTGCAAATCGGATTATTCAATTACTATAAGGAGAACTTCGATGGCTTCCAGTTAGGTCTGGTAAATGCCAATCCGGATACGAAAGTACAGCTAATGCTTTTCGGAGGAAACACTACGAAGCTGAATGTAGGTGCCCGTTTCAAGAACAAGTTGTTCTATACCATCTTAGGCGGTGGCACACACTATCTGGATTTCAGCGATAAGTTTTCCGCCTCCCTCTTCTATCGTGCCGGCCTCGAATTACCCTTGTACAAGCAGTTGTTCATCAGCGGTGACCTGGGCTTCCAGCACATCGAAAACTTCAAGAATAAAGATTACGGTTTCCCTGCACGCCTCTATGCCCTCCAAGCACGTGTCAATCTGGAATATCGCTTAACAGACCGCCTCGGTATATTTGTCACCGGTGGTTACGGCGGCAGCCGCTACTACAACAAGGGAGTTACTTACGATAAAGGAGTGATCCTGGAAGGAGGAGTGGTGGTGTTTAAATACTAAATCACTTTTCCTTTATAAATCCTGTCCTATACGCTACCAGCAACTTCTTCAGGTCCTGTATCTGCGTTACCAGTACTTTTCCCTTATCGGTATCTTTCACCATCATACGCTGTGAATTGAACTCGACAACGAAAGTATTGGATTTAATATCCTGCCCCTCTTCTATTGCTTTCTGACGGCTTTGGAACGGTTCATGTTGGACTAACTGCAAGCCATGCGAATGATATACCAGCGTATATCCGGCAATTCCGGTTTCCGGCTGATATGCTTTGGAGAATCCACCGTCAATCACCAGCAGTTTACCGTCTGCTTTTATCGGCTTCTCACCTTTGATAATCTTCACAGGCACATGCCCGTTAATAATGTGTGAATGAGGACCTGTAACCTCAAATTCCGCAAGAATACGCTCGCAAATATCCGCACGGTTACGCAAAGTATAATAATATCCTTTGGTCTCCTTAGACAGTTCTTTATCTCCGATGAAATAGCGTTCAAACGTTGCCATCTTATCCTTGTCAAACGATGGAGCATTTGGACCACACCACATATACCACACATAATCCAGCGCAAAACTCTTCTCCTCCGTACCGTCTTCATCAAAATAAGCTGTACGTATCAGCTGATCCGTTTTACACAATAATTTCTTGCCCCAATATTCTTTCTTTCCGATGCGGACACGCTTGAAACTGCCATCTTCATTCAGAGGCATCGAAGCATGATACAACAGGTTACTATTACAAATCAGATACATACCACCATACGTAAACAAACAACGCATGTGCTTCTTCAGTTTTTCACTGTTCATGAACGAAGCATGAATCTTATCAATCAACTCCCGTTCTTCATCTGACAGGCGATACGGATCAGCCGGATCAATCGTCGGGAAGTTGGTGTCGCGAAGCGGATATTCCTTTCCTTCGTACACAAAGACGCCTTTCTCGAAATCAATCTTTTCCAGCAACTTTCGGTTCTGCATGCCAAACTCAGGACGACGATCTATAATCTCCGCTTCCAGTTTGAACTGTATCACCGTAATGGCTTTATGCATCTGGGTAATCAACCGTAAAGTCTTCTCGTTATAGTTACCATCTGCGAAGTTCATCTTCGGTGCAAAGATTGTACAGGGATCATCCGCATAGGTATCCATGGCAAACGTGGCAAGCGGCAGCAAGTTGATGCCATACCCGTCTTCCAATGTCGCCAGATTAGCGTAACGCATCGACATACGGATCACGTTGGCAATACAGGCGTCATTACCCGACGCTGCTCCCATCCAAAGAATGTCATGGTTTCCCCACTGGATATCGAAGTTATGATAATCGCAGAGTGTATCCATAATGATATGCGCTCCCGGACCACGGTCGTAGATATCTCCTACGATGTGCAGGGAATCAATCGTCAGCCGCTGGATAAGATTACACATCGCGATGATGAAATCATCTGAACGCTTGGTAGAGATGATAGTGCTGATAATCACATTGATATAGGCATGCTTATTAGGCTCTACACTCGACTCATGCAGCAATTCCTGAATGATATACGAAAATTCTGCCGGAAGTGCCTTGCGTACCTTTGAGCGTGTATATTTGGAAGATACATTCTGGCAAACTTTCACCAGTTGGTTCAATGTTATCAGATACCAGTCGTCCAGGTCAGCCTCCTGTTCTTTAATCAGTTGCAGCTTCTCTTCGGGATAGTAAATCAGCGTACATATCTCTTTCTTCTCACTTTCACGCAGGGTATGCCCGAAGATTTCATTCACTTTTCGCTTCACGGCTCCCGAAGCGTTTTTCAACACATGCTGAAAGGCTTCGTATTCACCATGAATATCGGTCAGGAAGTGTTCTGTCCCCTTCGGGAGGTTCAGTATAGCTTCCAAATTAATAATTTCTGTACTGGCATCCGCAATTGTAGGGAAACTGCGTGACAGCAACTGCAAATAACGCAAGTCGCTCATGATACTTTCAGGGGTAATATTACTCATGATATCTAATTACAAATTACAATTTACAAATTATATATGGGCTTGTGTCTTCATTCCAAACCTCAACTCTACGTTTCTAAACCTCAACTCTACGTTCCCAACTCTCAACTCTAAATTCTCAACTTAAAAAGAACATCAACAGCACCTGGGCAATAATCACACGCAGGAACATGCACAAAGGATAAACCGTAGCATAAGAAACTGAAGGATTATCACCGGGAATGGTATCATTCACATAATTCAATGCCATCGGATTCGCCATACTTCCACACAACATACCGGCTACCGAACCGAAGTCCACCTTCATCCAACGAAAAGCAATAACTCCCATAATCAATACAGGAACTACCGTCAACGCACAGCCCACAGCTATCCACAGCAATCCTTCGGGGCGAAAGACTGTATCGAAGAAATGAGCACCCGCGTCCAGGCCCAGACAAGCCAGATAAAGCGACAAGCCCAGTGCACGAAGCATCAGGTTCGCACTGCGTGTGGTATACGTAACCATGTGCATTCTGGGGCCGAAAGTACCGATAAGGATACCTACGATAATCGGTCCGCCTGCCAATCCCAGCTTCACCGGAGTGCTTACACCCGGAATAGCAATAGGGATAGCACCCAGGGCAAGTCCCAGGATGATGCCAACAAATACAGCCACGAGATTAGGTTCTTTCAGGCTCTTCACTGCATTTCCCAGTACTCTTTCCACATTCTGTATAGCAGCGGCCTCACCTACTACCGTCAACCGGTCGCCCAATTGCAAGGTAAGCTCTGCCGTAGCCAGCAGCAATACTCCGCTACGATATACACGACTGATATTGATTCCATAATGATTGCGCAGATGAAGCGAACCCAATTTCTTTCCGTTCAGTTCCGGACGTGTCACCACAATGCGCTGTGAAATCAGCTGGCTGTCGATGGCATTCCAATCAATGTCTTCCTTGTTCCAGTCCGTATTTTCCTGCTCACCAAACAGTACGGTTAGTGCAGGCACATTCTTTTCCGAAGTGATGACCAGCAGGCGGTCGCCTTCTTTTATCACTTTCTCAGAAGTGGGAATACTCACATTCCCATCCCGCCACAAACGGGATATTACGAATTTAGGATAACTCAATTGAGCTATATCCTTCACACTCATATTAAAGATCGCCGGATTATGCACCTGGAATGCAACGATATACGGTTTGTTCACATCATCCTTCTCTTTGACCTCCAGATCTTCCTTACGAGCCAGTGCCTTGCGTATCATCAGAATGCCAAGAATTACTCCCACTACGCCCAATGGATATGCCACCGCACACCCCAAAGCCGGCGTATTCGCTTCAATACCCATCTGTTTCAGAGTTTGCTGTGCAGCACCCAGCGCAGGTGTGTTAGTAGTAGCACCACAAAGAATTCCCACCATATCCGGCAGCGATATTCCCAGTCCGTAACTTCCTAAGAGTGTCATCACCGTGCCAATCAGCACCACCCCCACAGCCAGCATATTCAGTTGTACGCCGCCCGTACGGAACGAACTGAAGAAACCGGGGCCGACCTGTAGGCCCAACGCATACACAAAGATTACCAACCCGAAACTCTCCGCATAGTTCAGCATTTGCGGGTCGATAGACAACCCGAAATGTCCGGCAATGATACCTGCAAAAAATACAAACGTCACGCCTAACGATATGCCGCAGATGTGTATTTTTCCCAGTCCCAAGCCGATAGCGGAGATCAACGAGAGTACCACAACCGCCTGTAGAGCGGAATGTTCAATGAATAAACTGTATAACCAATCCAATGTGTTTACGCTTTTAATTGATTTCGGAGTGCAAAGATAGGAAGTATTCCCGGAGAATGAGAATTAATTGCATAAAAAAAGCGGTCATCATTATTTGATAACCGCCTTATACCTTGTACACCCTCAGGGACTCGAACCCTGGACCCATTGATTAAGAGTCAATTGCTCTACCAGCTGAGCTAAGAGTGCATTATGTTTTTTTTACCGTAGTGGATACGAGAATCGAACTCGTATTACATGCGTGAGAGGCATGTGTCCTAACCGTTAGACGAATCCACCGGCTGTTTGCGGAAGCGGGGGGATTCGAACCCCCGGTACAGTTACCCGTACGTCAGTTTAGCAAACTGGTGGTTTCAGCCACTCACCCACACTTCCTTAAACCTGCATTGTTTCTCAAATGCGGTGCAAATGTATGGGAAACTTTTGGACTATGCAAATCTTTCCATCATATTTTTTTCTGACTTTTTCTACAAAAAGATGTAAGAGGCTAAAAGTCAAAAGTTAATGGGGAGAAAAAATTACCCTATCACTTTATCACCCTATCATTTTACCACATTTATTTGATTCATATCAATTCCCTCTTTTCTCCCTTTCCGTACCTTTGCGCGATTTTCATCACCAGGTTCCAAACACATACGAAATGATACATCAGGAAAGCTTAAAAAAGCGGCTTGCCAAGCTTGCCGCTCCCATCTTTATAGAAACCCTGCTCATCATGATGCTGGGTGCCGTAGATACTATTATGCTGAGCCGTCACTCAGATAGTAGTGTTGCCGCTGTTGGAGTGGTCAACCAGATTATCATGCTCACCTTTCTTGTATTCGAGGTCATCAACCTGGGTACTTCTGTTCTCTGTTCACAATACCTCGGTGCCCGATTGCAAAAGAAAGTAGTACAAGTAGTAGGTGTCTCCCTGATAGTGAATATTATAATAGGTGTCTCCGTCAGCCTCTTCCTCTTCTCTCTTGCCGGCCCCATTCTCCGCCTGATGGGACTGACTTCCGAACTGATGACTGACGGCATGGACTATATGCGTATTGTAGGCACCTTCGCCTTCTTCCAAGCCATTTTCCTCACCCTTTCCGCCTCACTGCGCAGTGCCAACAAAGCTGTTTATCCGATGCTGGTAACCGTCGTTGTCAATATCCTAAATATAATAGGTAACTACTCACTCATCTTCGGTCGATTTGGTTTTCCTGAACTCGGCGTAGAAGGAGCTGCCATCTCTACTGCTTTCAGCCGGGGTGTATCCATGGTCATCTTATTCATTATCTTGTTCCGTAAACACATCCACCGCTTCCCTCTTGCCTATTTCCGACCGTTCCCGTGGATAGAACTGAAGAATCTGATGAAAATCGGCCTTCCCTCCGCCGGCGAACAACTTTCTTACAGTTCTTCGCAAGTAGTGATTACCTTCTTCATCAATATGCTGGGAGTCGAAGCTCTTGCCACACGCACCTATTGTGTCAATATCATCATGTTTGCCTATCTGTTCAGCATCTCCATAGCGCAGGGCGGTGCCATTTGCATCGGACACCTTATCGGAGAAAAGAAACCTCGTGCCGCTTTCCTCATGGGTAAATATGTTATGAAGAAATCCGTCATGATCACCGTTATACTCTCCACCATCCTTGCTATATTCGGAAACACGATCTTCCATTGGCTTACTACCAATGAGGAAATCATCCGGCTCGGAACCACCATCCTCATCATTGACGTCATTCTTGAAATCGGACGTCCCATCAACATCTTCGCAACCAACGCCTTGCGTGCCGCCGGAGATGTCACCTACCCCTTCTATGTCGGTCTGGTGGTTCAGTGGAGCGTTGCCGTCGGCTTGGGATATATCTTTGGCATCCCTCTGGAATGGGGTATCTGCGGCATGTGGGTTGCGTTCCTGCTGGACGAGAATATCCGAGGAGCCATTTTCGTACGACGCTGGTATAGCATGAAGTGGACGACGAAAGGGTTTGTTAAGTGATTATCACTAATCACTTAATAAGATTTGATATAAATCAAATCTTTCTTACCTTTGTCCCCGGAAACGGTTACAAATGCCAGCGAACAATTATGGATACATTATTAAAAGAAACAGTTGATGCCACTGTGAACTCCCGTTATCCGGGCATGGCACCTGAAGGTAGAAAACTGATAGAAGATATTCTGATCCGCAAAGAGCTGGAAAAGGGTGAGCTCCTGTTTAAAGAAGGACAAGTATGCCACCACATGGTCTTTGTAGGCAAGGGCTTGATGCGCCAATTCTATTATAAAAACGGCAAGGATGTCACCGAACACTTTTCCTACGAGGGATGCATTCTTATCTGCATAGAGAGCACCCTGAAACAAGAGCCTACCCGCCTGATGGCAGAAGCGCTGGAACCTTGCACCGTTTACCTTCTCCCCTACGACAAATTCATGAGATTGACCGAAATCTCCTGGGAAATCAATATGTTCTACCGCAAGATACTGGAGTATTCACTCATAGTGTCCCAAGTAAAGGCCGACTCCTGGCGGTTTGAAACAGCACGCGAACGCTACAACATGCTGATGCATACCCATCCGGAAGTCATCAAACGGGCACCATTGTCGCATATCGCGTCTTATTTACTGATGACGCCCGAAACTCTGAGCCGCGTACGTGCGGGCATACTGTAACCGCTCCTGTCTGCCCGGCGGGTCATTACTGAATATACTAAAAGTTTACTCTTTCCCCAAAAAAACATTTGTTAAAAGCAAAAATCTTTTCGGGGTTCGTTGTGTTTACCACACAAAGTTTAATATAAATATTCAGTAATATGACAACTATATATACATACACCAAATCTTTGGTAGAAAACATCCGGAAATCCGGTCGATACAGCACTGCCGGCATATACAATATGCGCCGTCAACAGTTTCCTTCGCTTCACAGAGAACATCAAACTGACCTTTCGCGCAGTCACCCCTGAGATAATCAAGCAATATGAAGAAAACCTGCTGAAACAAGGACGCCGCCACAATACCCTGGGAAGAAGGGCTTATGAAAAAGTAAACAGAGAGTATAGTTCGGAAGTCGTCTTCAGGAGATGGAAAAAATTGCTAGATCAAATCACATAAACTCATAGTTTTTGATTTATATCAAATCATTTTTCCCTGAAACTCTCTACCTTTGCGCCATCAGAAAAGAAATAGAATTAGTTTTTATAGGTAAAAGAGATTAGTTTTTAGGGTATAAATTAAAAAAGAGGTAACAACTGAGTAAGGTTGTTGCCTCTTTTTTCGTTTACACTACAAAAATCATTTAAAAAACATGTAATGATGCAAATTAATTTATATATTTGTACGGATGGAAATGAAGACACACGTATCACTACTGAAAACAATATTGTTTCTTACCCTTGTACTAGTCGGATGCCAGGGAAGTTCAGATAAAGAGACACCTCCGGTAGAGCTACCACAAGAACTATTCCGGGATGGAGATATCGCTTTCAGAAGAGGAACAGGGATTACCAGTAGAGTAGTGTTGGCTGCAGACCGGGAAGGTACTTATTCGCATACCGGCATCCTGAAAAAGAAAGCCGGACAATGGTATGTGATACATGCCGTACCTGGTGAACCGGATTTTAAGGACGACCCTGACCGTGTAAAAATGGAAACCGTAGAAGTGTTCTTTGAGAAAAGAAAAGCTGTTAACGGAGCTATCATGCGTGTATCAGGGGATTCGGTAGCCAGATACCGGGCAGCAACTCACGCGGAACATCTTTATGAGAGCCATGTGTTATTCGATCATGATTATGATTTGGCAGACACCACCAAGATGTATTGCACGGAGTTGATAGACTTTGTATACAGAAAAGAGGGAATAGATTTACCTGAAGGGCGTGTCAGCCACGTAAATATTCCCGGATTCAGAGGAGATTATCTCCTGCCCAACGATATTGCGCAGAGCAAGCGTCTCTGTTTGATATACTATTTTTAAATACACATTAATCACTTTAAAAAAAAAGCGTATGAAAAAGGTATTTTATTTTAGTCTGATGGTTATGACTATGTTTTTAATGACAGCTTGCTCTTCAAGTGGCCCGGGAGATGCTATGAAAAAGTATGGTAATTATCTCATCAAAGGTGACTATGAAAAGTTTGTAGACGGACTTGCATTCGATGAGAGCGTAGGTGCGGAGAAAATGAAAGAGCAAAAGGACGGGCTTGTGTCCATGCTGAAAGAGAAAGTTTCCAAAGAGTATGAAAAAAAGGACGGACTGAAGAGTATAGAGGTCATATCAGAAGAAATATCGGAAGATGGAAACACCGCAACAGTAAAGATTAAGCAAACCTACGGAAACGGAGAAACGCAGGATGGTACGCAATCAATGGTAAAAAGAGATGGCAAATGGCTAATGTCAGTAGATAAGTAAGCTTTTCACTTTGCTTAGTAGAGCTCACCTTGCCCAACTTCCGTAAAGAGTTGGGCGAGCTTTTCTATTACTGGTTTTACATAATGTGCTCCTTTTTCTGCTGAAGCTTTCCTGGGATTCCCTACCCCACTATCTATCGTAGCTTTATCCCAATGACGAGGTGCCCAGCCCACCTTCTCATTCAGCGAAGGAATGGCAAACGGCTTGGATTCTCCATCGCCTGCTTCATCCAGATTCACTAATTCCGGATGGTAATACATCATCACAGAAGTTTCCGATTCACCGGCATGATCGTCTATTTCAGCTTCAAAGTAGCCTTTGGGAGAAACAATACTGAACCAGTCAGTGGCTATAATCAGGAAATCCGGATAGACAAAAGCAAGGTCACGTATCATGCCTTTGAAGTTATTGCCTCCATGCCCGCTGATAATAATCAATTTACGCATCCCCTGAGCATACAGGGAAGCTACAATATCTTCCAGAATGGCCTGCTGGGTAGAGTAGCGGGTGTGTATGCAGAAAGGAAGTTCACGCTGTCCGGGATTATGAGCACCAAAAGGTACGGGAGGCATCACCATACAGCGCACACCTGAATGCTCCAGTGCCAAAGCAGCGGCATCTACGGCTATATCATGGGGCAGAATACAATCAGTAAGATACGGAAGATGCAGATTATGGGGTTCCGTAGCTCCCCAGGGAAGTATAACAACATCATACTCCACATCCTTTACTTTTCCATAGCAGGATACAGTAAGATCAATTTCTCTTTTTTCCATGCTTTCTTATTTTTGAGGGTATTTGATACTTGCAAAAATAAAGAATATTCCGATACTGTGTACTATTGCTTACGATATTCTTTCGGAGACATACCTGTGTGATGCTTAAAATATTTGCCAAAGAAAGACTGATTGGCAAAATGAAGCTCGTCTGAGATCTCCTGAATACTCATTTCAGAAGATTTCAACAGAGCTTTAGCTTCCAGAATAACGAGACTGTCAATCCATTCACCGGCTGTCTTTCCGCTCACTTCTTTTACAGCCGTAGAAAGATGCTTGGCTGTGAGGAACATCTTGTCGGCATAATAAGCTACACTTCGTTCTACTTTATATGATTCGGAAATCGAACGGATAAAACGTTCAAAGAGATCTTCTTTCCGGGTTTTCGTTTTTCTGACCGCAGGTTCATTACCCTGATAGATACCGTATATCTCATAAAACAAAGAAAGAATCAATCCTTGTGTAATCTCTTTACGGAAAGGATTGTCTTTCAGTTTTACTTTCTTCTGAAGGAAAGAATAATATTCCTGAATGGCATCCATCTCTTCCGGTTTAAGGTGTACACAGGGCTGTTCCTTAATCATGAAAAACAAAGGGAACAACTGCTGCACCGTAGGAAGTACATCATCAATGAACTGTCCGGATACTACAATGAAAACTCCGGTAAAATCATCCGAGCGCTCCACTTGCTGCAATATCTGCTCGGGCAGTGTGACCACCAGGACACCTGCGGTTAGTTCATGCTCTTTCAGATTGATGCGTATCCGGCAATGCCCTTTCAGGCAAAGTGTCAGGCAAGACGCATTCAGACGCGTAGGGTAACCAAACAAAGGAATATCTCCTATATTGTCGAATATGGCAAAATCATTCCCGATAAAATCCATTGCCGGAAAACGGCGAATAGTTGCTATGTCTACGTTCTTTATATTTTTCATCTCCCTTTCTTAATTACGCGGCAAACATAAGCAATATTTCGCTGAAAACCGTCCGAAATCTCCTAAAAAAAAGAAAAAAGGAACATTTGTATAAGAAAGGGCTTCTGAAATTATGCTCTTACAATAAATTCATAAGCCCTTGCAATAATTTCGGAAGCCCCCGCAATATTAAATTTAGACCTTAATCTAATTCATAATCTTAAAACCGATAAAGAACGTTCTCGGCTGTGTAGGTCCGTAGAAGTAACCGGAATCACGGAACTCCCCTTTATCCAGGTCTTTTTGGAAACTATTAAAGATATTTTGTACACCGGCATTGAGTTGCAACTTGATATGGTCATGCAAAACAAAAGTGTAATTCAACTTCAGATTGAGATCGAAGAAATCGGAAGTATTCTCCATACGGTCTTTCTCGATATTACAGAAAGCTCCTTCAGGAGCATCTACCGGTGCATAGTGAGGAACGATCATCTTACCGGTGTAGATACCGGACAAAGAGAAATCAAAGTTCTTCAACGGCGCAGAAGAGAAAGTAAAATAACCGTAGTAATCCGGTGTACGCATCATACGTTTGGTGGTCAACTCTTCATCATCTACTTCGGTCCAAACTTCAGCTTTCGTATAGCGGCTACGCTGTGCCGTGAAACCTAACTGGAACTGCGCCTCTTTGCCATGAGCCAGCTTTGCATCCAGATTGACACCGTATACACGTGCGCCACTACCATTGCGACGTTCTTTTATCTTGTCACCGTTCTCATCTTTACCGATATCTTCCAACACGAATACATGGCGCAGATCTGTGTAGAAACCTTCCAACAGAACGTTTGCCTGCCAGTGTCCGAGGTATGTACTCCAATCTATAGAACCGCTGTAACTATTAGAGCGCTCTTCACGCAGATTGTCAGCCAGCTTAATCTGAACGCCCTCACCGCCTACAGCGGTCACGTGCAAGTCTTCATCATAAGCCTGCGGTGCACGGAAACCGGTAGAATACGTCAGACGAGCCTGAAAATCTTCAGTCGGCTTATAGAGGAAATTGACGCGCGGACTGAAAATTAGTTTGTCTATCAGATTATGCTTGTCGAGGCGGGCACCTACCAGCATGGTAAGTTGACTCATCTTCCATTCATTCTGGACAAAAGCACTGGCAATGCGTACATCCTGCTTCATATCACGGTGATAACCGGTCATGACATCATGCAGGGAGTTATTCTGATATTCCAATCCACCGGTAAAAGTAGCCGGAGCAAAGAAACAGTTATTCATATTACCAACATACATACCACCGGCAACCCAGGTCAGATCATCAGTCTTACCATAAGCATTCAAGTCTTGCTGAGCCCCATAGTAACTGTTTCTGTCTGTATGCTGCACAGAGCCGTAAAGAGATATTTTATGCTTATATTCACGCCAGAACAGATCGTAGCTGGCACCTCCACTATTGATGATGTGCTTGGTCTGTTCTGTGATGTCGGACTCATGGGGCTGCAAATCAAACTTATTGCCACCGCGCCGGAACTCGTTGGTTGTATGATATTCCAAATTGACGCGGCTGAAGTGTGTAGGACGATAGTAAGCACGGAAACCAAAGGTATTCATGTTCAGCTTACCAAGTTCGGAGAAGCCGTCATCGTCACGGTCATAGGGGTTACGGTTGCGATAGCTTTCATACAAGGCAATACCATAGGAGTTATCTTTAGCAACCAGGGAGACATTACCGCCCATATATTGTTCCCACGACTGTCCGTCCATGCACGAAAACATACTGGAAACTTGGAAGGAATTACTGATAGGGTCTTTGGTGATAATATTGATAGTACCTCCCACTGCATTCGCTCCGAACAGGGCAGACCCACCACCACGTACAACTTCTACCCGCTCTATCATATTTACAGGAATTTGCTCCAGTCCATACACGCCGCTAAGGGCACTAATGATCGGACGACTATTAATCAGAATCTGAGAATACGGACCTTCCAAACCATTGATACGCACCTGGGGAAAACCGCAATTCTGACAATTGTTCTCTACACGCAAGCCGGACTGGTAATTCAGAGTCTTTGCCAAGTCGGTGGAGTTCACCATCTCAAAAAGTTTGGCACTCATCACATTCACCACAACCGGGGCATTCTTCCGGCTCACTTCATTGCGATTGGCAGATACAACCACTTCATCAGTCATGAAGCTTTCCTCCGCCATCGGGAAGTGCACAACTGCGGTAAAATCCTTACTGACAGTTACTTCTTTTTCCTGCGTCTTATAACCTACAGCTGATACACGAAGCGTATATTTTCCGGCAGGAAGCTTGCGAAATTCGAATTGGCCTTCTTCATTTGAGACTGTTCCCTGGCCGTTTTCTTTAATCAGTATAGTTGCATAAGGTATATTTTCTTCTGTTCCTTTCACAATCACGTGACCGGAAATCATGTTGCCTTCCTTTATAGGATTTACAGCATAGAGGCTGATGCAAACCACCGTAAGCACCAGCGCAAGTATATGTTTTTTCATTAATTTGCGCTCAAAAAAATGTATGTATTGATAAAATTAAAAGAGGAAAGAGAAATGATAATTTAAATAAATTCCCATTTACGCCGCGAGCGCCGGCGGAGCACGAAGAGAAATTGTCTGCTCTTCCCCTCCTTTTACCAAAGGCGACACCTGTTCAGCTTCCAGCACTGCCAGAAGTATTCGCATGGGGTGCAGATCTTCATATACATCAACCTCCGGGGCCTGGAAAGTTGACAAACGACCAATAACGAGAAGTTCGGATTTGGAGTGTGTATGTTTACCGTGAAATGGATGAGAGTGCGTAATGATCACTCCATTAACATAGTGAACATGAGTAAAAGCTGTAATACTTGTCTGATATGCCACAAACAGCACCAACAAGCATACAGCTCCTATAATTCTTTTCATCTCTTTGTTCACGTTTCTACCACCCTTTTAAAATTTGCGACTGCAAAGATAGCGATTATTTTTCCACTTTTCCAAACAAGTATTCATAATCCCTTTTGGCGGCAGGCTCCACCCATTCTTCGGGAATAAATTTCCATTGCCCTAACGCATGCGGTTCAATCACTCCCTTTTTCTCTATATACTGCATCAAGTAATAACGCAGATCTTTATCTGTAGAGAACAAGATACGCCCTTTCAATTCATCTTGAAGAATCCCGGCTCCCTTAGTCAACAATTCTCCACCACCATTACCACGATATGAATTCAGTGCTACTTTATACATCTTGTCCATAGAAAAAGGAGTGCCGTCAGCCATGCTGATAATAGTAACCTTCTCCCCTTTCGGTTTTGTTACATCTACCGTATATATGATGCCGGCTGCCGAATCGAAGTTAAAACTTAAATTCTGGAAAGAAGCACGATCCGTTGCGCCTTCACGACGCTGTTTGCGGAACAATAACAGATGGTCATCAGCTGATTTCATCTGATTCGTCCACAAGTTATATGACATTTCCAGAGCATCCTTCACTTCCTTACCGGACAATTTCATGGTATAGAGCATGTTCTCATACTTATATAAGTTGAACATATCGCTCACAAACACATCCCCCTTGTTAATTTCCGTATCATACGACAGGGGCGCAGCAAGCGATATATCAGCATTGGTTATTTCAAGCTGCAACAAATGAATCAGGTCAATAAAGGCAGAAGATCCGAAATAGGCAGGACGCGTGGAAATGGTCTCTGTGAAGCTGCCTATTTTCTTGGATACGAAATCCTGCACCGCATTAAGCTGGGGAGCAAAATGCTTCATGAAATCCTCACTTGCAGCATAATCTTTCATATCCGTCAAAGCGCCGTCGATATGCTTCTCTATGACTTTTCCTTTTCGAAGTTTCAAAGTAACATCTGCGTTTGCCACAACAATTCCCTTGCTTGCGGGATCCATAATCAAGACAGAATCTCCGGCTATATTTTTAATCTTCTTCAATTCATGGGCATGATCGTGTCCCATCAGGACGATATCGAATCCGGGAACGTTACGAGCTACTTCTACGGAAGCATTCTCACGATACTTACCGCCCATCAGCAATGCATCCTGTCCGGCATGGAAAATACCGATCACCAGATCAGGCTTCTCTTTTTCCCGGATAATCTTCATCCATTTGCGAGCCGTTTCTTCCATATCATCAAAACGCAGTCCTTTCCATAAGTTCTCCGACAACCATACAGGAATAGCAGGAGTAATCATACCCAACACTACGATCTTCACGCCATCTCGCTCCAGGACTTCATAAGGTTTGAAATGAGTCTTTCCCGTAGCCGTATCAATAATATTAGCGCCTAAAATGGGAAACTTGCAGTCTCCTGCCCAACGGTCGAACACGGCACGCCCGGTCTCCACATCATGATTACCCATATTGCCGATATTATACTGCATATAGTTCAACACTTCAGCTGCCAGATGCGGAGAAATAGTGTCAATATAATTGTAATAATAGGCACAAGGCTGGCCTTGCAGAATATCCCCGTTATCTAATAGAAGCAGGTTATCTTTATAGACTTCACGCTCTTTCTGCACAAAAGCATGTATGCGCGCCAAACTTCCTCCAGCCTCATGGCGGAGTATGAAATCATAAGGATAATAGTTCCCATGTATATCACTGGTCTCTACTATTTTCAGCTTTACGATCTTATCCTGAGCTGATACAGCTACTATCAGGAGGAATATCCACCCTAAAAAAAGGAAACTCTCTTCATCGTTATCAGTTATTTCTTTGGTTGTTCGATGTCTAATGGATGTGTAAATACAAATCTTGCCCCATCCGTATATCCCGGATCCACCCAGATCTCTCCTCCCCACTTCTCTACGGTCAACTTGCAGATGGAAAGTCCCAATCCTGTGCCCTGTACGTACTCGTTCAGTTTTTCAAATCGCTCAAATACAAGCTTCTGTTTTTCCAAAGGAATACCTGTACCCGTATCCGAGACAGAAAACAGGACTTCGCTCTGCTTCTCATCCACTTTCAGCCCCAAAGTAATCTTACCGTTCCGGGTAAACTTATCGGCATTGGAAAGCAGATTGATGATAACCTGTTGCAGACGCTGAGTGTCAGTGCGCATATCCATGCTTTCACAGTCGCACTCAAAGATAAATTCATTTTCCGACTTGCGAGCCTGACTGACGGAAGCCAAAACGCGTTGGCACAACGGCACTACATCACATTCCTCAAATGTAAACGTAACCCGGTCCGCCTCCAGACGGGAAACATCCAGAATATCATTTATCAGGCGAAGCAGTAAATCAGAATTGGTTTTGATGATATCAACATACCCCTGCTGTTCATCTTCCGAACTTCCCCCGGAAGCCAATACATCCGAGAATCCCACAATTGCATTCAGCGGAGTACGGATTTCATGACTCATATTTGCGAGGAAGGCACTCTTCAGACGGCTGGACTCTTCTGCACGGTCTTTCGCATCTCTCAAAGCGCTCTCCGACTCTTGCAGTTCATCTTTCAGCTTTTTGGTATGGTAATAGAAGTACAATGAAACAAACAACCCCGCAGATAACACGACTAAAATGGTTGCAACAGTCCAGATATGATATTTATATTGTTCGTAGAATGATGGATTCTCATTCACCATTTCTATCGGCTGATGAATAAAAGACAGATCCAGACGCTTTTCCTTCACAATCTTACTATCCATCATCACTTTATTAGGGATGACTTCTACTTCTATACGATCACTGTCAACTCCTTGCAGCAGACGGACTGCCTGATACGCCATATCCTTGCCCAATGGCCGGTAAGAGGGTGTCACTCCACCTATAGCCCAATAACCGATACCGACAGAACTAATGGAAAATGTAGGTACATCACCCGCAGCTTCCATCATGGTATAAGTTGCATTACGCATAAAATATCCGTCGTACATATCCACACGCCAGGTACCCATCAACAAAGCTGTGTTCGGGGGCAATTCATGAAGTTTATCACTGATGGTATAAATCGTATTGGTACGTCCATCCAGTAGAATCAGATTTAACTCCGGATGTTTCTTCATCTCCGCTACTACATGGGCTTGCAAGGAAACGCCTCCATAACTGTTATCAGAAACAAAAGCTATATTCTTAGTATTCGGATATAAGTGTTTTATCAGATTGATATTGGCTTCCACATCATATTCGTAAACAAAACCGGCTTTGACAGAAGAATCAGTAAAGTCATTAAAGAAATCCACTGCATCAGGCATCCATGTTTTCAGATTTACAGAATCATCCGGAAGAATAATGGCATTGCGGCTTGCCAATGAAGTCAGTACCGGGAACTTTCCGCGTATAGAGTCTGCTTGTGACAGATAGGCAGCCCATGCCTCCTGACCAATTAAAACAAGTAATACAGGCGCATGCTTTCCCTCATACTTATCCAGTATCTCCGCCATTTTCGATTTCCACTGTGGCGACTCGGAGAAGCTTTTGCAGTTCATGTTTTCCAAAGCTATCGGAGCTTTTCCACCCAGACGCTCAAACTCTTCCATGAAATCGTATATATTTCCGGAAGTCTGACGAGCATCCGGATTATACGAACTGATAATCAGTACCGGGTGTTCCCCAGTCACTGCAAAAACTGATGAAAGCCCCAAAATGGATACCAGTAAGAAAAGAAAAAACTATATATTATTTTCCTAAATAAGCCCATTCAGTGAATATAGAATTGTTTTGGCAAATATACAATAAAGTTATAAGGATAGAAATAAAGTTGTAGAATTTTAAACTATAAAAAAGAAACGGGCGGTAAGAGATAGTTCATCAAACTACCGCCTTACCGCCCGTTATTATTTAAAAAAAGAATGTTTTTATCAGATATTCATCGCATTGCTTCCTAAAGCCGAAGACTCATTTTTATTTTCTCTTTTGAATATGCAAATGAAAATACCTTCTCATAAACAACACATAAATGCCACTCAATAATACAATTATCCCCAACAAATACCAATAACCATATCCCACGAAACAGAAATAACCCAATATGACCAAAGCCTGTGCCGCCATATAAATTAATGATACCCCAACATGAGGTATTTTCAACTCGTTTGCCATCAATTGATACATGTGTTTTCGGTGGGGCAAACCGATGTTCTCATGAAGCATCAGGCGATGAATAATAGTCAGGACACTATCGACACCATAAACGGATAACAGGATTATCCAACTGAAATCTTCTGTTTTAATTATAAGTCTCCCTATCAGAAAAAGGAGAATAAAAGCGATACTCACAGAACCGACATCACCCGCAAAACACTTCGCTTTCTTACGAAAATTGAAGAAACAAAAGACCAAGACGGAACAAAGAACGGTATTGATCAAAACCGGTTCTACGAACGTAGTGATCTCAGAATTGATATATGCTAATGCACCAAGGATAACCAATGAATAACCACCCGTGATGCCATTGATGCCATCCATAAAGTTATAAGCATTAATGATACCCGTACAAATAATCAAAGCTATAATGATCCACCACCAAGAAAGCGAAAACAAGCCCCATTGGTAAAACATTAGAGCCATAGCAGTAAAGTGAAACACCAACCTCAGGCCTTGGGAAGTAGAACGGATATCATCTACAAAACTGATAAAAGTGATCAGAGTCAATGCCAACATAAACCATGGATACTCCCAATGGTTACTCAGGAAATAGGCCAAAGCTCCAAAATAGAAGATTATACCGCCACCACGCAAAGTTATCCGTGAATGAGAACTACGCTCATTGGGCTTATCAATGATATTACACTTATCGGCCACTCTAAAATAAAAAAGTTCTGCTACAAAGAGCAGAACTAATATAATGATATAATACACGATTTACAATTTATAAATAGGTTAGAAACTCCGTATTGTTTTCATTATTCCATCCGCCGCACGGACGGGCATCCGGTCAATGCCAAGAGCAGATTTTATCTTCTCATTACTTACCACATAATTCTCAGTCAGTTTTCTCAGCCGTTCTGTATTCAAAGGCAAATGAAGCAGCGTACCAAGCCCTGCGCAACCTTCCATCATTTTCCTGTTCATTTTCCAGATGTGAGGCTCCTTACCCATAGCTTCACACATAAGGGCTATCAGTTCATTCGTAGACAAGGCTTCATCATCACCCATGTGATAAATACCGCTCGCTACGTCTTTTGTCAATAAGCCTTCTACTACATAGCAAAGATTATCTATAGAAGTAAACGAGCGCTTATTTTCAAAATCACCTAAAGGCCAGGGGATACCTTTCTTTACTACATTATAAAGCAAGTTCAGATTACCCTTATTACCAGGACCGTGAATCATACAAGGACGAAGTATATACACCTGTTTATCGCGCTGCATAGCAACTTTTAATTCTCCATGTTCACTTCTCAACTTACTAAGAATATATTCTTCAGCTGCAATCTTACTTTCTCCATAAGGACCAACCGGAGTAGGTATCACATCTTCTGTCAGCATATCCCCCACTACACTGTCTGCAGCAGCTTTCACAGAACTGAAAAAGATAAACTTCTTCGCAGATGATTCTAAAAAGAAATCAAATATCTTCTGCGTCAGCCCTGTATTGATATCAAAATATACCTGAGAAGCAGACTGATTCTTTGTATCATGCGCTTTGCCTGCCAAATGAATGATAGCATCAAATTTGGGTAACAGCTGCATCGGAAAAGAAGTCGTTTCAATATCTTTCCAAGCAAAAGTTTTTACTACTCCCTCCTTTTCAGGGGCGATAATATCAAGACCATAAAGGGAATGATGTCCTTTTAAGGCAAGAACAAGATTGGAGCCCACAAAACCGTGAATACCTGTAATTAATATATTCATGATTCTCTTATTATAAACTATCTAATTGTATTACAGGAATAGTATCCCAATTTATCAGTTCATCCGCCTGTTCCACATTATAGAATTCATAGTGATCCAATAGTCGTTGAAACTTAGTAAACGCACCTTTTATACCTACATAACTTTTAAAACGACGTACGGCAGGTAAGTTCTTCATGACAGGTTGTCCTTCATCAAAATCTCTCGGATGAAAATAAGTCATCATGTAATCACTATGTCTTCCCCAATGATTAATTAACCAGTAAGGAAACAAACGGAAGAAACCACCACCGGAAAAAACAATATGTTTGCCCATTATCCGATGGATATTTATAGGAAACTCTTTAATAATCCTTCCATCACCAACATCAATACGTTTCGGAACACCTTCTCCATAACTTGGCATACCACCATAATCATGAGGAGCAGGAAACATCGAACAATCATATCTGAATCCCATCTCTGCCAAACAATAAAGCGCCCAAGTATTATTCTTGGTAATAGAAAAACCCGGAGCACGAAATGCATTCACTTCCTCTCCCGTCACATCTTCTATCAGGCATTTCGCCTTCAATGTATCTGCTTTAAATGCCTTCTCATCAAAACGGAAAGACAACTCATGCTGATAGGAATGACAACCTATATGATGCCCCTGCTTTTGAATAGAACGAATCACATCTGGATGTCTTTCCGCAATCCAGCCAAGGCAAAAAAATGTTCCTTTTTGATTCCGTTTCTCTAATTCTGTGAGAATACGGTCTACTCCCTGATATATACGCACTTCATGTTTATCCCAATTGAAATCACCTGAGATAAAGTCGCAATTATACCAGTCTTCAATGTCGAAGGTTAATAGGTTCATAAAAGAAATATAGAAAAAAGATATTTATTATTATTAAGAACGGTATTTGATAACCTTAGCCGGTGATCCAGCTACTATAGCATTTGCTGGTACTTCTTTTGTCACCACCGAACCGGCTGCAACAATAGCTCCGTCATTTATCTTTGCACCAGAAACAAGAATAGAATTGGCACCAATCCATACATCATTTCCAATAATAATATCTTTTTCACTCCTCTCTTGATAAACCATTGGAATACCACACAGTTTTATACCATGATTACCACAAAACATTTTCACACCAGGACCAACTAAAACATTATCACCAAATACAATTTTAGAATGTTGCTCTGCCCAAATACAACAATCCATTGTAATACGAACATTTTCCCCTAAATAGATATTTTGTGAATTACGAAGCGAAGCACGTGCATGAATGCGATAATTTCCTTTGTGATGTATTCTTTTTCGCCAAATGACCTGCTCATGCAGAAAATAAGCAAAAGAAGAGAAGAAAGCTTTTACGAAAGAAAAAGAAAAAAATCCAGTAAATATTTCCGAAAAAATTAAGCTTATTTTTTCTTCATACCATGGTTGATGTTTGACTTCCATCTACAAATAATTGATTTTAAATATTGTAAAATAATCCAAGAAAAAGGTTTTATTATTCTAATAATTTTCTTAGGCTGTTGTAATAAACGATAAATTCCCTCTAAACCTGATTTTTGAGCCCATAAAGGAGCTCTTTCTACTGTTCCTGCAAAATATTCAAAGACCAAACCAACGCCAATACAAATTGTAGCCTCCAATTTAGGCTGCAACATCGCCATTAATTGCTCTTGCTTAGGTGCACCGAGTCCACACCAGAAAAAAGTAGGTCTTAACTTATTAATATCATCTGCTAAAGCATCAATATCATACTCTTCTATAGGTTGAAAAGGAGGAGAAACTGCATTCTTTATTACGACAGAAGAATATTCCAAAGATAGTTTTCTTTTTATAGCGGTTATTGTTTGTGGAGTACTTCCAAAAAAATAGTGAGAATATTTTTTTATTTTAGACTCTTCCAATACAGCCAAAAACAAATCAGGTCCACATGTACGCCCCACTTCCAAAAATCCTAAATTATGGGCTATCCAAATTAAAGGCATCCCATCTGGCACTGTTAAAAGCGAATTATTTTGGACATCGCAATATTTATCATTAACATTTGATAAATATGCAGTACGTGTATTTGTTACACATATATATCCTATTTTTCCTTGTAAAATATACTGATTTAGGCTATCGATTGCCATTACCAAATTAATTCTTGATATGCCTACTTTCCCAACTTTAAATCTACTAACCATTTTTCACATAAAAAATATCGAACTTATAAACAATCAAAATGTGCTATATATCTTACCAAATCAAGCATCTTCTGCATACTCACACTCATCTTGAATATTATTGTACAAATTCTTTAAAACTAATAAATCTATAACCCACATTAATGTTTAACAGTATTCCAATAAAACTTTATACTTCACTCAAGGACATAAAAGCGAACCACTATTAACCCAAATTCCTTACTAGACAACAAAAGAAGCGTCATCCTAACATTAGGAATCTTGAGACATTACCTCAATCGCATCAGAATCGTCACAATTTTTCCATATACACGGTATAATATCTGCCAATAGCGAACAGAATTTGCAATAATCCTCTCACATGGTTCAAGACGATCCGGCACTCTAAATTCTCCAGAGTGCTCTATCTCAAAGTCTACTTTGTATCGATTGTATGATTTACAATGAGTGGCCTCTTCTCCAAAACCATCATTACGTACAAGTGACCTCACTGGTGTTATACAATACCGACATTGTTTATACATTGAATAATGAAAACGAATATACCAAGAGTCAACCTTATGTTCCATATACCCTTTCAGCATACCAAAGAGATCACTTCCCCTCTTATTGAACGCTTTTTGTAAGGTAGGAGACGCTGATAGTTCCTCAAAGTCTGTTACATTCCAGTCAATAGTTTCCCATCTGTCCTTCCATGTTGCCCAACTCCAACATTGAGCTCTTTCATTTAAATATGCGTCATGAGGATAATTTCTCAAACGAGTAAGTTTACATCCATAGCCAGACACTTGCATAACGCGTTCATCCAATTCATATTTATTCAACATATCATTCATGAACCGTAAAAAACTACGCGATGTATAGAGATCGTCCTCAACAACTATAGCCTTACCATACTTATCCAAAATTTCCGAGACACCACTTATTATGCTTTTAGCAAGTCCCTTATTAACCTCACTGAAGGTATAATGCACTGACTTAAACCCTTCAATAGTTTTAACGTATTCCTGCACAGCATAAACTTTTTCAGCTTCACCTTCTTTATGATTTCGAACTCCATCCACAAAGATAAATAGATCACAATCAATAGCTTCTCTATTCTGAAGCAAAGAGGAAACAGCATTCTTTAATACCTCCAACCTATTAAAGGCAAATATTACAATAGGAGCTAACATAAACAATTATTTCATAATACATTTCATATTCCTTGTGAGTAAGATTAAGATATGTTACATAAGCAATACACATCCTAAATTAAAAAACTCACAACAATATGTTCTTCATTCAAAAAACATAAGATTTACCATCTTACAAGTAATAATCCCCTAAAAATCAACTAAAATCTTAATCATAAAACCTCAAACATCATAAATTCCAAATCATCGAAATTTTTCTGTACTTCATTTCTCCTTCTTATCTCATTTAAATTTTCAAATTCACACAAGATAAATCTGTGTACTTACTTTTCTCTAACAAAGAACATATCAGGCTTTCATATTGACTCGCCATCTGTTCAGGAAGAAATTTCCTCCAGTAATTTCTATCATTTATAGTTATGGTATCATATGCAGAAAGTAATTTAAGCAGAAACAATTCAATATTTTCAGTTTTATCAATAGGACAAAAAGTATTTTTTGACTCACACATCTCATTTTCAAGTACACTACCAGAACATGCTATCCCTAAAATCGGGCGTTCAAAATAAAAGTATTTCAATATTTTAGAAGGATAAAAAAGGCTTCCAGAACTGTCAATAGCAAGAAAAGCATCACTATTAATATAACATTCAACACACTCTTCTTCAGATACCTGACCAAGCAAATTAAAGTATTTTTGAAGACCAAGTTTAGATATAAGACTTTTATCCTTATTACAAACATATCCTACATATTTTACTTCCAACAGATTACTCAACTCAGGATATTTACACACGAATGACTTTACAGCTCTTATAAAGACTTCAGAAGTTCTGCCACTTGTCAAAGAACCAATGTGAGAAATAATTCTTTTTTTCTTATCGGATATTCCATACTTATTTACATATAAATAATTATCAGGTAAACTAATAGGCATCGATAAAATAACAATCTTGTTTCTCACTAAATCTCCATATCTGCTTATCCAAGAGTCAACCATTGACTGACTATTATGGATTATCAAATCTGCATAAGTTGCGATATCTCGCTCCATTGCATAATCTTTGTCCTTAAAATATTTTGTTTTAAATGGGCGATATGGGTTTTCTACCCATGGATCTAAGAAATGAGCCACCCAAGGTTTTCCCGTCTTTTTTTTAGTTGAAATGCTGCCCAATGTGAAGCACAAGGATAACTTACAGAATGTATATAATCAATATCCTCCCAAGCAATCTCTCGTTCCATAACCTTGACTGTTTTTACCCCCCATGACCACCATTCATATCCAGGAAGAAATGTCAAATCAGATAAAATACGGCGAACAAACGCTGCTATATATCTCACCCATACTTTTTCATGAATATTTACTACATCAAATGAATGATTTATCACATGTTTTCCGATATCTGAAATATAATACGTAAGAGAACAACATTTTGAATTAACATGGGAGAATAAAACACGCAGTATTTGTCCTCCTGGCGAATCATTAATTAAAAAAGACCTTGTTAGTACGACTCCTTTATACATAAACTACTATAAAAATACAAATTCATAATATCGATAACCTGTGGTATCTAGTTCTGTAAGCCAAGGTAATGATGTCTTAACTGCATATCCTATACACATTACAATAAAGATCAAAGCAACTATTTTCCCATACTTCACCGACAGAAGTTGAGCAATATTAGGATAGACCACTATTGTAGATACTAAATAATAATATCCCATCCGAGGAAGTGACCCCACCCCAAAAAACGTTACATCTGCAAATATTGCTATAGTTGTCATAATTGAAAGGATACGCATAGCACCTTTTGTATACTGATAATACCAAACAGAAAGAAATACAAAAACAGCATCAGCAAGTACAAGAAGTTTAGAAAGTTCAAAAGTTTCATTTTCATTTTCAAGATAGTCACCTAACCTAAAATCACCAAATAAAACAGATAATTGCAGCAAGTATGTGTGAAAAATTTCAGTCCGCAAGTAATATACAAAAACAAAAAAAACAAAAAAATCATAGGAAGTTTAAATCCCAATCTATGATTGCTCTTCTTTGGTTCTAAAAAACCTATAGATACGTTCAAATAGTAAAGCAAGATAGCAGGAAACATTACTAATGCTGAATTATGAATTAAAAAAGCTGTAAAGAGAGGGATAAAACAATATAATAATTTAAATTTTCTTTTCTCTACAGCTAGAATAAATGGTAACATACAAACTTCCACAGCTAATCCTTGACGCAAAGCTTTCATTTGAATAAGCATCATTCCAAACATAAAGAAAAATAATATAGCTGGTAACCACTTATAAGAATGAGATGAGAATCTTTGGGCAAGTTTTGTAAGAACAAAAACTTCAAACAGAGCTATACAGCACACAAAGAACTCGAAACCAAACGGTTGGAATATCTTATATAAAAAGACCCACAACGGTTCATCTTCAGCCGTTCGGGTATCAATCATAGAAAATCCTATCTTATACCCATCATAATCCCCTTCTACATTACTTTGAAATCCCATAATGAGAAAAACGAAAGCAAATCCCAAGAAGAGGGGCATTTTTTTCCTCAAAACAAAACTAACAATAATAAGAAATATTCCTATATATAATATTATCATTTAGCAATACTATTCAATACACTATTCAAAATTACCACATTTCTTTCTTTAGAAAACATCTCTTTTAGTGCTGAATTACAAGAATTAAGTTGTCGCTTTAAATCAATGAAGTCAGCATTGTAATCACTAATAGCTCGATGAAACGCTTCTTTCGAATTTATGGGAAAAAGCAAAGCCAAGCGACCATTATATGAATACTCTTGTGATTCTTCAGAACAAGCTGCAATAGAAGGTAAACCCATAATTCCACATTCAGCCATTGCAAGATTTGCATGAGGAATGGTAAAATAACTAAGATTACAATAACACTGCTGCATAATATGACCTAACATATAGGTAGCCGGTATACAACGAATACGGATATCTTGTAAAATAGCTTCGCGCACTTGATAATAATAACTTTTAATTCCAAATGAAGCAAGTACTTTCTTTACTTTTTCTCTCACCCCAGTCCCTACACAATTGGGATCAATACCCAATACCAACAATCGTGCATTCTCATTTTTTATACACTTTGAAAAAGCATCTAATATTTCTACTGCACCCTTGATTTTCTGTACGCCTCCAGTGTAAAGGTAAACTTTTAGATTAGTCGCATCTTCTCCTAAAATCTCTGATATGGGCCGATACTCAAAACGAGAATCCATATCTATCCAATCATAAACTATAGATATTTTATTATATGAGGACGCAAACATTGAAGCACTATATTTATTGATAGCTATCACAGCATCTGCATATTGCCTTACAGCCTCCTGAGCCCATTTAAGCTGGTGCTTATGTTCAGTTAGCGGCCAGTGTTCACGAATATGAATTATGGTTTTACAGCCATATTCTTTTGCTGGCTTCAGATAATTGTATATCATCATATTATTAAGATATACTATATCTATTTTATACCTCTTCAGCAGTTGTTTAAATGTAGGAATCGATAGTATTACCATACTATATGATTTTAAGGAAGAGATACTATACAATGTGTGATTATAGGGTATTGCTGTCATTTTGGAAAACAATACCACTTTTATACCTAACTTCTCAATCTCCAAACGTAAAGGTCCATCTACACATAATGCAACAATCGGTTCTATATAAGTTCGATCAATTACTTTCAGAATATTCAGTAAACAGAAACTTCCTCCTCCTATTACTGAAGAGTGATGAAGAAAAAGTGTTGTTTTTCTCATATATTAATTTACAAAAACTCTTTGTTGATAAAAAATCACACAACCTTAAACGGACAAGATTTTAAGAGTTCTTCTTTTGAAAAAATAATAGGTTTATAGTCTTTAATACTATTCTCAAATGACGTTACACTATATTCCTCTCTTAAATCAATACAATTACAAACTCTTTCTACTGCAGAGAAATAGTCTAAGTATTTAAAACCATCGCCTACAATTTTTTCAGAAAATTTAACCCATAAATTAGGTATACCATAAGCATCAGACAGTATCAGTCCATGTAAAGAACTGGACAATATATATCTACATGAACAGATCTGATTTATAATTTCTTTCCAGTCTTTATAATGCTGAATATCTATAAGTCGAATTCTCTTATTTTTATTTAAGAGTTCTATCAATATAGGGTCTCTTAGATCTACATAATGAGGAATAATTCCAATAATATCATTCTGTTCGATTACAGGTTTATAAAGATGTGGTAGTAGTAAAGCCGGATCACCAAATACATCAGGACAACTAATCCCGTTGTTAACAAGCAACTGTTTTGTTAACCTCCCTCTCACTGCAACTACCTTTAATGGTCTTCTTTCTTTGGGAAGGCAGACATTACTATCCATTATGCCGCTACCCCATACAATAGATTCATTAGTTGATTTCCATTCAATTATAGAACCAATACCCATTATGTTAACCATTCGGTTGTGGAAGAATTCATCTATATTCAATACTTTTTTCCCAGATAGTCCTTGAAACAATACAGCATTAATATCGTCACCGATATTAAATGGAACAACCTTACGTCCCCACTGTTTAAATGAGCAATTAACTATTAAAAAATCCTCAGAAGATCCTAAATAATAATATATTGTATTATAAAGTTTTCTAATGTTTCGTATTATATAGTAGCCTATACAATAATTCACTATTGATTTCATCCTCAATATAATCATACTGCTTCAAATTACCACAACAAAGCTATAGAAACTATCACCATTATTATTTATTTCTAAAAAGTTGAATCAACTTTTTAGAAATAAATAATCTCTCATTTTTCTTTATTCCGACTAAAAAAGCTGTTACACATACAGACAGTATAGAGGTACAAACAACAGCAATAAGTCTAATAAAATTGCATGGTAAAGAACAACATACAATAACCGGAAGTATTGATGATATAACAATAACTAACAATATCGGTAAATAAATATTTGCTATACTTTTCATAATAGACAAATCAATATTTTGCTTTAATAACACAATACGCAGAATTTGAGCTACACATTCAATAAAAAACTGGACAACAAAAACAGAAAAAGCAGGTGCACCTAATTTTAGTACTATGTACGATATAGGCAGTGTCAGTAGAAGTGAACCTCCTACAATAATTTGATATCTTCTTACTTTGCCTGTTGCTTGGTTTGCTATTACATATGGATTAGATATAGCATATATCAGTGATATCAAAATCATTATTCTAGCAAATTCCACAGTATTCTTAGGAACCTCCGTTAACCATAAAGCCAATAAATATTCTGTTTCTAAAAAAATAGGTAGCGCAAAAACAAACAATAAATAGAAAGAATATCTAGCACTTCTAAACATAAGCATGTATGTTGTCTCTAAATTATCTGTTGCATAACTTTTTGTAATCTGTGGATTTATAGCCATTTGAAAATTTGTCACAAACTGCTGTACTACAGCTTGAACCTGAACGGCAATTCCACGAGCTGCATTTACTACAGGACCAAAAAAGACGTTCAACATAATATTCACACCTTGAGTACTAAGCACACCAGCCAAATTACCCCAAAAGCTCCAGCCCGCAAAACCTGCCATTTCCTTCAAAAGAGTTTTATCAAATTGATGTTGGTAGTTTGATTCTTCAAAATGTTTATGACAATAACACATATACATAGAACGTATAATCAATTGTACTATTAATAACAGTACTGCATATACAATAAGTCTATCATCCCATGGAGAAATATATAACAAATAAACTATAGCTAATTTTGTTAATACTTCAAATATCGAAATATAAGCAAACGCCGACATTTTCTCATGTGCTATTATGTCTGCATTATACGGAACAGACATAATGTTAATCACACACACTACAATAGAACATTGGTATACCCACATAGCCGCAACCATACGATCTTCTGGAATAATCATTTTATTTTGAAGAAACCATAAACCAATAGTCTCTCCCAAACAAACAATGATAAATGAAATTAGTCCATGTATTTGAATGGAGGTAGAAAAAACTTTTCTTAACAGACAAATATCACCTTTTCCCAATTCAAAAGTAATATAACGCTGAGTAGAAACAACCATACTCCCATTAATAAATGAAAACATAGCAATAATTCCACCTACTACACTATAAATACCATAATCTTCAACTCCTAATGATTGTATTACAATTCTAGAGGTAAAGAAAGATACACCCATAACTAATATCATTCGAAGATATAGTAAAGATGTATTTTTTGCTATACGTTTATTATTTTCTGTTGTAATCACATTAACGCTTTCTGTCATGACAAATAGCCACTTCTATACCTAAGCCAAATCAATAAAATAGTAGTAAATCTAAGGATTTAATTTCAAAACAAATAATCATCAATCCATAAATCTCGCTTACTGAACGAACACGAACTACATAAAAAGTTCTTCATAATAGCATAAAATCCAAGATTTCAATCACAACAAACATCAGTTGAATAAGTGATTCACCCAATCAACTGTTGAACTAAAAATATTAATTCATTAGAAAAAATACAAAGATTAACTTTTCCTCCAAACCATATGATTAATAATCCCCACATAGCTCTGAATCAACTTCACAACTTTAGTAGAAACATTGATCTCCACATAAGCAGGAACATCAGAAATATCATCCTCATTAGAGTGCATCTCTACGGCCATATTCACAGCTTGAAGTACAAGATCCGACGAAATAGAGCCAATTGTAAATACCCCCTTATCCATAGCCTCAGGACGTTCTGTAGAAGTACGAACACTTACCGCTGGAAAATGAAAGAATGCGCTTTCTTCAGGTACTGTACCAGAGTCTGAAACCACACAAAAGGCATTTTGCTGAAGTTTATTGTAATCAAAGAATCCAAGAGGTGTATGCTGAATAACTTTGTCATTGAACTTAACCCCCCTCTTCTCAATCATTTTCCGGCTACGGGGATGGCAACTGTACAAAACTGGCATATCATACGTCTCCGCCATCGAATTAACTGCATTCATCAGTGAAAAGAAGTTTGATTCAATATCAATGTTCTCTTCTCGATGAGCCGAAAGAAGAATATATTTGCCTTTCTTAAGTCCAAGACGTTCAAGAATATCACTTGCTTCAATCTGAGGCAGAACTTCTGTGAGAACTTCTGCCATAGGTGAACCGACTACATAGGTGTACTCTGGCTTAACTCCAGACTGAAGAATATATCTACGAGCATGTTCTGAGTAGCAAAGATTAACATCGCTAGTAACGTCAACAATTCTACGAATTACCTCTTCAGGAAGATTCTCATCTTTGCAACGATTTCCAGCTTCCATATGGAAAATAGGTATTTTAAGACGTTTTGCAGCAATAACACTAAGACATGAATTAGTGTCACCAAGTACGATCACTGCATCTGGTTTCACCTCCACCATCAGATTATAAGCCTTTGAAATGACATTACCCATAGTCTCTCCAATGTTGACACCTACTACACCTAAGTAATAGTCCGGTTCACGAAGTCCCAGGTCTTTAAAAAAAACTTCATTGAGATTATAATCATAGTTCTGACCTGTATGCACAAGTACATGATTGAAATATTTATCACTTTTCTTTATGATTGCAGACATCTTAATAATCTCAGGGCGAGTGCCGACAATCGTCATCAGTTTCAGTTTCTTCATACCTATTTCAAGTTATAATGAGGATATAATTCTTTATGAGCTCTTATCCATTCAGCCATTTCCCGAACCATACTATCATAATCCGGAATCTGGTAGTTAAACTTGTTGTTGGTACGAACAAGAGTCTTATCTGCCACAACTCCTTCCACAGGATAGATGGTGAGTTCATCATTACGCAAATAGTGATTGAACAGTTTTAAAAGCTCGTATTTGGAAATATTGGTAGCAGGAACCATATTGATAAGTCCACTAACCTTAGTCATGGCAGCTACTTCCATGGTTTTAGCCAACTGTATCGTAGTCTGACCTGTCCACATAGCTCCTGTAAAACCATTTACAACTCCCTCCTGCTGCATAAACCAGTTAAGAAGTCCAATACCTTTTTGCCTGATATCCGGTCCTACAATGGAGTTGCGAAGAGTAAGATTTTTATCATCATTGATTTCTCCCAAAGCCTTACTTCTATCATAGAAAGTTGCTCCATCAGGGAAGGAGGTTTCTGTATATGGTCCAGTCTTACCTGAAAAAACACAATCTGTACTCATATGAATTACCCGAGTGCTGGAACCTTCAGTTGCTTTTACAAGACAGTGTGGCAAATAACTATTCAAGAATACTGCTGCTGCCTTATTATTCTCAGCAAACTGATTAAGGATTCCAATACAATTAATCACTACGTCATATTTACCTTCTGTAAGATTTTTCACAATAAAGTTTGTGTCGTATGCATCGCCTATTACAGTATCAACATGATCAGACTTATTTCTAGCAAAGCCAATTACTTCATGGCCTTGCTCTTTCAAATATAATGCAATGACATGACCTGCCATACCATTACATCCTAAAATAAAAAATTTCATTATCCGCCTTCCGTTATTATTCTGAGCGAATTTCTCTTGCCTTTATTCGTGGAAGCATTCCAAGATCTTCTTGAATGAATCTCAATTTCAGCAGAAGTTCCTTCATTCCCTCAACATTTAAACGTCTTGTATTGTGAGAGTGGTAATCTTTCACTTTATTTACACTTTCATTTCCTACTGTGAAGTATTTATCATAGTTAAGGTCACGAGTATCACATGGAATACGATAATAATCACCCATATCGATGGCTTTAGCCATCTCTTCACAAGTAACAAGAGTTTCATAGAGTTTCTCGCCATGACGGGTACCAATAATGCGCACTTCTGTTTCGCCATATTTAGGATCGATTTTAGCATAGGTCTGCTTGAGGGCTTCGGCAAGAACATCAAGAGTAGCAGCAGGAGCTTTTTGTATAAAGAGATCACCATTCTCAGCATGAGTAAAGGCATAAATCACCAAATCCACGGCATCATCCAATGTCATCATAAAGCGTGTCATATGGGGATCGGTAATAGTGATAGGTTTACCTTGTTCCATCTGCTCTACCCAAAGTGGAATAACCGAACCTCGGCTAGCCATGACATTACCATAACGGGTACAACAGATAGTGGTCTGTGCATTCAGACCGAGTTCACGTCCTTTGGCTATAGCTACTTTCTCCATAAGAGCTTTGGAAATGCCCATGGCATTGATCGGATAAGCTGCCTTATCGGTAGAAAGGACTACAACGTTCTTGACTCCATGCTGGATAGCTGAGAGAAGAACATTGTTAGTACCTACTACATTGGTCATAGTAGCTTCTATTGGAAAAAACTCACATGATGGTACTTGTTTGAGAGCAGCGGCTGCAAATACATAATCTACGCCCCGCATAGCTATGTCTACAGATGTTTTTTCGCGAACATTACCAATATAGAATTTGACTTTGTTAGCAGCTTCAGGATACTGTGCTTGAAGGTGATGGCGCATATCGTCTTGCTTCTTCTCATCGCGTGAGAAAATACGAACTTCGCGAATGTCGCTTGTAAGGAAACGACGAAGCACAGCATTACCGAAACTACCTGTGCCGCCTGTGATAAGCAGGACTTTGTCTTGAAATACTGACATTTTGATTTCTATATTTTATATATCGCCCCTCCTGCAGTGCAAGTAGAGCTCATGCTTGTGATTTATTCACCTGCAGGAGCGACGCTTTTTTTAATGTTATTACTTATATTTTGATTAAAGCGTTTCCCTTTTTGGAAGAAAAAATAGATTTCGAGAATAAATCTTTCTATAAGTTTTAAGTCAATAAAGTCTACGCTTCTAACAACAAATTATTAAATTCTTAGTCTCGCTGAAAAATATCTCTCGTATACACCTTCTCCTTCACATCATTCAAACATACATCATAGCGATTAGCTATAATGGCTTGACACTGTTGCTTGAATTTAGCCAAATCATTTACCACTCTACTACCAAAAAAAGTTGTTTCATTTTCTAAAGTAGGTTCGTAAATAATCACTTCTGCTCCTTTAGCTTTAATACGTTTCATTACTCCTTGAATAGAGGATTGACGAAAATTGTCAGAGTTTGATTTCATAGTGAGGCGATAAACTCCAATCACACATTTTTTTTCCTCAGATGGTTTATAATCGCCTTTATTATAATAGTCATAATATCTAGCCATACGTAGAACCCTGTCGGCTATAAAATCCTTACGCGTGCGGTTACTTTCCACGATAGCACTCATCATATTCTGCGGAACATCTTGATAATTAGTCAGCAGCTGTTTGGTATCCTTCGGCAGACAATAGCCACCATAGCCAAAACTGGGATTGTTGTAATGTGTACCAATACGAGGATCAAGGCCCACGCCCTGAATAATGGACTGTGAGTCCAAACCTTTAACTTCTGCATAGGTATCCAACTCGTTAAAATAACTGACACGAAGAGCAAGATAGGTATTAGCAAAGAGTTTCACAGCTTCCGCCTCCTTCATACCCATGAAGAGTGTAGGAATATCCTGTTTAATGGCCCCCTCCTGTAATAGACCTGCAAAAGTATAAGCAGCTTGTTTTAATGCCGGAATATCAGCAATGTGACAAATAGCTTCGTTCTCCTCCTTAAACTGTTCATCTACAATGAGCTTGGGATATCCCACAATAATGCGACTAGGATAAAGGTTATCGTAAAGCGCCTTACTCTCACGTAGGAACTCCGGTGAGAATAGTAAATTCAATTTCTGTAATCCTTTCTGCGCATACTTTACATAGAGACTGCGACAGTATCCCACAGGAATAGTAGATTTAATTACCATTACAGCATCTGGATTTACACTCAACACCAAATCAATCACATCCTCAATGTGGTGAGTATCAAAATAATTTCTAATCGGATCATAATTAGTAGGTGCTGCAATAATGACAAAATCTGCATTACGATAAGCAGCTGCTCCATCAAGAGTAGCTGTGAGGTTCAGTTCCTTCTCCAATAAATACTTTTCAATATATTCATCTTGAATAGGTGACTGCTTGCGGTTCAACATCTCTACCTTTTTGGGTATCACATCCACTGCTATCACCGAATGATGTTGTGCCAACAAAGTGGCAATACTCAGTCCGACGTAGCCAGTACCGGCTACAGCTATTTTTATTTCTCTGGGCATAATTTTAGATATAATTAAGTATAGAGTAAAAAATGAACTTCTCTTATTATTTTCATAAGCAGCCACTTTATACCCATTTCAGCCTAAGGTAATTACTTATGTTTATCCACCAAGAATATTGAAATATCCTAATAATTATTCTGCAATTTGTACTTTCAGATGCAATTTTCTCACAAATTTCAGATCATGCTCTACCATTATCTTCACCAATTCAGATAAACTTGTTTTTGTAGGATTCCAACCAAGCAAAGTCTTGGCTTTAGTAGGATCTCCCAATAGCTGTTCAACTTCACAAGGACGGAAATATTTAGGATCAACTTCAACTAATACCTTACCGGTCTTCATATCAATCCCTTTTTCATTCACTCCTTCACCTTCCCAACGAAGTTCAATATTCACCTCCCCGAAGGCCAAAGTAGCAAATTCACGAACTGTATGCATCTCACCTGTAGCTATTACAAAATCTTCGGGAACATCATGCTGAAGGATCAACCACATACACTCCACATAATCTTTGGCATACCCCCAGTCACGACGGGCAGATAAATTACCCAGGTACAGTTTATCCTGAAAGCCCTGAGCTATTCGGGCGGCTGCTAATGTAATCTTACGCGTAACAAACGTCTCTCCTCTCCGTTCACTCTCATGATTGAACAGAATACCGTTAACAGCAAACATATTGTAGCTCTCACGATAATTCTTCGTTATCCAAAAGCCGTATTGTTTAGCTACTCCATATGGACTACGGGGATAGAAAGGAGTAGTTTCCGATTGGGGAACTTCCTGCACTTTACCGTAAAGTTCCGAAGTGGAGGCCTGATAAATCTTTGTCTTTTTCTCCAATCCCAAAATACGGACAGCCTCCAACATCCGGAGAGTACCAATTGCATCCGATTCCGCAGTATATTCAGGTACATCAAAACTGACCTTCACATGACTTTGTGCAGCAAGGTTGTATATTTCGTTTGGCTGAACCAACTGAATAATTCGAATTAGTGAACTACTATCCGTCATGTCTCCATAATGAAGATTTATCAGACGATCTTTCTTCATATCGCGTACCCATTCATCCAAATAAAGGTGCTCGATACGCCCAGTGTTGAAAGAGGAAGAACGTCGAAGAATACCATGAACTTCGTAACCTTTTTCTATTAAAAATTCAGCAAGAAAAGAACCGTCTTGTCCAGTGATACCTGTAATTAATGCTATTTTTTTCATATTATACTATATAATGCTCAATTGTGAATCTTATTCCTAAATAGAATAACTATTCTTCCACCGCTTCCCACGGATACTGATTCTCCTCAAACCCCTTCAACTCCTCTGCAATCTCCGCCTGCTCCAAGCTCAACCCTGCCTTATCCCAAGTATTTATAATTTCATGAGCCTCCTTTGCCAAACTCTCATCATAACACTCACTATAACAATAAGTTAACAAACGCACCTTCAGCAATGACGCAGAAAGCTTCGGAAGTACCTCCCAGCTACGATCCAGAACATTCTGAATATATTCCTGTTTGCAGCCATTATCATAAATCGTTGCAGCGAAAGCCACTAACAAACCAAGGCAAAGTTCAGCCTCCTCTTCGGCCGTAGCTCCATGAATGTTGTAAAGTTCGATAGCCTGTTCGTAAACATCACGGTTCAAACGCGTAAATTGGTCCGCATAAATGGGACTTCCATCAAGCCCGTAGGTTAGAAGATCATGGGCTAAGGAAAATAATGATGAAGAATTAGAATTCATATTATTAAATGTTTTATTTCAATCAACAGTTAACGGCTCAACAAGCGAAGGCGGGATAAAGGTAGTAGCTACAGCCATGACACCTTCAATATTGACTACCACACGGCGATCATGGCGAATACGGACAAACTCACCGATTACGCCTTTGAAAACACCATCAGTGATACGAACCTTCTGACCTTTTACCAAATTCAGTTCGGCTGCTTCCATATAAAGAATTGGCTCATCGTGACTACCCGCTACCAGAATAAAACTGCGCATCTGCGCATCAGGAATAACTACCGGACGGCAATGTTCACGATTCATAATGAAACGTATAGGCATCGTTCCCTCAAGCTCGTCCTTCAAAGCATCAATACGTTTGCGCGTAGAATGAACGAAGACAAGATTATGTATGGCGGGCACCAATCTACGGACACGCTTACCACCTTTCATCACCATTCCATAGCACATAGGAATAAAGCTCTCTATGTTCTCCTTATCAAGAATAGACTTAAGAGTCAGTTCACGACTATAAGAGACACGAACAGCAAACCAATGGAGATTTTGAGAGTTGAAAGTTGAAAGCTGAGAGTGAGTACTTTCAGTCATGATATTTTCGCAAAGCAACTTCGCGTAAGGATATTTTTTAGGGACACCGGAGTAGTGAAATACCTACCGGTCAAATTATGT
This sequence comes from Bacteroides timonensis, assembly GCF_000513195.1. Taxonomy (GTDB): domain Bacteria; phylum Bacteroidota; class Bacteroidia; order Bacteroidales; family Bacteroidaceae; genus Bacteroides; species Bacteroides timonensis. The sequence continues at coordinate 1,369 of NZ_CBVI010000125.1, read as the reverse complement.
AATGCGATTATTTTAAATAACTTATGCTGCATTCATTTCATTTCAGAACTTCCTACCATCGCGGAAAAAGAAGCTGTGAAACATCTATGTGGAGCTTCTGGAGTCAAAAGCTATAAACGGGTGATTAAGGAAGATTAGTTGTCTTTTAATCGTTCGTTTAATGGGCGCAAAGGTAAAAGGTATTTTTTGAATGACCAAAATGTTTGATAAAAATATTTTCTCAGACCCTCTTTTTTTTATGTAAGTATCTCATGTGTAAGATTTTACATTCTGAAAAAATATCATTAATATCTATTCAACTTGATGTTTTTATAAGAGACATTTTCTTTACAAATATTGGTGTCCATTAAACGAACGTTTTTTGAACACCTATCCATTTTTACTCCAATAAATTATATATCAGCCAATTAATCGCCGTAAATCAGTATATATAATCAATATTATTCTAAGATTCTTACTTACTCTTTCTTTTTTACACTAATCTTCGTAGCTTGAAACATATTTTTCCATCACTAATTCAGACATTAAAAATCATAGAAGTATGGTAAAGAACAAATTTAATAGAGCTATACACAACGAACCTCCTGTGTACATATGGAAAAACAGATTGACTGTGATTACACATTTCTTGTGCAAAAAAGGAATATCTATAAACAATAATAATAAACATAAAGCTATTAATACAGACATTAATAGATATTACCGAAGAATACAATTACTAAAATTGAAGAAGTAAGAAAGGTCTATTAAAAAAAATGCGTAGTTAAATCATTATTCACCTCAATAGCCTTACAAACGTTTACCTGCTGAAATACACTGCTACAATAGTCTGTTGATGAACGCTTGGTACCTACTTCCTTATGAATTACATGCCCTTTTACTTGTTATTACATAGCTTTTTCTTTGGATTCAGATCCTTTCTCCTTTGTTTTAGAATGTTGCATTTGGATGTGCGTACAGTTGTAGTGCACGTGCTTCACTGCTGTAAAGCACGTGTATCACTACTGTGAGTCACGATGTTCACGATCGTAGTCATATCTAAAACACTCTATGTCAACAGAGTATACATGCGTAGTTTGCGCAATGGACATAAGGGATTGACACTTACAATCCCTGCTTTGGATGGACAAAAGTAGGTGGAAAAACGCCTGAAATGAAAGGGTGTAAAAACGAATAGTGTAGGCAAAAAAGAGGGGTAACGGAAAGATAATCAAAGATATATCTCTGATATAGGTGGAGTGTAGGTAAATTTGCCTACACTCTGCCTACACTTACCTACACTCCACTCTATTGCCGATGAACAGGGCGATGCAGAAGGTGAGTGTAAGCGTGTAGGTAAAAGTGTGCATAAACTCCAGATAGAGCTGAA